>UCNE01000049.1 GCA_900473685.1 Hyphomicrobiales bacterium
TTAGCATAGGTGTGTGGATTCATTTCTGGGTCTTCAATTCTATTCCATTGGTCTACTTGTCTGTCGCTATACCAGTACCATGCAGTTTTTATCACAATTGCTCTGTAGTACAGCTTTAGGTCAGGCATGGTGATTCCACCAGAGGTTCTTTTATCCTTGAGAAGAGTTTTTGCTATCCTAGGTTTTTTGTTATTCCAGATGAATTTGCAAATTGCTCCTTCTAATTCGTTGAAGAATTGAGTTGGAATTTTGATGGGGATTGCATTGAATCTGTAGATTGCTTTTGGCAAGATAGCCATTTTTACTATATTGATCCTGCCAATCCATGAGCATGGGAGATCTTTCCATCTTCTGAGATCTTCTTTAATTCTTTCTTCAGAGACTTGAAGTTCTTATCATACAGATCTTTCACTTCCTTAGTTAGAGTCACGCCAAGATATTTTATATTATTTGTGACTATTGAGAAGGGTGTTGTTTCCCTAATTTCTTTCTCAGCCTGTTTATCCTTTGTGTAGAGAAAGGCCATTGACTTGTTTGAGTTAATTTTATATCCAGCTACTTCACTGAAGCTGTTTATCAGGTTTAGGAGTTCTCTGGTGGAATTTTTAGGGTCACTTATATATACTATCATATCATCTGCAAAAAGTGATATTTTGACTTCTTCCTTTCCAATTTGTATCCCCTTGATCTCCTTTTGTTGTCGAATTGCTCTGGCTAATACTTCAAGTACTATGTTGAATAGGTAGGGAGAAAGTGGGCAGCCTTGTCTAGTCCCTGATTTTAGTGGGATTGCTTCCAGCTTCTCTCCATTTACTTTGATGTTGGCTACTGGTTTGCTGTAGATTGCTTTTATCATGTTTAGGTATGGGCCTTGAATTCCTGATCTTTCCAAAACTTTTATCATGAATGGGTGTTGGATTTTGTCAAATGCTTTTTCTGCATCTAACGAGATGATCATGTGGTTTTTGTCTTTGAGTTTGTTTATATAATGGATTACATTGATGGATTTTCGTATATTAAACCATCCCTGCATCCCTGGAATAAAACCTACTTGGTCAGGATGGATGATTGTTTTAATGTGTTCTTGGATTCGGTTAGCGAGAATTTTATTGAGGATTTTTGCATCGATATTCATAAGGGAAATTGGTCTGAAGTTCTCTATCTTTGTTGGATCTTTC
>UCNE01000048.1 GCA_900473685.1 Hyphomicrobiales bacterium
CCCTAATAGTGTTCTTTATTAATATCCTAACACTCCTCGTCCCCATTCTAATCGCCATAGCCTTCCTAACATTAGTAGAACGCAAAATCTTAGGGTACATACAACTACGAAAAGGCCCTAACATTGTTGGTCCATACGGCATTTTACAACCATTTGCAGACGCCATAAAATTATTTATAAAAGAACCAATACGCCCTTTAACAACCTCTATATCCTTATTTATTATTGCACCTACCCTATCACTCACACTAGCATTAAGTCTATGAGTTCCCCTACCAATACCACACCCATTAATTAATTTAAACCTAGGGATTTTATTTATTTTAGCAACATCTAGCCTATCAGTTTACTCCATTCTATGATCAGGATGAGCCTCAAACTCCAAATACTCACTATTCGGAGCTTTACGAGCCGTAGCCCAAACAATTTCATATGAAGTAACCATAGCTATTATCCTTTTATCAGTTCTATTAATAAATGGATCCTACTCTCTACAAACACTTATTACAACCCAAGAACACATATGATTACTTCTGCCAGCCTGACCCATAGCCATAATATGATTTATCTCAACCCTAGCAGAAACAAACCGGGCCCCCTTCGACCTGACAGAAGGAGAATCAGAATTAGTATCAGGGTTTAACGTAGAATACGCAGCCGGCCCATTCGCGTTATTCTTTATAGCAGAGTACACTAACATTATTCTAATAAACGCCCTAACAACTATTATCTTCCTAGGACCCCTATACTATATCAATTTACCAGAACTCTACTCAACTAACTTCATAATAGAAGCTCTACTACTATCATCAACATTCCTATGGATCCGAGCATCTTATCCACGCTTCCGTTACGATCAACTTATACATCTTCTATGAAAAAACTTTCTACCCCTAACACTAGCATTATGTATGTGACATATTTCTTTACCAATTTTTACAGCGGGAGTACCACCATACATATAGAAATATGTCTGATAAAAGAATTACTTTGATAGAGTAAATTATAGAGGTTCAAGCCCTCTTATTTCTAGGACAATAGGAATTGAACCTACACTTAAGAATTCAAAATTCTCCGTGCTACCTAAACACCTTATCCTAATAGTAAGGTCAGCTAATTAAGCTATCGGGCCCATACCCCGAAAACGTTGGTTTAAATCCTTCCCGTACTAATAAATCCTATCACCCTTGCCATCATCTACTTCACAATCTTCTTAGGTCCTGTAATCACAATATCCAGCACCAACCTAATACTAATATGAGTAGGCCTGGAATTCAGCCTACTAGCAATTATCCCCATACTAATCAACAAAAAAAACCCACGATCAACTGAAGCAGCAACAAAATACTTCGTCACACAAGCAACAGCCTCAATAATTATCCTCCTGGCCATCGTACTCAACTATAAACAACTAGGAACATGAATATTTCAACAACAAACAAACGGTCTTATCCTTAACATAACATTAATAGCCCTATCCATAAAACTAGGCCTCGCCCCATTCCACTTCTGATTACCAGAAGTAACTCAAGGGATCCCACTGCACATAGGACTTATTCTTCTTACATGACAAAAAATTGCTCCCCTATCAATTTTAATTCAAATTTACCCGCTACTCAACTCTACTATCATTTTAATACTAGCAATTACTTCTATTTTCATAGGGGCATGAGGAGGACTTAACCAAACACAAATACGAAAAATTATAGCCTATTCATCAATTGCCCACATAGGATGAATATTAGCAATTCTTCC
>UCNE01000047.1 GCA_900473685.1 Hyphomicrobiales bacterium
GAGGCAAATAGATTTTCGTTCATTTTAATTCTCAAGGGGTTTTTACTTTTATGGTTGTTAGTGATTTTGGTGAAGGTGCCAGTGGGAATGTTTGTGATGAGACTTTTAGTTGAAATAAGATAAATAGGGTAATTATTGATGAGATAATTGTGATAAATCATGTTGATGTATCTAGTTGTGGCATATCACTATGGAGATTTTAAGGTCTCTAACTTTAACTTAAAAGGTTAACGCTCTTAGCTTCATAGTGAAATTAAATTATTGAAGCAGATCAGTTTTCGAAATATTTTAGTGGAACCATTTCTAGGACAATGGGCATAAAGCTATGGTTAGATCCACAAATTTCAGAGCATTGGCCATAGAATAACCCTGGTCGGTTTGATGTTACTGTTGCTTGATTTAGTCGGCCTGGGATGGCATCAGTTTTAAGTCCTAGGGAGGGGACTGCTCATGAGTGGAGGACGTCTTCAGATGAAATTAATATACGGATTGGAAGTTCTATTGGCAGAACGACTCGGTTATCAACTTCTAGCAGTCGTAGTTCACCAGGTTTTAGGTCGTTTGTTGGGATTATATATGAATCAAAGCATAGGTCTTCATAGTCAGTATATTCGTAGCTTCAGTATCATTGGTGCCCTATGGTTTTAACGGTTAATACGGGGTTGTTGATTTCGTCTATTATATATAGAATGCGTAGAGAGGGGAGAGCAATTATGATAAGGATTACAGCTGGTAGAATAGTTCAAATGGTTTCAACTTCTTGTGCATCTATTGTGCTTGTATGTGTTAGTTTTGTTGTTAATATTAGCGAGATGATATAGAGGACTAAGGAGCTAATTAGGAAAACAATTATTAGTGTGTGATCATGGAAATTTATTAGCTCTTCTATAATAGGGGATGTGGCGTCTTGTAGACCAAGTTGGAATGGGTAGGCCATATAAGATATATAGATTATTGATCTATAATTTAACTTTGACAAAGTTATGTAATTGATTTTACTAATATCTTATTGAGAAAGACATATAGGATATGAGATTGGCTTGAAACCAATTTTAGGGGGTTCGATTCCTTCCTTTCTTATTTTACTTTTACATAGGTTGGTTCCTCGAATGTGTGATATGGTGGAGGGCAGCCATGAAGTCATTCTAAATTTGTTGAAGCATACGATACTGATATTACTTCTCGTTTTGAAGCAAAGGCCTCTCAAATTATAAAGATCATGATGAGAACAGCTGTTAGTGAAATAAATGATCCTATAGAAGAGACAGTGTTTCATGTGGTGTAAGCATCTGGGTAGTCTGAGTAGCGTCGTGGTATTCCTGAAAGGCCCAGGAAATGTTGAGGGAAGAATGTTATGTTTACTCCTACGAATATGATGGCGAAGTGGGCTTTTGCTCATGTGTCATCTAGGGTGAAGCCTGAAAATAATGGGAATCAGTGAACAAATCCTGCTATGATAGCAAACACTGCTCCCATTATTTTCAGGCTTCAC
>UCNE01000004.1 GCA_900473685.1 Hyphomicrobiales bacterium
TTTGAAAATGGAATCTGCCCCGGCTACAAACACGGATCGCATAAGATAGATTATGGAACAATGATAGGTGTGAAACCAGCCAAACACCTGCATACCGGCCTGTCCTGCCTTGACCAAACCCAGTCCCAAGGCTTAAGCGATAGCGGTCTCCACCGTCAGCGAAAGACCGGACCCGATGAGCGATTTGCGCATTCTTTCAGATGCTTTCATTCCTGAACTGCCAGGACGCTACAATGGCAAGGTACGCGAGAATTACGACCTGCCGGATGGCAACCGCATCATCATCGCCACAGACCGGCTGAGCGCCTTCGATGTCATCCTGACCGTGATCCCGTTCAAGGGCCAAGTGCTGACCCAAACGGCCCGTTATTGGTTCGAGGAAACCGCCGATATCTGCCCGAACCACGTTGTGTCTTATCCAGACCCCAATGTCGTCATCGGTACGAGGCTCGATATCCTGCCGGTCGAGATTGTCGTGCGCGGTTATCTGGCCGGTACGACCAGCACATCGATCCTGACCAAGTACCGCAATGGCGAGCGCGATATGTACGGCATCCGCCTGCCGGACGGAATGAAGGGCAACGAGAAGCTGCCGCAGCCGATCATCACGCCAACCAGCAAGGCTTTTGACGGCGGCCATGACGAACCGCTTTCACCCGACGAAATCCTGTCGCAGAAGCTGTTGACGCCTGAACAATGGGAAACCGTCTCTCGTTATGCGCTGGCGCTGTTTGCGCGCGGCCAGGAGCGCGCTGCCGAGCGCGGTCTCATTCTCGTCGATACCAAATATGAATTTGGCACCGACAAGGACGGGCGCATCGTTCTTGCCGACGAGATCCATACGCCGGACAGCAGCCGTTACTGGATTGCCGGCAGCTACGAACAGAGTTTTGTCTCCGGCGCGCGCCCAAAGAGTTTTGACAAGGATTTCGTCCGCGCCTGGGTGACCGAACGCTGCGATCCCTACAAGGATCCGATCCCGGAAATTCCCGCCGATCTCGTCGAGCAGACTTCAAAAGTCTATATCGAGGCCTATGAGACGATCACAGGCAAGCGTTTCATCGCCGATCTATCCGGCGCCACCGTTCTCGATCGAATCCGGAAGAATCTGCAGCCGTATTTCACCTGATCGATCCCGATTAGCAGGCGACGCCGGCTTCGCCGCTGATATCGAACGCAATCTGCATACCGTCATAGGCCGGCTCGATATGATCCGGCGTCTCGCGCATCACCGTTTCGTAGTCGAGCGGTGTGTGCATATGCGTAAGCACGGCACGCCTGGGAGCCAAGCGCGCGATCCAGCCGAGCGATTGCTCCAGCGACAGATGGCTCGGATGGAACTTGTACTGCAGCGTGTCGATCACCAGCGTGTCCAGCCCGGCAAGCTTGCCGATGGTCTCCGGCGGAAAATCGCTGACATCGCTGCAATAGGCAAAATCCCCGATGCGAAAGCCCAATGACATGATGCTGCCGTGGGTTTGAAGAACCGGCTGGAACAGGATCGTGCCGCCCGCGCCGCTGATGGCCACAGGCGTCAGCGATGGATCGATGATGTTTGGCTCGACGATCGGTGGATACCCGCTGCCTTCCGGCGTCTCCAGGCAGTAGCGGAACCCTTCGCGGATACGATCCATCGTCAGCGCGTCGGCCCAGATCGGCATGCGTCTGCCGGTATACTGAACATAGCCGCGCAGGTCATCGATGCCGTGGATGTGGTCGGCATGCGGATGTGAATAGAAGACGGCATCGATATTCTTGACCTTCGCCGCGATCATCTGCTCGCGAAAATCAGGTCCGGTATCGATGACGACGGTGGTCGTGCCGCCGTCGTCGCCGGTCTGCTCGATTAGCAAGGCTGCGCGCGTACGGCGATTTTTCGGATTGGCGGGGTCGCAGGTGCCCCAGTCGCCATTGATGCGCGGCACGCCCGGAGACGAGCCACAGCCGAGAATGGTGAAGACCCGCCTCACCGCCATCTCACAGTCTCGGCATCTTGGAAAAGACGCGGAAAGCGTTATCGGTGGTAATTTCCGCAATCTCCTCCGTCGAAACGCCGATCGTCTCGGCCAGAACCTGCGCGGTATGCGCCACATAGGCCGGCTCGTTGCGCTTGCCCCGGAACGGCTTTGGCGCCAGATACGGCGCATCGGTTTCGACGATCATCCGGTCATGCGGCACAGTTTTGGCGGTCTCGCGCAGCTCTTCCGATTTCGGAAACGTCAGGATACCCGAAAAGGAGATGTAGCCACCGAGATCGACGCCGACCTTAGCCAGTTCAGGGCCGGAGGAGAAACAATGGAGAAGGAAAGGGAAGGCCCCCTTCCCTGTTTCTTCGGTCAGAATCGCCGCCATGTCGTCGTCAGCCGAACGGCTGTGGATGACCAGCGGCAACTGGGTCTGCCGGGCGGCTGCGATATGGCGGCGCAGGCCGGTTATCTGGGCATCGCGCGGCGCATTATCGTAGAAATAGTCGAGCCCGGCTTCGCCGATCGCCACGACCTTCGGATGGGCCGACAGCCGCACCAGATCGTCCGTCTCGATATCCAGTTCCTCATCGGCATTGTGTGGATGTGTTCCGACCGAACAGAAGACGTTGGCGTAGTGTTCCGCAATGCCCAGGATGGTGTCGAATTTTTTCACGCGCGTCGAGATGGTGATCATCTGGCTGACGCCAGCCGCGCGGGCGCGCTCGACGATTAGGTCGCGCTCCGCTTCGAAATCCGGAAAATCCAGGTGGCAATGGGTATCGATCAGCATCGCTGGATGTCCTCAAACTTCCGGCGGAACATAGCGCGGGAACACAGGCTTCGGTGCTTCCAGCACCGTTCCTGTGACTAGGCGTCCGGCCTGGCCGAGTGCGGCGAAATCCCGCTTGTCTGCCGGAGCGGCCACGAGATCGAGCAGCTTTCCGGCCGATTCCGGCATGATCGGCTGCAAGAGAATGGCGATCTGGCGCACGACTTCTGCAGTCACGTAGAGCACGGTTCCCATGCGGGCCGGATCAGTCTTTTTCAGCGCCCACGGCTCCTGGCCGGCAAAATAGCGGTCTGCCTCGGAGACGACCGCGATGATCGAGGCCAGCGCCCGGTGGATCATCAGCGCATTCATGTCGTCGCGGGTCGAGGCGTGCAGCGCATCGGCCGCCGCCAGCATCGCCTTGTCTTCCTCGGTCAGTTCTCCGCATACCGGGATCTGCCCGTCGCAATTCTTGACGATCATCGACAGCGAGCGGCTGGCGAGGTTGCCGATACCGTTGGCGAGGTCGGAGTTGATGCGGGTGGCAATCCCCTCCTCGCTATAGCTACCGTCCTGACCGAAGGAGACCTCGCGCAGGAAGAAATAGCGGATCGGATCGAGACCGAAATGCTCGACCAGATTGACCGGATCGACGACGTTGCCGAGCGACTTCGACATCTTCTCGCCCTTGTTGAGCAGGAAGCCGTGGGCAAACACCTTCTTCGGTAAAGGCAGGCCGGCCGACATCAGGAAGGCGGGCCAGTAGACGGCGTGGAAACGGATAATGTCCTTGCCGATCATATGGATATTGGCCGGCCAGTATTTGGCGCGCGGACCTTCCGGATCGGTGAGATAACCGGTTGCAGTGATATAGTTGGTCAGCGCATCGACCCATACATACATGACATGGCTCGGGTCGTTGGGAACCGGAATACCCCAGTCGAAGGTCGTGCGCGACATGGACAGATCACGCAGGCCGGATTTGACGAAGGAAATCACCTCGTTGCGGCGCTCGGCCGGGCCGATGAAGTCCGGATTGTCCTCGTAGTGCTTCAAAAGCCTGTCCTGATAGGCGGACAGCTTGAAGAAATAGCTTGCCTCCTCCACCCATTCCACCGGCGTTCCCTGCGGCCCGTAACGCACGCCATCGGCGCGCACTTCCGTTTCGCCTTCCTGGTAATAGGCCTCGTCACGCACGGAATACCAGCCGGAATAGCTGTCCTTGTAGAGGTCGCCCGCCTCGCTCATGCGGTTCCAGATATTCTTGACCGCCTCGTGGTGCCGCGGTTCCGTCGTGCGGATGAAATCGTCGTTGGAGGCATTCAGCAAAACGGCCATGCTCTGGAATTCGGCCGAGTTGCGATCGGCCAGTTCCTGTGGGGTGATGCCTTCCTTGCGTGCTGTCTGCTGCATCTTCTGGCCGTGCTCGTCGGTCCCGGTCAGGAAGAAGACGTCGCGTCCGTCCAGCCGCTGGTAGCGGGCCACAGCATCGGTCGCAATCAGCTCATAGGCATGGCCGATATGCGGCTTGCCGTTGGGATAGGAGATCGCGGTGGTGATGTAGAATGGGGACGTGTCGGTCATGATCGGGTTTCGGCCTGTCTCTGATCTTTTGGTGTGTGGCTATTAGCGCATCCAACGGCGGGATGAAACAGTGCACGCTTAGAAAAGCGGCGCCGCGCGGCTACGCTTGCTGCCGTGCAAAAGCCCCTTTTCATCTATCGCAACAGCCGAACGTTGAAAATCAGGCCATTGCGCGCGACGTTGCCCGAAGATCATCCAGAATCGACAGAACCGTCTGCTTTCGATCAAGATTGTAAGCCTGTGCCACGGTAATCCGCTCGGTCACGCTGCTGGAAAGACGCGCAAACCGGTCTGCCCTGTCAAGATCGCTGGAATGGGCGGCGCGGCGCGCCTCGTCCATCATATGGCCTGTCACCAGCGCCAGGAAGAACGCAAAAATCGTTTCGCTGTCCTTACCGGCCAGCACATCGGCAAGCTTGTGCATGTCCTTGCGGATGCCCGGCTCCTGGCCCGCCATGATCGCCTCGAACGTCGCCATGATATCGAGGCCGCCGTAGTTGATCAGCTTCAGCGCTTCCGAAACGCTGCCATTGGCCGCCGCCAGCACCTTTTGTCCATCCTGCCCCGAAAGATCAAAGCCGAGATTGGTCATGGCGTTGCGCATCGCGTCCGGAGCAAGCGGCTTCAATTGCAAGGGCAGGCAGCGTGAGCGGATGGTCGGCAAGAGCTTGCCCGGCGCATGGGTCAAAACCAGGAACAACGAACGCTTTGGCGGTTCCTCGAGAATTTTCAGGATCGCATTGGCGGCATTGCGGTTGAGGTCATCGGCCGGATCGACGATGACGATCCGCCAATTGCCTGTCCCGGACGTTTGCGAGAAGAATTTTCCGGCACGGCGCACCTCATCAACGGTAATAGCGCTCTTGACCTTGCCGGTCTTTTCATCGACCGGGCGAGTGAGGTGCAGCAGATTATGGGAGGCACCCGACGCAATCTGCCGGCTGACGATCGAGTTCGGATCGGGATCGGCAAGTTCGGCCGGAGCCTGCGCGGGCTCGGGATGGGTGAGCACATGATTGGCAAAGCGGAAGGCAAGTGTTGCCTTGCCTATCCCTTCCGGGCCTTCGATCAGGATGGCGTGATGCCCCTTCCCCGACCGGTAGCTTTGCGCCAGAAAATGACCGGCATCTGCATGGCCGAACAGGCGCGTGTTTTCAGCCGGAGAGATGGCGCCGTCGAGAACGTCGAACCTGTCGCTGCTCATTGTGCCGCTTCCGTATCCGGCCCTCTGCCCGTTCCGGGCAGCATGGGTTCGATGATCGACAGTACGCGCGCGGCGATATCGCTGGCGGACGCCGAAGCGTCGACCACATGGCAGCGACCGGGATCGGCAGCGGCGATATCGAGAAAGGCTTCGCGGCGCTTTTCATGGGTTTCGAGTTCTTCCTTCTCGAAACGGTCCAGCTCCACTTCCTGGCCAGTCTGCACCTCAGCGACCCCTGCCCGTCTGCGCACCCGCTCGAGACCGAGGGCTGCGGGCAGGTCGAAAACGATTGTGCAGTCCGGCACGACCCCGTTGATGGCAACCCGCTCCAGCGCCTCGATGAAGCCGGGCTCCAGATTGCCGGTGACGCCCTGGTAGACGCGTGACGAATCCATGAACCGGTCGCAGATGACGACCGTGCCTTTCGACAGAGCCGGCCGGATGATTTCCTCCACATGGTCGCTGCGGGCCGCGGCAAACAACATCGCCTCCATGCGCACGCCAAATTCCTGGGCGGCGCCAGACAGAAGCACATGCCGCACGGCTTCAGCCCCTGGCGAGCCGCCCGGCTCGCGTGTCGTCAAGACAGTGTGGCCGCGCTCGCGCAGGGCATCGGCAAGCAGGCGAATCTGGGTAGATTTGCCAGCGCCCTCGCCGCCTTCGAATGTAACAAACAAGCCTGTTCCGACTGACACGCGCAATTCCCGTAGGTCATTTTTCAATTGGGCACCCACGCAAACGGGCGTCCCTGTCTATGATAGAGGCTCTGTTTAACTGATTGTGTCCGGCTGCGAAACCGCTGGCGATGGCATTTCCTCAGAGCCAGAAGAACAGCAGTTCCTGCAGCGCGTCCATGGCTCGAGTCGACAGTGATCCCTGCCCGACGGCGGCATTGGTCTCGACCGGCACTTCGCGCAAAAGCCGCTCGCCGCTCCAGATCTTCAGCGTACCCGCCTGCTTGCCCGCCTCCACCGGCATCGCCAACGGCCAGCGGTAGACCACTTTGGCCGAAAGCCGTTCCGGATTGTTGACCGGCACCAGCACATCGACGGCGTTTGGCGTCACCAGCGGCACATGCGATACCGCGCCACCGTAGACACTCGCCTCGCCGACGGTCTCTCCGGCTTCAAACAGCCTTCTTCTTTCAAAGGCGGTCATCGACCAGTCCAGTATCTTGCGCGTCTCCTCGACGCGTTCCTTGTCCGTGGTTAGGCCATTGAGCGCCAGAAAGACGCGCCGTCCGTCTTTCTGCATGGTTGCTACCATGCCGAATCCGAACCCTTCGGCAAATCCGGTGGCAAACCCGTCAACGCCGATATTGGCCGAGATCAGCGGCGTGCGGTTTCGCTGCAGGATCTTGTTCCATTCGAATTCGGTCTGGGAATAATACTTGAACAGGTCGGGATAGTTGGCCTGGATGTGCTGCGCCAGCAGTGCCATGTCGTGCATGGTTGTCTTGTTTTCAGGATCAGGCAGGCCGGTGGCGTTGTGAAAAACCGAGGCGGTCAGCCCAAGTTCGCGGGCGCGCCCGGTCATCCGCCTGGCAAAGGCTTCTTCACTGCCCGTCATGCCCTCGCCCAGAATGATGCAGGCATCATTGGCAAGCTGGACAGTGACCCCCTGCACGAGATCGACAACACGGACGCGCGATTTCAGGGCCGCAAACATCGTCGACGTTCCCGATGGCGCGCCGCCGGTCCGCCAGGCATGCTCGGAGACAGGAAACTCGGTGTCGAGCGTCAGTTCGTTCTTGCGGATCGCATCGAAGACCACTTCCATGGTCATCAGCTTGGCAAGCGACGCCGGCGGTACCGGCGCATTCTCGTCCTTGGCGAACAGAACCGTGCCCGTCTCGGCGTCGATCAGGTAGACCTGCTTCGCCTTGGTTTCAAAGGCCTGGGCTCGTGCGGCCAAAGGCACGCAAGCGATCAGGACAACAGAAACGAGAACAGAGACCAGTCGTATATGCATTCCAAACTCCGGTGCCTTCCCCGGCAATAGCAACCGGTCCACCGGTGATCAATCGCGAAGGATCGGGATTAGCGCAACGCGCTCTTGCGCTTGGCGTATTCGACGATCGAATTGGGCGTCAGCGGGTTCTGGTCAACGAGAATGGCGTCGAAAGCCGTCTCGGAATCACTGACGCGCGCTTCGACATAGGCGGCCGCATAGGCCATGTTGCCATTCGGCATCGGGATATAGGCCGGCCGTTCCCGCGGGATCGGGCCGATCTCCGGCAGCAGCGCGAACGCATCGAGCGCAGCCGGTGATGCACGCGGCGTTTCTGTTTCGGCAAGCGCCGTCACCGGCACTCCCATGTCCAGGTTGGATTTGGCCGGGATCGTCAGCGTGCCGAGGTTGCCTGCCTGCTTGCGCAGCGGTTCGTTCGACGCAACCATCACGCCCGTGGCGATCTGACCTTCTGGGAAGGCGTTCGGCGTGCGGTCGCCCTTCTTGACATAAGAAGCCATCAGATAGGGCATGTCGTTGCCCTCGAGCGGCGCCTTGCCGATATACTGAACACGAACCTGGGCGCTGCCCTTGCGCTTCATGTCGAGAAAGTCGGCGGTCTTGGACGAAACGTCGATGATGCGGCCATATTCATAGGGGCCACGATCGTTGACCCGGACGACAACGGACGTGCCGTTCTCCAGGTTCGTGACTCGAGCATAGCTCGGCAACGGAAATGTCGGGTGGGCAGCAGACAGATGATACTTGTCGTAGACTTCGCCGTTTGCCGTCAGGCGGCCGTGGAACGCCGAACCGTACCAGGATGACATGCCGGTCTTGTTATAGCCGAAATCCTCTTTCGGCTGATACCATTTGCCCTTGACCTGATAGGCCTTGCCGACCTGATAGCGGCCACCGCCCTTCGGCACGGTTTTCCCATCGCCGACAACGCGCGGACTGGCCTTCACGCCATAGATCGACTCGGCAAAATATTCCTTGCTGCGCGGCTTGCCGTTCTTGACGGTGCTGGTTGAACCGCATGCTGTCAGCCCGACGCAAAGCACCGGAATAGCGGCAACGCGCAATCCCTTGAAGAAAAAAGCCGCAGTCAGATTGGAAGTCATGTGCCCCACATCGCCATTCGTAAAAGCCGTACGCAGCACTTTCCCGCGTTTGCCTCCGCGAAAGTACCGGCGTCACGAAACGTAACAGTCGATTAATCATGACAACAACGTGGCGAAAATGCGAATGGTTAACCGTGCCGGAATGAAACAATTGAAAACATGGTTTACGAATAGTTAACGGAAGGACGGTGGGATATTCGTGAAAATCGGGCGGATGACATCTGAAATATAGGCAATGAGAGTTCGAATTCAGAAGAATACGTTCTCCTATCAGACATAATCGATGATGTCGTCGCAATTGCCAGCAATAGCGCCATCGATGCCACGAATACATGTGGAAAAATACTGCGGCTCTGACGATATCAGGATGGGCGTTTCATTCCAATGCCCTGCCCTCTCCCGCTTCGTGCTACTGCGTTTTAAGTCGTGCTACCGAGTTGGGTAGCTTCAGCCCCGGGTGATCGCGGCCTTGTCGCAACTGCCGGACGTTGGAGAACCCGGACCGCTGCTCCGCCGCTTTGACGGTAAGGCGTTCGCGGAAAAGATCGGTCGGGGCGGCCAAGTCCGGACGGCATTTGCACTTCGCCAAGGGATGGAATCTCGTGTTGCCGGGGGAAAATTGGGGGAATGCGTTCTATAGGTGTTCTTCCAATCCACAGTTTCTGCATCCTGTGGATAACGTGCCAAATGCTCCCCTATATATGGGGACAGATGAAAAGCACGATGAGCGCAAACCATGACCAGACTACCAGCCCAAATACAAATGACACCGCACCCGTGCCAGCCGCCCCACTCCTATAGAGGCAAGCGAAAAATTCTGCCCCTCGCCGTCGTGCTTTTCAGCTACTTGGTTCGTAGGTCAGTAACCCCGGCACCGAATGATGCGAACGTGTTGCCTGCCGCATAAATCTGTTGTGGCGTACCAATGACCGTTTTCAAATTCACATTGTCGCGCAGCGTAAGAGTGAGGTTTGCAAAGGTGGCCATGTTGGGATCGACAAGCCCGCCAATGACAAAGTTGCCGTTGACTGCGACTTCTATGTGCCCGGTGAGTTCAGATGCGGCAACCCGCAGCGCGGGTTTCGGGTCTATACGGATCACATATTCATTGATGACTCCGTTGTGCTCGATGCCCTGGAAATTCCAGTTGAAACAGTTGCGGGGTACTCCGGACGGACCCGCGTCATCGCCGAGCGCGCGGCCGCGACGAACTACAATGACGTTATCCACGTTTCCACTGTGTGTGAATCCGTCAATCGTTAGATTGCGACCCCAGCCCCAAACCATCGCTCCGATATTACCGGACAGGCCATAACCGACGCGTGTTGAGTAGTCCGTTGGGTATCCGGGGGAAGTACTTGGGTAACCGCTATCATTACGACCACTCACATTCGAAATACTGACATTTTGGGCTTCAAGGAAGTTTATAATACCAGATTTCTGGTGATCGCCGGAGACCAGCCTATACGGATTATGGCCCGCGTTTTCATAGGTAAGACCGGCGACCGTGACTAGGCTGTCCTTGGTGTCGCCGTCCGGATCCGCGTACTTATTGATGCCGGCGATCGTCAATGCAGAACCGCAGTTTTTCGCGCTGTTGCCGATAAGGTCTATAGCGACAGCCCTCTTCGTTGACCCGTTAGCGAAAGAATCACGAAGACCCTGAACGAAAAAACCGGTCCCACAATTTTCTGCATGACGACCGATGACCTCGCTGTTTGCGACGCCCTGCTCTAGATTAAACCCCTTGCCGCCCAGGCCAGGAGGAATTTGCTTGTTCGCGGGGTAGTTTTTTGAAATGCCGCCAATCGAAAACATCCCGTCAAGTCCGGCAGCAAAACCCACCGCGTTCTCATTGAAGCCAACCAGCATTTTCGTGCCAGCCGATGGGTTGCTGGCCCATGTCGAAGACATGGTTGCGGTTCGAGTGGCCCCCGCGTAGTCGGTGATCATCCTGAGGCCGGTGTTTGCGGTGGTAGTGTCAGCAACAGCCAACCCCTTGTAGAAGCCGTCCATAGCCGACGCAGCCGATGTGAAGGCTACCGTCCGCTCCGTAGAAGACACCACTTCCAACTCAACGGGTTCGGTCGTGTCCGCCCCGTCGATATTGATGTTCTCCAGAACAATGTTGGATTGGATGGTTGCGGCGGCGGCGGCGCTGTTGCGAATATTAGTTAAGAACCCGCCAGTAGAAGACGAGCCCTGTTGCTTGAACCATGCGCTTGGATGTCCGCGCAGATGCAGATTACTCGACGTTTTCAGATCAGATGAGACGTTGAAAGTCTCTGTGATATCAACAATAGAAAGTGCAGCAGATCCCGAGTCCATGGCAGATTGAATCGCGGCATGGTTTGCCATGCCACTGCCACCAGTGCTGGCGCCGTAGGCGGCCGCGCGTACATCGATCAATCTGGTCGAACGGCTGGAAATTTCCGATGGGTCGCCGGGATAGTGAGTGGTCTCTGCCTGTGAACGGAGCGTCGATCCAGAAACAATGCCGAGCACCACGATGCCCGCAGCCACCACTGCTAAACCTTTTCTGGGATTTATCTTTGACATCCTCGTGAGACCTCTGCTGAACTGCACTGCGACCCTAATAGCAATAGCAGGGCACGTTCGAGATAATCACTGCAATCGAAGATGGGATCAAGAGCCTCCGCCTCGCCTATGCCGAAGACCCCGATCCGGCAAAGGACCCGCCAAACCTTGCCGCAGGCGATCCGGAACCAACCAACGACTGGCCGGGGGCGAACTCATGACTATCTATGCCTGGACGATCTCAAAGCCAGGGCGGAAAGACATTCAGCACGTCACGACGCTGTCCGAGCTTTGCGACTATCTGTGCGCCCTTGATCTCCCCGGTGTCGCGCCGCCGGAGTTGAGCAGCGGGGAGTATTCCCACGTCATGCCGGGGATGCAAGCGAACGCCGCAGAGCAGGTTGACGCCGCGATCAAAGCTGCTAAAAAGCCAGCGATCGATTGATTGGGTAGAAAACGGGTAGCAATTGCCCGTTTCCAGAAATCAACCAAATGTTGTTTTCTAAACCTTATCAAATAGATGGAAGAGTGTCCGAGTGGTTTAAGGAACCGGTCTTGAAAACCGGCGTGCGGGAGACCGTACCGTGGGTTCGAATCCCACCTCTTCCGCCAGCCCCGCCGATTCTACGCCGTAGCGCGATGTTCTGCGCTGGAGCTACGCAAACACCGCCGAATGCCGCTCAACACACTGCCCGTCACCGGGGTGAAGAGCGGATGCCGTCGATGAACACCCGCATTACGGGACGCATCAGTTTGCGGCTGGGATAGTAGAGAAAGAAGCCGGAAAAGGGCTCGCACCAGTCTTCTAAGATGCGCACCAACGCGCCGGATGCTATGCTCTCCAGCACCTGTCCTTCGAATGCATAGGCAAGGCCAGCGCCCGCCAGCGCCGCCTCGACGATCAATCTGTCGTCGTTCAACGTGATCGGCCCCTTCATCGCGATCGCCATCCCAGTGCCGTTCTTTTCGAACTCCCAGTCATATAGCGCTCCGCCCGCGAAGCGCCGGCAGATTCCGACATGATCGGCGAGGTCGCGCGGTGTCGTCGGGATCGAACGCGTTTTAAAATAGGCGGGCGATCCCACCACTGCCGCGCGCTGACGGGACCCAACCGGGACAGCGATCATATCCTGTTCCAGGCTCTCGCCGAACCGTATGCCCGCGTCGAACCCTCCCGCAACAATGTCGGTCAAACCGTCCTCGATCAGCATGTCGACCGCCGCGCCGGGATGGCGCCTCGTAAAGGCGATCACGAGCGGCAACAGAACGAGTTCGGCTGCCGAGCGGGGCACCGACAGCCGGATCGTGCCGGTCAGTTGATGGCCGGTTTCACCTGCGACTTCGACGGCATCGGCGATCGACGCGAGCGCGGGGGCCAGTCCTTCGAGAAGACGGCGGCCGGCTTCGGTTGGAGCGACGCTCCGGGTCGTGCGGTCCAGCAGTCGAAAGCCGAGGCTCTCTTCCAACCCGCGAACCGCGTGGCTGATGGCCGAAACCGATATCCCCTCCGCACGAGCCGCTCCCCGGAAGCTGCCATACCGGGCGACCGTGGCGAAGATTGACAGCGCTGGAAGATCGGCTCGCTTCATTGATGAGCATTATAGAACAGGCTTTTGATTTTGTCGCGGCTTATCGATCAGATTCCTGGCGTCTATGTTGAGCCTCTGATCAACGCGGAGTAATGCCATGAACAATCGTCATCTTGGACCGGATCTCGCCGTTTCGGCTTTAGGCCTCGGCTGCATGGGAATGAGCTTCGCCTATGGCGGGCAGCCTGAAGTGGATTCGATCCGCACCCTTCACCGCGCCGTCGACATCGGCATCACTTTCCTCGACACGGCAGAGGTCTACGGTCCGTACGTGAACGAGGAACTCATCGGTCGGGCGATCAAGGGCCGGCGCGAGCGCGTCGTGATCGCCACCAAGTTCGGCTTCAAGATCAGCGATCAGGGGCGCGGAGCCGAGCGCATGATCGGCCTCGACAGCCGGCCCGAGCATGTCCGCGCCGTTTGCGACGCCTCGCTGAAGCGCCTCGACGTCGACGTGATCGATCTCTTCTATCAACACCGCGTCGATCCCGCCGTGCCCATTGAGGACACCGTCGGTGCGATGGCAGATCTCGTGCGGGCCGGCAAGGTGCGGACGCTCGGCTTGTCGGAAGTCAGCGCGGCCACCCTTCGCCGGGCGCATGCCGTACATCCCATCGCGGCCATCCAGAGCGAATATTCTCTGTGGAGCCGCGAGCCGGAAGCAGAGGTCCTGCCGACCTGTAGGGAACTCGACATCGGCTTCGTTCCCTACAGTCCGCTCGGACGCGGCCTCTTGACTGGCGCCATCCGGGAACGCGAAAGCCTCGGGGCGGACGATTTCCGGCGCACATTGCCGCGGTTCGAGGCGGCTAACCTATCCGCGAACCAGCCGTTGCTTGATATCCTCGGGGCGATAGCCACCGACAAGGGCATCACGCCCGCGCAACTCGCGCTCGCCTGGGTACTGCATCAGGGCGATTTTATCGTGCCCATTCCCGGCGCACGCAAGATCAGGCATCTCGAAGAGAACGCGGGAACCGTGACGGTGGCATTGTCCGCCGAAGACCTCGCGGCGATCGAGCAGGCGATGCCGCAGGAGGCGATCAGCGGCGGTCGCTACACGGCGGACGCACTGGCCCTAGTCGATGGCTGAGGAGACGGCCCCCCCTTGATCCACATTTCGGCGGCTTTAGAGGGTATAGCGTACACATAGTGCTCATCATCGTCGGGCGCGGCCCGCCATCAATTAAATTTGCCCTGATGAAATATTGAATCCGGCAGCGCCGGCTACGCGAAAGAACCCGTCATCGCTAAAGACAACGGGTTCTTCTACGCTGAACATAATACAAATCGCAGAAAAAGCCCCACAATACGTAATGCCAGAAACGCTTTCGCTTTAAATGCCATTCCGGTTTCGGCCAAGGTAACGGCTCAATAAAATTAGCTTCTACTTATATTAAAGTCCACTCACCATTGTCCCATGCCTGAAAAGCACCGTGATGAGCAGGCGTCGCAAAGCGGTACCGATCATTGAGGCAGAACAATGTGCTCTTCCCTCGGTTGGCTCAGTCCGCTTTAGACCAAACGCCTTAGCCCAGGCACCTTTTGTTGAAATTGTGCGAGCGAAGGCATCGGTCTAAAAAGACACCGTTGGCCTTGAACGCCATAGGGGCATGGCAGTTGGCTTCGCCGCAATGTCATGCCCCGCCCAACGCCTCGTGACGCTGAAAACCCCGCTTGGCGCCAACGCGGCGATCCGAGGCATGATAGCTGGCAGAACCGTGCGGATATTGTATACCTACATTGCCATCTGTGCGGTTCTTAGTGGCCTTGCCGTATGGGCATTGTACCTTCTGGTTTCACCGCCGAGCCAGCCGGCGAAGCGCGAGTCCGGCTTTTCCAACGCGACGACATCGGAAAAACCGGTCAAGGGAGCGCGGCGATCATGTTCAACCGGCGCCGTATGTCCGTAACAATCCCCACCGCGTCAGGCGTTGTTATGTTACTTCCGAGACGGGCTATTTGCAGACTATTCAATAGAACTTTCGAACGAGATCAGGCGTCCCCCATGTGGAAAAGCGGATTCAAGCCGCCTTCTTTTCCGTCATGGCTGAGGCACTGCTTTCGCGCGCCTCCAGCAGCGCCATCTCGATCAAGTAACTCAACATCCTGTCGTCATTGGCGATGGCCAGAATCTTCGCGCTTTGAAGCAGATCAATGATTGCCATTTGCATGTTCAACTCCCCTTTCGAATGCCCAAAGCCTGCTCCGGCATCGTTAATGGAAACCTAACGGGCGGCCCGTGATTTCCAGCCGCCAACGCGCCATTTTTGGGGCAGTTCGGCCTGCCAGTGCCGGCCGGCGGGGGCTCCGCTCACGTCGATGAACAGCCGTGGCACCCCAAATGCAGCCGTTCGCTGACGAGGTCACACGGCCCTGCCCACAGCCAAATCTCCGGCTGCCGATATCAGGATAGCGGATTATTTTCGGTCAGCAGAGATGACCTTGCAGGTCCGCCCGGCGTATCGGCACAGGCGGCGCGCAAAACATGCGAGGTAAGGTGACCGGGACGAAGCGTCCAATGCTTCGGCACAACGCCAACTAGAACTTAAAGCTCAGGCCCACCTTGATGTCCTGGGTCGTCAGTTCGGTTCGGCTTTCAAAAAAACCGCCAAATCCGGGTATCGCATATTTGGCGTCCCCAAAATCAGTATAGCGATACTCTACCCGGGCATTGATCCGGTCCGATATGGCGTATTCGACGCCGACACCCACTGTCGGCCCCACCTGCACCTTCGAATCGGGCAATGGCCCGGTTAGCGCATAATTGGGCGTTAGTTCATATTTGCCGAAGGCAATACCAGCGGTGACATAGGGCAGAAAGCGATCGATCGCATAGCCAGCCCGGGCGCGGATCGAGCCTCTCCAGTTCATCTCGGACGTCATCGTATTTGACGGGACCAGTATGCCGTCGAGGTAAAGCGCACTGGAGCCCTTGATATCGCCGTATTCGACATCGCCTTCAACGCCGATGACCAAGGGCGTGCCGGACTGAAAGTTGTAACCGGCGTAAAGCCCCCCTGTGAAGCCGTCCGGCTCCAGATCGCCCAATATATCCGCTCCCGGCCCAAGCAGGAAAAAGCCGCCACTTGGTGATTTTCCAAATGTATAGCCAGCCTGAACACCCAGATAGGCACCGGCCCACGGCGACGTCGTGTCCAACGTTAAGTCAGCCGCATGGGCATGCGTGGCAAAAATACTGATGAAAAACGCCGGAAGTATCAGGAATTTCATGTTTTCCCCCCAAATAAATCTTGATTCTACCTATAGCTCACACCGGATTTCTACACTCCGTATAAATTGCAGGAATGGACATTATCGGAAGCGTGTGTCTTTCCTGACACGCGCGGAGGTTGGCCATGAGGAATTGGGACCAGCAACCGGAAAACCGCTTCTCAAGTCGCACGGGTTGGCCTCAAGACCGCGTTGATGGCCTGTTGCAGACGGTCCCCGTCGATCGGTTTGTTGAGCAGGTGATGGCCGCTGTCTGAAATCGTCTTCAAGACTGTCGGCGACGTGTCTCCCGTGAGGATGATGGCCGGAACGGGCCGTCGCAGATAGGTCAGCAACGCACCGGTGGCGTCCAGGCCTGTGGTGCCATTCTCCAGTCTGTAGTCGGCAATGATCAGATCGATCGGATGTCCGCCGCCGGTCGCCGCTCCCGAAAGCAGCTGGATCACGTCATTTGCCGATTTTCCGGAATAGGTTGTGCACCCCAGCACTGTCAGTAACCGGTCCATCGCATCGAGCACGTCATGATCATCGTCGATGACGACGACGTGGATCGAACCCGGGGCCGGCAATTGGAATGCCGGTGCTGCCATCGATGCTGGAGCGGCAATAGACGGCACCGTAATCGAGAAGAGCGAGCCACGCCCTTCGACGGATACCAATCTCAAGGGATGGCCAAGAAGATTTGCTGTCCGGCGCACGATCGCAAGTCCAAGCCCCAGGCCTTTTTCACGGTCGCGGGCGGGATTGTTCAGCTGATAGAACTCGTCGAATATCGTGTCCTGCTGGTCGGATGGTACGCCTATGCCTGTATCGAGAACTTGGATTTCGACATTTTGCCCCCGCCGCCGGCACCCGAGCAAAACCCTTCCGCGGTCGGTATAGTGAAAGGCATTGGTCAGAAGGTTTCCGAGCACGCGTTTCAGCATCATCGGATCCGTATCCACCCAAATGCCGGTATCGACGATTGTCCATTCGAGGCGATATTCTTCGGCCTTGCCCAGAAATTCCCCATGCAGATCGTCAAACAGCCGCGCCAGTGCCACCGGCTGCCTGGCTGCGATGACGATGCCCGCATCCAGGCGCGAAACATCGAGCAAGGCGTTGAGCAGACCGCTGAGATTGGCCGTAATCGATTTCACCCGGCCGGCCAGATTGCGGGCGTCGCCGCTTCGTACATCGCCCCGTTCACCCAAGGCCGCCAGCGTCGAATTGAAAAGACTGAGGGCATGGATCGGCTGGCGCAGGTCGTGGCTCGCGGCGGCAAGGAAACGGGATTTGGCGCGATCGGCAGCCTGCGCCTTGTCGCGTTCGGTTTGCAGCTGCGTGATCAGCGAGAGATTTTCAAACCGCAGCTGAACCGTCTCAACCATCGATCGGAAAGAAACGCGGCTATAGTAGAGATTGACGCCCGCAAGGCAGACCACGAACAGCAGATAGACAGTGCCGCTATCGCCGCCGCCCGTGATGGCGCGGGCCGCCAAGGGCAGAAGCATGGCGGCAAGCGAGCCGATATAGGCGATCGGAAAGGCCGAGAGCGAGGGAATGGCACCGCAGACCAGGCCCGTCAGGACGATGGTGGTGAAGGCTTGCAATTGCGGTTGCGATGACAGGAAACCGAACCATCCGAACAGCCCCCATAACGAACTCGACCCCCATGACAGAATGGTGAAAGCCCAGGCCCAGGAGTTCGGATTCGTGGCGGTCTGATCGGACATGCGCTTGCGACGTTTGAAATAGAGCCGCGAAACCACCACCCGCGCGATGGTGAGGCAATAGATTGCCCCGCCCCATGACAGCAGTATTCCGCTTTGGACCGGCCCCCACAGCATGTAAGCCACCGGTAGAGGGATAACGAAATTGGAAAATAGCACCGCGTAGGACTGGCGGTAGAGCAGATCGACAAGATGGGGTTGCAATCGTTGCTCGAGGAGCATCGTAATCCTATTCTGATTCCCCGTCACGCCAGGCGGCGCTTTTCGGAATTCACTTTAAAAAATGGGTAGACGATATGGGCGGGCTTTCGAGCGTTCTTCTTGCTGATGATCATGCCATCGTGCGCGAGGGACTGAAAATGCTGCTGTCGACGATCGAAGGGATTGCGGTCGTCGGCGAAGCGGCGGACGGAGACACCGTCGAGCGATTGCTGAGGGAAATCAAGACGGATCTTCTGATCCTCGATCTGGGAATGCCGGGTGTCGGCGGCTTCCAGTTTATCCGGAACATTCGCAGCACCTGGCCCAGCCTGAAGATCCTGATCATGACGGCCAATCTCGAGCCGCGATCCGTTCGCGCCGCCGTCGACGCAGGTGCCGACGGCTACCTGACGAAAAGTGGGAATGCAAACGAGTTGATGGCCGCGATCGAGGCCATGCGGCAGGATCATGGCTATGTCGCCGAAGAGGTCCGTTTTGCCATCGACCAGCAGGACGTGCCATCCGGAACGCCTGCCCACAGAACCACGATCGCATCTCCCGCCGAACTGACGCGGCGCGAGCAGCAGATGCTGGCGCTTATCCCGCACGGCGTGAGCACGCGCGATATCGCTGAACGTCTGGGCATCAGCCCCCTGACGGCCCGCAAGCATCGCGAAAACCTGATGCGGAAACTGGATCTGCATAGCGGCGCGGAACTGACGGCCTATGCCATTCGCCTGGGGCTGTCGGCAGGCTGACGGACCGCAAGCCGCAGCATTCATTCCGGACACCGGCTCGATCAGGCACCCTTCGTCGCCAAGGCAATGCCAAGGCCGATCAAAATCGATCCGCACGCCTTTGGAACGACCCAGTTTGAAGAGCCCGTCTTGACGCGGCCAAGCGCGAAGGACGCGATGCCGACGGCCGCCAGGTCCGCCGTGGACAAGGCAAGGTTGACCAATACGCCGAGGATGAGAAATTGCAGCCACACGGGTGTGGCCAGTGCCGGGTCGATGAATTGCGGCAGGAAGGTCAGGAAGAAAAGTGCGGTCTTCGGATTGAGGACTTCGACGACGATGCTGTCGCGCAGGACGCCAGGCGCTGTATTGGCGGCCTCCCCGCCGCCCCGGCGGTGGCCGAGAAACATGGTCACGCCCAGCCAGACGAGATAAGCGGCGCCGGCAAATTTGATGACACTGTAAATGAAAGGGGCGTGGTTCAGGATCGCGGCCAAACCCAGTGCCGTTGCGGCAATATGAACATAACAACCCAGATGAATACCAAAAGCTGCCATCAGCCCGGCTCGTGGCCCATGCGCCACCGTCTGTGCCGTCATATAGAGAATGGCAGGACCCGGCATGCAGGCGAAAACGAGTGTCGCGAATGCGAACGGCATCAACTGATCCAGCGGCAACATGACGGCTCCTCCAAGCTTTGCCTGTTCAAGGCGGTGTTGATGAAGCCGTCCCGGTCAAGCCGCGATGCTGTCATCTGCGCCGGGAGGAATGCGCTCAGGATGGATGCGGGGACATACGGCAGGTGCCGTATTTCGACGTCAACGGGCGATCGAACTGCGGTCAGCGTTAACCGTGTGTTACCAGGCAATGTCCGTAGTCGCCGCGGATGGCACGCCGACCGGTGACAGTTCGGCCCAAATGACGGCGGCAATGTTTCACCGCTTGCCAAAATGTGTTATCGTGGCTCCTTCATATTGAGTAGGTCTTCAGCAGTGGAATGCCCGTGGCCAGCGTGTTGCAGCGTCGGTTCACCAATTCAGCTCATAGGCTGCAACGTGTGGTGAAGGAGAACGCGATGCATTACAGCGTGCAGTTTTTCACCTGGACGCCGAAACAGGGTGTCCATCAGGTCGGATCGACGATCGAGATCGATGCGGTCAATCCGAAGCTCGCGGCCGTGTCGCTACTGGGGCTGCGGTTGGATGAGACGGGTGCGGCCAAGAAGCTGGCGGTGCGTGTCTGGAATACGCCGGATGACTGCAAGGCGGATTGTGCCTGCTTCTACTACCACTGAGCGATCCCGCCACCGCTTCGCGACCATTGTTACGGAAGGTTCGAACACCATCGTTCGTTACCGCCGGTCTGTCTTTTCGCGTCCGCAAGAGACGGGAATGCTACCCCGTCGGCCACGCCCCGGAAAAATCGTCGAACAGGTCGAACAGAAGGAACCGCGCGTCAAAGCCATGCATCAAAGCAACAAGACAGTGCCTGTTCCTGATGATGTCTTTTATCAATGTGGGAAATTTGGAGGCCTCGCCCGGAATTGAACCGGGGTGCAAGGATTTGCAGTCCTCTGCGTCACCACTCCGCCACGAGGCCTCACGAGTTCAAATAATCGAACTGTGGCGGCGGTTTAGAATGATCCTAGAAAAACCGCAAGAGGATATTTCTGAAAAACGTCATGGACCGTTTTTGAAATGCCGTTTTCCCAACCATCCATCCACAGAACACGCAGCCGGTCTGCGTCCTGCAAGCAGGACGCAGATGATCCCTCTTCCGATCAATGATAGCGGCGAATCAAACCGACAAGTTTTCCCTGTATCTTGACCCTGTCGGGTCCGAAGATTCGGGTCTCGTAGGCCGGGTTGGCGGCTTCCAGTGCGATCGAGGCGCCTTTCCTGCGAAACCGCTTCAGCGTCGCTTCCTCGTCATCAACCAGGGCGACGATGATCTCGCCAGGGCTGGCGCTGCTGGTATTGCGGATGATGACGGTATCGCCATCCAGAATGCCTGCCTCGATCATCGAATCGCCGCGCACTTCAAGCGCGTAATGTTCGCCCGCCCCGACCATTTCAAAAGGGACGGAAATATCATGCGTGTTGTTCTGGATCGCCGAGATCGGCACACCGGCAGCAATCCTGCCCATGACCGGTATGGAGACGGTATCGTTGTTTGCGGCGGCCTTGACGGGGGCTGGAGGCGCCGGTTGCGCACCGAGGCTGCCCTGGATGACGCTTGGCGAAAAGCCGCGCTTGGGCTGCAGGCTCATGGAGTAAGCCTCCGGCAGCTTGATCACTTCCAGTGCCCTTGCCCGATTGGGCAGGCGCCGGATGAAGCCCCTCTCCTCAAGTGCCGTAATCAGCCGGTGAATGCCGGATTTCGACGCAAGATCCAGGGCATCCTTCATTTCGTCGAACGATGGCGGCACGCCCGATTCCTTCATTCTTTCGTGAATGAACAGAAGCAGTTCCTGTTGCTTGCGGGTCAGCATGAACGATCACTCCAGAATCGAGAAACAAATCAAGAACGAACACTATCTGTTCCATATGTGTTCCGCAAGTCCCTAAAATTCATCGAGTGTTTTCAACACAATCGATCGTTTTCAAGGGGCGCATGCTGCCGCTCGAGGTTCTGATTTTTAAAACGGCAACCGGGTACGTGCGATTCTGGCCAGGAACCGCGCCGCTACGTTTGGTAACATCTGGTAACGGCGCTGTCGTCCGGCACGAAGGACCGGGGCAATATGCCGGCGCAAACACCTCGGGACGATGGCCGGTTTCGAACCGGATTCGTCAGTCTCAATCGCCTGCCGAGTCGACGCAGGCGTTCTGAATTGGGTGAGGATGGTGGAGGACGACGGATCTTATGCCAGCTTCCTAGCTGGAAGCCGGCCATTTGCGGGCCCACCAGACGGAAAGCCGCCGCCGCTTTCGCCGGACGAAGGCGAGGTCGTGCGACAGGACGATCAGGCCAAGCGGTATCATCCAGAAACCGAGAACAGGCAGGAAACCTAAAATGCCGCCGAAGATCAGCGCGCCGCCGATGGAAATGCGCAGGAGACGTGATTGCGGCAGCCGCATGCGCCATGTGCCGATGACGAGCTCATGCGTGCGAGCATCGATGCCGAATTTTTTCGTTTTGCGCGGTTCTGCCATCAAACTCCACCTGCCGGCTGTCTACTGCGCGCCAATGCTCGCAGTTGCTGCGATCGTGCGGGATTATAACCCGGAAAATCAAGAATGTACTTCTTGCTCTCACATGGGGAGTTGTCCACAATCAGACAAGAATGTGCGCTTTTTTTGAAAAAATCGCTTGGCAAATCGGAAAAGCATTTGTATTAGCAGCCTCACTTCTGCAGCACACACCGCCGCAGATTATCCCTGGTAGCTCAGCGGTAGAGCATTCGACTGTTAATCGACAGGTCGCCGGTTCGAATCCGGCCCGGGGAGCCAGTTTCCAAAGGCCTTGCTGAAAAGCAAGGCCTTTTTGGTTTCAGCAACAGCCGCCCCCACCTTCCTACCGGTAACCACTGGCATCTGCCGGCTTTCCAGCTTCCTGGACCTCGATCAAGTAACGCCAGCAATCAGGCCTCGATCCGTCGAGATCGGTAAAGCCGTAGATCTTGGCAAGATCGCCGCTGGATGTCGACTGGCCGTTCAGGCGGCTCCGGTCGGGATCGCCAGCCAGCGCCGCAACCGCGCGGCCGGTGAAGCGCGGCGTTTCAGATATGACGAAATGCGGCTCGGCTTTCGTCGCCTCCCTCCAGTTCTCCTCGCGCACGCCAAAGATATCGAGCATCATTTCCGAACGCATCCAGCCGGGTGAGATGGCAACGGATGTCGCCGCATGCGGCGCCAGATCCTGCGCGTGCGCCCAGGCCATGCGGATGACGCTGGTCTTGGCGAGATCGTAGAACGGGCTAAGCCGGTAGTGGGTGTCATTGTATTTCGCCGTGCCATCGGTCATCTCCACCAACAGGCCGCCGGGGCGTTCGATCATCAGTGGCAGTGCATAATGGGCAGTGATCAGATGGGTATCGATCGCCAGCCGCAGTTGTTTCAGGCCATTTTCAAGCGAGTGTTCCCAGACCGGCTTGTTCCACCCGGTCAGATGTTCGCCGCCCCAGACATCGTTGACGAGGATATCCAGCCGTGATTCCTCGTGGCGGATGCGGGCGACAAGGGCCTCGACTTCCGCGTGAACAAGATGATCCACCCGCACGGCAATACCCTTGCCGCCGGCCGCAGTGACCATCTCGGCCGTCTCTTCGATCGTTTCCGGGCGGTTGTAGTCCGATTGCTGCGTCCGCGTCGTGCGGCCGGTCACATAGACCGTGGCACCGGCGGCCCCCAGTTCTACCGCGATACCGCGGCCGGCACCGCGCGTTCCCCCGGCGACAAGTGCGATTTTTCCGTGCAGGTCAGCTGTCATGTCATTGTCCCTTCGACTGGAATCAGAGCCAAAAATCGGATTGATAATAACCGAACGTTCGTTCATAAATAAACCCAACACAAGGGGAAATCGATGCCGCGACGCCGAACACTGTCCGACCAGCACCTTCTCGATCTGGTGCTGACGCTCGTTCATGCCGGGGGGCCGGAGGCGGCGACGTTCTCGGCTGTCTCCAAGGCAAGCGGATTGTCCGGCTCGACGCTGGTGCAGCGTTTTTCAACCAAGGCAACGATGCTGCGCCAGGCTTTGCTGCATGCCTGGGATCAGCTTGATGCCGAGACGGCGCGGCTGTGCGCGTCAATCCCAAGGACACAGCAGGGTGCCGTCGCCCTGCTCGCCGGCCTGTCGCAGAATTACGGCGACAGCGCTACCGTCTATGCCGATGGTCTGCGTTTGCTGCGCGAGGATTTTCGTGATCCCGTGTTGCGAGCCCGGGGAGCGGCGTGGGGCAAAGTGCTCGTCGATGCCATCAGCGCGTGTTTTGCAACGGCCAGCCGGCCGGACGTGACTGCCCGGCTGATGCTGGCGCAATGGCAGGGCTCGTTACTCTGGTGGGGATTTGAGGCGGATGGTCCGGTTCTGCCCTACGTGGAATCGCGGCTTCAGGAATTTCTTGCCGAACGAGGCAAGTAGTCCTGCCCTCGCCCGCTTTCGTTGGCAAAAACGGCCGACCGCACAAAAGCCGGAGATTTTTCGCTCCGGGGTGGTGAGATCACGTTCCGCAATCTCTATCTCGTGCCAGGGCGCGCAGTATCGCCTTCGCTATACGAGAGCCAAGGGGGATGAGGCGTGACTGATTATCGATCCGGTGCAATCAGGGCGACGGGCTTTTCTCTTGGCAGCCAGTGGATCGCCTATCGCCATGGCGAATCGGGCGATGCGCTGTATCGGCGCAGCGACGGCAGCGCATATGCCAAGGTCTCCACCGGCAGCGGCGTGGTGCTGCTGGATGACGAGCGGCGGCGGACGGCGTGGCTATCCTCCTTCAAGCTTGGATCCCCTATAGTCCTCGATTGGCAGGTGTCGGACGATGTCGCATGCCTTGTGACAAGTGCCGTGCCCGGTATTCCGGCAGACCAGCTCGAAGCGGCACAACTGATCAAGGCTTGGCCATCGATCGCGGCGCGTGTGCGCGATCTCCATGCCGTTCCGGTAAACGATTGCCCGTTCGATCGTGGCCTCCAGACCATGTTCGACCGGGCGGCCGACGTGGTTGCCCGCGATGGCGTCAATCCGGATTTTCTCGATCCCGCCGATCAGGATATACCGCCGGAAACCCTGCTTGACCGGGTCCGGACCGAACTGCCCGAGCGTCTCAGGCAGGAGAGCCTTGATCGCGTTGTTTGCCACGGCGACGCCTGCATGCCCAATTTCATGATCGATCCGGAAACGCTTCGCTGCACGGGAATGATTGATCTCGGCAGGCTGGGCGTAGCCGACCGCTATGTCGATTTCGCCCTGCTTGTCGGCAATACGCGCGAAACGTGGCGCTCGGCCGCAGAGGCGCAGGCTGCGCAAAATCGCCTGTTCGACCTGCACGCGATCGCACCCGCCGACCGGGCGCGGCTCGATTTCTATTTGCGTCTTGACCCTTTGACCTGGGGTTAGATTGTGGACAACAGGATATGCGACATTCTGAAAATCCTGTTGTATAGAAAAGGCTCACCATCAGGAGCAGGCCATGCCATCAATCGAGTTGCTTATCGCCTTCATCGCAACGACGGCAGTTTTTGCCTATATTCCCGGCCCGGCAATGCTCTATGCGGCGGCCCAGACGATTGCGCGCGGCCGCTGGTCGGGGCTGATGGCCGCACTCGGCATTCACCTTGGCGGCTATGCCCATGTGATTGCCGCCGCCGCCGGCCTGTCGATCCTGTTTCATGCCGTGCCGACACTCTATATGATCGTGAAATTCGCCGGTGCCGCCTATCTCGTCTGGTTGGGCATTTCGCTGTTCCGTGCCAAGATCGAGGGCGACGCCGCCCTGCCCGGCATCGAGCCGAAATCCGGCCGGCGTGCCTTCCTGGAAAGCGTCACGGTTGAGGTTCTCAACCCGAAGACGGCGATTTTCTTCGTGGCCTTTCTGCCGCAGTTCGTCGATGCCTCCGCCGCTTTTCCGGTGTGGATGCAGCTGGCGATTTTGGGAACGATCGTCAATCTGATGTTTTCGTCGGCTGATATCGTCTGTGTTTTCCTGGCCGGCGCGGTGATGACAAAGCTGCGCCGCTCCACCCAGGCCCAACGCTGGATGCAGCGCGCCGGCGGCACCATGCTGGTTGGCCTTGGGGCTCATCTGGCTTTTCAAAAGAGCTGAACTCTTCCGGCCTCGAATGGCTGTAACTGCCGCTTCGTGTGACGACGCGGCAGTTTGAATTCTGTTAACGGCATTCCCTCGCAAGACGATGAAATAAAAAAGCTTTCTCAACGAAACCTTTGATCCGCGTTGTCCGTATTTGCGTAAATTGTGACGTAGACACCATGCGCAGAAGAAAATGAAAAACAACGACTTTTCCCATGAAGGCCCTATTATCGTCTGGTTTCGCAAGGACCTGCGGCTGGACGATAATCATGCGCTTCATGCTGCGGCCCAAACCGGTCGAGAGATTATTCCGGTCTTTATTCGCGAGCCTCTGCAACACGGCACCGGGCCGCTGGGGGCAGCCCAGGCCTGGTGGCTGCATCATTCGCTGAAAGCGCTAGAAAGCGCACTCGGCGCGCTGGCAAGCCGGCTCATCCTGCGCAGCGGCGAGCCGGGTGGCGTGCTGGCTAAATTGATGGCGGAAACGCGCGCGACAGGCATCCATTGGAACCGCCGTTACGACCCGAACGGCATTGCCATTGATGGGCCGCTGAAAGACGCGTTGGGCTCCACAGGAATAACCGTCAAGAGTTTTGCCGGACAGCTTCTCCACGAACCGACGCGCTTGAAGACGGGCTCGGGAACGCCCTACCGCATCTATACCCCGTTCTGGCGCGCGCTGGAGGCGTCCGGTGAGCCGGACCAGCCGCTTGAGAGACCGGATGTGCTCGCCTCTCCAACTGAATGGCCTGACAGCGAGGAGCTGGCCTCCTGGGCACTTTTGCCGACGGCACCAGACTGGGCGCAGACGTTTTCCGAAATCTGGACACCCGGCGAGGCGGCGGCTCTCGAACGGCTGGACGCGTTCGTCGAGGATGATCTCTCCGGCTACAAGGTCAGGCGGGATTTTCCGGCAACCGACGGCACATCGAGGCTGTCTCCACATCTGGCCATGGGGGAAATCTCCCCTGCTCGCATCTGGCACGCCACCCGTAAATTGAAGGATGTTCCGGCCGAGGACATGATCACCTTTCGCAAGGAACTTGTCTGGCGCGATTTCTCCTACCATCTGCTCTTTCACAACCCGCAATTGCCCACCGAAAACCTCAATCGGAAATACGATGCCTTTGCTTGGGCTGGAACAGACGGTGACTACAAGTGCTGGACAGAGGGGCAAACCGGCTATCCGATCGTCGATGCCGGCATGCGGCAATTATGGCGGCATGGGACGATGCACAACCGCGTCCGGATGATCGTGGCATCCTTTCTGATCAAGGACCTTCTGATCGACTGGCGCCGGGGTGAAGCATGGTTTCGGGACACGCTGGTCGATGCGGATCCGGCCTCCAACGCGGCAAGTTGGCAGTGGGTGGCCGGTAGCGGTGCCGATGCTTCCCCCTTCTTCCGGGTTTTCAACCCCGTCCTGCAAGGCGAAAAATTCGATCATGACGGTATCTACGTCAAGACCTTCGTGCCGGAATTGACGGATCTGCCTGCAAAATTCGTTCACCGGCCATTCGACGCTCCCCAGAGCATTCTGGATGCCGCCGGTGTGAAACTGGGGGAGACCTACCCGAAACCGCTGGTGGACCACGCGAAGGCGCGCGACCGGGCGCTTGCTGCCTATAACAAGATCAAGGACGCAGCATGACTGCCCTTTTTTCCCACGATGCTCATTCTCTTCCCGGCGGCCTTCTCCGGCCTTCAGGTCCCGTTGCAAACAGGCAAGATTTTGGGTCTTGTTGCGCGTATTCCGCATCTTACACTCAAGATCGTCGCAGGGATTCACTGGGAGGCGTTGAAGCTCTGGCTCAAAGGCGTCCGCTACATGCCGCGGCCGCGAACACCGGAACTGGCCAGCCCCTGAAGAGACGGCCGAAAAACCCGTCATGATTTTTCTCAAGAATCATAGGTTGGTGGTCCGGCGGAATGAGGTTACTTTGTGTCACGAGCAATGATTTCTGAGGATCTGTCGCATGAGCACAGCAGGTATCGGTTATTGTGATCCGAAAGACGGAGAGCGTCTTTCTTCTGAAAATTTATCACGCTTTGTCAAAGGTTTACCCGCGAAGGCTCAGATGGTTTTGCGCGGTCTCGTGCATATGCAAGCCGGTTGTCTGAAGCTCACCCTGCCGGACAGCCGTACCGTTGTCGTCAAGGGCAAGGCGCAGGGGCCAGTCGCCTCCGTCACTCTACACAATTGGAACCTGCTACAACGGGCGTTGACCGGCGGTACCATTGCCGTTGCTGAAAGCTATGTGGATGGTGACTGGGACAGCCCGGATGTCGGCGCGTTTCTGGAACTCTTTCTTGTCAACACCGATGTCGGCCGCAACTACTCCAACGGTGCACGCGGTGTGCTGCGGCTGGTGGAAAAATTCCGGCACTGGATGAACGCCAATACGAAATCCGGTTCGAAGAAGAATATCTCCGCCCATTACGATCTCGGCAATGCGTTTTACAAACAATGGCTCGATCCGACGATGACCTATTCCTCGGCGCTTTATTCAACGGGCGCCAATGACTTGCAATCGGCCCAGCGCGCCAAATACAAGGCTTTGGCGGATGCCGCCGGCATCAAGGCCGGCCATCATGTGCTGGAGATTGGTTGCGGCTGGGGCGGTTTCGCAGAGTACGCCGCCAGCGAGATCGGTTGCAAGGTGACCGGATTGACGATCAGCCGCGAACAGCTGGCCTTTGCCAACGAGCGTATGAAAAAAGCGGGCCTGTCCGACAGGGTTGAGATAAAATTCCAGGATTATCGCGACGAGACGGGGCTCTACGACCGGATCGTTTCCATCGAGATGTTCGAGGCTGTCGGTGAAAAATACTGGCCGGCCTACTTTTCACAGTTGCAACGCTGCTTGAAGCCGGGTGGCAAGGCCGGGCTTCAGATCATTACCATCAAGCCGGAAGCCTATCAGGAATATCGCGCCAACCCGGATTTCATCCAGAAATATGTCTTCCCCGGCGGCATGCTGCCCACCCCGCAACATCTAATCGACCTTGGCCGCAAGGTGGGCTTGAAGATCAGTGGCGATTTCGGTTTCGGGCTGGATTACGCCCGCACGCTGGCCGAATGGCGCGAGCGTTTCTGGAACGTCTGGGACAAGGTTGAACCGCTGGGTTTCGATATCCGCTTCAAGCGCCTCTGGGAATTCTACCTGTTCTATTGCGAAGCTGGTTTCCGTGCCAGGAATATCGATGTTAGACAGATCGTCTATGAATGAGCCTGCAGCTGGTGATGGTCACACGGCCTGGGGATTGCGCTTCAACACCTCGACGGAATGGGCCGCTTTAGCCAGCGGCCGCGTTTTCCATCCGGTTGCTTTGTTGACCAGCCAGAAATACAGCCCGTAAGGCAAGAGGTTGAGCAGTTTCAAGGCATAGGTGAAGCGCTTCGGAAACGTGATTTCGAAACCGCTGCGTTTCAGGCCTTCTGCAATGCGATCGGCCGCCACCTCGGCGCTGACAAGGGCTGGCATCGGAAATTCGCTCGTTGCCGTTGCCGCTGTTTCGACGAAGCCGGGATTGATGATCTGCAGGCGGATACCGGTTTTGTCGAGGTCGAATTTCAGGCTTTCCGCCATATTGATCAGCGCCGCCTTGGTTGCCCCATAGGCAGCACTTGTCGGCAGCCCGCCATATCCGGTGGCGGACGAGACGATGGCGATCTGGCCGTGCCCCCTCGCCTTCATATGGCGCACTGCCGGCAACAGGCAGTTGACGGTGCCATGCAGGTTGACCGCAAAGGTCCTTTCGAAATCCTCGCGGTGCATGTCTTCCCCATGGACCGGCACGTAGACACCTGCATTGAGGATCGTAAGCACCATCGATCCATGCTCGTATTCGATCGCCGCCAGAACCCGCTCCATATCCCGGGGATCGGTCACATCCCCGTCAAGCACGATGATCCTGCCAGGCCCGGGTGATTCATGCTGCAGTCTGACCAGTTTTTCGTGATCGCGCGCGGTGACAACGACGTTAAAACCGTCCCTGGCCAGCCGGAGCGCCAAAGCCCGGCCGATACCTGAGCTTGCTCCCGTGACCCAGGCCAGACCCATTTCGGGGTGTGCGACAAAATCGGTCATCGGGGGTCCTTTCACTGCTTCATCGCGGATCCCGGAAGCCGGGATCACCAAACAATACGCATTGAAATGCAGTTTGTTCCCGCATTCTGGCCAATGTTCGGCGGGCCCATCAGCCGATCATGTCAGCCGATCATATCACCGAGCAATTGTCTCCATGATCCAGTCAGCTTGACCGGTGCCTGCGAGACGGAAAAGCTGATGCATGGACATTTTGCTTCTGCCATGGGGCGGTGGTCGATGCTTTCGTCCGCCACGGATATGTCCCCTTTGGCAAAGCGTCCGCGGGTATCGTTGAAGGCGCCGTCGAGAACAAGCGCAAGTTCGTAGCCTTCATGCGTATGGGCCGGAATCACCCGGCCTGGCTTCAGCCAGAAGAAGCTGACATCGCAGCCGTCGATTCTCCCGAGACTGTATTCCTTGAAGCCTGGCAGTTTTCTTTTCCAGGGGATTTCAGCGGCATCGATCCCGGCAAAATCGCGAATGGCTTTGGGAAAATGCGGGGTTGCTGGCGAAGCTGGTGCTGTATCTGCCAGTGCAAGAGGAACTGCTGCGAAAACGGCTCTCAGCGCTTCGTCTCTTGACGTCAGAGAAACCGGTTCCATGCGTTCCAGTATATCGCCGGCAACTGTTTCGTACTCCGTGACCTTGAGCCTATTGACGGATTGCATCTCGAGATGGGCTTCTACGAGCACGCGCGCCGGCTCCGGCAGGATGCCCGCAGCATACCGTGCCATCAAGGCATCGACTGTATCCAGCTGAACGTCAGCCATTGATTTGATTTACCTGTTTTGCCGCAGAAGCGCGGCGGAAACTATCGCCTCATTACGCCAAGGGTCAAGAATTGGATCACGCCGTTTGTGAGACGGCATCGACCACTTTTGGGTCGATTTTTGCCCATCATGGCGCTGAGTTGAAACGCTATTTCTTGCTTCAAGGGCACAGGGGGCCGAAAAGGCGCTATGATTTCGGTATGTTGAACTGTGGGGCTTGTCTGGCTGACGCAGTTTGCTCATTTGCTGTTAAGTCGCCATCAGATTCAGGTGTGTGCCTGAGACAATTGCCCGCAGCCAAGAGGTTCGCTCATGTCCGTTCTGCCCTCAGTTCTCGAAGCTATCGGAAATACGCCGCTGATCCGTCTCAAAGGCGCTTCGGAAGCGACCGGATGCACCATTCTCGGCAAGGCGGAATTTCTCAATCCGGGCCAGTCGGTCAAGGATCGCGCCGCATTGTCGATCATCCGGCATGCCGAAAAATCCGGCCAGTTAAAGCAGGGTGGCGTCATCGTCGAAGGCACCGCCGGCAATACCGGTATCGGTCTGGCGCTGGTTGCCCAGGCGCTTGGCTATCGCACGGTCATCGTCATTCCCGAGACGCAGAGCCAGGAAAAGAAGGATGCGCTGCGCCTCCTGGGAGCCGAACTCATCGAAGTTCCCGCCGTCCCCTACAAGAACCCCAACAACTACGTGAAACTGTCCGGCCGCCTTGCAGCCGAATTGGCAAAGACCGAGCCGAATGGCGCGATCTGGGCCAACCAGTTCGATAATGTCGCCAATCGTGATGCTCATGTCGAAACCACCGCGCCGGAAATCTGGCGCGATACCGATGGCAAGGTTGATGGCTTCGTCTGCGCGGTCGGCTCCGGCGGCACCCTGGCCGGCGTGGCGCTCGGGCTTAAAGCGAAAAACCCGGACATCAAGATTGCTATCGCCGATCCGGAAGGCGCAGCCCTCTACAATTTTTATGCCCATGGCGAGCTGAAATCGTCTGGTGGGTCGATCACGGAGGGTATCGGCCAGGGGCGCATCACCGCCAATCTCGAAGGTTTTACGCCGGATTTCGCCTATCAGATACCGGATGCCGAAGCCGTACAGCTGGTGTTCGATCTCGTTGAAAAGGAAGGCATCTGCGTCGGCGGTTCTTCCGGAATCAACATTGCCGGAGCCATTCGCCTGGCAAAAGATCTGGGACCGGGACATACCATCGTGACGATCCTCTGCGACTATGGTAACCGCTATCAGTCGAAACTGTTCAACCCGGCATTTCTAAAGTCCAAGGGCCTTCCTGTACCGGCCTGGCTGACCCGGAACTCCGGAATAACGGTCCCATACGAACCCGCCGGATAAGCATCTCATGACAACGACTGCCCTTTTTCGCGACGATTTCTACCTTTCAACCACGGAGGCGATCGTCACGGGAATGCGGGAAGACGGTGGCATCGAACTCGATCAGACCTGCTTTTACGCAACCTCGGGTGGCCAGCCCGGCGATAACGGCTTTTTCGAGCGCGCCGACGGCAGCCGCATCGAGATCGCAACGACGCGCCACGGCGATACCAAGGACGTCATCATCCATGTGCCGGCAGCGGATCAGCCATCCGTGCTGGCCGGTGAAAAGCTGGTCCTGCATATCGACTGGCCGCGCCGCTACAAGCTGATGCGCATGCACACGGCCTGCCATCTTCTCTCCGTCGTCTGCCAATATCCGATTACTGGAGCAGCCGTTGGTGAGGATGAGAGCCGCGTCGATTTCGACATGAGCGAAACCATCGACAAGGACGCGGTCACGGCCGCGATGATGGCGCTTGTCGAAGGCAATCATCCAATCTATTTGCAATGGATCACCGACGCCGAACTCGCGGCCAATCCGGATATCGTCAAGTCGAAGAATGTCCGCCCACCGATGGGCTTGGGCCGCGTCAGCCTTGTCTGCATTGGCGAGAACGCCGCGATCGATAGCCAGCCCTGTGGCGGCACGCATGTGTCGGAAACCCAGGAAGTGGGCGCAATCTACATCGCCAAGATCGAAAAAAAGGGCAAGGAAAACCGGCGCTTTCGTATCCGTTTCGGAACGCCGGACGCTACGTCCACGGGAGAATAAATCGATGACCGAACAGAAAAGCGCCTTCGTCGTTTCCGCCGATTGGCTCGAGCAGCGTCTCAACGATCCATCCATCAAAATCCTCGATGCTGCCTGGTATCTGCCGGCACAGAAGCGGGATCCCAAGGCCGAATATGCGGCCGGCCACATTCCCGGCGCGGTTTTTTACGATCAGGACGCTATCGCCGATCTGACCAGCGGCCTGCCGCACACCATTCCGTCGCCGGAATCCTTTGCAGAATCAGTGGGCAAGCTCGGGATCAGCGAGACCGACACGATCGTCGTCTATGACGGCCCCGGCATCTTCACTGCGCCGCGCGTCTGGTGGCTGCTGCGCACGATGGGGGCGAAGTCGGTCTTTGTACTGGATGGCGGCATCGATGGCTGGAAAGCCGAAGGCCGCCCCGTCACCACGGAAGTCCCCCGGCCCGCCCCGGCTATATTCCATCCGAAGTTTAACGCCAGCGTTGTGACCTCCTTTGCACAAATGCGCGACATCGTCGCCGCCGGCTCCCGCCAGATTGCCGATGCGCGCGGTGCAGCACGTTTTACCGGCGAGGAAGCCGAACCGAGAGCCGGCATGCGATCCGGCCATATGCCGGGCGCCAGAAGCCTGCCCTCCGGTGTTTTCTCGACGGGCGGCAAGTTCAAATCGCTCGACGCTTTGCGTGAAACGATAGAGGCGGCCGGTATTGATCTCGACAAGCCGGTCGTCACGTCCTGCGGTTCTGGTGTCACCGCGGCGATCATCATGCTGGCGCTGCAATCGCTGGGCCATACGGACAATACGCTCTATGATGGCTCCTGGTCCGAATGGGGCAGCCGGACAGATACGCCGGTCGTGACCGGGAAAGAATGATCAGCATGACCGAGGGCAAAGCAGCCGAAGCACTCGACGTTCGCGTCACCGAATTGGAGATGACCGCACCGCCCAAGCAGAGCCTGCCGGTGCCGGTCAATATCCAGACTGCGATCATGCGCGTTCCGGAAATCCCGCTGCCTTTCTACCGGTTTCTCTATCTGCAGGTCGGCAAGCGCTGGAACTGGGTCGACCGGCTACGGATGAGTGATGTGGACCTGACGGCCGCATTGCATGACAAGCGCAATGCCGTAACCGTGCTTTACGTCAACGGTGCGCCGGCGGGATTTTTCGAACTGCTGCAGGTGGATGGGGACACCGTCGAACTCTCCCATTTCGGCATGTTCGAACATGCGCTTGGCCTCGGTCTCGGCAAATGGTTTCTGCTGCAGACGCTCTATGCCGCCTGGAGTTCAAATCCGAAAACGGTCCGCGTTGCGACCAACACGCTCGATCATCCCCGCGCGCTGCAACTCTATCAGCGGTTCGGCTTTTCCCCGGTCTCGACCCATGATGCGACAGTGCAGCCCCTTGGTGACGACGAACTTCTGGCGCTGGCCCAGAGCCTGTGACATTGGAATCGGCAAGAATCGGGTGTCGCACCTAGCTGCCGCATGGCATTTCCTCAGGCATTGAAGCCGGAGGACCTTTGAGATGCCACTGCGTTATACACCAATGCCAAGCGCCCTTGCCGCGCGCTATCGCCGCCGCGAGCCGGACGCCTATGGCCTGACACCTGAAATCCATGTCTCCGATGGTATCGGCATGCCCTGCCGCCATTGTCTCGCCAATATCAAGGCCGGGGATAGTTATCTCATCCTCGCCTATCGTCCTTTTCCCGAACTCCAGCCCTATGCGGAAACCGGGCCGATTTTCCTGCATGCGGAAGAATGCGATGCCTATGCCGGTGGCGCTGCCGTTCCGCCGATCCTGACGACCAGCAAGGATTACCTGCTACGCGGCTATAGCGAGGACAATCGGATCGTCTACGGCAGCGGCTCTGTCGTTCCGGTGGCCGATATCAACACACGTGCCGCAGAGCTGCTGCACCGCCCCGAGATCGCCTATATTCACGTGCGCTCGGCACGCAACAATTGCTACCAATGCCGCATTGAAAACGCATGAAAAACGGGGCCGGACATTCCCGGCCCCGTCGCTGATTTTGTTCCCCGCCTAAGCTCAGGCGATCTTCAGTGCGGCTTCCGGCGCATGGCTCTCATAGCCGAGTGCTTCGGCCACAGCTTTGTTGGTCACCCGGCCCTTGTGAACGTTGAGGCCGGCACGCAGATGCCGGTCTTCCGCAATCGCCTTGAGGCCACGATCGGCCAGCTGCAGGCCGTAGAACAGTGTCGCGTTGTTGAGCGCATGGGCGGAGGTTACCGGAACTGCGCCGGGCATGTTGGCGACGCAATAATGCACGATGCCATCGACTTCATAGGTCGGATCGGAATGTGTCGTCGCATGCGATGTCTCGAAGCAGCCGCCCTGATCAATGGCGACATCGACGATGACGGCGCCCTTCTTCATGCCGGACAGCATTTCGCGCGTCACCAGTTTCGGCGCTGCGGCACCGGGGATCAGCACGGCGCCAATGACGAGATCGGCCGAGAAAACTTCTTCTTCCAGCGCGTCGATGGTTGAAAACCGGGTGTGGACGCGGCCGGTAAACAGATCATCGAGTTGGCGCAGGCGTGGGATGGACCGGTCGAGAATGCTGACATCGGCGCCAAGGCCGACCGCCATGCGTGCCGCGTGCAGCCCGACGACGCCGCCGCCGATGACTGTAACCTTGGCGGGCAGCACGCCTGGCACCCCGCCGAGCAGGATACCACGGCCACCATTGGCTTTTTGCAGCGACGTTGCGCCGGCCTGGATGGCCAGCCGTCCTGCCACTTCCGACATCGGCGCCAGCAGCGGCAGGCCGCCACGATCGTCGGTAACCGTTTCATAGGCGATTGCCGTGACGCCGGAGCCGAGAAGGCCCTTGGTCTGCTCCGGATCCGGGGCAAGATGCAAATAGGTGTAGAGGATTTGACCATCGCGAAGCTGCGCCCATTCGGACGGCTGCGGCTCCTTGACCTTGACGATCATGTCGGATTTTTCAAAGACTTCCTTGGCAGTGGCGACGATTTTTGCGCCCGCTGCCCGATAGCTGTCGTCTTCCGCGCCAATGCCTGCGCCCGCCTTCGTTTCGATGATCACCTCGTGGCCATGCGCCACATACTCCCTCACCGATCCGGGCGTCAGACCGACACGATATTCATGGTTTTTGATTTCCTTCGGGCAACCGACACGCATCTTCGCGTTCCTCTCCTATGCGGCTTACGCCTTTGTTGTTTTGCCCGCGTAGCGAAACAGAAAGATCATCGCATGTCCTTGCAAAATGATAGACCGATCTCGTAATATTTCGCAGACTATTGCGTTTTCAATGAAAAATTCGAAGGATATTCGAGTGATGGCAATGGATGCGATTGATGCTGCGATCCTGCGGATTCTTCAGCAGAATGGCCGGATCGCCAATGCCGAACTGGCCGAAAAAGTCGGCCTGTCGGCATCCGCTTGCTCCCGCCGAGTCGATATTCTCGAGAAATCCGGCGTCATCAGCGGCTATCACGCCCGCCTGTCGCACAAGGCGCTCGATTACCGGATCATGGTCATCGTCCACATCTCGCTGTCAGGCCAGTTTGCCAAGACGTTGACGGAGTTCGAGGCGGCAGTAAAGCTCTGTCCGAATGTCCTGGTCTGTTACCTGATGTCGGGAGAATATGACTATATCCTGCGCGTTGCTGCCAAGGACCTGGAAGACTATGAGCGCATCCATCGGGACTGGCTTTCGGCCTTGCCCCATGTGGTCAAGATCAATTCCAGCTTTTCGCTTCGCGAAATTATCGACCGGCCGAATGTCGGTGTCTGACGAGGCCGCGGCAGGGCTGGTCAGGCGTTTCCAACGACGCAGTTACGGCCCATGCGCTTGGCTTCGTACAGCCGCATGTCGGCCTTCGCCAGCAGATCCCGCGTCGTCGTTCCATCGACTGGGGTTGAGGCAATACCGATGCTGACGGTAACCGCAGATTTGTCCGGTGTCATCACGCCCATCAGGACGCGCTGCCGCAACTGTTCGACCCGTGACAAGGCGCTGCCATGATCAAGGCCGTCACACAGGATGACGAACTCCTCTCCACCGTAGCGGAAAAGATGATCGCTCGGGCGCAGGCCCGCCTGGATGGCGTCGGTGATCGATTTCAACACCCGGTCGCCTTCGAGATGGCCGAAGCGATCGTTGATGCTCTTGAAATGATCGGCATCAATCATAATCAGACTGATGACGCTGCCCGACGCAACCGCGTGGCGGATCAATCGCGGCGCTTCAAACTCGAAACGGCTGCGGTTCAGCGCGCCGGTCAGCATGTCGCGTCCCGATTTCGATAGCAGATCCTCATAACGCTCCCGGAATGTCAGCGTGTTGAAGATGTCGCCGATCGGTTGCCGCAGCACGGCAAGCACCGAATGGCTGGAAAAATGCAGATAGGCACCGAGAATGAGGGAATAGACGACCGCCGCCCCCATCTTGGCAATCCAGCCGCCCCAGAACACTTCTGCCGGTGCATCATTGAGCGCATGCAGCGCGAGATAGAACCCGGCCTGGTCGAAAGTGAGGACCACGACGCCGCAGATGAGGAACCGCAAGGTCAGCATTCCCCGCATCCAGCGGCCGATCCGCTCGTAGAGCAGGATGATCAGCAGCGAATCGAGATAGAGCAGCAGCGTTCCCCACAGCATCAGCCAGCCCATCTCATCGATGAAGGCGAGATCGGCACTGCGGTTGGGAACGGCCGAAACGGTCTGGTGCATCTGCAAGAGCAGGCTCAGCGCGACGGTGAGAAAATTACCCGCCAGAAGGCCATAGATCGGCTGGCGCACTGTTGCCGCATCCTCCTTCACGTAGAGAAGGAGGATCATCATCAGCTTGCCGGCAAACAGCACGGCTGAACCCGGCGAGATTACCCCAAACGGCAATTGCACGTAGAATACGGCAGCAAGATAGGTTTCGATGAAATGCAGGACACCAAGGGCTGCGATGAAGACGCCAAGACCCAGCCGATGGCGCAAATGCAGCAGCGTGACCATGACTGCGACGTAGACAAGGCCTTCGCAGAAAAACAGCACTACATTGGTCATCGCCGGATATTCACTCAGATTTCACTGTGCGAATCTATAAGCGTCAAATTTAAAGAAACGTTTAGGGTTGTCGTCGGCGATCACCAAGCCGGTGGCCCTACTTAAAAATCGAGTTTTTCCGTCGGCTCACAGGGTTATCATCTGCCGATGGCAGTTCAAACTTCAACAGTTTCGAATGTCCGGAATTAGACCTGCCGCGAGGCAATATCGTCGGCAAACAGCGACGGGCCGTGCTGGTCGATGATCTGATGCGCCTTGCGCAACGTGGCGTCAATCACATCCTGTTCCGACGTGAAAACGTCGGCGCGGATGAAGGTGCGAACGCGGATGACCCCTTCGACATCCTTTTCAACCGAACCGGCCAGCCTGAACTGGGATCCTTCGCGGATTGGTGTGGCGCGGATCAGACAGTCGCCATAAGTCTCCGTCTTGCCGGAAGACGCAGCCGTTTCGGTGCTGGAGCCATTGGAAAAGCCGAACAATTTTGACAGAAAAGAAGCCATGCAAAAGACTTAACTCATGGCAAACAGAGCTGTCAAAGGCTAAGTTCTTCCTTCCGCAATCGGCGCGCGGGTATGAGGAAAATGGGATGACAAAGGCGTTGCTGCAATCGTGACCTCGGTTTTTCCGGCCATCGGATCGATCGATGGTATCGAATCCTATCTTGATGCCAGGGAATCGGCCTTCCCCGATATCAGGCCGGGTTTGGCCAAGCAGGTCGCATGGGCCGATCCCGCCAAAAAACGCCGGACTGCGTTAGCCATCGTCTACATCCACGGATTTTCCGCATCCAAAGGGGAGGTTCGGCCCCTGCCCGATCTGGTGGCGCGGGCGCTCGGTGCCAACCTGTTTTACACGCGGCTCGCCGGACATGGCCGCAGCAATGATGCGATGGCCGAAGCCTCGGTGGCAGAGTGGCAGGACGACCTGCACGAAGCGCTTGATATAGCGGCGCTGCTTGGTGAGAGAACGCTGATCATCGCAACATCGACCGGTGCAACGCTCGCCACCTGGGGGCTTTCGCGGCCGGAATGGGCCGCGCGGGTCGATGGTGCCGTTCTGCTGTCACCAAATTTCAGGATCAGGGGACGCGGCGCGTTTCTCCTGACCGCACCGCTTGCCCGCCTCAGCGCACGGCTCATCCTTGGCGGCCGCCGATCCTTCGTTCCACAGAACGCGCTTCACGCCACCTCCTGGACCACGGAATACCCGGTCAGCGCGTTGCTGCCGGTCGCATCGCTGGTCGCAGAAACCCGGGCTTTGCCCTTTGAATCGATACCGACCCCAACGCTGATCATCCAATCTCCGGCAGATCAGGTTGTCGATGCGCGGCAAACATCTGCTGTCGCCGCACGCTGGGGCGGACCGGCCACCATGATCGACCCCGGCGATATCGGCGATCCCTACAGCCATATAGTCGCGGGCGATGCCCTTTCGCCGAACACGACAGACCGGCTCGCGAAAGGCATCATGGATTGGTTTAAATCAATCCATCAACACTCAGATATAAATACATAATATCATATCACGAGATTGGCCAATATCTCGTTGTTGGTGATATCCTGATAATGTAGTCCGGCGCCGTCGAAGGCTGCCTTCAACCGCGGAAAATTCTCCGGATGTTTGGTTTCGATGCCGATCAGGATCGAGCCGAAATTGCGCGCTGATTTCTTCAGGTATTCGAACCGGGCGATATCGTCCTCCTCGCCGAGCAGGCCGAGAAAGTCTTTCAACGCGCCTGGGCGCTGCGGCATCCGCAGGATGAAGTATTTTTTCAGGCCCGCATGCCGCATGGCGCGTTCCTTGACGTCAGGCAACCGCTCGAAATCGAAATTACCGCCGGAAACGACCGCGACGATGGTCTTTCCTTCAAGGGCATCGCGGCCCAGCGTTTCCAGCGCGGTGATCGACAAGGCGCCCGCCGGTTCGAGCACGACACCTTCGACATTGAGCATGTCGGTAATCGTCACGCAGATCGCGTTTTCCGCCAGAAGCAGAACCTGATCGGTAGAAAAATGCTGGAGCGCTGCGAAGTTGAGATCGCCGATCCGGCCGACGGCGGCACCATCGACAAAGTTGTCGACCTGATCAAGCGTTACCACCGCGCCTGTCTGGAGGCTGCGGCTCAGGCTCGGCGCCCCCTCCGGCTCGCAGAAAATGAACGCTTCGGGCCGAACGGTATCTTTCAGATAGCCGGTCATTCCGGCGGAAAGCCCACCACCCCCGACCGGCATGATCACCAGATCGGGAACGGTGCCTTCCGGCAATTGCTCGACAATCTCCGCCGCCACGGTCGCCTGGCCTTCGATGATGTCGGCATGGTCGAAAGGCGGCACCATGACGCCGTCGATCTGCTCCACATGGTCACGCGCGGCCTGATAGCACTGATCGAAGAAGTCGCCGACCAGTTTGATGGTGATGAACTCGCCGCCGAATATCCGTGTCTTGTCGATCTTCTGCTGCGGGGTCGTGACCGGCATGAAGACGACGCCCGGCACGCCAAAATAGCGGCAGACGAAGGCGAACCCTTGCGCGTGATTTCCGGCGGATGCGCAGACAAAGGTCTTGCCCGTTCCTCCGGCCGCGATCACCTTGCGGAAAAAGTTGAAGGCGCCTCTGATCTTGTAGGATCGCACGGGCGAAAGGTCTTCGCGCTTCAGATAGATCGTCGCGCCGTAGCGTGCGCTCAGGTGCTCGTTGAGCTGCAGCGGCGTTGCCGGGAACAACGCGCGCAAAGCCTCGACGGCATTATCAACGTCCTGCTTCATGGAATGCGATCTTTCGTTCTGGTTCGTATCGCTGTGCCTATGCCACATCATCGCTGGCGAAACCACAGTTATCCGTCAATAAGTGGAGTATTAAAATCATCTTTATTGGACCGTGAGCCTGCCTTGACTCCCGCCGGCAAATCCAGAACATCCACATCGGCGCAGGATCGGGGGAGAGACAATGCACACCAGCAAGCGAAGAAGCGGTCTGACGGGCACAATCAGTGTGATTCCAGTCCTATTGATGCTGGCTGGGCCTGCCTTCGCCGGGCCACTTACAGACGCGGCAACCAAAGCCGAGGCGCTGGCAACCTCCGGTGATACGCTGGGTGCCCACGATATCATGCGCTCGGCCATCAGCGCATTTTCGGCGACATTGCCCTTCTCCGTCGGCAAGGCGGTGTTCGTTGCGGCTCCTCCCATCGGCTATGCGATGTACGAGCCAAAACAGCAGCCGGTGTTCAAGCCCGGTGAAGCCCTTGTCTCCTATGTTGAACCCATCGGCCTGACCTGGAAGCCCGCGGCAACCGCCGGCAAGATGCAGACGCATTTTACCGTTGATCTGGATATTCTCAGTGCCTCGGGCGAAGTTCTGGCCAACCAGAAGGCTTTTGGCGATTTCACGTTCACCAGTTTCTTTCGCAACCAGGAAATCTACGCGACACTGACGACGGATGTCAGCGGTGCGGCGGCCGGCGATTATGTGCTGCGGTTTCATTTCAACGATCTGAACAGCGGCAAATCCGCAAGCGTCGATCAGAAATTTACGATCGCCGCAGCGACATCAACCCCGTAACCGTTCAGGCCTTGTTCTTCGAGGCCGCGATCGTGTCGATCATTGCCTTCACATCGGCTTCCGCCGCATCGAGCAAAGCCTCGTCGCGGGCACGGATCACCAGATCGGTCGAAAACGATTTTCCGTCGAATTTCGGATAGGACCCGATGCTGGTCAGGGGATGTGCCTTCTGCACCTCGCCGAGCGGCCCGCCGATATCACCTTCTCCAAAGGGAGAGCGCACGGTGCGCGACTTGACGATCGTGCCGCTTTCCAATTGCGGCAGGAGTGCGTCGAGCATTGCCTGGAAAACCTGCGGTACGCCGGCCATGACGTGAACATTGCCGATGATGAACCCCGGCGCCGTCGATACCGCGTTTGGAATATGCCGTGCTCTGCTCGGCATGCGCGCCATGCGCTGCCGCGCCTCGGTAAACTCCAGGCCGCGCCGCTCGTACATCGCCCCCAGCAACGTCATGGCGTCAGGGTCGTGAATGCACGCCACGCCGAACGCCCGTGACACCGCATCAGCGGTGATATCGTCATGGGTCGGACCGATCCCGCCCGACGTGAAGACATAGTCGTATTGCGCCCGCAACCCGTTGAGTGCGGAAACGATCGCCGCCTCATCGTCGGCGACGATGCGGACCTCCTTCAGATCGATACCAGCCAGCGTCAGGACATCGGCCAGATGGCCGATATTCTTGTCCTTGGTCCGGCCGGAAAGCAATTCGTCGCCAATGGCGAGCATGGCGGCGGTGACGATTTTTTCGCTGGTCATCGGAAGGTCCTGTGTAACGCTGGGATCGTTCAGTCGAAAAATCCGATTGTCTCTTATTCTCGAACGGTCTGTCGCCCGCTTCGCTTCTGACAACGGACAGGTAAACTGATAAATCCTATATCCAGCGGCAATCAAGCGGAATTGCCAAGTCAAAGGAGAATACGATGGCTAAGGTATTGGTGCTCTATTATTCGGCATACGGACATATCGAAACCATGGCCTATGCGGTGGCCGAAGGCGCCAAGTCCGCCGGTGCCGACGTCACCGTCAAGCGCGTGCCGGAACTCGTGCCGGCCGACGTTGCCAAAGCCTCCTATTTCAAGGTCGATCAGGCTGCCGAAATCGCAACGCCGGATGAACTGGCCAATTATGACGCAATCATCTTCGGCGCCGGCACGCGTTTCGGCACCGTCGCATCGCAGATGCGCAATTTTGTCGATCAGACCGGCGGTCTTTGGATGAAGGGCGCGCTTGTCGGCAAGGTCGGTTCGGTCTTCACATCTTCTGCGACCCAGCACGGCGGTCAGGAATCCACCATTCTCGGCTTCATCCCGACGCTGATGCACCAGGGCATGGTTGTCGTTGGCCTGCCCTATGCCTTCCAGGGCCAGATGGGTCTGGAAGAGATCAAGGGCGGCTCACCCTATGGCGCATCGACGATCACCGGTGGCGATGGCTCCCGCCAGCCGTCGGAAATCGAACTGGAAGCCGCGCGCTACCAGGGCGCCCATGTTGCCAAGATCGCGGCAAAACTCTCGGCCTGAGACCAGGCAGACCCATTAGACGGACAGCAAGGGCGATCGAAAGGTCGCCCTTTTTGCGTTTATGCACCAAGGGTGGTGACACCAGCAGGAACCGAAAACCCCAAGCCGCCCACTTGTCCGCAGTAAAAGTGGAAAAACGCTGGGGTTTCGTGCTACCTTTCGCCGCCGCGATGCAAAGCGAGAGCGCGCAACGCGGGTTTGGCGATGGGAATGTTTGCCCCAATCGGCCGTTCCTGTCCGGTCACGTCGGCTCCATGAGATATTGGAATGCGGCGCACTCCAGGGAGTACGAAATGACCAAGGTTGTATATGCAATTGTCGAGCATGACGGCGGATGGGCTTATAAACTTTCCGGCGTGTTTTCCGAAGCTTTCCCGAACCGCGACATGGCGGTGGCGGCGGCCAAAGCCGCAGCAGCCGAACAGCAGGTCGGCGGCGACGATGAGGAGATCAGCTTTCAGGACCAAAGCGGTCAATGGCATTTCGAACACGCAGACGGCGGCGACCGGCCGGAAGCCATTGTCGAGGATCAATAGGGCGGCGGCGCACGGGTTCCGCAGCAGTGGGCATCACGACACCAAAAACAGCAATGCCCCTCTCCGGCGCCGAAGAGGGGCTTATGGTTTGGTGCTGAAAAACGCCGAGTTTCCCTCCCTCGGCACTGCTTGTTAAAGCGTCCTTGTGCCGGGGCATCAACTGAAACCGTTGGTTAACCTTCACAGGTAGGGTTAACCCCGGACGCGCCGTCAGAAGCGGCAGCCGGGCAGCGGTTTTGTCTTTCAGAGGTCGTCCGCCACCATTTCCGGTTTCGGCGGCCAGTTATCTGGGATTTTGCCCCTTATGCCGCCTTCGCGGTTCTTTCCTTCGGGGTCTGCCGGGCCTCTAAAATGGCCATGCAGATCAGATAGCTCAGCATCACATTCTGTTGAGCGTCGGCCAGCAATTTTGCGGCCTGTAGAAGATCCGTGACATGCGTTTTGTCCTGCATCGGAAGCCTCATTTTTTCAACGATTGCGGTACTCATAGTAATATTCAACTGTTGTAATTCAACTATAAGTTCTTGCTGATTAATGTCGTTAGTTGATTTTTTTGGCAATGCCTGCTACGTAGCGCTCAATTTAAAAGAGCGCCAATCACCCCGGCGGCGCCGCGTTCAATAGGCCGGCCGACCTGAACCATTCATCGACACTGGCCTGTACGGCGGCTTTGGCATCATCCAGCGTTTCAGCCGACTGGAAATCGTATCGTATCGTTCCGTTGCAACCGGAAACCATCCATTTCCAATTTGTCTGGCCGTCATGCTGCAACACGTAGGCCAATTCCTGCTGGCCGAGCATGCCGGCGAAAGAGCGGTTGCGGATTGGTTTCCACGTCAATGGGATTTCTTGCAACACGGCGGCTACACCTCAGATTCAATTCCAGAATCAAAATATAAGCCTGCAGCCCGTTGGACATAACCCTGTGGTTTGAGGGGTTTTTGCAAATCGCATATTATTGCTTAACGCGGACCCAAATCTGGCGTCGCGATCGTGTTTTGCCAAACAGCCTATTGACCTTGAAGCCCGAGTGTTTGAAAGGAAAAGCAGGCGGACGTGGCGAAACTGGTAGACGCAAGGGACTTAAAATCCTTCGGAGAGATCTGTACGGGTTCGACCCCCGTCGTCCGCACCAATTAAACGAAAATAACCTAACATTTTCAACGGTTTAAGCCTTTTCTAAGATGCCAATGTACGCAATAAATACACAACACGCTTGCGTTTGTTTGTGCTAGTCAGGGCTGGTTAGTCGGCCGAGCCTTTAAAATGATGATCCTGCGCCTGAAGGCGTTTGCTTGAAACACTGCATCCTCGTTCGAAGAACCTTCTAAAGGTCCTCTTCCTCCTCTTCATCGTTGAAGGGGGAATCAAGACTGAAATAAGAGGCCCTCATTAGCGCAAGCCGATCCCCTGTCTCGCTAACATGCTCTTCGTAGAGCGCGTCAAGCTGGTCAAGGATCATCAGTTTCTTACTCTCTGAGCGAAGAGCAAGCATGTAATCCTGCTCTTCAGCGGGCTCGAACGGAAGTGCCTCCACCTCCTTAAGCAGGTTCGAATTCGGTCCGGTGGCCTTGTCGGACATGAAATAGGTGAGTAATTCCGCCTGAAGAATATCCTCGTCAAGAAAGTCGAATCTCTTGAACGTGAAAATTTTTGAGGCTTTGGTGCCATACTCAATCTCGTATGTATACAGATTGAGGCGACGAGCCTCTTGGTAAATGATCTCGTAGACTGGGAGAGCTATCTTCGAGACAACTTTGCCGAAGAACTTTCTGATTTTGAGATCGTTTCTTGTGACGCCGAACATGGTTGTGACATCAATCTTGATTTGCAGGTGCTTCTCCAAAAAAGCAATGAGCTCATCACGTTCCTTGGCCGCTTCTGTAACTGAGGCCAAGCTATATCGACCGTACCGCCTGGATTTGTAGAAAGTCGCCAGCATGGCAATAAAGTCATGGTGGACTTTGCCGATCTTGATGGGGTGGCTGACCGTGAGACGGTGAAGCAGGTCCTGATGGCTGTGAGTTATCAGTTCCCTTTCGAACGCTCCCTGATCGGTGCTCTTGTCATGGTCGGATAAGATGAGCGCTATCTTGATGAGACGCTCGACGCCCACCGCTACCGAATAGAGAACCTCAAAGGCGTCTTCCTCACGTGTGAAGGTCTCCATGAGATGGAAAGCATACAGTCCATCGTAAAGAAAGCGCCCGGCAATATCTAGCTCGGTGCCTAGATTGAAATTCTTCCAGAATTCCTCGACTCTCATTTGCTCCCCCATTTCGGACTGTCCATGGCCTCTCATGACCGCTTTAGGCGGAAAGCTGCCCCACCCTAGGATCAGGGGACAGGCTGGACAACCGATGAAACTTCAATACATTTTGACTGAGAGCTAGGAGAGCGAGCTTGGATGCTGACCACTAGGACAGAAACCGCCCGAGCCGGTAACAAGCTGGCAGCTGTGCAAGCTGTTAAAGGGTATAGAGACCTCTCGCGGCCCCGAACTCAGCGAAAAGTCGCTTCTTGAACGAGCTTAGAATGATGTTCGCTTGTTTATGCTAAGTGATACTCTTTGGAAAGAATCTTCGGAAGACCTGCAGAACGACTCCCAATCGAAATACGATGGTACCTGGCCGAAACTCGTCCAAATTTTGTTTAGGTAATCTCTAAATTGAACTGCACGAGCGTATCGATCGCCTAAAGAAAACGATCTGATTTTGTTCTTGATCTCGGTGCTAGTCGTTTCGTCGAAAATGGGCGTGTCCACGCACATCGCATCAAGGTAGTTAAAGGTGCCCATCCACACTTTCAAATGGTAAGCACCGATTGTGTTGACGCGAAATGACTGCGGCATCTGGCCCAAAAGCTCACCTTGGTCCTCCTCAAAGGTAACGCGCTCAGGAGCCTCTATGAGTTTTTTATTGTTCGCCCGCCGCAACGCGGCATCGACGGCGATTTGACGAATACCGAGTTCTTGTAGTGCCTCCACAATATCGGTGTAGTTTACGAAACCCTCGGATGACCTTCGCGGAGCGCTCTCGTGCAAAAGCCCTAGAATCAATGGGAGAGCGAAATGCTCCCGAGGGTCATTTGTAGTGACATCAAACAAATTAGCGGCTAGCGCCTTCTCCGGATCGTAGTACTGATAATCACCTTGAATGGCCACTTTCCAAAAATCATGCAGAGGCACGATATAATCAGACGTATCCGCCAGCGCCCTAACTGAAGAATGTAGATCGACGTTGGGGTTACCAAACATCCTCGCTACAAATTGGATTAACTCCCGAACATTACCATCCGTGATGTTTTCAAGGAAGATTTTAACGGGATCTAGTCGATCAATCGAGCCGAGCAGGACCTTGATAAGAGTGGCAATATTTCCAAGCCGGAACGAAACGGCCTTCAGCCTCTCAAGCTGTATTCTGCCTTCCGCTATACCCAAGGCGAAAACCAGTCTGCGCTCTAACACCTCATCCACCCGAGGTGGTGCGATCGTGAAGATTCGATGGGGATAAGCAGCCAGGGTTCCAGATCGCTTTGACAAAAAGAATGTTTTTGGGCGAACAGAAACAAAAACCGTTGCACGCCAGTCGGCTGCAAGGTTTTGTGCAATAACGAAAGCCTCCTGTTGCACAGAGAAGTTCCGCTGATCTGCGTTATCAAGTGCAATAATAACTTGTTTTCGTTTTTCTTTCGACAAATAATCTATCGACAGTCTCAAGTGGTCGGCTCGTTTTGTCTGCTTTTCACCGAGCATTTCCAGCAGCTTATCTTGAAATTTCCCTGGGTCTTTATCTTTTAGATCACCCCATGTACTTGTTTCAAAGCGTCGTATATCCTTCTTGTATACAGCCTTCACGAAGTCACTTTGCATCACGTCGATTTTATAATTTTCGAGCAGGGACTCTTCGATTTGATCAAGTACCAGATCAATCAGCGAGACGCTGAGCGCTCCTTTCCTGCCCAAGTTCACATAAGCGTAAATCGCGTGCTGGAACTCACTAAATGCGCTAACGTACATCAAGTGTTTTAGGAAAGAGGATTTGCCAACGCCCACATCGCCAACCAACGCAATTGGTCGGTTAGAAATGGCTTCAGCCAGGATCGCCGGTGTAAGTTGTGGTTTGCCACCCTTACCTGAAACGGGCTGTGGTTTGTGAGCATCTTCTGCATCAGGAAACAACGCTGCATAGCGAGCCGAAAGCATCTGTTTGCTGATGAGGGCGTGCTGGCCTAAAGCGCCACTCTCGCAATAGCAGTCCTCATAAAATTGCTGCTCTAGTTCCGGCTGTTCCTCAATGCTCAATAGGACCAACTCAGCGATATCGGACATAGAGCGCTGCAAATCTGTTGGCTCGCGGAACTGCGGATAGTTCGGTATTGCAGCCGAGAGTTTCTCCGGCGGTTTTGGCGCTGCGCTCTTCTCCAGCAAACTGAAAAGTGCGTTTTCCGCAACGGCTTGCGGAGATAGGGTCTGCCACGCTCGCGAGAACGACAGACGCAGGTGTTCCAAGCTGTCGAAGAGAATGCATTTCGATTTGGTCTTGCTGGTGAGGTTTGGTTCAGCTCGAAAAGCTACGATCTGGTGGCCATTCGTGGCAACGGCCAACGGCACTCCGCGGAGCAAGCAATAATTGTTCACCTGCGTAACGGCTTCAGAGCAATCTGCCGAACAAAGCATGACTGACGCCAAATTGTGTACGATCGAGTTAGACATCTTACGGGGCACTTCAAACTGCTTGCCTTCCCGCTTAGCTTCCCAAATAGCGCTCCTAGGTATTCCAAGTTCATAGTCGCTGTATTCGCGAGCGTGCGGCCTCTCAAGCTCGAAAGTGTTCTCTGCCCATCCAAGACAATCTAACAGCAAGCGATCGATAATTCGGAAACGAGTCTCCGCCTCATTCCAGTCATGATGACTACTGTCAATCTCGGCAATGAGTAGATCAAGGTTGGCGGCACCTTCAGACAACTCTGCGGCTTCTTTTCTCGGCATTCAGGCTATTCCCCTTTCAGCCAAAAATGCTCTAAATAGTAAGCACTTGCAACTAGCGGTGTCGACCAAAGTGCATGCGCTGTAAAGAAAGTGCTTTCCATGTAACAACCCGACGAGCGTTGGGTGTGATGTTAATCGGCGTATACATAGCCGTCGGTCCACTTCTCCTTGGCTGCGGCCTTGTGTAAGCGGTGTGCCCATCGCCCCGGACAAGAAATCGAGGCATCGACTAAAATGCCACCGAGCCGTACCCGGGTGGAACGTGCGCAAAAGCCTCTTATCATTGACAGGAAGGCGAGCTGGAGACGCCATTGTCACCATAAGGGCGACAATGGCGAGCGGGTCTATCGCGATGCAGGAGTGGACAACTGTTCTACGACCTTGTCCAGATTGAAGCTAGCGGGCTTCTGCCTTGGCGGAAATTCCTTGAAGCTGCTTAGCCATTTGGCTGCAAAAGCCTGCAGCGGAACTTGCACGAAGGCCCGTTCCGCCACCCAGCGGTCGTACAGGATGGACTGGTCGCCCCGCTCGAACGGGTCGGAGCGAAGGTTGAACAGCTTGGGCAGGCGCAGTTCGTCGAACTGGCCCATCCAGACACCCAATCGCTCGTGGTTCTGTTCCAGAAAGACCGCCTTCCACTCGTTGTAGCGGATAGCGACAAGCTGGCCGTCGTCATTCCAGTAGACGAACTCGTTGCGCGGGGCATCTTTCACCTCGCCTTTGAAGAACGGCATGAGATTGTAGCCGTCGAGGTGGACCTTGAACGTCTTAGTTCCGAACCGACCGCCCTTGAGGCACTTCTCCACGACATCCGGATCGCCGCCTGCGGCTGCAAAAGTTGGAACAAGATCGTAATGCGAGAAAGTCTCGTTGAAGGTCGTGCCAGGTTTGATCGTTCCGGGCCAACGGATCACCATCGGCACACGATAGCCGCCTTCCCAGTTCGTTGCCTTCTCGCCTCGGAAGGGAGTGTTGCCGCCATCTGGCCAGGACATCACTTCCGCGCCGTTGTCGGTCGTGAACACCACGATGGTGTTCTCCGCCACACCAAGATCGTCGAGCTTTTGGAGCAACTGACCGACATAGCCGTCAAGTTCCACCATTCCGTCCGCGTAAACGCCAAGACCGGTCTTGCCTTTCGAAGCGGGCTTCAGATGCGTCCATACATGCATACGGCTCGGATTGAAGTAGCAGAACCATGGCTTGTCGGCACTATGCTGGCGGTCGATGAAGTCAAGCGCCGCGCCCAAGAACTCTTCGTCGACCGTCTCCATTCTTTTGGTATTGAGTGCGCCGGTATCTTCGATCTTTCCGTCGGCCGATGCCTTGATCACCCCACGCGGACCGAACCGCTTTCCAAATGCCGGGTCCTTCGGATAGTCCGGATTTTCTGGCTCTTCCTCGGCATTCAGATGGTAAAGGTTGCCGAAGAACTCGTCGAAGCCATGGTTCGTGGGAAGGAACTCGTCCTTGTCGCCCAGGTGGTTCTTGCCGAACTGTCCCGTCGCATAGCCGAGCGGCTTGAGAAATTCTGCAACGCTTGGGTCTTCGGCACGCAGGCCAATATCGGCACCCGGTAATCCGACCTTCGTGAGACCCGTACGGATCGGAGACTGGCCTGTGATGAACGCAGCACGACCGGCGGTGCAGCTTTGCTCACCATACCAGTCGGTGAACAATCCGCCCTCATTGCCGATGCGGTCGATGTTCGGCGTCCGGTAACCCATGATGCCGCGATTGTAGATGCTTGTATTGAACCAGCCGATGTCATCCGCCATGATCATCAGAATATTTGGCTTGCTGCCCGCACGACCAGTAGGAGCTGCCTGCTGTGCGTTGGCCGCCTTGGAGCTGGCCAGTGATGCTCCGGTTGCCGCAAGGACTGTGCTTGCAACAAGCAGGTCACGGCGGCTTAGGCCGCGCTGCATCTCGGGTTTCTTCTCATTTGACATTAGGGTACCCCTTCTTCAGCAGACGGTTCGGACCGTCGTTTCCAAGGTAGACAGGAATCGCAATAAGGGAAGTACGTTACAGTAACTTCAACCGATGTTTGCGAGACGTGGCCGCAACGGGTTGGCTGTGTATACGGATCTAACGTTCGGCGAACGGAGGTTGGTTAACCGTGAAGGCTTAGGCGAACCATCGCTGCCAGTACTCGTTTCGCATCGTGTCAGCATTTTCGCCGCCGCCGACCTTGGCAGGCAGGAACCATACGTCAACCGACTTAAGACCATCGGCGATCATGCTCGTGCTGCATTTCAACTGCGTTTCGCCAGCCTTGCTGATCGGCTTGTTGGCGAACATTACAATCCAGTTGTTGTACCCACTGGCACCCTTCTTGTCCTTGTCGGTGCCGCCGATGTAAAGCACGTCGTCATTGCTGGGGTCCATGTACACCAGCGTGCCATGAGCCGTCACATTCAACATGTTGTGGTAAGTGCTGCCCATTTTGCGAATGGCGGTGATGCGCTCATAGCCCGCATCAACAAGTTGCTGTGCGGTAAGGATCTTCTTGGTCAATTGCTTTACTCCGTTGCGGCCTGCGTTGCATCGCCGTTGCGTGTTTATATATCGTCTGGGTTGCTCCCCGTGAAGGCTAAGCCGCCAGCCGTTTCAGCACGTTGGCAACGGTCGTCGCGTGCCACCGCCCTCCCCGTGCCGTGGCAATGCTGCCCTCGTTGAGCTCGTCAGCCACCTGTTGAAGGGTAAGACCACGGCCCCGCAGGGTGTAAATGCGGGGTGCCACCTTGGTAGCGTGGGCGTCCGCAGTTTGAATGCGGTTGGCACCGGCAAGGGCGGCTGCCTGTGCGGCTTGGCCGCCCCGGCTGGGGTTGGCAAAGCCCAGCTTTTGCCCGCGCCCACGGGCCGCCTGTAAAGCCGCCTTGGTGCGCTCGCTTATCATCTTGGCCTCGTGCTCGGCCACAACCGCAAGGATGCCAATCGTTAGGCGGTTGATGTGCGGCTGGTCGCAAAACACCACCTCTGTGCCAGCGTCAAGCAGGGCCAGCAAAAAGGCGGCATTGCGGCCCAGCCGGTCGAGCTTCGCAACGGCAAGGGTTGCCCCGGTCGCCTTGGCTGCGGCAAGGGCGGCAGACAGCTGGGGGCGCTCGTTCTTAGTGCCGCTTTCGACTTCGATAAACGTGGCGGTGATCGTGTGCCCGGCGTTGGTTGCATAACGCTTAACTAGGCTTTCCTGCGCATCCAGCCCAAGGCCGCTATCGCCCTGACGTTGTGTTGATACGCGATAATAGGCAACAAGGTTAGCCATAGTGTTCACTCCCCCTTTGTGCCGGTCACTTAAAAAATTGGACGGCGAAGGGTGTCGCCTTTGCACATACCGCGTTGGCGTTCTCGCCGTAAGCGGCGATCTGTCCACGCCGGTATTCGACGTAGTAGTCAGTACGTTCCAGCAGCGGTTCCGAGAATGCGGCGAACTTGTCTGCATCAATCATATCCCGCCACTGGCATTCCATGGCGGAAACCACACCGATGTTAAAGCCCACGACAAGCTCATCGTTGGTTAGTGCGGCCTGCGCCACGGCTGTTAATGAGGTAAGGGCGAAGGCGGCGGCTGCAATGGTCCTAAGCATTTACATCTTCCCGTTGTCGGTTGGTTGTGCCGTTCAACTCAACCTGTAGATGTAAACAGCCATAGGGACAAGAGGCTAGAGGAAGGAAACCCCGCCGTCAGCTTGAAGCAGGGCGATGGAGGCGGCAGCGAAGGCCAGTGAGGTGCAAGCGCGGGCCTCGTCTGGTGTGTATGCCTTGGGAAAGATCAGTTCGACTCCGGTGCGATCCAAGTACAGTGCCAGCTGTGGCGAGATGCCCTTGGCCTGCAAGATGGCCCAGTAGCCAACATCCTTGATCTGCATGGCAACATTTGACACCCGGTATTCATCCTGCACGGCGGTTACAAAGTCCGTGAACGTCAACGCAGCTGCGCTTGCGTAGACGACCTCCTTGATATGTATGCGCTTGAACCCGGTGCGCTCGCTGTTCGGCTGGCAGGCAACCTTGACTGCCATGTGGGGCTTGTCGGGCGTGCTTGACCGGCTGTGCCCTGCCCCGATGGCCCATTGCGTGGAGGTGTGGCGGTCGAGTGCCATGGCAACCTTGTGCGCGAATTCCATTATGCCTCTCCGGGGTTGAACTGTTCCATGTTGCCGCTGTCCGGGTTGTACCGATAGGACACTTGGTCGTCGGCTGCCGTTCGCGACCATTCGCCAGCAACCAGCGCAGGCGGGGCCTGTTTCTTGGGCTCGGGCTCTTCCGCCTTGGAGGCCTGCGGCTGCATCGGGGCGGGTGCCTGGGCATTTTGTGCCACGGCTGGCGCTGCCGCTGGGAATTCAGCGCCTTCCATAGGCGGAAGGAACGTGCCAGCCTGTATCGGGGCAATGGTGAATGCCATGGCGGGGGCACCGGTAAAGCCGCCGACCTCAGTTCGCTCGGCCAGCTTCAAATCGCGGGTGGTGACCATGCCGCTAAAGATGTTGGCAATGGCACCGCTCAGCTTCTGGTCGTAAATCTCGGCCTCGATCTGCTCGATGGCTTCGGCAAGGTCTGGCCGGGCCTTGTCGCCCTTCTTCCACTCGCTCCACCGCCGTGCCCAGATGCCCGCATGCTTCAAGAAGCCGGTCACGCTGTAGGGGCGCATCTGCTTATCGTTCAGGTCAACCGGGCGGCCTTTAAACTGGGCCTGCTTTGGCAAAAGGTACGGGTTGGCATCAACGTAGGCCGTGTAGTCGAGAAACGCCTGATACAGCTGCGCCTCGTCGTGGAAAATTTTATTGCGGTTGCCCTTGTTCCCAACTGCCAGTTGGTTGCCGGGGGCAAAGTGACCGTTGCTTTCTCGACCGGGAACCGGTGGCGGCGCGGGTAGGTTTGACATGTCAGGTGTGCGCGGACGCCTAGCCATTTGCTGCGGCCTTGGATGCTTCCATGTGCCCGCGAACAATGCGTTCGATCAAGGCGCTAATCGTTTCGCCTGTGTCGTGCTGCAAGTTTTCCAGATACCGATATACTGACTCGTCCATGAAACAAGTGGGGACTTTATCGCGAAGATAGGTTGACTCCATATTAATGTCCTAGATTTGCTTTGGTATGTACCGTAAGCAAAGCAACGCCCCAAGTAAAGCTGTTGTTTTACTATTCAAGTATTGTTCGGCGGTGCATGCAGCAAACGACCGTTGGGAGTCTATATCTACCGTGAAGGTTAGAGGCCGACGGTGTAGGAGCGGCTGGGCAACTGGGCATATGTGGTGAGTGCTAATATACCGCCGCCATGCAAGCCCGCTGGTGCGTTTGGCTGGCTTTTGGCACCACCATGGCACCCGGCTGCCGTTTGCTTGCCCTGCCCTAGCCTTGCCCTGCCCTGCCAAGGATTGCAGCCTGTTTGCCCCGCCCTTAAGAGCTAGCGCTAACACCGCCTGCATTCTGCAACTAGATGCTTGCGATGTTCGAACATGCCGAAAACCGCTGCCAAGGGTATTGGGGGTTTTGGGGTGTGACTACCTAGCCCCCACGGCCCTACCCCCCCCTTACACGTACACATACATTGGCCCAATTTTCACTTATTATATTAGAGATTTATAATATATTGTATGTTTTTGCAGGGCTGGGGGCCGGGTACCTACCCCCAAAACCCCATAACCCCCTTTTGCGCGGCCCTGCGCCCTGGCTACCCTCCCCCCATAACCCCCAAAACGCCAAAAGGGGCCTTTCGGCCCCTTTGCGATTATCTTGATGCCGGAACTATTACAGCCACTCGTACCGCGTGGTTGGTCGGCCGCCCTGTTTACTCGACGGTTTGTCCATCTCGCACAGGTGCCCGAAGTCCTTAAGGACCTCCAATGCCTCACGGGCGACCTTTTCGTCGGTGCAGCCAGCCCAGCCGCTTTTGGTGATGGTACGGAACGAGAAACCGTCCTTTACCGAAGGATGCTCTTTGCGCGAAAGAATGAGGTTCGCCGCCTTAAGATCGGCCGTGCCTGCCATTCCATAAACTCGGGCCGCATGCGGTTCCAGGAAGTTGCACCATGCGATTGCGCGGGTAACGTGTTCGACCTGAACCTCTGCCGCCTCCGCCACCAAGCAGAACAGCCCGGCCAGACCACCGCAAAGCTTGTCGTATTTTCCCAGTGCCGCCTTCATGGCGCTGTGCATTTCGGGGTCGGTTGCGCACCGGTGATTAAGAGCGTTTCGCCAGTCTCCGAACATCGCCATCGCGCTGGCTTCGAACGTCAAGGCCGTGTCCATCTTCGGTAGCATGGCGAGGCGCTGAAACACCTCGGCGGCCTTTGTAAAAGACTCTGCGTGCGGCGTGCGATCTTGCCCATCCCGGTATTCGTAATCCGGGTAAACCATAAGCTGGAACCGCGCCATAAAGCCGTCGTTGTCGGCCGAGTTGTCCATAGCCGACTGAACCAGCGGCATGATGCGGTCGGGCTGGATGCCGCCGAACAGGGTCAGCACGTTCTGGTCAATATACACGTCCTCTCGGGATACCCGTTCAACCTTGTAACCATCCTTGCCGTTGAATGCCTCAAGTAGGAAGGGCCGCTCGTGCGCTCTGTCTTCACGGTTGAGAACGTTAAGCAGACCGGGCAACTCGTCTCGGAAGTAGAACACACCCGGGGAGTGCGCCAGCGTCATGCCCAGCCGTTCCACGGTTGTGTCGTTCACCACGTACTGACGGCACGCTGGGCGCTCAGGTGCCGCTGCCTCCAACAGGGACAATTCGACGTCTGCGCTTTCCAGCTGGGACGGCAAGTCTTCATTGGCCGGTTCGGCGTCTATCTTGGTGAGCAGCTTTTTAATGCGGGTTTCGATGATCCCTACCTTGGTGCTGTGGCGCTTGAGCTTTTTCTCGAAGGCGGCCAGCTCGTCCTCAAATGCCTTGCTTTCAAACTTCTCGATATCTTTGATGTGGCGCATGGCGGCACCGATAAGCGGCGACTTTTTGGTGGACGGGTCGCCGATGCAGGCACCCCAGTTCGTGATTGCCACTTTGTAATCGGTGTTGTTGGCGGCAAGCTGCACCAGCACCTTGGGCGATGCGATAGCCCCCAGGGTTGCCAGTGCAGTGACGGCTGCGAACTCGACCGGGCCGCCGATGCGGTTGGCTTCGTCCTCGATCCACCAGCGCAGGGACACCGGCAATAGGGCGGCACCGTTGAAGGCCGGTACGTCCAGCAACTTGGGTTCCGGCAGTGGTCGCTTCGGTATGCCGGACTGTGCGGCGGTTCCACGAATCTGCGCGAGCGGGGTAACGTCTTCTATTGCATCGGTCATCGTGCGGCACTCCGCAGTACGTCATTCCAGTCCATACCGTCCGGTGCCGGGGCATGGTGCACATTCCATCCAAGGCTCTGCGCAAACACCGCAAGCTTACCGGCACTTTCGGAACCGGCCGTGTCACCATCGCTTGCAATTACTAGCTGTCCTCCGGTTGGGGCGTTCGGTATGCCTAGCCTGCCCATACCGCCCGCGCTCAAAGCGGCAACAACGGTCATGGGACCGAACCGGGCGGCTAGGTGACCGCTGCACAAGCTCAAACCCGTTTCGATACCTTCGGTTACAGCGAGCACCTTGCGGGAATTTTCCGCCAGCACCACGGCGCCACCGAGAACCGAACCAAGCATCTTTTTATTGTCTTGAATGGCCGCTTTACCGGTGCCAAGCACATCCAGATACGTCCGGTGAAGGGCAATACCGTCCTCCATACGCAACCGTGAAATGATGGCGGGGTAAACAGCTTGGGCACCGCTATGCCATGCGCTGAAGGTGAATCGCATGCTCGGGGGCAGGAGGCAATCGATCCCACGGGTGCGCAGGTAAGCCTCTCCCGGCGTGCCGCCGATGGGCTTGGCCATGTCCCAAAGAGACTGCGCAAACTTGCGCGTTTCTGCTTCACGGGATTCGTTGCGGCGCTTAAGAGCTTCAAGTTCCTCGAGGCTAAGCGTAGGAACAGGCCATAGCCGCAGCCGTGCCAGTTCCCGTGTAAGTGACTGCCAGCTGCACCCAAGCCTGTGGCAGTTCATTGTCGGCTTGCCCGTTGTGCTGCCGTAACGCATGGACAGCGCTACTTGGTCGCGACGTCCTTCGGGCTGGCAGACAGGGCACGGCGCACTACCGTTGCCGTCCGAACGCCATGACCCGCCAAGGGCTTCACACATATATTGAAGATTCGAATACATCCTATTGATTCCGTGAGCATTTCCGGTTACTCCACCCGGTATTTTCAGTTGCTTAACGGCGTCGCTTGTGGTAACACTTAGGTTGCTTATGTCCTGTGCTACCGGCTTAGCCGTTAAATGAATACAAAAGGCCCACGTTCGCGCGTCGGGCCTTTTGCTTTATGCGGCGAGCACATCTTGTGCGTCCTGTGGCGAGCGCAGCGTGCGAGCTGCCGTCGACATTGTTGCCATGCGCACGAATGCCGAGGCGCTGACGCCCAGTGCCGATGCAGCCTTTTGCAACGTCGCCAAATCTTCGTCCTTAAGCACGAAGTTGAATCGCTTTTCCACAGTATAAACTCGCCGTTAAAATTTATGTAAGTATGTTTAACTCGACTGCCGCACGGCTAGCAAGTATAAACTTTGCATAACACAAAAGAAAAGCTCGGTCGATGCTCGGCGTTACTTTAAATACACTTAGAACTAACCCACGTTAGTTGTCCGTGATTGGCGTTGGGTGATTATGGAGCCTGTGGCAGTGCCCAGCCTGCACCCTGAACTTCGGCCATTTGGGCAATGGCAGTATCTACAAGGTCCACACGCCAAATGTTTTCGCCGCCAAGCTTAACCGGCTTGGGAAGGATGCCCTGCTTAACAAGGTCGTAAATGCAATTCGTGCTGCAATCGATCTTAGTCTTTAGTTGTTTGATTTTAATGTAATGCATTACTGCGGTTCCGGTTCGTGTTTGCTTGTGGGGCCATAGTACCGGTTAGGGCGGGATTGCATAGGGTAATAAAAACGCTTAGAATTTTACCCTACGAATGGCCTTGAACGCTTCGGAGCTAAGGTTCAGCTTCAACTCGCTTCGCAGCATGGCTTCAACGGCAGGCCACGTCATCGTGGGATACTCGGTTTTCAGGGCATGCGAGATGAACCGTATTTTGTGGTCTCGATGGCTGAGGTTGCCTTGAACTGACGGCCGCCCCTGTTGTCAATCGGCTCGGAATGTT
>UCNE01000021.1 GCA_900473685.1 Hyphomicrobiales bacterium
CCCTCTCCCCGCTTGCGGGGAGAGGGTACGACGGAGTTTGCCGCTTGTCCCTTCTCCCCGTTTACGGGGAGAAGGTGGCCGACAGACCGGATGAGGGGCTTTGGGCGATGAGCTGATTGGCGGTCCGCAGACATCAAATCGCCGTCAATCCATGAATGTTGCCGTTGACAAGGCGGCTTTCCTCATCCACCTCAGGGAAAGTCGCCGCAACAGCACGTGCAAGGGGCTTTCATGTCTTCCGCCTTCGATTACGAACCGCAACCCCGCAGGGCCTCCGTTGCCGTCGATGTTGGCGGGGTGATCGTCGGGGGCTCAGCGCCCGTGGTCGTCCAATCGATGACCAATACCGATACGGCAGATATCGATGCGACCGTCGCCCAGGTTGCCGCCCTTCACCGGGCCGGTTCCGAATTGGTGCGCATTACCGTCGATCGCGACGAAAGCGCTGCCGCCGTGCCGAAGATCCGCGAACGCCTGGAGCGCCTCGGCCTCGATGTGCCGCTGATCGGCGATTTCCACTATATCGGCCACAAGCTTTTGGCCGACCATCCTGCCTGCGCCGAGGCCTTGGCAAAGTACCGCATCAATCCCGGCAATGTCGGCTTCAAGGCCAAGAAAGACAAGCAGTTCGCCGAGATCATCGAGCGCGCCATCCAGTTCGACAAGCCGGTCCGCATCGGCGTCAATTGGGGGTCCCTGGATCAGGAACTCCTGACCAAGATGATGGACGACAATCAGGCCAACGGCTTTCCGCTGACAGCCCAACAGGTGATGCGCGAGACGATCGTGCAGTCGGCGCTGATTTCGGCTGAGCTTGCCGAGGAAATCGGCCTGCCGCGCAATCGCATCATCCTGTCGGCCAAGGTTTCGAATGTGCAGGATCTGATCGCCTGCTATGCGATGCTGTCGACCCGCTCCAACCATGCCCTGCATCTCGGCTTGACCGAAGCTGGCATGGGTTCGAAGGGCATCGTCTCGTCCGCTGCTTCTCTTGGCATTCTCATGCAGCAGGGTATCGGCGATACGATCCGCATCTCGCTGACGCCGGAGCCCGGTGGCGACCGTACCCGTGAGGTGCAGGTGGCGCAGGAACTGCTGCAGGTCATGGGTTTCCGCCAGTTCATTCCGGTTGTCGCCGCCTGTCCGGGCTGCGGACGCACCACCTCGACGGTGTTCCAGGAGCTGGCGCAGAAGATCGAAGGCGATATCCGCCGTAACATGCCGGTCTGGCGCGAAAAATATCCGGGCGTCGAAGGCCTGAAGGTCGCCGTCATGGGCTGCATCGTCAATGGTCCGGGTGAAAGCAAACATGCCGATATCGGTATTTCGCTGCCTGGCACCGGCGAGCTTCCGGCCGCGCCAGTCTATATCGATGGCAAGAAGGCGCTGACGATCCGCGGCACCAATATTGCCGGCGATTTCGAGACGCTTGTCGGTGAATATATCGAGAAGCGTTTTGGCCAGGGTCAGGCTGCGGCCGAATAGGCTATAGTTTCACCGTCAGCAGCTTCAGGCCGGCGAAGGCGAAGAAACCTGCCATGGCGCCCTCGATCCAGCGGCGGGACTTCCTGTAACCCCGGTGCACGGGATCGATCGAAAACAGCAACGCAAAGCCCAGGAAGATGATGACGCCCAGCAGCATGCAGCCGGCGATCAGGATCGGCATGACCTGCGGCGCATCTTGCGGCGTGCCGAGCGAAACCAGCGTCAGCCAGGAAAAGATCGCCTTCGGATTGGTCAGGTGGATGCCAAGGCCCTTGAGGTAAAGACGGCGAAGCGAGGGCGGCTGCTTTTCGAGCAGCACGGCTGCTTCGGTTTCCTTCCGCATCGCCGCTTTCAATGCCTTGAACGCCAGCCAGAGCAGATAGAGCCCACCCGCGATCTTCAGGATGAAGAGCGCGTTGCCATACGTGCGGATCAGCGCCGAAAGCCCGGCAGCCGCCAGCATCGCCCAGGTGTAGGAGCCTGCCAGAACGCCCGCCGCAAGCGCCAGTCCGCCGGCGCGGCCACGGCTGATCGAGGTTGAGATGATCGCGACGATCGCAGGCCCGGGCGAGGCGGTGGCGATGATATAGGCGCCCCAGGCGACCATCAGTTGCGGCAGGTAGGGCAGAAGGTTTGACATGCGCAATCTCCGATGCGGCGCTTTCAAGCGCGGCAGGCAGCCATCATGCCCGGCACGGATGTAAAGAGAATGCGCATTCTTGTTGCGGTGACAATTTTGGCTGGCGGAGCAGGCAGGGTGTCAGGCCACACCTGTACCTCATCCGCCGGGCAGAACCGTGTGGCCGTTAATGACTGCGGTTGGCGATGAAGCGGGCGGTCTCGTTGAGAATATCGGCGCGTGTGCCGAATGGCTCAAGCAAAGCGGCAGCGTCGGCAACGAGGGATGCCAGCCGGGTTTCTGCCCAGGCCTGGCCGCGCAGCGAAACCAGCGTGCCCTTGCCCCTAGCCGCATCCTTGCCGGTTGCCTTGCCCATCGTCTCCGCATCCGCCGTCAGATCCAGCAGATCGTCGGCCAGCTGGAAGGCTAGGCCAATGGTTTCGCCATAGGTTCGCATCAGCAGGCGCTCGTCGGCGCTGCTTCCGGAGATGATGGCACCCGCCTCGCAGGCAAAGCGGATCAGCGCGCCGGTCTTCATTGCCTGCAGCGTCACGATCGCGGCTTCGTCCGGTATCGATGTCTCTGCAGCGAGATCGAGCGCCTGGCCGCCTGCCATGCCGCCGATGCCGGAGGCGCGCGCCAGCGCCAGCACCAGTTCGGTTTTTTGCCGATCGGTGAGGTTGGTTTCCGGGGCGGCGATGATGTCGAAGGCGAGCGTCAGTAGGCTGTCGCCGGCCAGGATCGCGTTGGCTTCGCCATAGGCGATATGCACGGTCGGCTGGCCGCGTCTGACAGCGTCATCGTCCATGGCCGGAAGATCGTCATGTACAAGCGAATAGCTGTGAACGCATTCAAGTGCTGCGCCGATACGCAGGGCCGCTTGCCGGTCGCCGCCAAGAAAAGCGGTGCTTTCCATCACCAGGAACGGGCGCAGGCGCTTGCCGCCGTTCAGGACGCCGTGGCGCATGGCGGCAATCAGCGGTGCGGGGCGGGCAATTTCGTCTGCCTGCGGTTTTTCATCGAGAATGCCGGTCAGGCAGGCCTCGATGTCTGCGGCGTTGCTCTTCAGGCGGATTTCGAAGGATGTCTCGCTCATGCGGCGCTGTTTGCCATGACTGCGCGTCTACTGGCAACGGGATTTTACCATATCGGCAACAGCAGGCGCGGCTTGCTGTGTAGTGCCGAGAAAATCATTCAAATTTAGCCGTGCTTGCTCTATGAAAATCGGATGGATTATCAGGCGGGCGTTTCAGGCGTGGACATCGTACCGGAAACTCGGGGGGAGGAAGAGGACGTGTCTTCCAGCCGTTCGCGAGGATGGGGTCAGGCCTTGCGGCAGCGCTGGCGGCAGATCGCATTGATCGCGATTGTCGTTGTCCTGTTACCCTATGTTTTGATCGTGCTTTACGCCCCAAGCTTCATCCATCCGATTTCAACGCTGATGCTGCGCGATCTCGTGCTTTTCCGCGGCTATGACCGCCAGTGGGTCGCCTTCGAGGATATATCGCCCAATCTGGTGCGATCGGTGATGATGTCGGAGGATGGCCAGTTCTGTATTCATGATGGCGTTGACTGGGTGCAGATGCGCGGTGTCGTCACGGATGCGCTGGAAGGCGAATCCACGCGTGGCGCCTCGACGATCCCGATGCAGACGGCCAAGAACCTGTTCCTGTGGAATGGCCGCTCCTTCATTCGCAAGGGGATGGAGCTGCCTCTGGCGCTGGCGGCGGATTTCGTCTGGAGCAAGCAACGGATGATGGAACTCTATCTCAACGTCGCCGAATGGGGACCCGGCATCTATGGTGCCGAAGCGGCGGCACGACACCATTTCGGCGTTCCCGCTGCAAAGCTCACCCGGCGGCAGGCCGCACTTCTCGCCGTATCCTTGCCCAACCCGATCGAGCGGAACGCCGGTAAACCCGGCCGTGGACTGCGCAGTCTGGCCTCGCTGATCGAGCGCCGTGCGAGCCGGTCCGGCGAATATATCAAATGCCTTTATGAGTGATATCAGGTCTTTTCATTGGCTGTGATGATATTGTGTCATTTATAGCAGGCTTCACCTCACAAGGATCGGAAGACCGATGACCAAGCTGACGCTCTATGTCGCCAACAAGAACTATTCTTCCTGGTCGTTCCGGCCCTGGCTGGCGCTGGAAGCCTGCGGCATTCCGTTCGAGGATGTGCTCATCCCCTTCGATTATCCGGCCGGCAATCCGAAATTGAAGGATATCTCTCCAACAGGTCAGGTTCCCGTTCTGCATCATGGCGATGTCCGCGTCTGGCAGTCGCTGGCGATCATAGAATACGCCGCCGAGCTTTTTCCGGATGCCGGGCTTTGGCCCAGCGATCCTGCGGAGCGGGCGGTGGCGCGGGCCTATTCGATGGAAATGCTCTCGGGTTTCCGCGCGCTGCGCAGCGCCTGCCCGATGAACATCCGCCGCGAAAAGCGGGCCAGCGATCTGCCGGAGGGTGTGATGGACGATGTCGAGCGGATCGAGACGATCTGGCGCGAGGCCGTGGCCCGCTCCGGTGGTCCGTTCCTGTTTGGTCGCTTTACCGCAGCCGATGCGATGTTTGCCCCGGTGGTCAACCGCTTCGAGGTTTACGACCTCACCCGCAATCCTGGCTCGCTGGAATATATGGATGCGGTCAAGACCCATCCAGCCTTCCAGAAATGGCAGGAGGCTGCGCTGAAGGAAACCTGGATCGTGCCGGAGGGCGAGGCCTGATCCATTTCTACCGCAGCCCTTGCGAAAAAATAGCTGTGGGGACTGGTCAAACGCCTGTGGGGCATGTATAAGCCCGGCAAATTCCGAGATTGACATCTGTTTTTCCCGGCCAACGGTCTGGCCGAGAAACAGAGTTTCGCCCGATAAGTGGAGTATGAAATGGCTGTACCTAAAAGAAAAACAAGCCCGTCCAAGCGTGGCATGCGCCGCTCCGCTGATGCGCTGAAGACACCGACCTACATCGAAGACAAGAATTCCGGCGAATTGCGCCGTCCGCACCACATCGACCTGAAGACAGGCATGTATCGCGGCCGTCAGGTTCTGACCCCGAAGGCTTCCGCTTAATCAGCGGTGCCGTCAGGCTGTATTTGAAAGGGCTGGCTTTTCGCCGGCCCTTTTTGCGTTGTTCGTTTGCGAGTGGCGCGGTGCGTTTTCCTCTTCCACCGTCATAGTTTTCCCAAACCCCTGCCCTAATTGCCAGCCACGGCCGTTTTCTTGACGCTTGCCGCGCCGTAAGGCACATATCCGATCAACGCCCGGCATGAGAGGCTGGCGCGAAAAACTGGGAGCCGTTGCCGATGATTGCCGCCATTCCGTTGCTGATCCTGCCGTTCATTCTCTACAATCTTGGAATGATGGGCGTGCTTGGAAGCGGCGGTGTCACAGTTTTCGAAAACACGGTTTTCTCGATGACAATGCTGTCCGGTGCGGTGTGGACGATGAGCATGGGCGACCTGATGATCGTTATCGCGCTTGTTCTGCTCTTCGTCGAGATCCTCAAGGCGACCCGCATCAGCTCAAAGGCGCTGATGGATCATCTGCTCTCGATGGTGCTGTTCATCGTTTTCCTGGTGGAATTCCTGCTGGTCGCCAATGCCGCGACCCACGTCTTCTTTATCCTGATGACGATCAGCTTCATCGACGTCATTGCCGGCTTCTCCGTGTCGATGCGCACGGCAGGACGGGATGTTTCCATCGGGTTGTGAGCTTTCGCGTACTCCCTCTTCTCCCCATCGGGGAGAAGGTGGCGCGAAGCGCCGGATGAGGGGGCCGAAGGCACCTTCTTTCTGGCTCCGGCTTCGCCGAAGCCGCCCTCATCGCCTCACTGCGTTCGGCACTTCTCCCCGCTGGGGAGAAGTGGGAGATCGTTGCCCCCCGCATCCATATGCGAGTGCCGTTCAAGAGTGGTTTCAGCAGAACTGATAAAGACTGGCAGGGACCAAAATACTCAGCCGAGATTTTCCAGCTTCGTCTGCAGGGCGCGTAGCTGTTCCTTCAGCTCATCGATATCCTTGGCTTCCGCCTTGCGCGGTTCCTTGGCGGCGGGTGCTGCTGCCATGAAGGGCGAAAACATCTGCATGGCCTGATGGAAAAGGTCGGTGTTGCGCTTGACCTGTTCTTCCACCAGTTGCATCGGCACCGCCAGATTCTTGCCAAGCGGCGTATCACCAAAAGCCTTGTTGATCTGTTCGCGCATCTGCGACTGCTGGTCGGTAAACGCCTGCATCGAATGCTCGAGGTAGCTCGGCACCACCATCTGCATCTGGTCGCCATAAAACGAGATCAACTGGCGCAGGAAGGAGATCGGCAACAGCGTGTTACCAGTCTTGGATTCTTGCTCGAAAATGATCTGTGTCAGCACCGAATGGGTGATGTCATCGCCTGACTTCGCGTCCTGGACGGTGAATTCCTCTCCCTTTTTCACCATCACCGCGAGATCGTCGAGCGTCACATAGGTGCTTGTTCCGGTATTATAGAGCCTCCGGTTGGCATATTTTTTAATTACGATCTGACCGTCGTGTTTAGCCATCTGGGTCTCCTCCCCATGTTCCCGTCTTTATTGCGTTTTTCAGAGTACCCGCAAAAAATGGGTTCTGACAATCTCTTTGTGCAATGCGTGGACGCAGGTGCAAAATTTTGCATCGGGACGCGATTGCGAAGCGAAACGGCGGCCGCTGCATCAAGGCGTTTGACTTGCGCGGTGACCTTTGCCAGTCTTTAGCAATTGCGAGAAAAAGAACGAGGAAACATCTGATGAGCACTCCCTCCATCGTCATCGCCAGCGCCGGCCGCACTGCGGTCGGGTCGTTCAACGGCTCCTTTGCCAACACGCCCGCTCACGAACTTGGAGCCGCCGTTATCAAGGGCGTGCTTGAGCGAGCTGGCGTGGCCGCAGCCGAAGTCGATGAAGTCATCCTCGGCCAGGTCCTGTCGGCTGGCGAAGGCCAGAACCCCGCTCGCCAGGCGGCAATGAAGGCCGGTATTCCGCAGGAAGCAACAGCCTGGGGCATGAACCAGCTCTGCGGCTCAGGCCTGCGCGCCGTTGCGCTCGGCATGCAGCAGATTGCAACCGGCGATGCCAAGATCATCGTTGCCGGCGGCATGGAATCGATGTCGATGGCACCGCACTGCGCGCATCTGCGCGGTGGCGTCAAAATGGGCGACTTCAAGATGATCGATACGATGATCAAGGACGGCCTGACCGACGCATTCTACGGCTACCACATGGGAACGACAGCGGAGAACGTTGCCAAGAAGTGGCAGCTGTCGCGCGAAGAGCAGGATGTGTTTGCACTGGGGTCGCAGAACAAGGCCGAGGCGGCACAGAAGGCCGGACGTTTTGCCGACGAGATCATTCCCTTCATCGTCAAGAGCCGCAAGGGCGACGTCACTGTCGATCAGGACGAGTATATCCGCCATGGCGCCACGCTGGATTCGATGGCGAAACTGCGCCCGGCCTTCGACAAGGAAGGCACGGTTACCGCTGCCAACGCCTCGGGCCTGAATGATGGTGCGGCAGCAACGCTGCTGATGTCCGAAGCCGAAGCCGGACGCCGTGGCATCCAGCCGTTGGCCCGCATCGTCTCCTGGGCAACGGCCGGCGTCGATCCGCAAATCATGGGCACAGGCCCGATCCCGGCTTCCCGCAAGGCCTTGGAAAGAGCCGGATGGTCGGTTGCCGATGTCGAACTGGTCGAGGCCAATGAGGCGTTTGCTGCGCAGGCCTGCGCTGTCAACAAGGATCTCGGCTGGGATACCTCGATCGTCAACGTCAATGGCGGCGCCATTGCCATCGGCCACCCGATCGGTGCGTCCGGTGCGCGCGTACTGAATACGCTTCTGTTCGAAATGAAGCGGCGTGGCGTTTCCAAGGGGCTGGCGACGCTGTGCATCGGTGGCGGCATGGGTGTCGCCATGTGTGTCGAACGGCTGTGAAAATCACTCGTTAAGCGATGCTCCGGTTGCGTGAGCCGGAGCAATGTCTAAAGCAGGAACCGGGCGAGCCATTTGTGCTCGCCGTCATCGGTGCCGAGATAAAAAAGAGACAATAGGGGAGAGACGATGAGCAGAGTAGCATTGGTCACAGGCGGATCGCGCGGTATTGGCGCCGCGATATCCATCGCCTTGAAGACGGCCGGATATAAAGTTGCCGCGACTTATGCCGGCAATGACGAAAAGGCGCAGGCCTTCACCGAGGTCACGGGTATCCCGACCTACAAGTGGGACGTGTCCGACTACAAGGAATGTACAAAAGGAATTGCACGTGTCGTTGACGATCTCGGCCCGATCGAAATTCTGATCAACAATGCCGGCATCACCCGCGATGCGATGTTTCACAAGATGACGCCTGAACAATGGGGCGAGGTGGTGGATACCAACCTCACCGGGCTGTTCAATATGACGCATCCGGTCTGGACCGGCATGCGCGATCGCAATTTCGGCCGTGTCATCAATATTTCGTCCATCAATGGCCAGAAGGGTCAGATGGGCCAGGCAAATTATTCTGCGGCGAAGGCTGGTGATCTCGGCTTTACGAAGGCGCTCGCCCAGGAAGGCGCCGCCAAGGGGATCACCGTCAATGCCGTCTGCCCAGGCTATATCGGCACGGAAATGGTCCGGGCCATTCCGGAGAAGGTACTGAACGAACGGATTATTCCGCAAATCCCCGTTGGCCGCCTGGGAGAACCCGACGAAATCGCCCGGGTTGTCGTGTTCCTGGCATCCGATGATGCGGGTTTCATCACCGGCTCGACGATTTCGGCCAATGGTGGCCAGTTCTTCGTCTGATCCTGACCGGTCATCGCAATACCGGCGGCGCCTCATGGGCGCCGTTTTGCGTTTCCGCAAAGGTTAACGCGTCGGCTTGGCGCTGTGGTCAAATCCGCAGTTATCCACTGTTTCCTATGGTTAACTATTTGATTTTCCACATGATGTAGCGGTGAACAAACCGGGAAACCAACTGTGTCTGCGATTCGTCGCCGATTCGTTCCCGCTTTGGTTGAAGTGTTAAATTCGCACCGGAAACCGGCATGGCTTCACGGTTTTGAGTTTCCGGCCGCCAAGGACGAGCCGCGTTTCATAGAGATGCAGTTGTATCGAGCGAGAGATTTTTCAGTGACCCTGCAAACGGCAATTTGGATACTGGAATCTGGCGAGGGATCGCTGAGCGGCGTGGTTGTTTCGCCGAATTCTCTACCACATCTTGTCGGGAGGAAATCGGTTGCGTTGCGTTTCGTTGCCGTCACATTCCTTCTTCATCTTCGGAATCGGCGTCTTTCGCGGGCAGGTTACCTGTTCAAAAACATGGTCAAATTTTTCTGAAAATTCAGTTATTTGGATTCCGAATCTCAAATTCATGATTTCTTATATGCGAGCGTTCCATGCGTCCGATTTCGAGCGCTAGAGCGCAAAATCGCGATTCAGCATCTGGTGCGAATCCAGCTTACGAAATCAATATCTAGCGGTGAACAAACCCTGAATCCGTGCGAGTCTGCGTTTCGTCGCTGATTCGTTCCACCACTGTTCCGAATCCGGCAACTGAGGGGGTGGAAATACCGGCAAAGGACACCATTTGCATGTTTCATGTCCGCGCGCCCCTTGCGTTTGTGCGTTGTCGTGGGCATGTGTTCTGCGCCGGTTGAACGGCTTGAAACGCCGTGAATGGCCTTCGCAGACTGAAAGTGCGCGGGATCGATATAGTGCCTGACCAACCGATGATCTTGAGCGGCCGCGGCGTGATCGCGGTGCTCGGCCCCACCAATACCGGCAAGACGCATTACGCGATCGAGCGCATGGTTGCGCACGAAAGCGGCGTCATCGGCCTGCCGCTGCGCCTGTTGGCGCGTGAGGTCTATACGCGCGTCGTCGAAAAGGTTGGTGCTCACAATGTCGCGCTGATCACCGGCGAGGAGAAGATTACCCCGCATATGGCACGCTTCTCGGTTTGCACCGTCGAGGCCATGCCACGCGAGACCAAGGCCGCCTTCGTCGCAATCGATGAAGTGCAGTTGGCGGGTGATCTCGAGCGCGGTCATATCTTCACCGACCGGTTGATGCATTTGCGTGGCCGCGTCGAGACGCTGTTGCTTGGTGCCTCTACTATGCGGCCGATCCTTGAGCATCTGCTGCCGGGTATTACCGTCGTCGAGCGCCCGCGTCTGTCGCAGCTCCTCTATGCGGGCTCGAAGAAGATTACCCGCTTGCCGCAACGGACCGCCATCGTCGCCTTCTCGGCCGAGGAAGTTTATGCGATCGCTGAGCTGATCCGCCGCCAGCGCGGCGGTGCAGCCGTCGTGCTCGGCGCGCTTTCGCCGCGCACGCGCAATGCACAGGTGGCGCTCTATCAGGCCGGTGACGTCGAGTATCTGGTGGCGACCGATGCGATCGGCATGGGCCTCAACCTCGACGTCGATCACGTCGCCTTCGCCCAGGGCCGCAAATATGACGGTTACCAGTTCCGCGATCTCAACCCCGGCGAACTGGCGCAGATCGCCGGGCGCGCCGGCCGTCACCTGCGCGACGGTACCTTTGGCGTTACCTCGCGGGTCGAGCCGTTCGACAATGAACTGGTCCACCGGATCGAATCGCATCAGTTCGATCCGGTCCGCGTGCTGCAATGGCGCTCCAAGTCGCTCAATTATGCGTCCATCCAGGCCCTGAAGAAGAGTTTGGACGCCGCTCCTGCCGTTCACGGGCTTACACGGGCCTTGCCGGCGGTGGATCAGCAGGCTTTGGACTATCTTTCGCGCTATCCGGAGGTTACCAGTGTTGCGACGACACCGGAGCGTGTAGAAAAACTCTGGGAGGCCTGTGCGCTTCCCGACTACCGGCGTATAACGCCGGCGCAGCATGCCGATCTGATTTCGACGATCTATGCCGATCTCGTCCGGCGTGGCACAGTGAATGAAGATTTCATGGCCGAACAGGTTCGCCGGGCGGACCATACGGACGGTGAAATCGACACATTGTCCGCGAGAATTGCACAAATCAGGACATGGACCTATGTGTCCAACCGTCCGGGGTGGCTTGCCGATCCGACACACTGGCAAGAAAAGACGCGGGAAATCGAAGATCGATTGTCTGATGCGTTACATGAAAGGTTGACGAAACGCTTTGTTGATCGCAGGACATCTGTGCTCATGAAGCGCCTGAGAGAGAATGCGATGTTGGAAGCTGAAATCAGTGTAAATGGCGATGTCTTCGTTGAAGGTCATCATGTGGGACAATTGGCCGGGTTCCGTTTCACGCTGGCGACAGTGGCCGACAGCCTTGACGCGCGCGCTGCGCAAGGGGCTGCACAAAAGGCGCTGGCTCTCGAGTTCGAGGCGCGGGCAGCACGGTTGCATGCGGCCGGCAATGCCGATCTGGCCTTGTCGTCGGATGGTCTCGTGCGTTGGCTCGGCGATCCCGTGGCACGCCTGACTGCCAGCGATCATGTAATGCGTCCGCGCGTGCTGCTGCTCGCCGACGAGCAACTGCAGGGCAATGCCCGCGAGCATGTGCTTGCCCGCATCGAGCGCTTCGTCAATCATCATATCTCGACGGTGCTGAAGCCGCTCGACGATCTTTCGCGCGCTGAAGATCTGGAAGGTCTCGCCAAGGGCCTGGCCTTCCAGCTGGTGGAAAACCTCGGCGTTATGTTCCGCCGAGATGTCGCCGATGACGTCAAGTCGCTGGATCAGGAGGCTCGTGCCTCGATCCGCCGCCATGGCATCCGCTTCGGCGCCTACCACATTTTCATGCCGGCTCTTTTGAAGCCTGCACCGGCCGAACTCATCACGCTACTTTGGGCGTTGAAGAATGACGGTCTCGACAAGCCCGGTTATGGCGATCTGATCCCGGTTCTGGCCGCCGGCCGCACCTCGGTGGTCACCGATCCGGCCTTCGAGCGCACCTTCTACAAGCTGGCCGGTTTCCGGTTCCTCGGAAAGCGTGCTGTCCGCATCGATATCCTCGAGCGTCTGGCGGATCTGATCCGTCCGCTGCTGCAGTGGAAGCCGGGCACGGCGGCGCGTCCGGACGGTGCCTATGATGGCCGCCGCTTCACCGCAACGACGGCCATGCTGTCGATCCTCGGCGCGACGCCGGACGATATGGAAGAGATCCTCAAGGGTCTCGGCTACCGTGCCGATGCCGTCAAGGTCGAGGATGCAGCTGCGTTCCTCGCCACGCAATCGGGATCTGCCGCACCGGCAGCCGACGCTGCTGCTTCCGATGCGCCGGCCGAGACGGCCGATCATGATGATGCGGATGCCGCGGGCGAAGAGGCTCATGCTTCCGAACCGGCGCCCGAACAGGCTACGGAGACTGTTCCGGTTGCCGCCGAAGCTGCAGGTGGCGAGCAGGCTGCTGTTGGCGAACTGGCCGAGGCTGTCGAAGCCAAGCCGGTTCTTCTGTGGCGTCCAGGCAGCCGCAACGACAATCAGCGCTCGGGTGGACGCCCGCAGGGCGATCGCCGTGGTGGCAACAACCGGGCACCGCAGGGTGAAGCCCGCCGCGAAGGTGGCGAGCCACGCCGCGAGGGTGAAGGCCGCCGTGAGGGCCGTTCCGACGACAACCGTAAGAACGGTGGCGGCGGCCGGCCGGACCGCAATCGCGGCCGTGACGGCGGCAAGCCGCAGGGTGGCCAGCGTCACGAGAAGGGCGACCGTCAGGATCGTCCCGATCGCAACGATCGCGGTGCCAAGCCGCAGGCTGCCAAGTTCGAGGCCCGTCCGCCGCGCAAGGAAAAGCCGATGGATCCGGATTCGCCTTTCGCCAAGCTTGCTGCCCTGAAGGAGCAGATGAAGAAATAAGGACCCAGCATGGGTGAAAAGCAGCCTCCGTCTCCGCCGGTTGTCCGCCAGCGTCTCGACAAATGGCTGTTCTTCACGCGTCTGCAAAAATCCCGCTCGATCGCCCAGAAGGCGATCGAGTCCGGCGATGTCCGGGTCAACGATGCCCGTATTACCCAGCCCTCCCATGCTCTGAAAACCGGCGATGTGGTTGTTGTCTCGCTTGACCGGCGCGACGTCACCGTGCGTGTTCTGCTTGCCGGTGCCCGGCGTGGGCCTTACGAGGAAGCCCGCCTTCTTTATGAAGATCTGACGCCCGCTGCCGTTCCCGGCGAAAAGCCGAATGCCTTCGAGCAGGCGACACGCGAGCGTGGCAGCGGCCGTCCAACCAAGAAGGAACGCCGCGACGTCGACAGGCTCAAGCAGGGTTGGCATCAGGATTAGAAAACTGTCCCGCCAAGTGGCTATTTGGCGCATGGATTATTCTTGCAAAGCCCCCGCAAAGCCTTTACCTCACGGGGTAAATGAGCGGCCGTGTCCCCGAACGGATGCGGATAAGCGGACCATCTCTGGTTCCTGTCTGCCGTCAAACGTGAGAATCGCTGGAGTACCTCATGACGTATGTCGTGACCGACAATTGCATACGCTGCAAATATACCGATTGCGTTGAAGTGTGCCCGGTAGACTGCTTCTATGAGGGCGAGAATTTTCTGGTCATTCATCCGGATGAATGTATCGACTGTGGTGTCTGCGAGCCGGAATGTCCGGCGGGGGCGATCAAGCCGGATACCGAACCGGGCCTCGACATGTGGCTGAAGGTGAACGCAGACTTCGCCACACAATGGCCAAACCTTACGGTCAAACGTGACGAGATGCCGGAAGCCAAGGAAATGGACGGCATCGAAGGCAAGTACGAGAAATACTTTTCGCCGAAGCCGGGTCAGGGCGACTGACGCAGATGCGCTTCGGCGGCCATGGCAGCCGGATTTTCCGGCCGCAAAAAATGGCGAAATTGGGAGAATCATGGCTTTACCATGTCCGTGGCGGACTGGTTGAGCTCGATTGCCGTTGTAAAGCAAATTATTGATTTCCGCAGTTTTTTATGATAGGGTCTAAAAACTGATCCACATCGTGGCACTTGCGTGTGCCCGAAAAACCATCACGAAAGCAAAAGAGTCCCACTGCGCGGCTGACCCCAAATACGCAACTGCAGTTGCTTGTGTGTGATCGCCCCGCAGAAGATCGATTTGATGACCGTTGGAACGGATCAGTATGGAGTCACCCGACGGTGCCCCCGTCCATCCCGGGCCTGACTGACCCGGCCCCGGCCTTTTGCCGGGAGCGTAACAGGGAGTTTTTGAAACGAATGACGACCCAGCAGAAAAAATCTTCAACACGCCATGGCTTCAAGACCGGTGAATCGATCGTTTACCCGGCCCACGGCGTTGGACAAATTGTAGCAATTGAAGACCAGGTGGTTGCGGGCATGTCGCTCGAACTGTTTGTTATCGATTTCGAAAAAGACAAGATGCGTCTCAAGGTGCCGGTAGCAAAGGCCGTCTCCATCGGCATGCGCAAGCTCTCCGAAACCGATTTCGTCGAACGTGCATTGAAGGTCGTCCAGGGCAGGGCACGTGTCAAGCGGACCATGTGGTCCCGCCGTGCGCAGGAATATGATGCCAAGATCAATTCCGGTGACCTGATCTCGATCGCCGAAGTTGTGCGTGACCTCTACCGTGCTGAAAACCAGCCGGAACAGTCCTATTCCGAACGTCAGCTCTATGAAGCTGCGCTTGACCGCATGGCGCGCGAAATCGCAGCCGTGAACAAGATGTCGGAAACGGAAGCTGTCCGTCTCGTTGAAACGAACCTCAACAAGGGTCCGAAGCGCGGCAAGGCCATCGAAGAAGACGAAGCGCAGGAAGAAGCTGCATAAGCATCCTTCGAGCAATGCTTTCATCTCAAAAGCCCTGTCAGCAATGACGGGGCTTTTTTGTATCCGGTGGGGCGGCGATAGGACCAGGACGCATTGTTACGTAGTGCGCGCTTGCCGGGAGACTCTTTGCGCCAGCGTGGTATGCTCCTTGCGGACGCCTTGCCGCGATCTGCCGGCACGGGAGGCGGAGCTATAGGGAACCGGCACGGGAGGAGACAATGCCTGCTACCGTTTCTCTACATCCATTGCTCGACAAGGGCGTGCCCAGGGGCGCGTCCGGCTTTACCGGCGGTGTTCTGGTCTGCGCGTGTTCCGACAGGCCTGTACGGGTCAAAATCGAAGGCGACGTCGCCCATAACCACGCGTGCGGCTGCACAAAATGCTGGAAACCGGCCGGAGCGACGTTTTCGGTGGTTGCGGTGGTTCCGCATGACAAGATCACTGTGCTTGAAAATGGCGACAAGCTTGCGGTCGTTGACAAGGCCGCACTGATCCAGCGGCACGCCTGCAAGGCCTGCGGCGTGCATATGTATGGCCCTGTCGAGCGGGAGCATCCCTTCCAGGGGCTGGACTTCATTCATCCGGAGCGGTTTGACACGGACGGCTGGTCGCCGCCGGGCTTTGCCGCGTTTGTTTCGTCGATCATCGAATCCGGCACGAACCCCGCCGATATGCCGGCCATTCGCGCCCGCCTGACTGAACTCGGCCTGACGCCGTCTGATTGCCTGAACAATGCCCTGATGGATTACATCGCCACCTGGACGGCAAAGAAGAGCGGTGTCCTGAAGTCCTGATCGGCAAGTTGCGGTATCATCTGCCAAAATGAAAAAAGGCGCAGCGATCGAGATCGCTGCGCCTTTTTCTATTGTCTGGTGCCGTCTGCTTATGCGGCGCCGCGCGACTTTTCGAAACGCTTGCGGTCGTTCGAGTCGAGGTACATCTTGCGCAGGCGGATGTTCTTCGGTGTGACTTCGACCAGTTCGTCGTCCTGGATCCAGGACAGCGCGCGGTCGAGCGTCATGCGGATCGGCGGAGTCAGCTTGACGGCTTCGTCCTTGCCGGAGGCGCGCATGTTGGTGAGCTTCTTGCCCTTCAACACGTTGACTTCGAGATCGTTGTCACGCGTGTGGATGCCGATAATCATACCGGCATAGACCTTTTCGCCGGCATCGATGATCATCGGGCCGCGGTCTTCCAGGTTGAACATGGCGTAGGCGACGGATTCGCCGGCATCGTTGGAAAGCAGAACGCCCTGAACGCGGCCGCCGATATCGCCCTTGTATGGCTGATATTCGTGGAACAGGCGGTTCATGATTGCCGTGCCGCGCGTATCGGTCAGAAGTTCCGACTGGTAGCCGATCAGGCCGCGGGTCGGTGCGAAGAACTTCAAGCGAACGCGATTGCCGCCGGACGGACGAAGCTCGGCCATTTCAGCCTTACGCTCGGACATCTTCTGGACGACGATGCCGGAATGCTCTTCATCGACGTCGATGACGACTTCTTCGACTGGCTCCAGCATCTGGCCGGTGGCTTCGTCCTTGTGCATGACGACGCGCGGACGCGATACGGCAAGCTCAAAACCTTCGCGGCGCATGGTTTCGATGAGAACGGCCAGCTGCAATTCACCACGGCCGGAAACGTAGAACGAATCCTTGCCTTCGGCTTCTTCGATCTTCAGCGCGACGTTGCCTTCGGCTTCCTTGAACAGGCGGTCACGAATGACACGGCTCGTTACCTTGTCGCCTTCGGTGCCGGCCAGCGGCGAGTCATTGACGATGAAGGACATGGTGACGGTCGGCGGGTCGATCGGCTGGGCATGCAGCGCTTCGGTGACCGACGGGTCGCAGAACGTGTCGGCGACGGTGCCCTTGGACAGGCCGGCGATGGCGACGATGTCGCCCGCATGCGCTTCGTCGATCGGCGTACGCTCGATGCCGCGGAAGGCGAGGATCTTGGAGATACGGCCGCTTTCGATCAGCTTGCCGTCCTGGCCAAGAACCTTGACGGCCTGGTTCGGCTTGATCGAGCCGGAATGGATGCGGCCGGTGATGATGCGGCCGAGGAAGGGGTTGGCTTCCAGGATCGTGCCGATCATGCGGAACGCGCCGTCTTCTTCGCCGACGCTCGGCTCAGGAACGTGCTTGAGAACGAGGTCGAGAAGCGGCGCGAGGCCTTCTTCCTTCGGACCTTCCGGGTTGACGTTCATCCAGCCGTTACGGCCCGAACCGTAGAGGATCGGGAAGTCGAGTTGCTCGTCGGTTGCGTCGAGATTGGCGAAGAGGTCGAAGACTTCGTTGATGACTTCTTCGTGGCGGCCGTCCGGACGGTCGATCTTGTTGATCGCGACGATCGGGCGAAGGCCGACCTTCAGCGCCTTGGAGACGACGAACTTGGTCTGCGGCATCGGGCCTTCCGACGAGTCGACCAGAACGATCGCGCCATCCACCATCGACAGGATACGCTCGACTTCGCCGCCGAAGTCGGCGTGGCCGGGGGTGTCAACGATGTTGATGCGAACGCCCTTCCACTCGATCGACGTGGCCTTGGCGAGAATGGTGATACCACGCTCTTTTTCGAGGTCGTTCGAATCCATCATGCGCTCGGTCGTGCGCTGGTTGTCGCGGAAAGAACCCGACTGCTTCAGAAGTTCGTCGACTAGAGTGGTTTTCCCATGGTCAACGTGTGCGATGATCGCGATGTTGCGCATTTTCATGTGTGAATACTCGGAGGTTTCGGGGCGTATGTGAGGGACGCCGCATCTTCAATTGCGCGGCTCATACAGGTTTTTTTGCATTTGCGAAAGGGGGGCGGGGCGCAAAGTCGTGCCCTGTGGTGAATCCGGACGCCGTTTCATACGGAATTTCCAGCCGGGTCGAGCGTGATTTGCCACAACTCGTGATCGTCCCGGTCCATCAGCCGGACGGTCATCTGCTCGGTCTGGCCGTTGATATCGACGAGGCCAAAGAACTGCAGGCCAGCGGACGGCGGCAGGTTCTGGTCTATGCCGGTACCTGCGGCCTTGATGAAGCGCACGTCGGGACCAAAGGTCATATCCAGTTCCTTCGGGCCATAGGTGCCTGAATGTAGCGGACCGGAGACGAATTCCCAGAACGGCAGGAAATCCTTGAAGGCGGCGCGGGCCGGATCGTAATGGTGGGCGGCGGTGTAATGCACGTCCGCCGTCAGCCAGACGGTATTCTGGATGGCATTGTCGCGGATGAAGGTAAGGATTTCTGCAAACTCGATCTCGCGGCCGGTTGGGGCACTGTTGTCGCCATTGGCAATCGCATCGGAGCCGCGCCGGTTGGCAAAATCGTCCCAGACAACGAGCCCGATCGGCATGTCGCAGGCAATCACCTTCCACGTGGCTTGGGATGCGGCCAGTTCCCGTTTCAGCCAATCCGCCTGCCGCCAGCCGAACAGTTCGTTGCCGCCGCCCTGGTTGGCTTCGCGATAGGAGCGCAGATCGACGAAGAATACGTCGAGCAGACGGCCATAAGGGATCTTGCGGAAGATGCGGCCGGGCTGGGCGGGGATGGCGCGGATCGGCGTCATCTCCTGGAAAGCCTGCATGGCGCGGGCGGCATAGACGGACACATCCTTGTCCGGGTAGCGGTTGTCGTCGCGCAGATCGGTCGAGGGCGACCAGTTGTTCAAAACCTCGTGGTCGTCCCATTGGTAGAAGGTGGGACACGCGGCATTCAGGGCACGGACGTGATCGTCGAGAAGATTATATTTCCACTGGCCGCGATATTCATCGAGCGTGCGGGCGACCTCGCGCTTTTCCGGCGTGACGATGCGGTTTTTCCAGATGGTGCCGTCCCGGAGCGGGATCTCGTCGGGGATGGGGTTGTCGGCATAGATCGTGTCACCGGAATGGATGAAGAAATCCGGCTCGTGCAGTTGCATGGTCGAATAGGTTTTCATGCCGGTATCATCGATGCCCCAGCCCTGACCGGCCGTATCGCCCGACCAGACGAAACGCACCGAGCGGCGGCGTAGCGGTGCGGTGCGAAACCGGCCGGTGACCGGCTCTGAGACGCTGTTGCTGTCATAAAGATCGGTTGCGGTGAAGCGGTAGAAGATTTCCTGATCAGGCAGCAAGTTGTCGAGCGCACATTTGACCGCAAAATCGCTGCCGGGCAGTGCGTCGATCGACGGCAATCGCACGGAGGCGGAAAAGCTTTCGGTCGTCGAGTATTCGACAGCGATACGCGACGGCCGATCCGCCCGCGTCCAGATCATCCCGGACTTGGTATCGACATCGCCGGACTGGACGCCATGGGTGAAGGACGGTCTCCCGGAGCTTCGGGAATAGAATGGTGTGGCAAGAACCGACGTGGCGGCAAACCCGGCAGCGCCTGCCGAGAGCAGGAAGGAGCGGCGGGTCAGCGTATCCTGAATATCGACCAAATCGGCCTCCGGTACCGTCTCGGGAATCACGTGAAACCCGAGCCGGACATTTGGCGAAAGCGATGTCAGTTCGTTTACAGTTGGATGAATCTATTCCAACGGTTTGGCGACAGTTTCGTGACACGATGCCACTCCTTGGAGAATATTGACAATATTCCTCACAAGTCTCATTTTGAAAGCTGTAATTGGGAGATCAGTATGGCATCGGAAAGCATTCACGTCCGGGTTACGGGCCCCTTGCAGGATCATGTCCAGCAACAGATCGGCCGGGATGGCCTCTATGAAAACGCCAGTGAATATATCCGTGCCCTGATCCGCCGCGATCTGCAAAGCCGGGCGGAGGCTTGGGGCTGGCTGCAGAACAAACTCGAACCTGGCTTGAGGGCCGACGAAAGCGAGTTTGTCGCCGTTTCCGCCGAAGACGTCATACGCCGCAACTCAAGCCGGTAGGATGGGCGGATATCTCTTCTATCCTCCCGCCGACGCGGCACAGGACCGTATCTGGAAGGATACCGCTATTCAGTGGGGTGAAGCCCAGGCGATTGCCTACATCACAGGCCTTCATGCCCATCTGCAGAAGCTGTCGCAGACCAAAGCCCTGTGGCGCCGTTTGCCAAGCGATCTCGCAGTCCCGGCCGGCCTGAAAGTCCCGGCCGGCCTGAAAGTCCAGGCCTTTTTCAGCCGTTACGAACGGCATTATCTGTTTTTCCGCGAGCTTCCGAGTGGCAAGATCGGCGTTATGGTGATCCTGCATGATCGGATGGATATCCCCGTGCGCTTGCACGAGGATTTGAGTGGTCTCGCCGACAAGTTCGAAGACCTGTAGTCTGTTAGGCGTCGGAACCCGCCAGTTCCTCTGTGATCGCCAAGCCCTTCTTGGCCAGCATCGCATCCGGGCTTGGCAGCTTGCCGCGGAAGGCCTTGTAGGCGTCTTCCGGGTCGATCGAACCGCCAACGGAATAGATGTGGTCCTTCAGCTTCTGGGCCATGGCCGTATTGAACGCATCGCCGGTTTCCTCGAAGGCAGCGAAGGCGTCGGCATCGAGCACTTCCGACCACATGTAGGAATAGTAGCCGGCCGAATAGCCGCCAGCGAAGATGTGCTGGAAATGCGGTGAGGCGTGGCGCATGACCAGCGACTCCGGGATGCCAAGTTCGCCCAAGATCTCTGCCTGGACCGCCATCGGGTCGTCGACCGGGCCGCGTGTGTGGAATTCCATATCGACGATCGCCGACGAGGTGAATTCCACCGTATTGAACCCGGCATTGAAGGTGCGGGCCGCCAGAACCTTGTCGAGCAGGGCCTGGGGCATCGCCTCGCCGGTTTCGAAATGCACGGCATATTGCTTGAGGATAGCAGGCACCGTCAGCCAGTGTTCGTAAAGCTGCGACGGCAGTTCGACGAAGTCGCGCGATACGGAGGTGCCTGATACCGACGGATAGGTCACGTCCGAAAGCATGCCGTGCAGGGCGTGGCCGAATTCGTGGAACAGCGTGCGGGCATCATCGAGCGAAAGCAGCGCCAGCTTGCCTTCCGCCGGTTTTGCGAAGTTGCAGACATTGTAGATGATCGGGATTTCGCCGGTTTTACCGTTCTTCAGCGGCAGCTTGTGCTGCGATTGGAACGCGCTCATCCAGGCGCCGGACCGCTTCGAGCTGCGGGCGAAATAGTCGCCGAGGAAGAGTGCGATGAGCGTGTTACCGGCATCGCGGATTTCGAAGACGCGCACATCCGGATGATAGGCAGTGATGCCCTTCTTCTCGACCGCGCGAATGCCGAAGAGCCGGTTGGCAACATCGAAGCAGGCATCGATGATCTTTTCGAGCTGCAAGTAGGGCTTCAGTTCCGCTTCGGAGAAATTGAATTTTTGCGCACGGATGCGTTCGGAATAGAAGCGCCAGTCCCAGGGCATGACATCATGGTTCTTGCCGTCTTCGGCAATCATATTTGCGATGTCGGCTTCTTCCTCACGGGCGCGCTTGACGGCCTTTGCCCAGACGGTGCGCAGCAGGTCGTTTACGGCAGCAGGGGTCTTTGCCATGGTGTTGTCGAGCTTCATTTCGGCGAAGTTGCCGTAGCCGAGCAGTTTGGCGACCTCGCTGCGGAGCGCCAGCGTTTCGCGGATGACGCCGCGATTGTCGGTCTCGCCCGGATTTTCGCCGCGGGCGACCCATGCCTTGAAAGATTGCTCGCGCAAATCACGGCGTTCCGAAAATGTCAGGAAGGGCTCGATGATCGAGCGCGACAGCGTCACGGCATATTTGCCGTCTTCGCCGCGTTCGCGGGCGGCCGATGCCATGGCGTCTCTGAGGAAATCCGGAAGACCGTCGAGTTCCGGCCCGTCGGAGAGAATAAGCGACCAGCCCTTCTCGTCGGCCAGCACGTTCTGGCCGAACCGCGTGCTGAGACCGGCGAGCTTTTCGTTGATCCCGGCAAGGGTTTCCTGCTCCGGCTTTGGCAGCTTGGCGCCGGATTTGACAAACCCCTTCCAGTGGCGCTCCAACACACGGGTCTGCTCCAGAGTCAGGCCGAGGCCCTCGCGCTTTTCCCAGAGCTGGTCGATGCGCTGGAACAGCGCCGCATTCATGCCGATCTTCGAATAATGCCGCGACATTTTTGGCGAGATATCCCGCTCCAGTGCCTGGATGGCATCGTTGGTGTGGGCGCCGGCGCGGTTCCAGAACAGCGACGAGACTCGCGATAGCGCATCACCGGCGGTCTCGAGCGCGACGATGGTGTTTTCAAATGTTGGCGCGGCTGGATTATCGGCAATTTCGTTGATTTCGGTCTCGTGTCCGGCAAGGGCTGCTTCGAAGGATGCTGCGAAATCGCTGTCGCTGACCGCCTCGAAACGTGGCAGCCCGTTCGGGCCGTTCCAATCGGTGATGGCGGGGTTCAGCGCGGGGCTCGATGTCATAGGCAGTCCTTTCGCATTCCGGTCTGTCCCGCCGATAGCGGGTGCTGCGTTCCGTTGTCGGCAGCGATTGTGGAAATATCAAGATTGTCAGGTGGGCGCTTTGGGGTCACCGGTCAAGGCTTGCGCAGACCCAAAAGGCCAGGCGCCGCATGCCACACGGCCTGCACGGCAAAGCCCATGAACAGCACGCCGGAGAGGCGCACGATCGTCAGTTCATGACGGCGGTAGAAGCGCCGCACCACCGAGGCGCCGATGATGCCGATCAGAATGATATCGGCGACCAGGAAGCCGAGGAAGGAAACCGCCAGCAATGCCGGCAGCGCGTGAAAATCAAGCGCGTTGGACGAACCGGCAAGAAGTGCCGTAAACGTCGCCAGCGCCACCGGGTAACCCTTCGGGTTGGTCAGGCCGAAAATCAAGCCACGCCGATACGGCCGCTCCACGGTCATCAGGGGCCGGTTTTCGCCGCGCGGTTTGGCTCGAAGCGCATTCCAGCCGATCCAGGCGAGATAGAAGCCGCAGAGCAGGCCGAGAATGTCGAAAACCGTGTTGCCGATCGTCTTGGCGCCGACAATCGCGACCAAAGCCAGCGTAGACCAGAGCAGATCGCCTGCCAGATGCCCGCCCATGAACATCGCGCCAGCCTTGCGCCCTTGGCCTGCGCCAATACCAAGAAGAGCAAGGAATGCGGGGCCAGGAATGAGCACATAAAGAAGGGCAGCCAGAAAGGCGCCGAAAAGCAGGGTCTGCGTCATGGAATCTCCTCGCGCGTGGAGATTCATTCGACCTTGCGCGGATGATTCCGTCAAGACGCGGGCAGAGCCAAGTCAGGCCCTGCCGCGCGAAAAACAGCGAGGCTTACTTGGCTTCGGTTGCCTTCATGGCATTGTCGAGATGTGTGGAGCACTCGGTCGTCTTGCCGTCCTTCATCGCCATCTTGGCGCTGTCGACTTCCTTCATGGCCATCATCATCTGATCCTTCTTCATCGGATCGGTCATGCCCTTGGCCATTTCCTCGGTCTTCATGATCGACGCATCATCGCAGACCATCATGCCGGCGGCAAAGGCCGGAGCCGAAAGGCTGGCAACGAGAATTGTGGTGGCGAAAATTGTCTTGAACATATCATCTCTCCCAATAGGCCGGGAGCGTGATTGCCCCCGCTGCGAACTCTGCACCCGGCTAGTAAACACGTTCAATTCACGCATTCGCGATGCACGCTATCGTCATAACCGGTGATTTTGATTGATGTTTTTGTGATCGATTTATTACCATTATTGAATACTTAAATTCAGCTTCGTGCGGAACTTGCCGGTTTCCCGGGCCCTTGGTAAGTAAAGCTTACGATCACTCAGAGGCGAATGCCCATGCCGGTCAGATTGGAAACCGATACGATCGGCATGTTGCTCACCGATGTGTCGCGGCTGCTGCGCGGCGCATTCGATCGCCGCATCACGACGTCGGCCCTGGGCGTGACGCCGGGCGAGGCCCGGGCGCTGATCCAGGTGGCGGCAACCGAGGGCATCAAGCAGGCCGATATCGCGATCCGGATGGGCATCGAGCCGATGACGCTCTCGACCTATCTTGACCGTCTGGAAGGTCAGGGCCTCGTCGAGCGGGTTCCCGATCCGTGCGACCGCCGGGCAAAAAATGTCGTCGTCACGGACAAGGCTGATGCGTTGCTTCTCGATATTCGCAGGGAGGTCCGTGACCTGATGGATCAGGTGACGTCAGGGCTAGATGCGGACGGCCGCGAAGCCCTTCGTGTCAGCCTCAAGGGTTTGCGCGAAAATCTGCACCAGTTGGACCGCTCTGTTTCCTCCGACAAGAAAAGTGTTTCCGAATGAACCTGCGGATGAGCGAACGCCGGACCAGCATGCTCGGCGCCTTGCTGGCGACGCTTGGGCCGATCTCCATGTCGATCTACACCCCGGCCATGCCGGAACTGGTTCAGGCCTTCGCCACCACGGAATCGATGATCAAGCTGACGCTGTCGGTCTATTTCGGCGGTTTCTCGGTGGCCCAGTTGATCGCCGGTCCGATGTCGGATGCCTTTGGGCGCAAAAAGGCGACGCTGGCTTTCGTCGGCATCAATCTGCTCGGTAGCCTCGTCTGCGCCTTTGCGCCGACGGTCGATTGGCTGGTGGCCGGGCGACTGATCCAGGGGATCGGCGCCTCCGTCGGCATCACGGTTGCCCGCGCCATCGTCCGGGACCAGTTTACCGGTGCCGAGGCATCGCGGATCATGAACCTGATCGGCATCATGCTGGCCATCGGCCCTGCCATGGCGCCGACTCTCGGTGGCCTGGCGCTGGCTGCATTTGGCTGGCAGGCGATTTTCTTCCTGCTGATCGGGTTTGCGCTGATCGCCATTGTCGCCGTCATCGTCTTCATGCGCGAAACCACGGTGCCGGATCGCCGCCGCGCCAGGCCGGGTCCGCTTGTGTCAGCCTATGGCGAACTCATCCGTGATCCCCGTTTCGTTGCCGCTGCCATCGTGCTCGGCGGCTCGGTCGGTGCGCTCTATGCGCAATCGACCATGCTGTCCTTCATTCTGATCGACAGGGTCGGCATGACGCCAACGGCTTTCGGGATCGGCATGCTGATGCAAAGCGGCTGCTATTTTTCAGGCTCGGTCTGCCTGAAGCTGACAGCGGCGAAACTCGGCGGAGAAGGATCGGTTCGTGTCGGGCTTGCCCTGTGCGGGATCGGCGCGCTGATGATTGCGCTATCCGTCCATTTCATCGAGCCGACCTATCTTTCGGTCATGTTGCCGATTGCCTTTTCCGCCTTCGGCACCGCTTTCCTGACCCCGCACATGACCACGACCGCCCTGCATTCCTTCCCGCACATTGCCGGCTCGGCATCGGCGATGATGGGCTTCATCCAGATGGCCGGCGGCTTTCTTGGCGGGCTTGCAGCGGCCCTTCTCGGCACACCGTTCATCGCCTTCGGCGTGATCATCCCGGTGATGCTGTTGACCTCGGTTATCAGCTATCTGTGGTTTCAGTATTCGACGCGGCGTCTGGTGCTGAATAGCGCCAGGACGTCGGGCGAATAAACGAAAAAGCCCGCCTCCTTGCGGAAGCGGGCTTCTAAGCGAAAACCTTAAATACTTACTTGTCGCGATTGCGAGCAGCCAGCGTGCGCAGGCGCAGCGCGTTCAGCTTGATGAAGCCGGCGGCGTCCTTCTGGTCGTAGGCGCCCTGGTCGTCCTCGAAGGTGACCAGCTTGTCGGAGTAGAGCGACTTGTTGCTCTCGCGGCCGGTGACCATGACATTGCCCTTGTACAGCTTCAGTGTCACTTCGCCTTCGACATGCTCCTGGCTCTTGTCGATCAGCGCCTGCAGCATCTCGCGTTCCGGCGAGAACCAGAAGCCGTAATAGATCAGCTCGGCGTAGCGCGGCATGATGTCGTCCTTGAGGTGCGCTGCACCCCGGTCGAGCGTGATCGATTCGATGGCGCGGTGGGCAGCCAGAAGGATCGTGCCGCCGGGGGTCTCGTAGACGCCGCGCGACTTCATGCCGACAAAGCGGTTTTCAACGAGATCGAGACGGCCGATGCCGTTGTCGCGGCCGAGTGCGTTGAGCGCGGTCAGGATTGAGGCCGGGCTCATTTCCTTGCCGTCGATCGAAACGGCGTCACCCTTGCGGAAGCCGATCTTGACGATGGTTGCCACATCCGGCGCTTCTTCCGGCGAAATGGTGCGCATATAGACGTAGTTCGGGGCTTCGACAGCCGGATCTTCGAGAACCTTGCCCTCGGACGAGGAGTGCAACAGGTTGGCGTCGACGGAGAACGGCGCTTCGCCCTTCTTGTCCTTGGCAACCGGGATCTGGTGGGCTTCGGCAAAGGCGAGCAGGTCGGTACGGCTCTTGAACGACCAGTCGCGCCAGGGTGCAATGATCTTGATGTCGGGGTTCAGCGCATAGGCCGACAGTTCGAAGCGAACCTGGTCGTTGCCCTTGCCGGTGGCACCATGGGCAATCGCGTCGGCGCCGGTTTCGCGGGCGATTTCGATCAGGTGCTTGGAGATCAGCGGACGGGCGATCGAGGTGCCGAGCAGGTAGACGCCTTCATAGACGGCATTGGCGCGGAACATCGGGAAGACGAAATCCTTGACGAATTCTTCGCGCACATCGCGGATGTAGATATCCTTGATGCCCATCATCTCGGCCTTCTTGCGGGCCGGCTCGAGCTCTTCGCCCTGGCCGAGATCGGCCGTGAAGGTGACGACTTCAGCGCCGAGTTCGGTCTGCAGCCATTTCAGGATGATCGACGTATCGAGACCGCCGGAATAGGCGAGTACGACCTTTTTCACTTGCTTTGCCATGTTTGTCTGTCCGTCTTGTCAGAGAAAACGCGGGCTTGTCCGGGAAAATGCGGGATCGTGCCCAAGAAAAATTCTGCGGCACTTTTAGCGAGATTGCCGGGCCACGCAACCCTTTCGCACCGAGAATAGCGCGCCTCGTGTTTCTATGAGGCTTCGCGCCGGGTTCGTGTGATCCCGATCAGCATAAAACGCAAAACCCGCCGTCCATCATGGCGGCGGGTTCTGTTGGTTGTGTCGGATAGCTGCTGCTTAATTGCACTGACGGCGCGGCCCGTAATTCGGCTGGTATGTGTTGTCGTAAGCCCGGTACGAACGATAGCGCGCATAGCAGGATTGAGTATGGGCGTTACCACCCGAATAGCGCGGCTGCGATGCAATGGCACCGCCGATAATCGCACCGGCTGCCAGGCCGCCGATGATTGCTGCTGCATTGTTATTCCTGTGGCGGCGATAATCGTCCCGATAATAATCGCGGCGATCGTGGTGGCGGTCACGATCCCATCTGCTATGGCGATTGCGATCCCAACCATTGCCGCGGTGATCCCGCCGGATAATCTTGCGCCCGCTATGGTCACCAACCTGGACGATATCGGATTGTGCTGGTTGGGCTTTCACGGCGGTAACCGGGAAGGCTTGCGCGGGAGCAAAGCTGGTCAGGGCTGTTACGGCCGATATGAAGAGTACTGCAATTTTTCTCATAAGTTCTTCCTTTTTCAGGAGGCAAACGCCTTCGCCGGTCATTCGTTCCAGTTAGGCGACTTCATTATTTTGTGATCAGTCTACTTGGTATCTTTGCTCGCCAATCGGCTGACGAAATCCCGAATTGCTTTCAAATGGCATTTGAGTCATTCAATGGACGTGGGTTGACCGAATGCCCGGCACCATACGCCTCATAGGATTGAAGATGGATTTCCTGCCGAGCCTGCCGACACTTCTGGCTTTCACCGCAGCAACGCTGCTGCTGGCGGCGACGCCGGGTCCTGACATGACGCTGTCGATCAGCCGGGCGCTGAGCCAGGGCAAGGCGGCAGCCTTCTTCATCGTTGTCGGAACCAGCCTTGGCTGCGTCGTGCATACCCTGCTGGTCGCGTTCGGTATCTCGGCGTTGATCACCGCATCGCCGACCGCCTTCATGATCTTGAAAACCGGTGGGGCAGCCTATCTGTTCTGGCTGGCGGTGCAGGCGATCCGTTATGGGTCGACGCTGACGGTCAAGAAGGTCGACGACACCGGTGCATCGGCTCTGGCCAATATTTCAACGGGGCTGTGGGTCAACCTGCTCAACCCAAAGGTCATCATCTTTTTCATGACCTTCCTGCCGCAGTTCGTCACCGCGCATGATCCGGCCGTGACGCAGAAGCTTTTGTTCCTCGGCTTCTTCTTCATCGTCGCCGCAATGCCGGTCAACGTGCTGGTCATCCTGACTGCCGACTGGCTGTCAAGCTGGCTGCAGCGCCGCAAGAGCGTCATGCGCGGCATCGACTATACGTTTGCCGGGGTTTTTTCGATCTTTGCGGTGAAGATCCTGTTCACGCAGACGCGCTGATCAGCCGATCAGCAGCGCGTCATCGTCCAGCGTCTGGCCGCGGATCTTGCGGAACATGGCGATGAGGTCTTCGACCTGCAACGTCTTGCGGCTGTCGCCGGAGACGTCGAGCACCACTTCGCCCGCATGCAGCATGATGGTTCGGTGACCAAAATCGAGCGCCTGGCGCATCGAGTGGGTGACCATCAGCGCCGTCAGCTTGCGCTCGGAGACGATCTTCTGGGTGAGGTTCATGATGAACTCGGCCATGCCGGGATCGAGCGCCGCGGTATGCTCGTCGAGCAGCAGCACTTCGGAGCCCGCAAGCGTTGCCATGACCAGTGAGACCGCTTGGCGCTGGCCGCCCGACAGCAGGTCCATGCGGTCGCGCATACGGTTTTCGAGGCCGAGGTTCAGCTCGGCGATCCGCTCGCGAAAATGTTCGCGGCGCTTGGGTCCGAGGGCGGGTGCGAGACCGCGGCTTTCGCCACGCCGTGCGGCCAGTGCCAGGTTTTCCTCGATCGATAGGGCGCCGCAGCTGCCTGCCAGCGGATCCTGGAAGACACGAGCGACGAGCCCGGCGCGGGCCGCCGTGCCCTTGCGGGTGACGTCCTGATTGCCGATCATAACCTGTCCGGCCGTCGGAATGACATCGCCGGCCAAGACGCTAAGCACGGTGGATTTGCCGGCACCATTGGAGCCGATGACGGTGACGAAGGTGCCTTCCTCGACCTTCAGGCTGACGCCGTTCAGCGCCTGCTTCTGCAGCGGCGTTCCCTTGCCGAAGATGACCTGGATATCGTCGAGCTTGATCATGCGGCACCTCCGCGGCGCAGGCGGGGAAGAACGAGGGCGAAGGTAACGAGGGCCGCCGTGACCAGATTGAGGTCGGAGGCCTGCAGGCCGAGCATATCGGTCGAGAGCGCCAGCTGAATGGCGATGCGGTAGAGGATCGAGCCGAGCACGCAGCCGATCAGCGCAATCAGGATGCCACGTGCGCCGAGCAGGGTTTCACCGATGATGACGGCGGCAAGGCCGACGACGATGGTGCCGACACCCGAGGTCACGTCGGCAAAGCCGTTTGTCTGGGCAAACAGCGCGCCGCCAAGCGCCACAAGCGCATTGGAGAGCGCCATGCCGAGATAGATCTGGCGGCTGGTATCGACGCCTTGTGCACGGGCCATGCGCGCATTGGCGCCGGTTGCCCGCATCGCGAGGCCGGCATCGCTTTCAAGGAAGCGCCAGACGGCGATAACCGCGACGACGACGAGAAGACCAATGAACAGCGGACGAACGTAAAAGTCCCGCAGCCCAAGGCCGAAGAAGGGCGATAGCATCGTGTCGGCGTTGATCAGCGCGACGTTCGGCTTGCCCATGACGCGCAGATTGACCGAGAACAGCGCGATCATCGTCAGGATCGAGGCCAAAAGATTAAGGATGCGGAAGCGGACGTTGAGGATGGCGGTAACGATGCCGGCGGCGGCCCCTGCGACCATGGCAACACCCGAGGCGAGCCACGGATTGACGCCGGCGATGATCAGCACCGCGGTCACGGCAGCGCCCAGCGGAAACGAGCCGTCGACGGTCAGGTCGGGAAAATCGAGCACGCGGAAGGCGAGGAAGACGCCGATGGCGACAAAGGCATAGACGAGCCCAAGCTCGACTGCTCCCCAGAAGGCAATTTGGCTCACCGCGGTCGGTCCTCTTCTCTTTTCGTCTTCAAACCCATTTCAGCCGCTAGAGCGGCCAAAACCAAGCCCGATTTACAAATGAACCGCCCCCGTATGGAAGGAGGGCGGCTCAAAATCAATCAGATTGTGCAAATATAAGGCGGTATGGCCTTATTCGATGACGCGGGTGGCGCGGGCGAGAACGCTTTCAGGGAAGGTGACGCCCATCTTGGCGGCAGAACCCTTGTTGATGACCAGATCGGTACCGGCAGCAACCTTGACGGCGATATCGCCCGGATTTTCACCCTTCAGGATGCGAACGACGATGTCGCCGGTCTGCTTGCCAACGTCATGATAGTTGAAGCCGAGAGCGGCAACGGCGCCACGCGAGACGGAATCCGTATCGGCGGTGAACAGCGGCAGCTTGGCTTCGACGGCCACAGCAACAGCGCCTTCGAGCGCCGAAATGATCGTGTTGTCAGTGGGCACGTAGATGACGTCGGCGCGGCCGACCAGCGCGCGGGCTGCGCCCTGGACTTCGGCGGACTTGGTGGCGGCGGATTCAACAACCGTGAGGCCAGCCTTTTCGGCTTCGGTCTTCAGGACGGCGAGCAGCGACACGGAGTTTGCTTCACCGGAATTGTAGAGATAGCCGATCGACTTCACGTTTGGCAGGATTTCCTTGATCAGCGCCACGTGCTCGGCAACCGGCGACAGGTCGGAAAGACCGGTGACGTTGCCGCCCGGCTTGTCCATGCTCTTGATCAGCTGGGCGCCGAGCGGATCGGAGACGGCGGTGAAGACCACCGGGATGTCGCGGGTCGAGGAGACGACCGCCTGGGCCGACGGGGTCGAGATCGGAACGATGACGTTCGGTGCTTCGCCTGCGAACTGGCGGGCGATCTGGGCTGCCGTTGCCGGGTTGCCCTGTGCGGATTCATAGAGGAACTTGAGGTTCTCACCTTCCTTGTAGCCGGCAGCAGCCAAGGTTTCCTTGACGCCATCACGCACGGCGTCGAGCGCCGGATGTTCGACGATGGCGGTAACCGCAACCGTGACATTCTCCGCCCTGGCGGGCAGGGTGAAGGCGACGGTTGCCGCCAAGGCAATGAGAAGTGAGCGCATAGATGTCCTCCAAGACTGATTTTTAGGCAGTCTTAGGAAGGCTCGACACTTAAATCAATCGAATTGCAGACCAGCATCCATCAAATTTGCTGATCAATCCTCGCCGTGATTGGCGATCATCATCGCTTCAAACGCCATGCGGTCGACCTTGCGCATGCGTTCGGAGTCCGATTTCAGCTGGCCGCAGGCGGCGAGAATGTCGCGGCCGCGCGGGGTGCGGATCGGCGAGGCATAACCGGCCGCATTGATGAAATCGGCAAATTTCTCGATCTGCTCCCATTTCGAACACTGGTAGTTCGTGCCCGGCCAGGGATTGAACGGGATGAGATTGATCTTGGCCGGAATGCCTTTCAACAGGCGCACCAGTTCCTTGGCATCTTCCAGCGTATCATTGACGCCTTCGAGCATGACATATTCGAAGGTGATGCGGCGGGCGTTCGACAGGCCGGGATATTTCCGGCAGGCATCGAGCAAGTCCTTCAGCGGATACTTCTTGTTGATCGGCACCAGCATGTCGCGCAGATCGTCCTTCACCGCGTGCAGCGAGATCGCCAGCATGACGCCGATTTCCTCGCCGGTGCGGAAGATTTCCGGCACGATGCCGGAGGTCGACAGCGTGACGCGGCGCTTTGAGAGCGACAGGCCGTCGCCATCTGTTGCGATCAGCAGTGCCGTCTTGACGTTCTCGAAATTGTAGAGCGGCTCGCCCATGCCCATCATGACCATGTTGGTGACCTTGCGGCCCTCATTGGGAACGACGGTGCCAACCGGCGTGTCGCGGTCGGGGAAGTCGCCCAGGCGGTCACGGGCCAACAGCAGCTGCGAGAGAATTTCCTCTGCCGTCAGGTTGCGCACCAGCTTCTGGGTGCCGGTATGACAGAAGGAACAGGTGAGCGTGCAGCCGACCTGGCTGGAAACGCAGAGCGTGCCGCGGCCTTCCTCGGGAATATAGACGGTTTCGATTTCGACGGGACGGCCAGCACCCCGCGGCGGGAAGCGCAGCAACCACTTGCGGGTACCGTCGGTAGAAATCTGTTCTTCGACGATTTCCGGGCGGGCGATGGTGAAATGCTTCTTCAGCAGTTCGCGCATGTCCTTCGACACGTTGGTCATATGGTCGAAATCGGAAACGCCACGCACGTAGAGCCAGTTCCAAAGCTGGCTGGAGCGCATCTTGACCTGTTTGGCCGGAACGCCGACTTCGGCCAGCGCTTTGCCCATGTCTTCGCGCGAAAGGCCGATCAGTGTCGGCTTTTCTGTCATCACGGCTGGGCGGAGGGGTGCCTTGACAGGACGGTCCAGATCGAGTGCTTCAGTCGCGGCCATTCTCGCCATTTCCCATGTTTGCGATACGCAAGGCCCGTTCAAGCGCTTTTGCCTGCAACCGGTTGCGTCAATGCTGAGATCAGAGTTCGTTTGCCGCGCATCGGGAACGTCAACGATCCGCGCAGCTATCGTTGAGCGGGCCTTTAGCACGGTTTTCGCCCGGCGTCACCCTCCAGCGCATCACGGCAGATCTGCAAAAGACCGGGGGCTCTAACGCCAGAAGGCCGGACAAGCCGGCCTTCTGCAACAACATAGATATCAATCTGCGCTTATTTGCAGTTTTCGATCTGCTTCAGCGCGGCCGAAATGCCCGAGAGCGAGTAGGAATAGGCTGTCGGCGTGCCCTTGCGGGATTTTGCGGCGACGGACATCGCCTTGCCGGTCTTCATCGCGGCCACCAGTGCCGGCTCTTCAGCGGCATTCTCCACCCAGGCAGAGTTGCCCTTGGTGAACATGGTGAAGTTCTTGGCATCGATGGTGACGGTGACCTTGGAGGTTTCCTGCAGCGGATAGCCCATCATCGCCTGCGGTTCATAGGAGATATTCTGGCCTGGGCGCTGGGACACGAGGAAAAACACATCGCCGTGATCGACATTGGCCGGGCTCTTTTCCTTCGGGACCGAAAGCACATAGCAGACCTTGCCGGCGCCAGCCTGATAGGAATAGGCGCCCCAGGCATTGAACTGCTGAATGCGGGTCGGCGACTGAGCCGAAGCAACGCCGGCGGTTGCCAGCACGAGTGCGATTGCGAGGTTGAGCTTTCTTACAAACATCTTGTCCTGCCGGTTTCTTGCTGCCAAAGCCCGATCAGCATCAGCCGGGCCACGCATGGTCATGATTTAATTGATTTTGACTTAATTCAGGTTACCAAACCGTCAACATTCGCCGAATTCGCTGCCTTCCCGCTTTAATACGGAACAGGATACGACGCAAACCAGGCGTAAGTTTCAGGTTTGCTGTCAAGCGCCCGAACTCTGCAAGCCTGCTTCGATCCATGGTGTGCGAAAACCCGGAGAACGGTTGCGGCGGGAAAATGCCGAATTCCGTCTGCCTTGCACGTTTCATCTGCCAGGCAATTGCCCGATCAGCCGACGCGTGCCCAGCGTTCGTTTTATGTCACAAAGAATCAGGCAAGAGTTTGACCTTTGACAAAAGCGCTATACCTGTTGTGAAATACTCCGGAAATTGGGCGGGAGGCGATCAAAAGCGGAATGAATGTTGAGGTCAGACAGCATTTCGCCGCCCTTGCCGTGGCCGTCGCACGCGATCGTGACCAGGCCGCCTTTTCGGAACTCTTCGACTTTTTCGCACCACGGCTGAAATCGTTTCTGATGCGGCAGAACGCCGGCGTCACGGAGGCGGAAGAGGTCGTGCAGGAGGTGATGGTCATTCTCTGGCAGCGGGCGCATCTCTACGACCCCCAAAGATCCTCGCTTTCGACATGGCTGTTCCGTATTGCCCGCAATCGCCGCATTGATGCAGCCCGCAGACAACGCAACGGGACGCTCGATGCGCATGAGCCCCTGCTCTTGCCGGTTGCACCAATGGCGCCGGATGACCAGATTGAAAACGAGGATCGCGAGCAGATCGTCCGGATCGCGCTAACGCAACTGCCCGTCGAGCAGGTCGCGCTGATCAAGATGGCGTTTTTCTTCGGCCAGTCGCACTCGGAGATTTCCGCAGCCACCGGCCTGCCGCTCGGAACGGTCAAATCCCGCATCCGCCTGGCCTTCGGCAAATTGCGCACGCTGCTCGAAGCGGGCGGCGTCGATAGCGCGTATTGACGGGATGCCCGATCAGTCGGGGAGCTTGTCCTGCAGGGCCTCGTCGGCCTTGATGTAGTGCTTTTCCTTGATCTGGCCGCTGATCGCCGCAAAGGCGGCGGTCAAAACGGCGATATCGTCGGAAAAGCCGACCATGGCCAGAACGTCGGGGATGAGATCGAACGGCATGACGAAATAGGCGAGCGCACCGAGCAGGATGCCGCGCGTGCGCAGCGGCGTCGCCGGATCCATGGCGCAGTAATAAGCGGCAACGACGTCGCGGCTGAAGGGGATCTGCCGCATCGCCCGTTTCAGGGTCGGCCAGAACCGGCGCTCGACCTTGCGGGCCTTTGCTTCCTGCTCGCTTTCCTCGCCGGGCAGCAATATCTCGCCGATCTTGATGTCATCCATCCTGTGTGTCCCATCCATCATGGAAAATCATATGGTGAGCATGGACGGGATTTCAAATGTGCTGTTTCAAATGATCCGGCATACGGCCGGCCGCCGCCCGGTCCATCTTCGCTGCAAGCTTGAAATCGAGCTCTGTCAGCCCTTGCGAATCGTGGGTGGTGAGCGTCACGTCCACCTTGTTGTAGACATTGAACCATTCGGGGTGGTGATTGAGTTTCTCGGCCGAAATCGCGCTTTCGGTCATGAAGCCGAAGGCTTCGACGAAGCTCTTGAAACGGAAGGCTTTCCAGATCGACAGGCCGTCCTCGGCAAGCACCCAGCCCTCCATCTTAGAAAGGTTCTCGGCGATGGTTTCCTTATCGAGCTTTTCCTGTTTCATGGCACAATTCCCTTCGGTTCTTTTGACAGCGGTATCCGATAATCCGGTTTCACAACGCGGCAGCCGCGGATAGGTTCAACCTTTTCCTCAAGCCGTTGGATAGCATGAAACCTGTTAGAATTCTTTTCGTCTGTCTCGGCAATATCTGCCGTTCACCCCTGGCCGAGGGCATTTTGCGGCATGTGGCGGATGATCGTCCCGTGGGGATCGATTCGGCCGGAACCGGCGGCTGGCATATCGGCGACCCGCCGGACCGCCGCTCGATCGCGGTTGCGCGGACGCATGGCATCGATATCGGCCGTCAGCGTTGCCGGAAGGTCCATGCCGACGATTTCGAGGCGTTCGATCTGATCTTTGCGATGGACGCCAGCAATCTTGCCAATTTGCGGGCAATGGCGCCGCTGGAGGCGCAGCACAAGCTGCACCTGTTTCTCGACTATGCGTCGGGTATCCTCAGCGATGTTCCCGACCCCTACTACGAGGGGCCGGAAGGGTTCGAGGCCGTCTACAACATGCTCTTCGAGGGATGCACATTGCTGATTGGCAGGCTCGAAGAGCGCTCATAGAGCGGGAAGACTTCTTCGGTCACGTAAGGACCACCACCGACCGAATCGCGCGACGACAGAAGCACGAAGCGCGAGACGGTGAACGGGTTGGTATAGAAGCCGCCGCGGCCGGAAAGATAGCTGACCACATCCTCTACCCGTGAGGCCCGCAACCGGCCGAGCGTCACATGCGGGGTGAATTTTCGCGGATCGGCCGGGAGGCCGAGCCTCTGGCAGATCCGCTCGATTTCGGCCTGAAGTGCGTAGAGTTCCGGCGGGTTGCTGACGCCGGCCCAGACGGAATGCGGTTTTTTCGATCCGAAAGCCCCGGTTCCGGTCAGTTGCAATTGGAATTCCGGGCGTTCGATCCGGTCCAGCCGGTCGACGATTTCGTCGGCAGTGCGGTTTTCGACGTCACCGATGAAGCGAAGAGTGATGTGGTAGTTCTCCACATCGATCCAACGCGCGCCGGGAAGACCACCACGCAACAATGAAAGGCTCATTGCGGCATTACGCGGTATCTCGAGGGCGGTGAAAAGTCTCGGCATAACGAGCTCCCCGAATCTCTTGAAGATAACCCAGCGAATCATGCTTGCCTGCTGGAAGCAATTATAATTTCGCACCTGCAATATTTATCCAACGCGATTAACAGATGCTGAACAAGTAAAGAGTTCTTGTTTGGCTGGCGTCATCCTCCAGTTGAAAGTGATTGCAGGAAACGTTCGGCTGACGGCAGGAAGCGTTCGACCATGACGCCGACGCCATCACCATTGGGATGCATGGCGTCCTCGATCTTCAGCTTGGCATCTTCGACCACACCGTCGAGGAAGAACGGATAGAGTTCGAGGCCGTAGGTCCTGGCAAGCTCGGAATAGATCGGATTGAACCGTGCGGCATAGTCGGCGCCCATGTTCGGCGGCGCTATCATTCCGGCAAGCAACACCTTGATCCCGCGTGACTGCAGCTTTTCGATCATCGCAACAAGGTTCTTGCGGCTTTCTTCCGGCGCAATACCACGCAGGGCATCGTTGGCGCCGAGTTCGAGAATGACACCCTTGGTGCCATCCGGAACCGACCAATCGATCCGCGCCAGGCCGCCGGACGTCGTGTCGCCGGAGACGCCGGCATTGCTGATCGTCACATCGTGGCCTTTCTCACGCAGGGCCTTTTCCAGCCGGGCGGGGAAGGCGTCTTCGGCCGGCAACTGGTAGCCAGCCATCAGGCTATCGCCAAAACCAACGAGGCTGACCGGTTCGGCGCGGCTGATCGCCGGCATGATCACAATTGCCGTGATCGCCAACAAAAATGTACAGAAACCTTTTATTCGCATCATTGCGCCCTTAAATCGGTAAAACTCAGCCGTTCCAGCAACCTTCATATTGTACATATAGGACAGTTTCCCTTGGCAAAAACCATGATCGAACTGAAAAATGCGGATCTGACCCTCGGCCAGGCCGCTGCGTCCGTTCATGTGCTCAAGGGTATGGATCTTGTTATCGATGCGGGTGAATCCGTCGGGATCGTCGGTCCGTCCGGATCTGGCAAGTCCACGCTTTTGATGGTTCTGGCTGGTCTCGAACGTCTCGACAGCGGCGAGATCGTCATCGATGGGACGCCATTGCATGGCTTGAGCGAAGACCGGGTAGCGGAGTTCCGCGGCCGCAATATTGGTATCGTCTTCCAATCGTTCCATCTGATCCCGAACATGACGGCGCTGGAAAACGTCGCCGTGCCGCTCGAGCTTGCCAATGTGCGCGACGCTTTCGAGATCGCCCGTCAGGAACTGATTTCTGTCGGCCTCGGCGAACGGCTGTCTCATTATCCCGGGCAATTGTCCGGCGGCGAGCAGCAGCGTGTGGCCATTGCCCGGGCGCTCGCACCCTCGCCGAAGCTGCTGATCGCCGACGAGCCGACTGGTAATCTCGATGGTGAAACCGGCAAGCAGGTGGCCGATCTGATCTTCTCCAAGCAGGCCGAGCGTGACATGACACTGGTTCTGGTTACCCATGACACGGCCCTTGCCGCCCGCTGCTCGCGTCAGGTGCGGGTCCGCTCCGGCGAGATCGTGTCTGGCTCCGGCCACGAACCATCCGTTTCCGCTTCGCTGTCCAAGGTCGCGTCCGCATGAGGGCCGCGACTTTCGGCGGCTTCCGCCTTGGTCTCGCCTTGCGCCTTGCCCTGCGCGAAATGCGGGGTGGGTTGAAAGGCTTTTATATTTTCCTCGCCTGCGTGGCGCTGGGTACGGCGGCCATTGCGGGGGTTAACTCGCTGTCGCAGTCGATTACCGGTTCCATCGCCAGCCAGGGCCGCGAGCTTTTGGCCGGCGACATCCGTTTCGAGCTCAATAACCGGGTCGCCACCGATGATGAAAAAGCCTTCATCGAGAGCCTCGGTGCAGTCTCCGTCTCATCTGGGCTGCGCTCGATGGCGCGGCTGCCGGACGGCTCCAACCAGGCATTGGTCGAACTGAAAGCCGTCGATGGTGCCTATCCGCTTTACGGCACATTCGAAAGCGAACCGGCGGTACCGCTTGGCGATGCGCTGGCGGAAAATAACGGCATTTACAACGCGCTTGCCGCGCCATTGTTGCTGGAGCGTCTCGGCATCAAGACCGGTGACGAAATCCTGCTTGGGACTGCGCGTATTCACGTTGCCGGTACCATCGTGCGCGAACCGGATGCTCTTTCGGATGGTTTCGGTTTTGCGCCGCGCCTGCTGATTTCGAAAGCGGCACTTGATGCTTCGGGTCTCGTGCAGACAGGCAGTCTGGTCGAGCATACCTACAAGGTGAAAGTCGCCGATAGTACCAGCGTGCCAGCCCTGCGCAGGCAAGCTGAGGAAAAATTTCCGCAGGCAGGCTGGTCTGTTCGTACCAGCCAGAATGCCGCTCCGGCATTGACGGCCAACATCACCCGCTTTTCGCAGTTCCTCACCCTTGTGGGGCTGACGGCGCTGATTGTCGGTGGCGTTGGCGTCGCCAATGCCGTGCGCTCCTATCTCGATTCCAAGCGTGGCGTCATCGCCACGTTCAAATGCGTCGGCGCGCCTGCCTCGATGATCACGACGATCTATCTCATCCAGATCCTGCTGATTGCCTTGATCGGTATCGGTATCGGCCTGGTCCTCGGCGCGCTCATTCCGTTCGTTGCGGCGCAGTTCCTTGCTGGCGTCCTGCCGGTATCAACCGCGTTTCAGCTCTATCCCGGCGCACTCGGCCTTGCCGCCGTGTTCGGCCTTTTGACCTCGCTTGCCTTCGCCATCCTGCCGCTCGGCCATGCCCGCGAAGTTCCGGCGACCGCGCTGTTTCGCGAGCAGGGGTTCGAGCGGGCGCGCCTGCCATCCTGGCCGTATCTGCTGGCGGCGGCGCTTTGCCTCGGGGCGCTTGCAGGTCTTGCGATCTTCACCGCCTATGACCGCACGATTTCGCTGACCTTCCTTGGCGCCATTGCCTTTTCGTTCGTCGTGTTGCGTGGCGTCGCCAGTCTGGTCGCCATGCTGGCCCGCCGGGCGCCGCGCGTCAGTTCGCCGGCGCTCAGGCTTGCGATCGGCAATATCCATCGCCCCGGTGCGTTGACCCCCTCGGTGGTGCTGTCGCTCGGCCTTGGCCTGGCGCTGCTGGTGACGCTGGCGCTGATCGACGGCAATCTGCGCTGCGAGCTGACCGGCAACTTGCCGGAGCGGGCTCCGAATTTCTTCTTCGTCGATATTCAAGGCACTGAGGTCGAGGGGTTCCGTTCGCTGCTGCAGACAAGTCTGCCGGAGGGCAAGGTCATCGAGGTGCCGATGCTGCGCGGACGTATCCTCGCTTTCAACGGCGAGGACGTGACGAAGATGAACGTGCCGCCGGCCGGTCAATGGGTGCTGCGCGGCGACCGGGGCATTACCTATGCCAAGAACAAGCCGGAAAACTCGACGCTGACGGAGGGGGACTGGTGGACACCGGATTATACCGGCGAGCCACTCGTGTCGTTTTCGTCCGAGGAGGCCGGTGAACTGGGCCTGAAGATCGGCGATACCGTCACCGTCAACGTGCTTGGCCGCAATCTTACAGCCCGGATTGCCAATTTCCGCAAGGTCGAGTGGGAATCCCTGTCGATCAATTTCGTCATGGTGTTCTCGCCGAACACCTTTGCCGGTGCGCCGCATGCGTGGCTTGCCACCGTGATCGATCCGGGCGCGACGGCTGCGGAAGAGGCAGCCACGCTCAAGGCCGTCACCAATGCCTACCCGACGATCACCAGTGTCCGGGTCAAGGATGCGCTCGACATTATCAACGTGCTGGTCGGCCAGCTGGCAACCGCCATCCGCGCCGCCGCTGCCGTCGCGCTCGTGGCGTCCATCCTGGTGCTTGCCGGGGCGCTTGCGGCTGGCAACCGGGCACGCACCCATGATGCCGTCGTACTGAAGACGCTGGGCGCGACGCGCTCGACGCTAATCCGCGCCTTCTGCTACGAATACGCCATGCTCGGCTTGTCGACGGCGATCTTTGCGCTGTTTGCCGGTGGCGTTGCGGCATGGTTCGTGGTCAGCAAAATCATGAGCTTGCCGTCCTCTTTCCTGCCGGATGTGGCGCTGATCACCATGGCTGTCGCCCTGATCGTCACGGTCGGTTTCGGCCTGGCGGGTACCTGGCGGGTGCTCGGTCAGAAGGCCGCACCCGTCCTGCGCGAGCTCTGAGCGGCCAGTTAACCGTTAACGCTACCCCTTGAAAGCCCTGAGAATCCGCTTTTCGGCTGATTCTCAGGGCGGCCGGTCTTGTGTAAGTCGTATTTCGACATCATATTCTCCCTAGGCATGCTGGAGCCCCGCAGCGGCGCCTGGGTCAAGTGGCTTGCACCTTACGGATGCGCCCTTACCGCCCGACACCGTAAACTTAACCGGGGCTTTTAAAGAGGAAACAATGGCTGATCTTAGAAACTACCAAACCCGAATGTCGCCTGCCGGCGCACAGGCGGGGGCCGTAATCGACGAAGGTCTGCGCACCTATATGCTCAAGGTGTACAACCTGATGGCCCTCGGTCTGGCGATCACCGGTATTGCCGCCTACGCTGCGTTTCAGTTCGCTTTCGCGGACGGACAGCTGACAGCCTTCGGCCAGGCGATTTATGTGAGCCCGCTGAAGTGGGTCGTCATGCTCGCGCCGCTGGCTCTGGTGTTCTACATGAGCTTCCGCATTAACTCGATGAGCGTATCCGCCGCGCAGACGACCTTCTGGGTCTATGCCGGTCTGATGGGTCTCTCGCTGTCGTCGATCTTCCTGATCTATACCGGCCAGAGCATCACCCAGACGTTCTTCGTCACGGCTGCTTCGTTCGGCGCTCTGTCGCTCTACGGTTACACCACCAAGCGTAGCCTGTCCGGCATGGGTTCGTTCCTGATGATGGGTCTGTTCGGCCTGATCATCGCCTCGATCGTCAATATCTTCCTCGCCTCTTCGGCGCTTGATTTTGCGATCTCGGCTATCGGTGTTCTGATCTTCGCAGGCCTCACGGCTTACGATACCCAGAAGATCAAGGAAATGTACTTCGAAGAAGAAGGTGCCGAAGCCACTGGCCGCAAGGCCATCATGGGTGCGCTGACGTTGTACCTCGACTTCATCAACCTGTTCCTGTTCCTGCTGCGTTTCCTTGGAAACAAGGAATAGTCCAGAACCGGGATACATCTGAAAAGGCGGCTTCGGCCGCCTTTTTTGTTGCCCGGAGGGCTGCAACGGTGCCTGCTTGAACGCACGAATACAATATGGCAGAGGAGAAAGTCCTTTCCCAGTCAGGTCCGCCCATGCCCTTCACGCTTCGTGACGCTACCCTTTCCGATATTGCCGCGATTACCGCGATCTATCAGGACTCGGTTCTCAATGGCGTAGCCTCTTATGAGATGACGCCGCCGGGTGAGCCGGAAATGGCGTCGCGCTTTTCTGCGATCACCGGCAATGGTTATCCCTATATCGCCGCCGTCGATGCGCAGGGCGTGCTGCTCGGCTATGCCTATGCGTCAGCGTTCCGCACGCGCACTGCATACCGGTTCATGGTCGAGGATTCGATCTATCTGGCACCGGAGGCGCGCGGGCAGGGTGTCGGCAAGGCGCTGCTGGCCGAACTGATCCGGCACTGCACGGCGCTCGGCTTCCGCCAGATGGTCGCTGTCATCGGCGGCGCCCATCCAGCCTCCGTCGCGGTTCATCGCGCAGCCGGTTTCGAGCATGGCGGATTGATGAAGGGCACGGGGTTCAAACACGGCCGCTGGCTCGATACGATAATCATGCAATTGCCGCTCGGCGAGGGCCTGACAACCGATCCTGAACCGGGCGTCTATCCCGATACGCTGTATCGCAGTTGAGTCAGGTCTTGATGACCTTCAGCATCTTGTCGAAAACCTTGAGCACCTGCTGCAGGTCATGACCGCGCTTGAGAATCATGCCGTGGGTATTAACGACGCTGAATGCGCCCTGCTTGGCTGATAGTTTCGGATTCTTTTCGATCCGGAACAGTGGCATTTCACCGGAGCGTTTGAAAACCGAGAACACCGCCTTGTCGCGCAGGTGGTCCATCGCGTAATCGCGCCACTCGCCCTCGCCGACCATGCGTCCATAGACCCTGAGGATCATATCAAGCTCGCGGCGATGGAAGGTGATGGGGAGTTGGTCCTGGTTGCTGCTGCGATATTCGTGCAGATTAACAACCACATCGGACGATTTCTGCCTTTCGGAACGGGTCTCGCCTTGCGGCAAATCCGGCTGATCAGTCATCGGTACTCCGGCCTTTTATTGTGACAGGACGGTTACAGTGTGCCTGACCGTGGCCGAAATGCAAGCCGCACGGGTGCGGCAACGGGGCAAGACTTTTTTCGCCCTGCCGCATTTCAAACAAACCGACGCCCCAATTCACAACGAAACTCGCCCGCGTCGGCACAAGGAAGTTCTTCCGGGTGTCCGGCCTGCATGTCTGTTTGGAGATTTTCTGTCTTGAACGGGTGCAGCAATGGAGCGGCTAGCCAAAGCGTCCTTCGGGCGCGGTTGCTTCAGACGCCATGTTTCGTCGGCAATGAACGTTGCCGGAAAGCGTGGCCGGTTCGGTCCGGCATCTTCGAACCCTCAGCCCCAGCCCCTCGATGCTGCCGGGCCGAACCAGACTAGCCAATCAGTTGGCGCCCTTCTCCGCCATCACGGTGGCGGCGCCAACGATGGCGCCGGGCGTTTCGCTGTCCTTCATCTTCTGCAACAGCACGGCACAGCCGCCGTTTTCACCTTCGTTGAGGATGGAAGCGGGCAGAACGAAATTGGCAGGCTTGCCATCCCACATGCCGATCGTCTGGACATCGCGGACGGAATGCCAGTAGGAAATCTTCTTGCCGCTGTTTTCGCCCTTCTTGACGTCGACAAACTGCTGCCGGTTGAAATAGACGACGACGACATTGGCCTTGCCGGTGCCTGCCCCGATCTTGATATCGATCTCATCCTTGCTGACATTGGCGGCGACCGGTACTGCGAGGCCCTGTCCCGCCGAATTCATCGCGGAGAGGCGATTGTTGATCCCGTCGATATCGGCGCCGTTGATGTGGTCGCGGCCGTTGAGAACGGCTTGAGGCGTGTAGACGCCGCTGCGGCCAAACATCTTCGCATAGGCATATTGCCGGGCAGTGTTGTCCTTCGAGGCCAAAGTGTCGGCCCAGCCGAGATAGTTCCAGTAGTCGACGTGATAGGAGAGCGCCACGACCTTGCCGTTGTCGATCAGCGTCTTCAATGCCGCATCTGCCGGCGGGCAGGACGAGCAGCCCTGGCTGGTGAACAGTTCCACCACGCCTGCCGGCTTCACCGTATCCTCGGCCACAGCCGGCATCGCCATCAGGCCAAGGCCAACGGCGAGCGTGATGTGGCGAACGGTGCTTGATCCAGACATTCGGACTTCCATTTCAGGATGTTGGCATTTCAGGCGGCTGAATTTCTGTGGTGTTGTACAGGCGTACAGTCTCTATCGGCACCCTTCATACTCCGGTCCTCCGTCAACGGAAAATCACGTTGGAGTGAGGTTTAGGGTACCGGCGATCACAAAAAAAACCGGGGCTCGTGAAAGCCCCGGCTTCGTTCATTCAAGCATCAGCGATGCATCAGGCGGCGAGGTCGCGCAGAACCGTCTGCAGGATGCCGCCATTGTTCATGTAGGTGACCTCATCGAGCGTATCGATGCGGCAGATCAGGGATACGTCCTTCACCGTGCCGTCGGCATAGGTGATCTTGGCAACGCGCTTTTCACGCGGCTGGACGTTGGCGAGACCGTCGATGGTGACGCTCTCGTCACCCTTCAAGCCAAGCGTCTCCCAGGTCGTGCCTTCCTCGAAGACGAAGGGCACGATGCCCATGCCGACGAGGTTGGAGCGGTGGATACGCTCGAAGGACTGGGCGATGACTGCCTTGACGCCAAGCAGGTTGGTGCCCTTGGCAGCCCAGTCACGCGACGAACCGTTGCCGTATTCGACACCGGCGAAGATGACCAGCGGAACGCCTTCTGCCTTGTACTGCATGGCAGCGTCATAGATCGACATCTCTTCCTTCGAAGGATAGTGGATCGTATAGCCGCCTTCCTTGCCGTTCGGTCCCATCATGTGGTTGCGGATGCGGATATTGGCAAAGGTGCCGCGCATCATCACTTCATGGTTGCCACGGCGCGTACCGTACTGGTTGAAGTCGGCAACGCCGACGCCGTGACCGATGAGATAAGCACCGGCAGGAGAGGCTGCCTTGATCGAACCGGCCGGCGAGATGTGGTCGGTGGTGATCTTGTCGCCGAACAGGCCAAGCACCCGGGCGCCCTTGATGTCGGAGATGCCCGAACCGGTCTTGCCCATGCCAACGAAGTAAGGCGGGTTCTGGACATAGGTCGAGTTGTCATCCCAGGCATAGGTCTGGCCGGCCGGAACCTGAACCGCCTGCCAGTTGACGTCGCCCTTGAACACGTCCGCATACTTCGATGCGTAGAGTGCGCGGGTTACGTATTTCAGGATGAATTCCTGGATTTCCTGCGAGGTCGGCCAGACGTCCTTGAGGAAGACCGGCTGTCCGTCGCTGCCGATGCCGAGCGGCTCGGTGGTCAGGTCCTTCTGGACCGTACCGGCGAGGGCATAGGCGACGACCAGCGGCGGCGAAGCGAGGTAGTTCGCCTGAACGTCCGGCGAGATACGGCCTTCGAAGTTGCGGTTGCCCGAGAGAACGCCGGACATGATCAGGCCCTTCTCGTTGATCGTTTTCGAGATCGGGCCGGGCAGCGGGCCGGAATTGCCGATGCAGGTCGTGCAGCCGAAGCCGACGAGGTTGAAGCCCAACGCGTCGAGCGAATCCTGCAGGCCGGACTTGGCGAGATATTCGCCGACGACCTGCGATCCAGGTGCAAGCGATGTCTTGACCCACGGTGCGGTCTTCAGGCCCTTGGCAACAGCGTTGCGGGCGAGAAGGCCGGCAGCGATCAGAACCGAGGGGTTGGACGTGTTGGTGCACGACGTGATGGCGGCAATCGCCACGTCGCCGTGACCGATTTCGTAATCCGCGCCTTCGACAGCATAGCGCATGTCGAGCTGGCCCGGCTTCTTGTATTCGCCTTCGAGCGAACCGGCGAAACCCGATGCGATGTTTTCGAGCGGGATGCGGCCTTCCGGACGCTTCGGGCCGGCCATGGCAGGAACAACCTGACCGAGGTCGAGTTCCAGCGTGTCGGTGAAGACGAGGTCTGCACCGTCATTGTCGCGCCACATACCCTGCGCCTTGGAATAGGCTTCGACCAGCGCGATGCGCTGTTCTTCGCGGCCGGACATGGTAAGGTAGTTGATGGTTTCGGAATCGACCGGGAAGAAGCCGCAGGTGGCGCCATATTCCGGACCCATGTTGCCGATCGTCGCACGGTCGGCCAGCGTCATGTTGTCGAGGCCGGAGCCGAAGAATTCGACGAACTTGGAGACGACGCCCTTCTTGCGCAACATCTGCACGACCATCAGCACGAGGTCGGTCGCGGTGACGCCTTCCTTCAGCTTGCCGGTCAGCTTGAAGCCGATGACTTCAGGCAGGAGCATCGAGACGGGCTGGCCGAGCATGGCTGCTTCCGCCTCGATACCGCCAACGCCCCAGCCGAGTACGCCGAGACCATTGATCATGGTCGTGTGGCTGTCGGTGCCGACGCAGGTGTCCGGATAGGCGGTGATTTCGCCGTCTTCTTCCTTGGTCCAGACCGTCTGGCCGAGATATTCAAGGTTGACCTGGTGACAGATGCCGGTGCCGGGAGGAACGACACGGAAGTTCTTGAATGCCTGCTGGCCCCACTTCAGGAAGCGGTAGCGCTCGCCGTTGCGCTCGTATTCGAGTTCGACGTTGCGGGCAAAAGCCGTCGGCGTACCGAATTCGTCGACGATGACCGAATGGTCGATGACGAGGTCGACGGGAACCAGCGGGTTGATCTTTTCCGGGTCGCCGCCGAGCGAAACCATGGCGTCGCGCATCGCGGCGAGGTCAACGACGGCGGGAACGCCGGTGAAGTCCTGCATCAGAACGCGGGCCGGGCGGTAAGCGATTTCGTTTTCTTCGCGGCCCTTGTTGTTGAGCCATTCGGCAACGGCCAGGATGTTCTCCTTGGTGACCGAGCGGCCGTCTTCGAAGCGAAGCAGGTTCTCAAGCAGAACCTTCATCGAGTAGGGGAGCTTTGAAACGCCGGCGAGGCCGTTCGCCTCTGCCTTCGGCAGGCTGTAATAGACATAGTCTACGCCATTGACCGAGAGCGTCGACCGACAATTGAAACTGTCTAGGGATTTGGACACTGGAATACCCCGTTCCGTTAGATCGCCAAAACGTGACGCACGAACGCCCGAACGCATTTAAAGCGCGATATGGGATGCGGGTACGGCCATTTCCGCTGTCCGTACGTGGAAATCATTCCAAGTTCGGCGCTAGGATGAAATTCACGCCGACCGCTGGCGTGTTGGGGCGGTTATAGATAATTTCTCCGGAACGTGCCAGACCATCCGTCCTCAATTTGAGACAATTTTTTTGCGCTGCGACGAACGTCGTAAAAGGAATGTGAATGCCGATCCGCCTGCGTGTCGAAGGCCTCAGTGCGAAACGTGGTGAGGATCTGATTTTCCACGATATTTCGTTCATTGTTGCAGCCGGAGAAGCCTTGATTGTCACCGGTCCGAACGGATCGGGCAAGTCGACTTTGCTGCGCGTTCTGGCGGGGCTTTTGACGGCCGAATCCGGCACCGTCCGGATGGATGATACGGTTGCCGATATCAGCCATCCGCGCGAGCTCTGCCACTATCTCGGTCACCGCAATGCGATGAAGCACGAGCTGACGGTCGAAGAAAATCTCTCCTTCTGGAAATCATTCATGGGTGATTCGGCTGGTGGCTCTGGCATCGGCCTCGAGGAGGCGACGGAAGCGCTTGGCCTTGGCGGAATTTCACATCTTCCCTTCGGCTATCTCTCGGCCGGGCAGCAACGGCGCATGGCCATGGCCAAGCTGCTGGTCGCCTATCGCCCGGTCTGGATCCTCGACGAGCCGACGGCCGCACTCGATGCGGCGGCGGACCGGATGTTTGCTGGATTGGTGGAGCGGCATCTCGGTGCGGGCGGGATTGTGGTCGCAGCGACGCATCAGCCGCTGGGGGTGGCTGCAAGGGAGCTGCGGATGACGGGGTTTGCTGGAGTGGGGGAAGTGGTTTGATGCCAGTGTCTGCCGTATCGACCCCCCTCTGTCACTTCGTGACATCTCCCCCACAAGGGGGGAGATCATCGTTGGTACTTCGCCAGGTCGATGAAGATAATCGCCTTCACCCGATTTCGGTTGGCAGATTACTGATGGGATTGTGTGGGAAAAGAGTGATCTCCCCCCTTGTGGGGGAGATGTCGGCGTCGCCGACAGAGGGGGGTAAAACTCTCCGCACGACGGGAGCCTGTGCATGATCTCCCTCTTCCTGCGTGACCTCAAACTCTCCATGCGCGCCGGTGGCGGTGCGTTGATCGGCGTGTTGTTCTTCATGACCGTTGTTGCCGTGGTGCCCTTCGCCGTCGGCCCTGATCTCAATCTTCTGTCCCGCATTGGCCCGGCGATCCTGTGGATCGGTGCGCTGCTTGCATCTCTTCTCGGTCTTGACCGGCTCTTCCAGGCGGAGCGTGAGGACGGGTCTCTGGATCTGATGCTGATGCAGGAAACGCCACTGGTGCTGACGGTGCTGGTCAAATGCCTGGCGCACTGGACGGCGACCGGCCTGCCGCTGGTGATTGCCGCGCCGCTGCTCGGGCTGTTCATGAACATGAGCGAAGTGGCGATCGGCGCAACCATGCTGACGCTGCTGGTCGGGACCCCTGCCATCACCTTTATCGGCGCGACCGGCGCTGCCGTTGCCGTCACCCTGCCACGCGGCGGGCTATTGGTCTCGATCCTCGTCCTGCCGCTGGCGATCCCGGTGCTGATCTTCGGTGTCAGTGCGGCCTATGCCGCGGTTCAGGATCCAGCGCCATTCCTGCCGCCGCTGCTCATCCTGATTGCCATCACGCTGTTCTTTGCAGTCATTGGTCCGCTGGCGGCAGCGTTGGCTCTCCGGTCTGCATCGGATTAGAATGGGAAACCAGAGCGTCACGCGTCCTTTGAACGCGTGACGCTCTGACGCAAATGTGATTGCTGTCCCTTCATTGAAGAGAAGCGCATTGCGCGTTAAAGAACCATCATGAGCGAAAACAGTCTGGCCATTCGAAAATTCAGCGACCTTGCCAATCCCACCCGGTTTCTGGCCTTGGCGGCGCGTGTCCTGCCGTGGTTTGCCGGATTGACGGTGCTGCTGTTTGCCGTGGGGCTCTATCTGTCTTTTACCACCGAAGGCGATTATCAGCAGGGAGAGACGGTGCGCATCATGTATGTGCATGTGCCGGCTGCCTGGCTGTCGATGATGTGTTACTCGGTGATGGCGCTTTCGGCGCTGGGTACGCTGGTCTGGCGCCATCCGCTGGCCGATGTTGCGGCCCGTGCCGCCGCACCGATTGGTGCGTCCTTTACCTTTCTGGCATTGGTGACCGGCTCGCTCTGGGGCAAGCCGATGTGGGGCACATGGTGGGTCTGGGATGCGCGGCTGACCTCGGTCTTCGTGCTGTTTCTGATGTATCTCGGGCTGATGGCGCTCAACCGCGCCATGGACGAACCCGGCAAGGCGGCCAAGGTGTCGGCCGTGTTGATCCTCGTCGGCTTCGTGAATATTCCGATCATCAAGTTTTCGGTCGAATGGTGGAACACGCTGCACCAGCCGGCAAGCGTGCTGAGGCTCGGTGGTTCGGCAATCGATCCGGAATTCCTGCGGCCGCTTCTGGTGATGGCGGTTGCCTTCACCATGCTGTTCTTCACCCTGCATATCGCCGCGATGCGCAACGAGATCTGGCGCCGCCGGGTGACCTCGATGCGCCGCCAGGCGGCCCGCAGCGCTGGCCGGGAGGCTTGAGCCGATGATGACCCACACCGCCTATGTTCTTGCCAGTTATGGCATTGCCACCATTACCGTGTTTGCGCTCGTTCTCTGGGTCTGGACGGATGGGCGTGCCCGCCGCCGCGAATTGCAGGCCCTGGAATCAGCCGGTATCCGCCGCCGCTCGGCGCAAGCCGGAGAGGCATCATGAGCCTTGAGACACCGACCACTCCCGACGCCAACCGGCCCGCCAAGATGCGCATCGTCCTCGCGCTCCTGCCGCTGTTGATCTTTGCCGGACTTGCGGCGATTTTCTGGAGCCAGCTCGGGTCCGGCCGCGACATCAGTGAAATTCCCTCGGCGCTGATTGGCACCAAGGCGCCGGCTCTGGACATGCCGCCGCTTGAAGGGGCGACATTCAAGGGTGCCGCAATGCCGCCGCTGACTGATGCGGCCATCAAGGGCAAACTGACGCTGGTCAATGTCTGGGCATCCTGGTGCGTGCCCTGCCGGGAGGAAAATCCGATCATCCTGGAACTTGCCAAGGACCCGCGGCTGACGGTGGTCGGGATCAACTACAAGGACCAGACCGGAAATGCGCTGCGGTTCCTCGGCGAACTCGGCAATCCCTTCGCTGCGGTCGGCGTCGATCCGCGCGGCAAGGCGGCGATCGACTGGGGCGTCTACGGCATCCCGGAATCCTACCTCGTCGATGCCTCGGGAACGATCGTCTACAAGCGCGTCGGGCCGTTTGACGACCGCAGTTTGAAGGAAGGCCTTTATCCGGCGATCGAAAAGGCTGCGGCGGCGAAGTAGGCGTTTCTCTTTCCTTTTCTTCTCCCCAGCGGGGAGAAGGTGGCCCGCAGGGCCGGATGAGGGGGCCGAAGGCACCTTCGTCGTATGGGTCCAGCTAGCCACGCCCCCCTCATCGCCTCACTGCGTTCGGCTCTTCTCCCCGCAGGGGAGAAGAGGGAGATCGTGACGCGCTCACGCAATCCAAAGGTTCAACTGCAGTGGGTGCGGGGAAATATTTCGCTTCAGTCCTGCTTTTCGAACTCTGTCAAATTGCCCCCTGCCACGCCTTCACCGCATCCAGCGGATAGACCAGCATCAGCACGTTGAGCGTCAAATTATCGCGGATCAGCCAGCCGGTGAAAATCTCGAAGACGATGGCGATGGCGACCGTGACGGCGATCGGTGCGCGCCGGGCGAAGAAGAAGCCGAGCGCCATGAACACCGTGTCCATCGCCGAGTTCAGGATGCTGTCGCCATAATAATCGAGCGAGATGGTGGCCGTGCGATAGCGGTCGATGATGATTGGGGAATTTTCGAGGATTTCCCAACCGGATTCGATCACCAACGCCAAAAACAGCTTGGCCGCCAGGGGCTTGCCGCGCAGGGTCAGATGCGCCAGCCCATAGAACAGGAAACCGTGGATGATGTGCGACGGGGTATACCAGTCGGCCAGATGCTGCGAATTGCCGGGGCCATTGGCCGTCGGCTCGAACAGCTTGATGTAACCGCATTCGCAGATCGGCGTGCGACCCATCCAGTATTCGATGAGGATCTGCAGGATGAGGACGCCAGCGCAGGCGGCAAGCCAGAAGATGGCGGCACGCGGCGAACGGTTTTCGGCCGGTACCAGTGTGGTCACTTCTGCGTATCCTGATCCAGCGAATGCTTCATGATGATCGGCATCTGCGACAGGGTGAACAGCACCGTGATCGGCATCGTGCCCCAGACCTTGAAGGCGACCCAGAAATCGGTCGAAAAATTACGCCAGACGACTTCATTCAGCACGGCCAGGACCAGGAAGAAGATGCCCCAGCGGATGGTCAGCTTGCGCCAGCCTTCCTCGTCGAGCTTGAAGGCACTGTGGAAGACATAACCAAGCAGCGATTTTCCGAATAGCAGGCCGCCGAGCAGGATGACGCCGAACAGAGAGTTGATGATTGTCGGCTTGATCTTGATGAACGTGTCGTTCTGCAGCCAGAGGGTGAATGCGCCCATGATGAAGACGACAATGCCGGAAATCAGCGGCATCATTGGCAGCGTGCGCGTGAGGATCCAGGAGGCGGTCAGCGCGATCGCGGTCGCGGCCATGAACAGACCTGTGGCGATGAAGATCGGGCCTCCCAGTTCTGTCAGCGCCGGAAACTCGCGTGCCAGCCATTCGCCGCGCGAATTGGCGAAGAAGAAGACCACCAGTGGCCCAAGCTCCAGCACCATTTTCAGAAGCGGGCTGATTTCCTTGCGCGGCTTGACCGCCTCGATCGATGACATGATGCCGTCCTTAAGTGCCTGCTCGAAGGAGCGAGTGTATTGCAAGTTTATGGTGCGTGGATGTTTTTCACGCAGGTATTTTTTGTTTTCAGTCTGCGAACGCTCATTTTCCACCGTCATTCCTGTGCTTGTCACAGGAATCCAACGACGCGGCGTCTACCGCGTCAAAGTCTTTAGCGGCGCAGACGCGCCGCTGCTGGAACCCCGCCACAAGGGCGAGGATGACGGAGAAAATGGAAAACCGCATCGAAGCTGTTCATCCGCCCCTATAACATCAGCAAAAAGGCAAAACCGGGTCAATGGGGAATTCCGGCGATCGCTTCGGCAAAATCCTTGGCCTCGAACGGCTCCAGATCGTCCACGCCTTCGCCGACGCCGATGAAATAGACCGGCAGCTTGTGCTTGGCGGAAATGGCGACGAGGATGCCGCCGCGCGCCGTGCCATCGAGCTTGGTCATGATCAGGCCGTTGACTCCAGCGACATTGCGGAAGATTTCGACCTGATTGAGCGCGTTCTGGCCGGTCGTGGCGTCGAGTGTCTGCAATACCGTGTGCGGCGCATCGGGATCGAGTTTGCCGAGCACGCGGACAATCTTTTCCAATTCAGCCATCAGCTCCGTGCGGTTCTGCAGGCGGCCGGCGGTATCGATGATCAGCACGTCGCTCTTCTTCAGCTTCGCCTGCTCAAAAGCCTCGTAGGCGAGGCCTGCGGCATCGGCACCCAGTTTCGAGGAGACGATATCGGACTTGGTCCGTTCGGCCCAGATCTTCAGCTGTTCGATGGCGGCAGCGCGAAAAGTGTCGCCGGCGGCGAGCATGACCTTCAGGCCCGCGCCGGAGAGTTTTGCCGCCAGCTTGCCGATGGTGGTGGTCTTGCCGGTGCCGTTGACGCCGACGACGAGGATGACATGCGGCTTGTGGGAGAGATCAAGCTGCAGCGGCTTGGCGACGGGCGCGAGAACCTTGGTAATTTCGGCGGCCATGATGCGCGACACGTCCTCGCCGGTCACGTCCTTGCCGTAACGCTCGGAGGCCAGCGTATCGGTGACGCGCAGTGCGGTTTCGACGCCGAGGTCGGCCTGGATCAGCAGGTCTTCGAGATCCTGCAGCGTTTCATCGTCCAGCTTGCGCTTGGTGAAGAGGGCGGTGATCTGGCCGGTCAGTTGCGACGATGTGCGGGCCAAACCCTGGCGCAGGCGCTGGAACCAGGTGAGCTTTTGCTTAGGCGGTTCCGGTGCGGGCTCGATTGCGCGGCCGGTGGCGAAGCCCTTGGGGAGGGCAATTTCGGCTGCTTGCTCAGATGCTGCGGAGAGGTCGTCACTTTCCTCTGCCTTTTCGCGCATCTCCTCCTCAAGGCCGGAGATTACAAGCGGTGTGATTTCGCTAAGGCCGTCGGCGTTCGAGAGCGCGGAGAGTTCACCCCCCTCTGTCGGCTGTGCCGACATCTCCCCCACAGGTGGGGAGATTGGACCTGGGGTTGGCTCCGGCGCTTCATCTGAAAGACGATCTTGAGTGGAAAGAGCGACGTCCTCGATCTGATCTCCCCCCTTGTGGGGGAGATGTCCCCTCCGGGTCTTGCCTTCGGCAAGCCCGAGGACAGGCTCCGGGACAGAGGGGGGTGTCGAAGTTTCTTCTGTCTCAGCCGCTTCGGCTTCCGCCTCCAGCAGCGATAGCGGAATGACGCCGATATCGCCGATCTCTTCGGCAGCAGGCAGAATGGCCGGTGTATCGTCCACCTCCGCAGCAGAGATTTCTTCCCCGGTCTTGAACTCCGGTGCATCGGTGCTATCGGCGGAGGGGCCGCCAGCGGTATCCATTTCTTCCGGCAACACCGGATCGGCGGCCAGTGGCAGATCTTCGGTACGGGGCTCAAGCCCGGCTTCGATCGCCTGGGTTTCCTCGGGGCTGAATGTCGATTCCGCCTGGTCCAGGACAGCATCAGCCGCTGGCGTAGCAGTTGGCTCGCCTTCGACCGGCTTGTCCTTGCCGAACGTGAAGACCTTTTTCAGAAAGCTGAGCGCCATTTGAATTCCGTAAACTCAGGCCGCGTTGGCAGCCATCAATTGCATGACTGAAGCGCGTGGCGCTTCAGGTCCCTTGTTTCTGCGTGCCGTCATCCCAAAACCGCTTCGCACTTTTGGGCGGCAGGCATGAGATGCTTGCCGTTGTGACCGGTGATGACAGCCTGCACGATAGCGCGCGGCGTCAGGCCGGGGACGGCGACAAGCGTGAAATTTTCCGTATGTGCCAAGCCATTGTTCTCGACGAGCAGGCTTTGCTGCGTTCCGATCATGCTGTCAAGATGGGCCTGATGTAGCTGAAGTCCAGTGGCGCGCAGCCGGGCCGCCCGTTCTTTCACCAGAGCACGATCGATCTGCGGCATGCGGGCTGCTGGCGTTCCCTCGCGCGGTGAGTAGGGAAAGACATGCAGATGGGCAATATTGGCCTCTTGCGCCAGCGCCATTGCATTGGCAAACATCTCTTCGGTCTCGGTCGGGAAGCCGGCAATCATGTCGGCACCAAAGCTCGTTTCCGGCCGCAGGCGGCGAACGTCTTCGATGAAGCGGAGCGCGTCCATGCGGCTATGCCGCCGCTTCATCCGCTTCAGGATCATATCGTCGCCATGCTGCAGCGACAGATGCAGATGCGGCATGAAGCGCGGCTCATCGGCGATCAGGTCCATTAGGTGGCTGTCGGCTTCGATGCTGTCGATCGAGGAAAGCCGCAGGCGCAGGAGTTCCGGCACCTGCTTCAGAAGCGTCTTGGCAAGCAGGCCAAGGGTCGGGGCGCCCGGCAGGTCGCCGCCATAGCTGGTCGCGTCGACGCCAGTCAGAACGATCTCGCGGTAGCCGCTTTCGGCCAGTTTCCGCGCCTGATCGACGACGGCGCCCATCGGCACCGAGCGGGAATTGCCGCGGCCATAGGGAATGATGCAGAAGGTGCAGCGGTGATCGCAGCCATTCTGCACCTGGATGAAGGCGCGCACATGGCCTTCGATCAGCTTGACCATCTGCGGCGCTGTCTCGCGCACGCTCATGATGTCGTTGACACGCAGCTTTTCTTCCGCCGACACGCCGAAATCCGGCAGCGCGCGATAGGAGGCGCTTTTCAGCTTTTCCTCGTTGCCAAGCACGGCATCGACCTCCGGCATTCCGGCAAAGGTCTGCTTTTCCGTTTGGGCCGCACAGCCGGTGACGATGATGCGGGCATGCGGGTTTTCGCGGCGGGCGCGGCGGATCGCCTGGCGGGCCTGACGCACGGCCTCGCCGGTGACGGCGCAGGTGTTGACGAGAATGGCATTGTTCAGGCCGGCCTTCTCGGCCTGCGCCCGCATCACTTCGGATTCATAGGTATTGAGACGGCAGCCGAAGGTTATGACATCGACGCCGCTCAAAGCGCGGCGCTTTCCGTCTGCGGTTCGTCCTCGCGCGACCAGAGGCCGGTGGTGGGGTCGACACGACCTGACCATTCCCATTCGGCAGGGCCGGTCATGACGACATGATCGTCGCGCTCGCGCCATTCGATGGTGAGGATGCCCGGCGGGGTGGCGCTGGCGACCGTGATCGACACATTGCGGCCGGTGCGGCCCGTGCGGGCGGCCGAGACGGCGGCGGAACAGGCGGCGGAACCGCAGGCCAATGTCAGGCCAGCGCCGCGCTCCCAGGTGCGGGTCGTAAGCGACGTGGGCGATGTTACCTGCGCCAGCGTGATATTGGCGCGCTCGGGAAACATCGGGTGGTTTTCGAGCAGCGGGCCGAAACGTTCGAGGTCGAACGACATGACGTCGCGATCGACCCAGAAGATCGCATGCGGATTGCCCATCGACATGACGGAGGGCGAATGCAGGACCGGACCGTCGATCGGGCCGATCTGCAGCTCGATGCGGCTGGTATCGTAGAATTCTTCCGACAGCGGAATCTTGTCCCATTCGAACACGGGCGTACCCATGTCGACAGAGATCGTTCCGTCGGCATGTTCCTGCGCATTCAGAATGCCGGCGACGGTCTGGAAGGTGAAGGCCTTCTTGCCGGTCTCGGCAGCCAGCGCCTGGACGACGCAGCGCGTGCCGTTGCCGCAGGCCTGCGCCTTGGTGCCGTCGGAATTGAGGATGTCGATCCAGGCGTCGGTGCCCTGCGCCTTCGGATCGTGGATCGCCATGATCTGGTCGAATTGAGTGTCGGGATTGGCATTGAGCACAATCGCCGCCTGCGGCGTCACCTTGTCTTTACGGCCGCGCATGTCGACGACCAGGATCTTGTTGCCAAGCCCGTTCATCCTTGCGAATTCGACCGTTGTGTTCATGACGTTCATTTCCTGCGTTTGTTGCGCTGTATATGGCGGAAATGGGTTGAAATTACCAGTGGCCGGCAGTCAACGCCTTCGGGCGGAGTTGGCAAGTGGCTACATGCCCTGATTGCTGCCCCATACGGAGTCATGTTCGGGCTTGGCCGGATTGACCTATCGCACGGTTGCCATCGCCGCTTTCGCCGCTAGTCTTTGAGACATGTAACCGGATATGCGTGAAGGAAATGGACATGACGGATACGGTTCTGACCGGCAAATGCTTGTGCGGTGCTGTGGAATACACGGTCGATGATGCCTTTGAGTATGCGATGAATTGCCATTGCTCCAACTGTCGGCGCACCACCGGGTCGGCTTTTAAACCGATTGCCGGGATCAAGCGCGAGCGGCATCATCTCATCCAGAGTGCGGAAGCAATACTGATCTACGGCAACCCCGATGAAGCTCATGACGCGCATTGCGGCATTTGCGGATCGCTGGTCTATTCGGTGGTGAGGGAAGGCGCGTACGTCCATGTCCCCATGGGCACGCTGATGGATACGCCGGCGCTCCGTCCGACGGCTCATATTTTCGTCGGCTCGAAAGCGCCATGGTACGAGATTACCGATGATCTGCCGCAGTATCCGGAGTTTCCGGAGGGGTGAGGGGCCGTGGCGCCGGTCTCCTTCTTCTCCCGGCGGCGGGGAAAGGGCGGCTGAACCTAAACGGCCGGTACATCGAACACTTCGCCTGCTCTTAGCGGCCGGAATTTTTCCGGCGTTACGCCCTGATCCTTCAAGGCAACCTCAAGCGCCTGAACCGGCGCCTCGATCCCCTCATTGGTCAGCTGCACGGTGCCGAAATGGTGACCGGCGGCATAGGACGCGTTGCACAGTTGCATGCCTTGCACAGCCTCCTGTGGGTTCTGGTGCTGCGCCTTCATGAACCAGCGCGGCTCATAGGCGCCGATCGGCAGGTTGGCGAGGCGGAAGGCGCCGTGTTTGGCGGCAGCGGCCCGGTAGTTGATGCCGTCGTGAAAGCCGGTATCGCCAATATGGTAGATTTTGCCTGATGGTGTCGAGATCACGAAGGCGGCCCAGAGTGCCATGCGGCGGTCGCGGGACGTGCGTGCCGACCAATGGTGACAGGGTTCACAATCGATGGTGACCCCGTCCCAGAAGGAAATCTGCTCGTCCCAGTCCATGTCGGAAATTTTCGCATCGGGAAGCGCGCGGTGGATGATCGTATCGTTGCCGAGCGGGGTGATGATGTGAGGGCCATGCTCCTCATGCAGCCGTTTCAGGGTGACGAGATCGAGATGGTCATAGTGATTGTGGGTGACGAGGACGATATCGATCGGTGGCAGGTCGTCAAAGGCAATGCCCGGTGCGACCACACGCTTGGGGCCGATGAAGGAAAATGGGCTGGTGCGCGGCGACCAGACAGGGTCGGTCAGGATATTGAGGCCGCAGACCTGGATCAGCAGCGTGGCATGGCCGACCATGGTGATGCGCAGGCTATCGCTATCGACATGATCATCCGGCTTTGCCTGCGGAAAAGGACTCTGGACGCGCTTTGGCCAGACGGCCCGTCCGCCACCGAACTGCCAGCGCATCAACTCGCGAAAGCCGAGCGGTGCTTCGCCCTCGGGGTTGAAGAAGTATGTTCCGTCGAAATGGCCGGAGATGGGGCCGGTATAATAGGGATTTCTGATCTCACTCACCGCGGCTCTTTCATTGTACCGGTTTCGCCTCTCAACATGGGGCCTTGCGTTCCTCCCTTCAATCGGGCGGCGGTGCGCCGGTTTCTGGCATCGAAACGTTGTTTGGGTTATAACTCGGTTCCGCACTACAATCCGTTACAGGAGGGTGAGATGGACAGGGAAGCAACCGTTCGTGGGCTCTTTGCAGCCTATCTGGCCAACCGGAAGGACGAGGTCTCCGACATGCTCACGGAGGATTTCACCTTTTCCAGTCCGAACGACGATCATATTAATAAGGCCACGTATTTCGAGCGGTGCTGGCCGCAGCCGCCGGCCTTTAGCGCCATTCACATCGAACGCATTTCGCTTGAAGACAACGAGGCGCTGGTGCGCTACCGGGCTGACAAGCGGGACGGCGGTTCATTTCGCAATGTCGAGGTCATCCGGTTCCATGGCGACCGTGTCGCTTCGGTGGAGGTCTATTTCGGCCGGGATGCCTGAGAAAGGCCTGCAGATCAGCGCTTGGAGTGGTGAAATTGCCGTCTCGCCTTGACTTTGCCGCCCATATCGTGTTTACCGCCCGCAATCTGCGACAAGAACAAGACTTGTAGCCGCCGACCCGGACCCCTTGCGGAGATCCTGGAGGTCAACATCCGACAGCGCGTTGCGCCCTCGGGTGCTTTTTGGCTTTGCGTCTTGTTTTCGTCACGGAAAAGCACAACGTTTTGGGCATCCGGGTAAAACCAGACGCCTCGAAACGACAAGGATGAAGCGATGTTTGAAAGTCTCCAGGACCGCCTTGGGTCAATCCTGAATGGATTGACCGGCCGTGGCGCGCTGTCGGAAGCCGATGTTTCGGCTGCCCTGCGCGAGGTTCGCCGTGCGCTCCTGGAAGCCGACGTTGCGCTCGAAGTCGTTCGTTCGTTCACCGACAAGGTGCGTGAAAAGGCCGTCGGCGCCGAAATCCTCAAGTCGATCAAGCCGGGCCAGATGGTCGTCAAGCTGGTCCATGACGAGCTGGTCGCCATGCTCGGTTCGGACGGTGTGCCGATCGATCTGAATGCGGCTGCCCCCGTCGTCATCATGATGGTCGGTCTGCAGGGTTCGGGCAAGACGACGACGACGGGCAAGATTGCCCTTCGGATGAAGTCGCGCGACAAGAAGAAAGTCCTGATGGCGTCGCTCGACACGCGCCGTCCGGCCGCCCAGGAACAGTTGCGCCAGCTCGGCGTGCAGACCGGCGTCGACACGCTGCCGATCATTGCCGGCCAGTCGCCGACCGATATCGCCGCGCGCGCCGTCCAGGCGGCCAAGCTCGGCGGCCATGACATCGTCATTCTCGATACCGCCGGCCGCACCCATATCGACGAGCCGCTGATGCTGGAGATGGCGGAAATCAAGCGCCGCTCCAATCCGCATGAAATTCTGCTTGTCGCCGATGCGCTGACCGGTCAGGACGCCGTCAATCTCGCTCGCAATTTCGACGAACGCGTCGGCATTACCGGTCTCGTGCTCACCCGTATGGACGGCGACGGCCGCGGCGGTGCCGCCCTTTCGATGCGCGCCGTCACCGGCAAGCCGATCAAGCTGATCGGTGTCGGCGAGAAGATGACGGAGCTGGAAGAGTTCCATCCGCGCCGCGTCGCCGACCGTATCCTCGGCATGGGCGACATCGTTTCGCTGGTCGAGAAGGCCGCCGAAAACATCGATGCCGAAAAGGCAGCGGCCATGGCCGCCAAGATGAAGTCCGGCAAGTTCGATCTCAACGATCTCGCAGACCAGCTCGGCCAGATGCAGAAGATGGGCGGCATGGGCGGCATCATGGGCATGATGCCCGGCATGGCCGGCATGAAGGACAAGATGGCCTCTGCCGGTCTCGACGACCGCATGTTCGGCCGCCAGCTCGCGATCATCTCCTCGATGACCAAGGCAGAGCGCGCCAACCCGGATATTCTCAAGCATTCCCGCAAGAAGCGCATCGCGGCCGGTTCCGGCACCGATGCGGCCGAAATCAACAAGCTGCTGAAAATGCACCGTTCCATGGCCGACATGATGAAAATGATGGGCGGCAAGGGTAAGGGCGGCATGATGAAGCAAATGATGGGCGGTCTTGCCGGCAAGATGGGCCTTGGTGGCATGGGCGGCGGAATGGGCGGCATGCCCGACCTGTCGAAGATGGACCCCAAGCAGCTCGAAGCTCTTCAGAAGCAGGCGGAGGCCGCTGGCCTCGGCAAGGGCATGGGTGGCGGCGGTTTGCCCGGTTTGGGCGGCGGCATGAAGCTGCCCGGTCTCGGTGGCGGGTTCCCGGGTCTTCCCGGCCTGCCGAAGAAGAAGTGAGGACTGGACCGGTATGATTGATCCCGCCGTCAAACAGGAACTCTCGGGCTACCGCCAGTCGATCGACAATATCGACGCGGCGCTCGTGCACATGCTGGCCGAACGCTTCCGCTGCACCAAGGCAGTGGGCGTGCTGAAGGCCAAATACAATTTGCCGCCGGCGGACCCGGCGCGCGAGGAATACCAGATCGAACGCCTGCGCCATCTGGCGCGGGATGCCAATCTGGATCCGGATTTCGCGGAGAAGTTCTTGAACTTCATCATCCACGAAGTCATCCGGCATCATGAAGCCATCGCTGCCGATCTCAAGGATTGATCAGCTTTAACGCATACACAAAACACCGTCCCAGACGGTTGCATATCTCAAGGAGTATAAAACATGGCACTGAAAATTCGTCTCGCCCGCGGTGGTTCCAAGAAGCGCCCGTTCTACCAGATCGTTATCGCTGACGTGCGTTCGCCGCGCGACGGCCGTTTCCTGGAAAAGGTCGGCTCGTGGAACCCGATGCTGAAGAAGGACGACGCAAAGCGCGTTGAACTGAACATCGAGCGCATCCAGCATTGGCTGTCGAACGGCGCGCTGCCGACCGACCGCGTTCTGCGCTTCCTCAACGAAGCCGGCGTTGCAACCCGCGAAGCCCGCAACAACCCGACCAAGGGCCTGCCGGGCAAGAAGGCTGTCGAGCGTATCGCCGAAGCCAAGCAGAAGGCTGAAGACGCAGCCGCCGCTGCTGCCGAATAAGCCACGCGTCAGCGTGTTTTTAAAGACGGGCGGCGTTTTCATGCCGCCCGTTTTCGTTTATGCGAATGGCATGATCTGGAGAGTGACCCGGCAATGAGCAAACTCAAAAACCCTGTCCATATGGGAACGATCGGCGGCGCTCAGGGCCTGCGCGGCGAAGTACGCGTCAAATCCTTTGCCGAGGAACCAACCGCCATCGGCGATTATGGCCATCTGCATGCCGAGGACGGCCGTTCGTTCGAGGTGCTGGAAGTGCGCGAGGCGAAGAACGTCGTCGTCGTGCGGTTTCGCGGCGTCAACGACCGCAATGCCGCCGAAGCGCTGAACGGGCTGGAACTCTATGTCGAGCGCGACAACCTGCCGGACGACGATCTCGACGAAGACGAATTCTTCTATGCCGATCTCGAGGGGCTGGAAGCGCTTGATGCCGACGGCAAAAGCTATGGCACCGTGACCGGCGTGTTCGACTTTGGCGCGGGCGATCTGCTTGAGCTGAAAGGTCCCGGCAAGCGGCCGGTGCTGATCCCCTTTACCGAATGGTCGGTTCTGGAAATCGACCTGGAAGCCGGCACGATGCTGGTCGATCCGCTTGCCGCTGGTCTCACCGACGACAAGGACGAGGATCCGACCAAACAATTCAAGCCGAAGGCGAAGTAAAACCTTGCCCTTCCGCGCCACCATCCTGACGCTCTACCCGGACATGTTCCCGGGGCATCTTGGCCATTCGCTGTCCGGCAAGGCGCTGGAGCGTGGCCAATGGGCGATCGATACGCTGCAGATTCGCGATTTTGCCGAGGACAAGCACCGCACCGTCGATGACACCCCTGCCGGCGGCGGCGCCGGTATGGTGCTGCGGGCCGATATCCTGGCCAAAGCCATCGATCACGCATCCGATGGCGATGAGCGTCCGCGGCTGTTGATGAGCCCGCGCGGCAAGCCGCTGACGCAGGAGCGGGTGCGCGAACTGGCAGCTGGCCCTGGCGCCATCATCGTCTGCGGCCGTTTCGAAGGCGTGGACCAGCGGGTCATCGACGGGCGAGAGCTCGAAGAGGTTTCGATCGGCGACTATATCCTGTCCGGCGGCGAACCGGCGGCACTAATCCTGCTCGACGCCATTGTGCGCATCCTGCCCGGCGTCATGGGCAACGATCTCTCCGGTGTGCATGAGAGTTTCGAAGGCGGCCTGCTGGAGCATCCGCACTATACAAGGCCGCAGGTGTTCGAAGGCCAGGAAATCCCGGCGGTCCTGACGTCCGGTCATCACGGCGACATCGCCAAATGGCGGGAAGCCGAAGCCAAGCGGCTGACGGCAGAGCGGCGTCCGGATCTTTTGCGGAAGTAGACGCTGGCCCGCGGCTCCGTTGCGCCGGATCTCTGCTCAGCATCCGGGTATTTGCCCGGCATAAGCTTTGTGTAACGTCTTGCTGATAGGTGTCGTCCATTCGATTAAGACGGCAACGAATGAAATGACATCAGCCTGGCAGGTATTGGTCGGCAATCTGGCTTCAGTAGCATTGCTGATCTCGCTCTGGATGCATCTGTATTACCGTTTCTACGGTCTCTCCAAAAGGCAACTGAAGCTTGGCTTCGGGGCGATGATGGGCCTTGGCGTCGTCATCTCCATGCTTTTGTCGGTCGAGTTCGAAGGCGGCATCCGTTTTGACCTGAGAAGCTCACTGCTGGCGATTTCGGCAATGTTCGGCGGTCCCTTGGCGATCGCCATCACGGCACCAATGGCGGTGGCCTTTCGGCTGCTGATGGGCGGAGCAGGTGCAATCAACGGCGTCATCGGCATCGCCATCGTGTCGGCAGTCTTCCTCGCTGCACATTTCGCCCTGGGAAAACACGCGTCGGAGCCAAAAGGCGTTGCGGCAACCGTTTTCATCCTGCCTGTCACGTCGAGCATACTGATCTTTGTGTTTTCAAAACCTGATACACCCCTGATCATGTACAAGATGAGCCTGATCACGGCTTCCCTGAACGTGATGGCGGCAGCCATATCCGGCATGGTGATGACCTATGTCCACCGGTCGACACTCGAGCGGGATTTATTGCGCGCGGCACTGACACAAGCGCCGGACTTTCACTATGTCAAAAATCCCGGCAGCCGGTTCGTCATGACCAATCTGAACGTCGCCCATCAACACGGCCGCCAGAAATCGTCGGACATGGTCGGCTTGTCGGATTTTGATCTGGCACCCGCGGATCGCGCCCGGGGTCTGTTCGAGATCGAACAGCAGATCATGCGTTCGGGTGAGCCGTTGATTGATCACGAAGAGGCGCTCGATGACGAAACGGGCGCGACGCGCTGGTTTTCGACGACGAAGGTGGTGCTGAAGAACCGGCATGGCGACACGGTTGGCCTAGCTGGCGTGACGCGGGACATCACCCAGCACAAGCGTCTCGAGCGCGAATTGCTCGACAGCCGGAACCTCCTGTCGCAGGCGATGGCCGAAATGTCGGACGGGCTGGCGATGTTTGACCGCCATGGTTACCTGCTGTTCTGCAACGAAAGATACCGGACGGCATTCCCGCTCTCGGCCTATGCCCGGCAACCCGGGGCTCATATAACCGACATCATGCGCGCTTCTGTCCGCAACGGCGAACGCAAGGATATTGCCATCGATGTCAGCGACGTCTGGATCCAGAATGCCGCCAAGGGCTTGCATTTTACCCGCGATACCGAAATCCCGCTCTCCGACAATCGCTGGCTCAACCTGCGGACCCGCCTGACGCAGGAAGGCTCGGCCCTGGTGGTCGTGTCCGATATCACAGCGATGAAACATGCCGAGCTGTCGCTGCGGCAGCTCGCCGAGCAAATGCGGGATTTGGCCGAGACCGATGGACTGACCGGATTGGCAAACCGCCGCGTCTTCGATGAAACGCTGGCATCGGAATGCGCCAATGCGCAGCGGACGGCAGTGCCGCTCAGCCTGTTGATGATCGATGTCGATCGCTTCAAGTCCTACAACGACACCTATGGCCATCCGGCGGGTGATGCCTGCCTGAAGCATGTGAGCGCGTGTCTGAATGCGATTGCCAAACGTCCGGGCGATCTCGTTGCGCGCTACGGTGGGGAAGAGTTTGCCATTGTCTTGCCGGCAACGGACCGGGCGGCGGCACTCGATCTTGCCGAGGCGGTTCGCGCCGCCTTGCAACAGCGGGCACTTGTCCATGCCGGCAGCGAATTCAATGTCGTCACCGCAAGCATCGGAGTTTCGACCTTCGACGCCGGCACGCTTGTGATGTCGGCTGAAGACCTCGTCGAAAGTGCGGATGAAGCGCTGTATCAGGCCAAGAAAATGGGGCGAAACCGGGTGGAGAGCAGCGGTTTCGAGGCACGGCCGGAGCGCCTCACGCGGACCTAGAGTTTATCCGGGCCTGCGGCCGGTATCGCCTTGCGGCGAGCATCTCTTGCAATCGTCGTCACCACCATGGCGCACCCAATCGGCGCGCCATGGTCTTTTGCCGGATTATTCGGCTGCCTGGGGCAACGCATCACTGGCTGCTTCCGGCCTGCCACCTGCAAGGGTTTTCTGGCTCAGGACGATGACGATGACCACCGCTACGCCGGCCGCGACCGAGAGCCAAAAGCCGTTTTGCGCGCCGAACATATCAACGACCAGACCGGCCAGAAATGCTCCGAGTGCCATGCCGATGCCAATGCCGGTCATGACCCAGGTGATGCCTTCCGTCAGCATCGATTCCGGCACCCGGCGTTCGATCAGGCCAAAGGCGGTGATGAACGTGGGCGAGATGGCGATGCCGCTGACGAAAACCGCGAGGGCCAGAAGTGGTATCGTATCGGCGATCAATAGCGGCAGGGCCGTCACGGCCAGGACGCTGACGGCGATCAGCAGCTGCCTGTGCAACGGCGTGCGCAGTTTGAGGGCGCCAAGGATGAGGCCAACCACGAACGAGCCGATCGCATAGACGCCGATGACGAAGCTGGCGGCCCCCGGCTGACCGAGTTCCTTGGTCATGGCAACGGTGGTGACCTCGGCAGTCGCAAACATCGAACCGACGAAGATCAGCGCCAGCGTGATGATCTGCACGGAGCGCAGACGAATGGCCGATGTCTGCGCCACTCCTGGCTCGACCGGGCGGATCGCCGGTTCGGTCGATCGCTGCAGGACAAAGGCGGCGGTGCCCAAAGCAAGGAAGAACGTCGAGATCAGCATGCCTGCCTCGGGAAACAGCGAGACGGCCAACCCAACCGATACGGAGGCGCCGGCGATATAGACCAATTCGTCGGCAGCCGATTCAAAGGCGAACGCGGTATTCAACTCCGGGCGGCCGCGAAAGATTTCCGTCCACCGCGCCCGCAACATGGCCGGCATGCTGGGCATGGCGGCAGCGAGAAAGACCGAGCCGAACAGGGTCCATTCCGGCCAGCCCTGATTGGCCGACAGGATGAGGAGGGCAAAGGCGATGACCGAGACGATCGTGCTCGGCACGATGATGGCGCTTTGCCCGAACCGGTCGACCAGACGCGAGATTTGTGGGGCTGCCAGTGCATTGGTCAGCGCAAAGGTCGCCGAAACTGCACCGGCGACCCAATAGTCACCGCGTGTCTGCGACAGCATCGCGACGATGCCGATCGGTGCCATGGCAAGCGGCAGGCGGGCGAGGAATCCGGCCGCGGAAAACCCCTTGGCCCCCGGCACGCTGAATATTTCCTTGTATGGGTTGGACATCGGAAGGCTCCTAAAATTGTCCGGTCAGGCCACCTACATACGTGGCGTATGTCTTAACGTGGTTGCATACATGCCGTATGTCAATTAAAATACGCTGCGTATGTAAAAATAAATACGCAGCGTATGTGAAGCAGGAGCCCGCATGGTCAGGATCATCAAGCCTCGCCCGGAAATGATTGCGGAAACGCGTGCCAAGCTGCTTGCGGCGGGCCGCCATGCCTTCGGCACCGTCGGATATGCGGAATCCTCGATGGATGATTTCACTGCGGCGGCGGGCCTGACGCGCGGCGCGTTGTATCATCATTTCGGTGACAAGAAGGGCCTGTTGCAGGCGGTCATCCGGGAAATAGATGCGGAGATGACGGAGCACTTGCACACGGTCTCGGCCGCCGCCCCGACACGCTGGCAGGGATTTGTCGAAGAATGTTCGGCCTATATCGAGATGGCGTTGGAGCCGGAAATCCAGCGCATCATGTTCCGCGACGGCCCGGCGGTGCTCGGTGACATCTCGCAATGGCCGACCACCAACGGCTGCATCGTGGCCCTGAGCCAAAGTCTGAGCCAGCTGAAACAGGACGGCGAGATCATCGATATCGACGAGGAAGTGACCGCGCGGCTGATCAACGGCGCCAGCATCAACGCCGCCCTGTGGATCGCCAATTCCGCGGATCCACAGCAGACCTCCAAGCGAGCGGTGCAGGGATTTCGCACCTTGCTCGAAGGCTTGCGGTTGAAGCAAGTGTGACGGTGCCGCTCAACCCGTGATGAAATAATAGACTGCCAGTAGCAGACCGACAACGACGACCAGGCCGCGGATCAGCGCCTGCGGTACGCGGCGGGCGAGCCAGACACCGGCATAGCCACCGAGCGCACCGCCGGGGATCATCACGGCGGCATGCAGCCAGCCGACGACATTGCCGCCGGCAAAGACGACGATGGCGACGCCGGCGATGACCATGGCAAGGAAGTTCTTCAGCGCATTGACACGATGATAGTCGCCACCGGTCGATAGGCCGAGCACCGCAAGCATCATGATGCCCATGCCGGCGCCGAAGAAGCCGCCATAGATGGCCGTGACGAACTGGCCGACGAGGCCGAGCCGCCCGACGGGCGTGCCGCTTTCCTTCGCGGCGGGGCGCAGCAGCGGACCGAGCGCAAAGATTGCGGTTGCTGCGATCAGCAGCCAGGGAACCATGGCCCGGAAGGAGGGATTGGACAGCGACAGCAGGATCAACGCGCCGGCCAATCCGCCGATCAGTGAAAGAACGCCGAGGATCATGGCCTCGCGGCGGTCTGCCCAGATCTCCTTGCGATAGGCGAGCGCCGAGGTGACATAGCCTGGAAACTGAACAATGGAGGAGGTGGCGTTGGCGACGATCGGCGGCAGGCCGGCCAGCGTCATCGCGCCGAAGGTCAGGAAGGTGCCGCCACCAGCCACCGCATTGACGGCGCTCGACAGGAACCCTGCGACAAACAGCAGAATGGCAGTGGATATGGACATGACGCTCCTCCAGCGGTAGAATCCGGCATAACCTGCAGGGTCACCGGCGGCAAGACGCGGAAATCATCTTCCGCCGGCTTGTGGTATGGAGAATTTTTGCCGGCCGGGGATGACAAACGCTGTGCTTTGGTGTATTCGCCCGACCGGTTCGGGAAAAATCCCGTCAGCCGAAAACAAAGAATGGTGAATTCGCTCCTGTTTCTCCCTGAGAAACAAAACCTTGAGGCGCCTCATGTGAGGTTTGGTCCAACGGGTTCGGTTGAGCGCTCTGGCTGTTGCAGAAGAACTTGAGAAGGTTAGACCCATGAACATCATCCAGCAGCTGGAAGCCGAACAGGCCGCCAAGATTGCCGCCAAGCGTACGCTTCCGGAATTTTCGGCAGGCGACACCGTCCGCGTCAACGTTCGCGTGACAGAAGGCACCCGTACTCGTATCCAGGCCTATGAAGGCGTTTGCATTGCCCGTTCCGGCGGCGGCATCAACGAAAGCTTCACGGTCCGCAAGATTTCCTACGGCGAAGGCGTTGAGCGCGTATTCCCGGTTTACTCGCCGCTCGTCGAGGGTGTCGAGATCGTTCGCCGCGGTAAGGTCCGCCGCGCCAAGCTCTACTACCTGCGCGATCGCCGCGGTAAGTCGGCTCGTATCGTTGAAGATACCGGCACCCGCGCCCGCAAGCTGAACGACGCCGAGCGCGCAGCCGTTGCCGAAGAAAAGGCGCGTCTGGAAGCTGAAAAGGTCGCAGCAGCACAGGCTCTGGCCGCCGAAAAGGCAGCAGCCGAAGCCGCAGCAGCCAAGGCCGCTGAAGAAGCAGCCGCTGCAGCAGCAGCCGAGCCGGCAGCAGAATAAGTTTCAATCCATCGGGATTGTTTGGAAAAGGCGGTCTTCGGGCCGCCTTTTTCTGTTTGAGGGCAAGGAAATTCTTTGGGGGGAGAATGGAATGAGCGACTATATCGAAACCAACCGGCTGAACTGGGACGACCGGGCGGGCTTGCATGCGACGGACACAACCGGCCGCTACCGGATCGGCAGGGTGCTTGGCGGCGGCTCTTCCTTGCATGCTCTGGAAGCAAGCGAGATCGGCGACATCGCCGGCAAGGATATCGTCCACCTGCAATGCCATATCGGGCTGGATACGCTGAGCCTCAAGCATCTGGGCGCGGGCTCGGTTACCGGGCTTGATTTTTCACCGGTCGCTATCGCTGCTGCGCGCGATTTTGCGAAAAGGGCCGGGACGGAGGCGACCTTTGTCGAGGCATCGGTCTATGATGCGGCGGTGGCGCTGGAGCACAAGACTTACGACATCGTCTTCGTCACCTGGGGCGCCATTCACTGGCTGCCGGATATCTTTCAATGGGCCAAAGTCGTCGCCAGCCTGCTGCGGCCGGGGGGGCGTCTCTACCTGCTCGACGGGCATCCGCAGATGTACCAATATGAGGGCGCAGAGGATGGCCGGTTGTCGCTGACCTATGGCTGGCGCACGCCTGCCGACCAGCCGCTGCTGTTTGAAGAAACCCACACCTATACCGGCGACGAACGGCCGCTGACCCATCAGTGCATGTACGAATGGCTGCATCCGGTCAGCGATACCGTCAATGCGGTCCTCAAGGCCGGGCTGGCGCTCGATTTCTTCAACGAGCACGAAGTCCTCGTCTGGCGGCATTATCCGGGCATGGTGGAGACTGGCGAAGACCAGTTCGAACAGGCGCCGGGCCTGCCGCACATTCCGCTGTCGTTTTCGATCGGCGCGACAAAAGTTCGCTGAGTTTATGGAGTGGACGGGGTATCCGGTAGGATTTTTCGTAAATTCAACTGGATACGCCGGCCCTTTCCAACTTTTGCTGGCGGAGGCGAAGCCGTGGCCCTTGCCAGCCTGTTGGCTTCTGTGACAGTTTCCGGTCGCCACAATTCAGGAGCCACCCATGTTTTCCCGCCGCACCCTTCTCGCCGGCCTGACCGCCGTTGTTCTCGCGCCCTTCAGCGTCGCCGCCGCCGATCTGCCGGATCTGGGCGGGCGTAGCGTCGTCGTGGTGACGGAAAATGCCTACCCGCCGCTGCAGTTCGTCGATCCGAAGAGCGGCAAGGCGATCGGCTGGGAATATGACGCGATGGAAGAGATCGCCAAGCGGCTGAACGTCAAGCTGGAAATCCAGAATACCTCCTGGGATGCGATGATCCAATCGGTGTCGGACGGCCAGTACGATATCGGCATGACCGGCATCACCATCAAGGACGAGCGCAAGGCGAAGGTGGATTTCTCCGATCCCTACATGCGCTCGCAGCAGTTCATGCTGGTGCGTGGCGACGAGGCCCGCTTCACCGACGCGAAGACGTTTGGCGCGTTTGCCGACGGTCTGGTCGGTGCGCAGCCCGGCACATCGCCGTTCTACACCGCAGTCTATGAAATGCTTGACGGCAACGAGCAGAACCCGCGGGTAAAGCTGTTTGAAACCTTCGGTGCGACGGTGCAGGCGCTGAAGGCTGGCGATGTCGACGTCGTCCTCACCGACAGCGTCGCCGCCAAGGGCTATGTCGATTCCTCGGCTGGCGGCCTGAAGGTTGTCGGCGGGCCGCTCGGCACCGAGGATTTCGGCTTCATCTTCAAGAAGGGCTCGGATCTGGTTGCCCCCGTCAATGCCGCCATCGCAGCGCTGAAGGCGGATGGCACGCTCGATAAGCTGAACCAGAAATGGTTCGTCGATTACAAGATGGGCGAATGATCCCCGCCCGATGACGCCTGCGCACGACAATTCAGAGAAGGGCGACTATCCCTGGTGGCTGGTCGCCCTTGCCGTGATCGCGGTGGCGCTGGCCGTGGTGATCATCTCCAGTGGTGTCTACCGTCAGGTCTTCACCATCGTATCAGCCGGGATCGGCATCACCATTTTCGTGACGTTGGTTGGCTTCTCCTTCGCGGCGCTATTGGGGCTCGGCATCGCGCTGATGGCACTGTCGGACCGGGCAGCGCTGCGCCAGATCGCCCGGTTCTATACCGAGGTGATCCGCGGTATCCCGATTCTCGTCCTGTTGTTCTACATCGCCTTTGCCGGTGCGCCGGCGCTGGTGGTGGCGATCAATTTCATCCTGTCGCCGCTGATTTCGGCTGGCGCCATCGAGCCGATGGTGGTGCGCGACCTGTCCCTGATGTGGCGGGCGATCATTGCACTGTCGATCGGCTATTCCGCCTTCATCGCCGAGGTTTTTCGTGCCGGAATTCTATCGGTCGACAAAGGGCAGATCGAGGCGGCCAAGGCGCTCGGCCTGTCGCGCTATCAACGATTCCGGCTGGTGGTGTTCCCCCAGGCCATCCGCGTCATCCTGCCGCCGCTCGGCAACGACTTCGTGGCGATGGTGAAGGATTCATCCCTCGTGTCGGTGCTCGGCGTCGCCGACATCACCCAGGCGGGTAAGATCTACGCGTCAGGCTCGTTCCGCTTCTTCGAAACCTATTCGATCGTCGCCTATATCTACCTGATCCTGACGGTCGGGCTGTCGCTGGGCCTGCGGCGGCTGGAGCAGAAGATGCGGCGAAGCACGAGAGGGTAGGCGATCGCCGTTTCACCTTCTCCCCAGCGGGGAGAAGGTGGCCCGAAGGGCCGGATGAGGGGGCGGCTCGACGGAGTTTGCCACAGGTCCCCTCATCGCCTCACTGCGTTTGGTACGTCTCCCGTCGGGGAGAAGTGGGAAGCCACAGCATCGCTATCGCTGCCATCTGTCCAATTGCCGAGCCTTCACAAAACTGCTATATCCGCCTCCATGGAATCCAAATTCGGATGTTACGAGCAGAAAATTGTCGTGCTGCAGGACCACAAGCGTCTGCCGGCACGGTTTTTTGCGTGCGTTTGCGGCGCCCTTAGCAGCCGACTTATTTGACCGCTGGGGCTTGACCCCGGCCGGGTGACCGGCGCCTTTTGCCGGAATTTTCCTTCTTCACAATGCCCGAACTTCTTCACAATGGATGCACAGCCATGAGCGCACCGCGTACCCTCTACGACAAGATCTGGGACGACCACCTGGTCGATCAACAGGATGACGGAACCTGTCTTCTCTATATCGATCGCCATCTCGTTCACGAAGTGACGAGCCCGCAGGCGTTCGAAGGCCTTCGCATGACGAACCGTCAGGTGCGGGCTCCGCAGAAGACGCTCGCCGTCGTCGACCACAACGTGCCGACCTCGCCGGATCGCCATCTCGGCATCAAGAACGAGGAAAGCCGCATCCAGGTCGAGGCGCTGGCCCAGAACGCCGCCGATTTCGGCGTCGAATATTATTCGGCCAGCGATATCCGCCAGGGCATCGTCCATATCGTCGGTCCTGAACAGGGCTTTACCCTGCCGGGCATGACCATCGTCTGCGGCGATAGCCACACCTCGACGCACGGCGCGTTCGGCGCGTTGGCGCACGGCATCGGAACGTCCGAGGTCGAGCATGTGCTCGCCACCCAGACGCTGATCCAGAAGAAGGCCAAGAACATGCTGGTGCGTGTCGATGGCAAGCTGCCGGAACACGTCACCGCCAAGGACATCATCCTCGCCATCATCGGTGAAATCGGCACGGCCGGCGGCACCGGCAGCGTCATCGAATTCGCTGGCGAAGCCATCCGCGACCTGTCGATGGAAGGCCGCATGACCGTCTGCAACATGACGATCGAAGGCGGCGCTCGCGCCGGCCTGATCGCGCCGGACGAAAAGACCTTCGAATATATCAAGGGCAAGCCGCGTGCGCCAAAGGCCGAAGACCTCGAAAAGGCGATTGCCTACTGGAAGACGCTGCAGACGGATGAAGGCGCGCATTATGACCGCGTCGTCGTGCTGAATGCCGCCGACCTGCCGCCAATCGTTTCCTGGGGTTCCTCGCCGGAAGACGTCATCTCCGTTCAGGGCATCGTTCCGAACCCGGACGACATCACAGACGAGAACAAGCGCACCTCCAAGTGGCGCGCGCTTGATTACATGGGCCTGAAGCCGGGCACCAAGATCACCGATATCAATATCGACCGCGTCTTCATCGGCTCTTGCACCAATGGCCGTATCGAGGATCTGCGCGAAGTCGCCAAGGTCGTTGAAGGCCGTACAGTGGCCTCGACCGTTTCGGCGATGATCGTTCCAGGTTCCGGCCTCGTCAAGGAACAGGCGGAAGCCGAAGGCCTCGATAAGATCTTCAAGGCAGCCGGTTTCGACTGGCGCGAGCCGGGTTGCTCGATGTGCCTTGCGATGAACGATGACCGCCTGAAGCCTGGCGAACGTTGCGCCTCGACCTCCAATCGTAACTTCGAAGGCCGCCAGGGTTTTAAGGGCCGCACCCATCTGGTGTCGCCGGCGATGGCCGCTGCTGCGGCGGTTTCCGGACACTTCGTCGACATTCGCGACTGGAAGTAAGTTTGGGTTTTTATCTCCCGGCGTTCTTACGCCGGGGGCCAGAACCAACGAAGGCGGAAGCGATGCTTCCGCCTTTTTGTTTGGGGGTGTATGCTGGGAAAGTGGCCTCACGGTTTGGGAGTCTCCTCATGACTGGCGCGGACAAGGTCTTTGCCGGGGGCATGCCGGCGATCTACGAAAAGCTTTTTGTGCCGATGATCTTTGAACCTTACGCGCAGGAGATGGCGGGGCGTGTTGCCGTGTCTCAACCGCGCGACGTGCTCGAGATTGCCGCTGGCACTGGCGTTTTGACGCGCGCCATGGCCAGCAGGCTTGGTGCTGAAGTGCGGATCGTCGCCACTGATCTCAATCAGCCGATGCTTGATCTGGCAATCGCCGGCCAGGGGGCGGATGACCGCATCACCTGGAAGCAGGCGGACGGTCTGGCGTTGCCGTTCGATGATCAGGCCTTCGATACCGTGGTCTGTCAGTTCGGCGTGATGTTCTTCCCCGACAGGATCGCTGGCTACCGCGAAGTCCGGAGCGTTCTCCGGCCCACCGGGCGCTATCTCTTCAGTGTCTGGGATGCCATCCAGAACAATGCGTTCGTCCTGAATGCCACGCGAACGCTCCAGGATCTGTTTCCGGACGATCCGCCGCGTTTCATGGAGCGGACGCCGCATGGATATCATGACATTCCCGCGATCACTGCGGATGTGCGGGCCGCCGGGTTCTCGTCGGTACAGATCGAGACGGTTGATTGCGTCAGCCATGCCCGGTCAGCGCTCGATGCGGCGACGGCCTATTGCCAGGGCAACCCGCTGGCCGTCGAGATCGAGGCGCGTGCGCCCGGAAAACTGCAGGATGTGACCGAAACAGTTGCCGCAGGGCTGAGGCGGCAGTTTGGCGACGGAGCCATCGAAGGTTCCATTCGCGCGCATATCGTTACGGCATTGCCCTAATCAGCTGTTGGATTTTGGCGCGCGCCATCGGGTGCGGCACAACGCTATCGATGCCATGCGTTGCCGCAACCAGGAGAGCAACAAATGACGTGCCGCCTGCTTCTCCTTCGCCATGCAAAGTCCGCCCGTCCCGAAGGCGTGGACGACTACGACCGGCCGTTGGCGGAGCGTGGTCGCAAGGATGCGGCGTTCATGGGCCGCCTGATGGCGCAAGAAGGCCTGGTTCCAGATCTTGCGCTTGTTTCTCCCGCCCTGCGCACGCGTGAAACCTGGGCGTTGGCGCGGGGAGCTTTTTCCGCTGGCATCCCCGAGCGCTTCGTCGTCTCCCTTTATGACAGCACGCCGGAGCGTCTGGTGAAAGCGCTCCGCGCGGCGGGAACCGAAGCGAAAGTCATCGTTCTCGTTGGCCACAATCCCGAGTTGGAGGAAACAGCGGCGCTGCTTTGCGGCGATGGAGAGATGGACGCCATGGCGCGGCTCGACGCGAAATTTCCAACGGCAGGGCTTGCCGTGATTGATTTCATGGCGACGAACTGGGCGGATATTACGCCGGAAAGCGGCTACCTCGAGCGGTTCGTCACGCCCCAGCCGGCGTGAGCCCCCTCAGCCCACTACCCGCACGACCGTCCCCTGCCGCATGAACCGCAGCAGCCGCTTCATCGCCGGCAGGCTGACGGCAACGCAGCCTTCTGTCGGTTTGTAGCCGGGCGTGGCGAGGTGGAAGAAGATCGCCGAGCCGCCATGGCGCTTCCGGCTGCGCAGGTTCCAGTCCATCACCAGGCAGACATCGTAGAGACCGTCGTCGCGGCGCATCCTTTCATGGCTGGGCTTGAACGGCGCGTCCACGGGGCGGTTATAAAGAGCGTGGCGCGGTTCGTCGCACCAAAGCAGGTTTTTCGGCGTGAAGCGCAGGGGCAAGGCGGTTTGTGGCTGGGTGATGCGGTCATGGCGGACATAGCCGCCGATCAGGCGCATGCCAGCGATCGGGGTGGCGCCGTCGCCTTCACGCTTGCGCGCGGTGATGCCGCTGCGGCCGATAGCCGCCTCTTCGGTGCGCCCCGCAAAGCTCACCAGCGCGCGGGTACGGCTGCCGGGCTTTGCCCTGACGGTGATGGTACGGGCCGCAGCGGCGGGTTTTCGGGGCTTCAATCGCATTTTGCTCACAGTTTTTTGCGTTGTGCGTGATCTGAAACATAACAATAGCACTACACAATATGTAACAACCGTGTGCGTGCTGCACAGCTTGTTTAAGGCAGCGATTGCGTTAGTTTAAGACCGCAAGCAAGGAGGGAATACCATGTCGGCCCGCACCATTCTTCTCGTCGATGACGACAACGACCTGCGCGAAACACTGGTGGAGCAACTTGCCCTCTATGAGGAATTCACCATTCTTCAGGAATCGACGGCCGCCAAGGGCATCAACACGGCCCGCAACAACCAGATCGCTCTTCTGGTAATGGATGTCGGTCTGCCGGATATGGATGGCCGCGAAGCGGTCAAGCTCCTGCGCAAGGGCGGCTTCAAGCCGCCGATCATCATGCTGACGGGGCATGATACTGACAGCGATACGATCCTCGGGCTTGAAGCCGGCGCCAACGATTATGTCACCAAGCCGTTCCGCTTCGCGGTGCTGCTTGCCCGCATCCGGGCGCAGTTGCGCCAGCACGAACAGAGCGAGGACGCGACCTTCACCGTCGGTCCCTATACGTTCAAGCCGGGCCAGAAGCTTTTGACGCTGGAGAACGGCCAGAAGATCCGGCTCACCGAAAAGGAAGCGGCGATCATCCGCTACCTCTACCGGGCCGACCAGAAGGTCGTCACCCGCGACGTGCTTTTGGAAGAAGTCTGGGGCTATAATTCCGGCGTTACCACCCATACGCTGGAGACCCATGTCTACCGGCTGCGCCAGAAAATCGAGCGCGACCCTTCCAATGCGGAGATTTTGGTGACAGAGAATGGCGGCTACAAGATAGTTCCCTAACGCCACGAGGCATGACCTCTGTCATGCCCGCCCAGAGGTATCCCTTTGTCGCTGAACGACGATATCGCCCTTCTGTCCCTCGTGCCGCTGTTTGCGGATATCGATGACGACAAGCTGCGGCTGATCGCGTTCGGTGCCGAACGGCGCCGGTTGAACAGGGGGCAGCAGCTGTTTCGCGAGGGCGCGCCGGCCGATTGCGCCTTTGCCATTGCCAGCGGCTCTATCACGCTGACCCGTAATCTGGTCGATGGCAGCGTCGAGATGGTCGATACCGTTGGACGCGGCACGCTTCTCTCCGAGCTTGCGATGATCTCGTTTGTCGAGCGCAAGTTCACGGCAACCGCCGAGGAAGACAGCGAAGTCATCCGCATCAACCGTCCGCTGTTCCGCCGTATGCTCGAGGAATATCCGGAAGTCGCCGTCGTCGTCGAAGGCCGGATCAAGGCCAACCTGCAGGCGATGATCGACGCCATGCAGAGGCTGGCGCCGAAATTCGGATAAGCGTTTCTTACCGGAGACAGTGTGTTTCCATGATTGCGGTTCACGGGCCGGGTTCCGCTCTTTCGCGCGATGCTTTTCTCCCCCATCTATGCTGCAACACATCGCCATCATCGGGATAGAAAACAATGAAAAAAATCGGCTTTCTTTCGTTCGGGCATTGGAGCCCTTCGCCGCAATCGGGAACCCGCTCGGCCGGGGATGCGCTTTTGCAATCGATCGACCTGGCGGTTGCCGCCGAAGAACTCGGCGCTGACGGCGCCTATTTCCGCGTCCATCATTTTGCCCGCCAGCTCGCCTCGCCCTTTCCGCTTCTTGCCGCCATTGGCGCAAGGACGAAGAAGATCGAGATCGGTACTGCCGTCATCGACATGCGCTACGAAAATCCGCTCTACATGGCCGAGGATGCCGGAAGCGCCGACCTGATCTCGAACGGACGCCTGCAGCTCGGCATCAGCCGCGGCTCGCCGGAACAGGTGATCGATGGCTGGCGCTATTTCGGCCTTGAGCCGGAAGAAGGCGCAACGGATGCGGACATGGCCCGCAAGCACACGGAGGTGTTTCTCGAAGTGCTGAAGGGTCAGGGCTTCGCCCAGCCGAACCCGCGTCCGATGTTTCCCAATCCGCCCGGCCTGCTGCGGCTCGAGCCGCATTCGGAAGGTCTGCGTGAGCGTATCTGGTGGGGTGCCAGCTCCAACGCCACCGCCATCTGGGCAGCCAAGCTCGGCATGAACCTGCAGAGTTCGACGCTGAAGAACGACGAAACCGGCGAGCCTTTCCACGTCCAGCAGGCGGCGCAGATCCGTCTTTACCGGGATGCCTGGAAGGAAGCTGGCCATACGCGTACGCCGCGCGTGTCGGTCAGCCGCAGCATCTTTGCGCTCGTCGATGATCGCGACCGGGCCTATTTCGGTGGCGGCAGCAAGGAAAGCGATTCCATCGGTTATATCGACGACCAGACGCGGGCGATCTTCGGCCGCTCCTATGCTGCCGAGCCTGATGTCCTCATCCGGCAGCTGGCCGAAGACGAGGCGATCGCCGAGGCCGATACCCTGCTTCTGACTGTTCCGAACCAGCTGGGCGTCGAATACAACGCCCATGTCATCGAATCGGTTCTGAAACACGTCGCACCGGCGCTCGGCTGGCGATAAAACAGGCCCTGTTCGGGCGGTGCGGCGTTCCAAGGGAAACGCCGCACCGCTTAGCTTACCATTTGTATTTCAGCGATCCCAGCACCGTGCGGCCTTGGCCATAATAGCAATAGCCTTCCGTGCAGACCTCTTCCCGCCGGTCGGCCAGATTGGTGGCGCTGATAGCGAGGCTGAGGCCGTCCAGTTTCGGTGTCTTCTTGCCGAAGTCATAGGACAGGGAGGCGTCGAGATAGGCGGCACCCGGATTGCGATCGGTGTTTTCATCCGACGTGTAGGAGCCGCTGGTCACGCGCACGCCTGCGCCGAGGCTCAGACCCGCAAGCTGGGTATCCTCCTGGATCGCGTAGTTCACCCAGAGCGATGTCGTGTGGCGAGGAGTGGTCGAAGGCGTGTTGCCGATCAGTGCGGCATTGGCGTTGCCGGTGATCTCGGCGTGGCTATAGGTATAGGCGGCAATCAGGCTGATACCGTTGTCGAGTTGCGTGCGGCCTTCCAGCTCAAAACCCTTGTAGGTGTTTTCGCCGGATGACTTGTAATAATAGCCGGCGGGCAATGTGCTGTCAGATACATATTGCGGCTTGCCGGATTCGATCAGCTGATAGGTGGCGGCCGTCAGCGAATAGTTTCCGCCCTCCGGCTGATACTTGATACCGGCTTCGATCTGTTCGCCATCGGTCGGATCGAGAACCGTGCCGTCGGCCGACTGTTGTGTCGAGGGAACGAAGGAGGTGCCGTAGCTGACATAGGGGGCGATGCCGTTGTCGAAGAGGTAGAGAAGACCGGCCTGGCCGGACAACGCACCGTCATCCTTGCGGTCTTGCGTGCCTGCCACCTTGTCGCTCGCCGTCTGGTCGACCCAGTCGTAGCGCAGTCCGCCAACCGCTCGCCAATTGCCGAATTCCGCCTGCTCCTGGGCATAAATACCGGTCTGGCGCAGGTCGCGGCCGCTGAAGATGCTAAGATCCGGCGTTGCCGCGCCGGAGAGACCGGCAGGTGCGACAGGGCCGAAACCGAGGCCGAAATCGGATGTGATCCAGGTATAGTCGAGGCCGGCAAGCAGCGTGTGCGAAACGGCACCGGTATCGAATTTCGCTTCGAGCTGGTTGTCGATCTGGTAGGCGCGCTGGTCGTCGGTAATGGCTGTTGTCGGATAGTTGGCGGCAGGCGCAATAAACCGGCTCGACGTGTCGACATAACGGGACCGAAGAGCGAGGTCGCTGGCGCGCGCATTCTGGCGGAAGGTCAGCCCGTTCTCGAACGCATGCTCAAGTTGATAGCCGATCTGGTATTGCGTCACTTTCTGATGGTCGTAGTCCGGGTCGCTATAGCGCAGCAAGTCGCCATTATGCTCGAACATGCGCGGGCTTGCGTCCGTCTCTCCCTTCTGGGCAAGACCATAGACCGTCAGCGATGTTGCTTCGTCCGGCTTCCAGGTGAAGGATGGTTGCAACAGGTAACGATCGTCGGCGATGTCGTAATTGGTTTCGGCGTCGCGGGCGAGGCCGACGATGCGGTAGAACATGCCGTCGCCCGCCGGGCCGCCGAAATCGAAGGCGGCCTGTGCCCGGCCGATCGTGCCATATTGCAGTTCGACTTCGCGGTGGGCCTCTTCCAGCGGCATTTTCGAGATGCGGTTGACAATGCCGGCTGCGCTGGCCGCACCATACATCACCGAGACCGGCCCTTTGAGGATTTCGATACGGTCGAGCGTATAGACCTCGGTCGTGAAGGTGCCATAGTTCATATAAGGCTGGCGCAACCCATCGCGGAAATCGCTGTCGGTGGTGGTCGAGATGCCGCGGATATAGATCTGGTCGAAACGCGGATCATAACCGAAGGCGCCGGTGGTGACGCCGGCCGTGTAGCGTGTTGCCTGGATCATGTCCTGCGCACCGCGTTCTTCCAGCTCCTTGCGCGTGACGACGGAAACCGCGCGCGGTGTTTCGACGAGCGGCGTATCGGTCTTCAGCGCCGAAATGCTGCGTGTTGGCACCACGGTATCGTTGTCTTCCGCGATCGACCTGGCGCCGCCATCAACCGTCAGCTTTTCAAGGCGCGTGGTTTTCTGGTCAGCATCCTGTGCATGGGCAGTGACCGGCAGCAGCGCTGCAGCCATCAGGCCTGCGAGTATAGTCGAGCTGTTCAGGCGGGTTCGGTCATGGGCGGGTGAAAGGTTCGGTACGTGCATGGTCTGGCCCTCTTGAGGGCGCACAAAAACCCTCCGGCCGGAACCAGAGCAGAGCGCCCGATCATCAATGGAAACAGCGACTGCCCCCGAAGGAGACGGTGTCCCCGCTGTCATTGTCAGGGATAATCGGTTTGGATTCGGGCTTCAATATAAATATGACTAAAAGAGTCATATTTTTGTTTTCCGATGAAGCTGCAGCAGGCTGCGCCTTTAAAGATCGAAATGGGCGATGACGGGGACGTGGTCCGAGGGGCGGTCCCAGCCACGGGCTTCCTTGAGGATATCGACGCGTGTGAGATGCGGCGAGAGGTCCGCGGATGACCAGACATGGTCGAGACGGCGGCCCTTGTTGGCACCTTCCCAATCCTTGGCGCGGTAACTCCACCAGGTGTAGAGCTTTTCCGGGGAGGGTGTGTGCTGGCGCATCAGGTCGACCCAGGCGCCGCCGTTCAGCACCGCCGTCAGGCCTTCGGTCTCGACCGGCGTGTGGCTGACGATCTTCAGGAGCTGCTTGTGTGACCAGACGTCATGCTCCAGCGGCGCGATGTTGAGATCGCCGACCAGCACCGATGAAATACCGGCTTCGCTCTCGGCATGCAGCATTTTCATCTCGTCGATGAAGTCGAGCTTGTGGCCGAATTTCGGGTTGATCGCCCGGTCCGGCTCATCGCCGCCGGCGGGCACGTAGAAATTGTGCAGGCGGATCTTCTTGCCGGATTTTTCAAACACCACCGAGAGATGGCGGGCATCGCCGACGCCGCAATAATCGCGCCGGTCGCTCAGCTCATGTAGTGGCAGGCGGGAGATGGTAGCGACGCCGTGGTAACCCTTCTGGCCATGGATGGCGATGTGCTCGTAGCCCAGTGCCTTGAGCGGTGAAAAGGGGAAAAGATCGTTGGCGACCTTGGTTTCCTGCAGGCAGAGGATATCCGGCGACCAGGTCTTCAAAAGGTGCTCGACCAGCGGCATGCGCAGGCGCACCGAGTTGATGTTCCAGGTCGCGATCGACAATGCCATGCGAGGGGTTCTTTCATGAAAACTGGTTGCAGCGGACGCAATCCGCGCGTTCCGTCATAGGGATTTTTCACCGGCTTGGCCATTGGATTTACGCTGCTATTGCGCATCCCCGAACCGCCTCCCATCAAGAACTTCAAAATCGAAAATAAAAACCAACAACCCCTTTTGCATCCCTGATGTGAGCCAGAGTGAGTTCACTTTGAACCCGGCTTTTATGAGCTTGGCTATGCGATCCATTGCCGTGTAGCGTGCCGGGCGGCAGCGGCTTGCGATTCTGCCGCTGATGGGAGATCACATGATCCGGCACCTTGGGCCTGAGGACATCGACATATTCCGCCGGATCCGGCTCGAAGCGCTGCGCCGCGAGCCTGCGGCCTTCGCCAGCAGCGCTGCGGACTGGGAAGCCTTGCCGGATACCGAATGGGCAAGGCGGCTGACCGTCAATGCCGTTTTCGTCGATTTTCACGAAGGCGAGCCGGTCGCCATCATGGGCCTGATGCCGCAAGGCGCCAGCAAGCTGGCGCATCGCGCCACGGTAATCATGGTCTATGTCCGCAAGGACAGGCGTGGCGCCGGTCTTGCGAAGGCTCTTCTCGATGCGATTGCCGATTACGCGCGCGGCACCGGTGTCCGGCTGCTGGAACTGGCGCTAAGCGCGGAGAATCCTGCGGCCCTGCGATTTTATCAACGCGAGGGATTCAAGGAAATCGGCCGCGTCGAGGCGGGCATTCTCCATGAGGGCAGGGAGATCGACGATATCCTCATGGTGCGCCGCATCGACGGTGGCGCCCGTCAAGGATGATCTGTGACCTCAATCCGGCTTACTTGCCGCGATTGTTGATGTCGTCGTAGGGAATCTGGAAGACCTTGTCGTCCATCGGCACGCCGTTCTTGACGTTGAAGATCATCACCGAGGTATCCTTTTTCTGCGCATCGGTGATCGTCCACTGGCGCAGGTCGTAGGTCTTCGGGTCAAACATCAGGGTAATCGTCGCATCGCCGAAGACGGTGCGGTCGCCAAGAACGATGGTGATCAGGTCCGGCTCTTCCTTGACGTCGCGGACCATCTTGCCGGTCAGGTCGATCTCGTCGGACAACAGCAGCTTCAGCGGCGTCTTCGACAGCGGATAGATATCCCAGGTCTTCATTTTCTGATTGCCGATGACGACGGACTTGCCGTCGGCGATCACCCGCATCGGCGAGGGGGCTTCGTAGTTGAAGCGGATCTTGCCCGGACGGCTGATGAAGAACTTGCCGCCGGTCTGCTCGCCGCGCGGGCCAAACTGCACGAACTCTCCGCTCATGGTTTTGACCGAGGCGAAATGGTTGGCGATCTTCTGGGCGACAGCTGCCTGCTGTGCCTGGGCCGGTTCAACGGGCAGGCCGATGAAGGTGAGGGCGGCGAAGACAGCAAGACCGCCGACGAAGGCGCGGCGCGACAAAGACGGACGTTTCGTATCCTGTTCAAAATGGCCGGTTTGCGTGTCTGTCATCGTCATCTCCTTCATTTCCAGTCTCATGTGGCGCGCAAGTGCGGCGCCTTCAAGGCCTTTCCCGCGCGCGTCTTCAATTCGCCGTGAGGACATTCCCGGTGGTTTTCGCCCGGGGTCGCCGCTCTGTTGCGAACGGCTTTCTCCGAGGGTTACCGGCCGGTAATGTCGCTTTCGGTCGGCACGAGAATCTCGCGTTTGCCGGCGTGGTTGGCGGCACCGATGATGCCTTCCTGCTCCATGCGCTCGATCAGCGAGGCGGCGCGGTTGTAGCCGATGCCGAGGCGGCGCTGGACATAGGATGTCGATGCCTTGCCGTCACGCAGCACGATGGCGACGGCCTGATCATAGGGATCGTCCGAATCGGCAAGGTTGGAGGTGCCGGCCGGGCCGCTGCCGCCTTCGTCGTCCTCGTCGTCATCTTCGGTGATGGCATCGAGATATTGCGGCGCCCCTTGGGTTTTCAGATATTTGACGACGTCCTCGACCTCGGTATCCGAGACGAACGGGCCATGCACACGCTGGATGCGGCCGCCGCCGGCCATGTAGAGCATGTCGCCCATGCCGAGCAGCTGTTCGGCGCCCTGTTCGCCCAGGATCGTCCGGCTGTCGATCTTTGACGTCACCTGGAAGGAGATACGCGTCGGGAAGTTGGCCTTGATCGTGCCGGTGATGACATCGACGGACGGGCGCTGGGTTGCCATGATCACATGGATACCGGCGGCACGGGCCATCTGGGCCAGCCGCTGGACGGCGCCTTCGATGTCCTTGCCGGCCACCATCATCAGGTCGGCCATTTCGTCGATGATAACGACGATATAGGGCATTGGCTGCAGGTCGAATTCTTCCGTCTCGTAGACGGCCTCGCCGGTCTGACGGTCAAAGCCGGTCTGGACGGTGCGGCTGATCTGCTCGCCCTTGGCCATCGCCTGCTCGACGCGCGAATTGAAGCCATCGATGTTGCGCACACCGATCTTCGACATCTTCTTGTAGCGCTCTTCCATCTCGCGCACGGTCCATTTCAAGGCGACGACGGCCTTCTTCGGATCGGTAACGACGGGTGAGAGCAGATGTGGAATGCCGTCATAGACGGACAATTCGAGCATCTTCGGGTCGATCATGATCAGGCGGCACTGCTCCGGCTTCAGCCGGTAGAGGATCGACAGGATCATCGTGTTGATGGCAACCGATTTACCCGAGCCGGTGGTGCCGGCGACGAGCAGATGCGGCATCTTGGCGATATCGACGATGACGGGTTCGCCGCCGATCGTCTTGCCGAGCGCCATGGCGAGACGGGTCTTGCTGGTCTCGAAATCCCTCGAGCCGATCAGTTCGCGCAGATAGACGGTTTCGCGGCGCTGGTTCGGCAGTTCGATACCGATGGCGTTGCGGCCGGGCACCACGGCGACACGGGCTGCAATGGCCGACATCGAGCGGGCGATATCATCGGCAAGGCCGATGACGCGCGAGGACTTGATGCCCGGCGCGGGCTCAAGCTCGTACATGGTGACGACGGGGCCTGGACGGACATGGATGATTTCGCCCTTGACGCCAAAATCTTCCAAAACGCCTTCCAGCATGCGGGCATTCTGCTCGAGCGCATCGGCAGACAAGGTCGCGTCGCGGGTGACATTCTTCGGCTCGGCAAGGAAATGCAGCGGCGGCAAGGTGAAGTCGCCGTCGTCGGAAACCAGCGATGCCTGCGCCTCGCGATCGCCACGCTGGCCGGTTTTTGGACGGGGAGCAGCCGGGACCACACGGGCGGCGGCTTGCGGCATGGCCTGCTTGCGCGGTGCGGGCACCGGCGCCCAGTCGGCGGCCGGATCGTTATCGTCGTCTTCATCACCGTCGGGCATGAAGTCGGTAGAGGTCCGGCGGTTGTCGAGCACGGGGAAATCGCCGTCGTCTTCGTCCATGGACATTGGCGGCGCTGCAACCGTGCGCCGTTCGCTGCGGTCCAGCGACGGCTCGACCCGCTCGGAGCGGGAAACGGTCTTCGGGCGCGACGGTTCGTTCAGCGTGCCGAATTCATCGCCGTTGAAATCATAGGGCTCGTCATAATCGCGCGGTGCCGGCTTGCGGCGGCCGCTGAGGCCAAACAGGCGGCGGATACGGGCCTGCGCGGTAAAGCGCATGTGGGTGAGTGCGCCAGCCATCACCATGATGATGCCCTCGGATTCGTCGTCTTCTGATTCGTCGCTGACGGTACGGGCCTTGCTGGGTGCCGGTGCCGGCTCGTCGATCTCGTCTTCAGGGTCGGATACGCCGATGAGGCCGGCGCTGTAGATCAGGAAGTAGGCGGCGGGAAGCGTGAACAGGACCGCAAGCACGGTGCCGAACGTGCCGGTCGGATAGGTGCCGGTAAACAGCGCGGGAAAGCGCAGGATCATGTCGCCGAAGACGCCGCCCAGGCCGTTGGGAAGCGGCCAGGTGACGGGGGCGGGAACGCAGCTGAGCGCAGCCGAGGCCAGCACTGAACCGAGGAACCATGCGCCGGCGCGCTTAACGATATGATCGAAAGGTTTGCCGATGATCAGCACCAGGCCCCAGGCAACGACGGGAAGCAGCGCCACGACGCTGGCAATGCCGAAGAACTGCATGAAGATATCGGCGAAGGCAGCACCGGTGTAGCCGAGTAGGTTGGTCGGGGCATCGGCGGTGGCGTAGGAGAAGCTGGGATCGGCGACGTTCCAGCTCGACAGCGCGGCGATTGCGAACCCGAGCGCGACGAACACCGCAAAGCCCGCCAGCGCGGCGATCTGCTTCCAGACGAATGTGGAAAGCACAAACCGGTTGGAACGGTTGTCGTATACCGCCTGATTGCTTCTGCTCATGATGACCTGCTGCCTGTTATTCCCGGAAAACGCCATGCGCGCATGCTTGGAAGGTAAGCAGAGGAGGGTTAAGGCCCTATTAACCTTGACGCTTCGTTTACGTGAAACTGCATTGCAGAGGCTGTTTTCCCCGTAGAAACCGCTTTTCCGGCCATCGAAAGGGTGTGAGCGGGCAAAAAAAGACCCGGACGAATCCGGGTCAAATGCGGTTGCGCACAAGGCGAAACCGCGACGGGACTGGATGTGGAGCCGGTTTTCCGGCTCCACAAGTTCCTTATGAGTGATAGGCGGCTTCACCGTGCGAGGAGAGGTCGAGACCTTCGCGTTCGGCTTCGACCGGGACGCGCAGGCCGACAATCACATCGACGATCTTGTAGAGGATCGCCGAGCCAATGCCGCACCACAGGATGGTGATGATGACGGCCGTTGCCTGTGTGGCGAACTGGCCGCCCATGGTGACGCCTTCGGCATAACCGATACCGCCGAGCGAGGCGCTGGCGAAGATACCGGTCGCCAGAGCACCGAAGATACCACCGACGCAGTGGACGCCGAACACGTCAGCCGTGTCGTCATAGCCGAACTTGTTCTTCACCACCGAGACGAAGAAGTAGCACAGTGGCGAGACGATGAGGCCGAGAACGATCGCACCCATCGGGCCGACAATGCCTGCTGCAGGTGTGACGGCAACCAGACCGGCAACCATGCCGGATGCGCCGCCGAGCATGGAAGCCTTGCCGCGGGTTAAGGTTTCAACCAGCGACCAGGAGACGATGGCAGCAGCCGTTGCAATGAAGGTATTGACGGTTGCAAGCATTGCGCCGCCCGAGGCTTCGAGGTTGGAACCGGCGTTGAAGCCGAACCAGCCAACCCAGAGCATCGATGCGCCGACCATGGTCAGCGTCATGGAATGCGGGGCCATCATGTCCTTGCCGAAGCCGGTGCGCTTGCCGACCATGATTGCGCCGACGATGCCTGCAATACCAGCATTGATGTGCACGACGGTGCCACCGGCGAAGTCCAGCGCGCCCATCTTGAAGAGCAGGCCGTTTGCGTCCCAGACCATGTGGGCGACCGGGAAGTAAACGAAGGTGACCCAAAGCGCGCAGAATAGGACTGCGGCAGAGAACTTGATGCGTTCGGCAAAGGCGCCGATGATCAGGGCAGGGGTGATGGCAGCAAAGGTCATCTGGAACATCACGAAGATGTATTCCGGAATGACGACGCCGGCGGAGAAGGTCGCTGCGGTCGAATCCTTGGTTACGCCCGACAGGAAGAGCTTGGCTGTGCCGCCCCAGTAAGAGCTATCCGAACCGCCGAAGGCGAAGGAATAGCCATAGACAACCCAGATCAGCATGACGACCGCGCCGATGACCGTGCACTGCATCAGGACGGAAAGCATGTTCTTGGCGCGCACGAGGCCGCCGTAGAACAGGGCGAGACCCGGAACCAGCATGAAGAGGACGAGAATGGTGCAGATGAACATGAAGGCGGTATCGCCCTTGTCCGGTACCGGTGTGGCGGCAACGGCTTCGGCTGCTGCCGGGGCTGCTTCCTGCGCAAAGGCGATGGCCGGTGCGAGAAGGGCTGCGGCTGCAGCGCCCACGCGTCCCAGAGAGGTAGAAAGTTTAATTGAAGACATGGATATAGAGCTCCCTGAACGGCCGTGACTTACAGCGCTTCTGTGTCGGTTTCGCCGGTACGAATGCGCACCGCATGGTCAATCGAGTAGACGAAGATCTTGCCGTCGCCGATCTGGCCGGTCTTGGCTGACGCGGCGATCGCTTCGACGGCCTTGTCGACGATCTCCGTGGCAACAGCGATTTCGATCTTCAGTTTCGGCAGGAAGCTCACGGCGTATTCGGTGCCGCGATAGATTTCCGTATGTCCCTTCTGACGTCCGTAACCCTTCACTTCGGTCACGGTCAGGCCTTGGATGCCAACGGCAGTGAGGGCTTCACGAACCTCATCGAGCTTGAACGGCTTGATAATGGCCATTACAATTTTCATCTGGTTTCCCATCCTTGTTCATCTTCGGCTCGGGGCCGTCTCTCCTTGCCGCCGAGCACAAATCCCCAACGACCGCCCATTGTTATTCAAGGGGCGTGCCAGTTTGGGAGTGGATAGGTAAGTCTATGAAAAGACACGAAAATGCCATATTCCGCCGAGAGCTACCGGCGGAACGTCAAAAAAATATCAAATTAAACGATGAAAAATTAATCAGAATCTAAAAAGAGGCGCTTTTTTACTCAGATGCCTTTTTCCGGATCAGGCCTTCCTGCGCAACGGATGCAATCAGGATACCGGAGCGATCAAAAAGGCTGCCGCGCGTCATGCCGCGTGCACCGAAAGCGCTGGGGCTGTCCTGGGTGTAGAGCAGCCAGTCATCCATGCGGCAGGGGCGGTGGAACCACATGGCATGATCGAGGCTCGCCACCTGCAGGTCGCGGTCGAATACCGATGTGCCATGGGCATAGAGCGCGGTATCGAGCAGGGTCATGTCGGAGATATAGGCGAGCACCGCCGCCTGGATGTGGCGTTCGTCCGGAACGGCGCCGACCGCCTTGACCCAGACGTCCTGCGATGGCTCCAATTTGTCGCGCGAAAAATAGTGTTGCAGCGAGACCGGGCGGATTTCGATCGGCCGGGGCCGCTCCCAGTAGCGGCGGATCGCTTCCGGCGCGTTGGCCAGAAATTTCTCCTTGATATCCTGCTCGCCCAGCAGCGTTTCCGGCGGGGCCACATCCGGCATGGTTATCTGGTGGTCGAAGCCCTCCTCGTCGAACTGGAAGGAGGCAGACATCGAAAAGATCGCCTTGCCATGCTGGATGGCGACGACGCGGCGGGTGGCAAAGCTTGCGCCATCGCGGATCCGGTCGACATCGTAGATGATCGGCACGGACGGATCGCCCGGCCGCATGAAATAGGCGTGCAGCGAATGCACGTAACGGCCCTCGCTGACGGTACGCTGAGCCGCCACCAGCGCCTGACCGATCACCTGGCCGCCGAACACGCGCTGCCAGCCGACCTGCGGCGAGCGGCCGCGAAACAGGTTCTCCTCCAGCTTCTCCAGATCCAGCGTCTGCAAGAGGACGTCCATCGGGGCAGGGGTCTCGGCGGGGCGCGACATTTCGGCAATCTCCTAGGGTCGAGCGCTCAAATGGTAGGAACGAGCGCATCAATGATCTATATAGGCCACAAGCAATGCTCAAGAGCGACGGGAGAATGAGAGATGATCGATGTGCTGATTGCGGGCGGCGGTTATGTCGGGCTGTCGCTGGCCGTATCCATCAAGAAGGCCGCGCCGCATCTTGCCGTGAGCCTGATCGACGGCGCTCCGGACAATGCCTGGAAGAAGGACGAGCGCGCCTCGGCGATCATCGCCGCTGCCTCGCAAATGCTCGACGTGCTCGGCGTCTGGAGTGAAATCGAGCCGGAAGCCGAGCCGATCAAGCGCATGGTGATCACCGATTCGAAAACCGCCGATCCGGTGCGCCCGGTGTTTCTGACGTTCGAGGACGAGAAGGTCGAGGGCCGTCCCTTTGCCCATATGGTGCCGAATGTCGCTTTGGTCGGCGCTTTGCGCAAGGCAGCCACGAATCTCGGCGTCGAAATCCGTCAATCGACGGCGGCTGCCGGTTTCAAGAGCGGTGATCATTCGGTTTCCATTGATCTGGCCAATGGCGAGGCAATCGAAGCGCGGCTTCTTGTCGCCTGCGATGGCGTGCGCTCGAAACTGCGCGATGCCGCAGGCATCAAGACCGTCGATTTCGATTATGGCCAGTCCGGCATTGTCACCACGGTCGAGCACGAACGGCCGCACGAGGGCACAGCGGAAGAACATTTCCTGCCGGCCGGGCCGTTTGCGACGCTGCCGCTCAAAAACAACCGTTCCTCGCTGGTCTGGACCGAGCGGACGCGGGATGCCGACCGGCTGGTCGCCAGCGACGATCTGGTGTTTGAGGAGGAGCTGGAGCGCCGTTTCGGTCACAAGCTCGGCACGCTGAAGGTTGTCGGCGGCCGCCGCGCTTTTCCATTGGGGTTGACGCTGGCACGCGATTTCATCGCGCCGCGCTTTGCCCTTGCCGGGGACGCCGCCCATGGCATTCACCCGATTTCCGGCCAGGGCCTCAATCTCGGCTTCAAGGACGTGGCGGCGCTGGCCGAAACCATCGTCGATGCTGATCGCCTCGGTCTCGATATCGGCTCGCTCGCCGTGCTCGAGCGCTACCAGAGCTGGCGCCGCTTCGACACGTTCCGCATGGGTGTGACCACCGATGTGCTGAACCGGCTGTTTTCCAACGATGTCACGCCGGTCAGGGCGCTTCGCGATTTCGGACTGGGCATCGTCGACCGCATGCCGTCGGTCAAGTCGTTCTTCATCCGCCAGGCGTCCGGTCTTGGCGGCCAGAGCGAGCCGAAGATGCTGGGTGGGCAGGCGATCTGAGCGCCTGATCTCGTTGGTTGGTGAGTGCCCCTCACCCTAGCCCTCTCCCCGCATGCGGGGAGAGGGGACGACGGAGTTGTCCGTCTGGTCCTTCTCCCCGTTACGACGGGGAGAAGGTGCCCGAAGGGCGGATGAGGGGCTTTCATGCGACCGATCGCAGCTTCAATCTTCGATCTTGCGCGCCTCGGAGATCAACATGATCGGAATGCCGTCGCGGATCGGGTATGCCAGTCTTGCCTTTTCCGAGATCAGTTCGTTCTCGGCCGCGTGGTAGCTGAGGCGCCCCTTGGTCAGCGGGCAGACCAGCAGTTCAAGCAGTTTGGGATCGACCCGGCTGGTCCTGTCTTCCATCATCTCCGCCTATTGCAGCATGGTTTCGATATCGCCGAAAGTGCGGGCGAGCACGATCTCGGTAATCGCGATCAGCGTTTCGGCGCGGGTCTTGAGGTCCGGTGCTTCGAGCAGTGCCTGCTTTTCCGCCGGGCCATAGGGCGACATCATCGCCATCGAATTGACCAGCGTCACATTGCTGGCGCGCTCGACGCTTTCCCAGTCCGCTTCCAGCTTGTTGGCATCGAGATAGGCCTTGAAGGCGGCCAGCAAAGCCTGGCGATCGACCTGCGCTTCATCGTCCGGTCCGGTGAGGTCGGTGGCGAACGGGGCGATCCTGAAGGAACGATAGCCTTTTTTTGCAAGTGGCACTTCGTCAAATAGCCGGAACCGGCAGATGCCGGTCAAAGAGACGATGTAGCGGCCATCTTCCATCTCGGCAAACGAGGTGATGCGGCCAGCGCAACCGACCTGGCACAGCGCCTGCACATGCGCCTGGCCGGCCTCTTCGCGAATTTCGCCGAAGGAGGGCTGGATCATGCCGATCAGGCGGTTTCCGGTCAGTGCATCATCAAACATCGAAAGGTAGCGCGGCTCGAAAATATTGAGCGGCAGCTGCGAGCCGGGAAGCAGGAGCACGCCCGTCAGCGGAAATACCGGAAGCGTTTCCGGCAAGTCCTGCGGCCTCAGATAACGTGCATTTCCAACTTGCATGTCGCACTTCACCCCGTCGCTGTCAGGCGTTCTTTTGGCAACCTTGTGGTGCCGCGCCGCTATCGACAAGAAATGGGGCGCCATCGTCAAATCTCAAGGGAGATTGTCACAAAGCGCCTTCAGGATGGTATCACGAAAACAGGATCGACGACAGTTTGCGCCGCGCTGACAGCGTTGCCGGGTCCATCGGTCCCCAGACATCGAAGAACTGCAACAGCTCGCGCCGTGCACCGTCATCCTCGAATGTCCGGTCGCGCTTCATCACCTTGAGCAGGTGATCGGCCGCCGCCTCGCGGTCACCCTCGACATTGCGGATCTTGGCGAGCTTGATGCGCGCACCGTGATCGTCTGGATCGGCAGCAAGGACCTGTTCAAGCGCGTCGGGATCACCGAGCTTGCGGGCTTCCTCGATCTGGGCGAGTTTTTTCACAACAGCGGCGATGCCGGCATCCTTGGCAAGCTCTTCGGAGAGGTCGGCCAGCACTTCGCGCGCCTGCTCCAGTTCGCCGGCGGCGATCAGGCAATTGGCAAGCCCTGCGAGCGCGATTGCATTTTCCGGGTCTGCCTGCAGAACGGCGCCGAAAAGACCGGCAGCGTTCTCGATATCACCCTGCTCGACCAGGGCCTTCGCGTCTGCGAGCGCCGCATCGATCCCGGCCTGCTGGTCGTCGATCATCGGACCGGCAACCTTGTCGATGAAGTCGCGGATCTGGCTTTCCGGCACGGCGCCCATGAAGCCATCGACCGGGCGGCCGCCGACAAAGGCGATGACCGCGGGGATGGACTGGATGCCAAGCTGACCGGCAATCGACGGGTGATCGTCGATGTTCATCTTGACCAGCCTGACGCGGCCCTGGGCCTCGGTGACGACCTTTTCGATTACCGGCGTCAGCTGCTTGCACGGGCCGCACCAGGGCGCCCAGAAATCGACCAGAACCGGCTGCTGGCGGGAGGCTTCGAGCACGTCGCGGGTAAAATTGGCGGTGGTGGTTTCTGTGATCAGCTCACCGGCCGGCGCGGCTGCGGCCGCCGCGGGACCTTGCGCCGGGGCAGTGCCGTAGCTGGCCGTCGCCGTCATCTGGTTGCCGTAGGATGCTGCATAGGGATTGTCGTTGCCGCTCATCGTATCTCCTCGCGGACATCCGCGTCCGTCTGACTGTCTTCCCGTCAAAGATCGTATGTCAGGACGTCACTTTCAAGACAAGAGATTCGTGCCCCGTCGCCTCGATAAAGCGCAGCAGATCCTTGGAAGCGATCGATGTCGTCGCATCGTTCGACAGCGGATGGCAGTTGACGATATCGTCCTTCATCAGCTCCTCGTCGATGATGATCTTCACGTTCTGCCCCGTATCGTTGATCACGCCGAAGGCGGTCACGGCGCCGGGAATGACGCCGAGATATTCCATCAACTTTTCCGGGCGGCCGAAGGAGACCTTGCTGGCGCCGCCGATGATCGTGTGCACCGTCTTCAGGTCCACCGTCGCGTTTTCCTCGACTGTGAGCAGGAAGTAATTATCCTTCTTGTCCTTCACGAACAGGTTTTTCGTGTGGCCGCCGGGGATTGCATCGCGCAGCGAGACCGATTCGGCGACGGTGAAAACCGGCTCGTGCCGCATGGTCTGATGCGCGATACCGAGATTGTCGAGAAACTGGAACAATTCGTCCTGCGTCTTCGGCTGCATTTCACTCATGGCGGCTTTCCTCGGGCTTGAAAATGGTGGCCTTCCTTACGGCGAAGGGCAAAAAATCGCAATCTTCCACAGAATGCAGGCTGCAAAACGCAGAATGCAGGCTGCAAAACGCCTTGTTTTCAGGGGGTTGCGACATTTCTTCAAAAAAATATTGGGTTGTCCGTCATTTCCCTGTTGCATTTAAAAATCGTCTGGGCCATATAGCCGTCGTCGCAGCAAACAACAAACGCAGCGGCGCCGCGGTCCACCGACTACCCCCGGACCGAGGTTGATGAGCGGGTGTAGCTCAGGGGTAGAGCACAACCTTGCCAAGGTTGGGGTCGAGCGTTCGAATCGCTTCACCCGCTCCATTTTCTTCGATCTTCAAAGCCTCGGTTTTCCGGGGCTTTTGTGTTTTCTGGCGTGGGTGAAGGCGCCAGTGGCTAGAGGCAACCAAGGCGGCAGGGTTACCAGGTTGCACATCTCTGCATAGTCAAAGCCTACTGCTTGATCGTCAATTTTGCGCCAGTTGCGCCTATCAGTTATCCTCGAACGGCTAGTTAGTTTTCTCCTGCATTGCGCTTAGGAAACTGTTCGTTGAATGTTCGGTCAGCACCCCAAGCTTGCGCCGAGGTGTAGGCGAGTTGCCTCATTTCGTCCGGCTCCAGCGCCCGTTGCCCGGGCTTGTAGCCGAGATCGTGGTTCGCTTCTGACCAAGCGTGCTGAAATAGCGTTTTAATTTGAAGTTCGAAGCAGGTTGGGACTAGCCCGCCGTCAAAATCAGGGTCGATCACGTTGTTGGGAAGCAGCAGTACATGATGCTGACCGAAATATCCGAACTCCCATTTGCGTTCAGGTATAATGTTCTTAGATTCTATGGCACGAAAATAGCGCAACACCTCATTGGCAATGCGATCCACGTCTTCCTTGTAGAAAGCAACTATGCGAGCGCCGATTTGGTCCTGGATCTGATGGAGCGGTTCGTCGTATTTCGGCTTGCCTTCAGTCTGAGCGTTAGCCTTCTCCATAAAGCGATCAATACTCTTCGGCCTTGTCGAAATGCGGTCGACACGTGACTGGCCCTACAGCAAATCCCGCAGATGCGCGCATAGGCTGTTCTCTATGGGTAACAACACTTTATCGTGACGTGCACGGTAAGCGGTTTCTAAGCGGCTCAGTTCTGCGTGGAAACCAACAGTGGAAGCTTCGCGTTTCCGCCGGTTGCTCCTACCGCGCCATTTGGCGTATCAAAAGTCGCAGATGCTCTAATCGCAGCCGGATGAAAGTTCGCTGGCAGGCCAGCGATTAAAACTTGCTCTTACACAGCATTTGCACCATTTTCGCCGAAAATACGTCCCTCCCAGATAGAAGAAACAATCCGTGCTGCCAGTGGAAAATCAATCATTACGTCCCAAATTTGGAGTCTTGCATTTCAGCTATTCGAACTTCTCGTTTGAGAAACTGCTTGCAAAGAACGGCATGGCGACGGTCAATATCGGGGATTATATGCAGACAATCGCCGCGCGAAACGCTCTGTTGAAGTCCGGAATCGCTGCTGATGAGATCATTCCCATAGATCGTGATAAAATTCGCGACTATCGAGGCGGAAAGATTATCGTGGTATTTAATGCATGTTTTTATAGTCACTGCTTCCCAATTCCAGAAAATGTGATTCCCATATTCGTTGGGTTTCAGGCGAGTGAAGATGTAATCTCCAAAAACGTAGACTACCTAAAATCGTTCGAGCCAATCGGCTGCCGTGATGTAACGACCAGCAATCACCTGACGAAGCATGGTGTTTCCGCGTATGTCACCGGTTGCCTGACGCTTAGTTTTGACAAGCGGCCAATCGATCCCGTTGATGGGCGCACGATCGTGGCTTTCGGGGACGGCTCCGGTACACTTCCCGGCGGCGCCCTCATCAACATGCCCGATCGGCTATATGATCGGCTCGATTTTGTATTTCAACGAAGACCGGTTCACAGGCTTCCTCTCTCTGAACAAGAAATGCGTGAGGTCGAGCAACATGCACGTTCCCTCCTTGACCGATACCGGTCCAGCGCATCCCTCGTCATTACTCCGCTTCACCATGCAGCGACACCGTGCATGTCGTCTGGCATACCGGTGATACTGTGCCGCGAGAACGTTGATGACCGCTTCAGCTTCATAAGAAACATGATACCGATTCATACCCCGGAGAGCTTCGATAAGGTTGACTGGGATCCTTCCGCTATCGATCTTGAAGCGGTTAGGGCGAACTTGCTGTCACAGGTCCGCGAAGCGGTTTCTTCGGCGTTGCGAAAACATATTGCTTCCCAGAGCTCCGTCACCCTGCAAGCACTCGAATCCCGCCCAGTATATTTCGCCCCAGACGGGCGAAGTGGAAATAGAATCCTCGTGGACCTTATTAGAAGCGGTGACTACGCGGGAGCCGTTGATTTCTACGAGACGCTTTCCCAGGAGCATCGCGATCAACTCGACGCAAACGGCCTTATGTGCGCCGGAAAAGCCTTCGTTGAACTAAGGTCACCGGACCAAGCTGCAAAAACGTTTCGTGCGGCATTGTCGTTGATACCGGATATGCCAAGTGCGCACACGAACCTGCTGAGAACCCTCCTCGCATCCGGGCAAATCGAGGAAGCATATCAGGCGTCAAACGACGCGGAATCCATATGCTGGTCCAATAGTGCCGTGCTTTTGTATGCGGCTCGAGCAGCGATTGCTGCGCAAAAAACCGATACTGCGATACGTCGCCTTGAGCGGGCCACGGCACTTGAGCCATCCAATTTTCCCGCTAGGCTTCTATTGGCTGGAACATTAGGCAGTAGCGCGGGGCAATGGCGCAAGGCACGGGAGCACGCTCGCGCCGCTCTTCTCCTGTCTCCCGATGATCTGGATGCGCGACGCGTATATGGTGAAACCTGCCTGCAGCTAGCTGATTGGGGCACCGGATTTGACCACTATAAGAGCCGCCTGCAGTCAGAGCGACTTTTTGCACCTTTTCGTCGCCCGTTTCAACATCAGCCGTGGACTGGACAAACGGGCGTAAAGAAACTGCTTCTGCTGCCGGAAACGGAACAAGGCATCGGCTTCGAAATGCTCGCGGCAAGCCTCATACCACAAATCGAAGCCGACGGAATTCATGTCACATTCGAGGCGACCCCGAAGCTCTTACCCGTCTTGCAAAAAGCATATCCAAATGCGGATTTTTTTCCGTTTGCAAAACAGGGCGACGCGAATTTGCATCGAGCAAACGTCGATGTGCAAGCATATTTCACCGAGGCTTGCGCAATTCTGCGGCGGTCGCAGTGGGATTTCGGGATTGCGGCGCCTGGAAACGGTGATCATATCAAACCACTCACGGCGTCCCAACCGTTTCGTGTGGGCGTCTCTTGGAAAAGCAAGAACCCGCGCACAGGAGCCGACAGGTCCATACCACTCGGAATATTCCACGAACTACTGGATACCCTTGACACTTCAGTAACACTCGTAAATCTGCAATACGGCGATATCTCCGCCGAAATACACGAGTTTGAGAAGAATTTTGGCGTCGCCGTGGAGCACAGTAAAAGGCAGAACTACTTCGACGATCTTGAAGCATTGGCCGATACCATAAAAACGGTAGATATCGTTGTAAGCTCCGACAACAGCACGCTGTTTCTTGCCGGACTATTGCACAAGCAGACGTTTGCCTTCCTTCCGGACAATCCCCATTGGATATGGGGTGCAACCCAGCGTCGGTCCGCATGGTTTCCAACAATCGAACTCTTCCGGAGATCTCCGGACGAAGAGTGGGCCGATACTGTCCTTGCGCTCAGCCAAAGGTTGCGTGAGCGTCTGTGCTTTTAATCGCGCCGTTGCCCATGCAGGCCTTCAAAGAAGGTAGCTACGTTTGAAGGTCTGCATAATGAAATCGATCGTCTCGGGCCGCGGGTGCCGCATATCGATGCCAAATGGGTCATCGAGATACGCTGTGGCGATTTCGTAGGACGGAAAGTAATGAAGCAGAGGGTCGTCGGCGAATTCCCGCATCACTTCATCGATCGCCACCCGCAAGGAAGCTTTTGAGACTGAGTTGGCAGTAATGCAAGATATCGGGCGAAAAGTGGCAGCCAAAGGAACCGGCGACAGTGTAAATATAATGTGTGCATTCGGCCGGTACTTTTTGATGAGCCGGTATACGCGCGCCAAATTTTTCCGATTGTCTTCTGTGCTCAGGATACGGAAACCGTGATATTGCGGGTCGAACTGCTCACTGGGAACCGCTCGCCAAAAAACATCTCCCGTCAATTTGTCGTGCCACACCTCGGAAAGTCCCAGCGTGAAGATAAAGACTTCCGTGTCGTCGAAAATCTCGCGCGTCTGCACCTTTATCACCTCGGACGCCTCCATCGCTGCCCCGGACTTGTCATGCCAGACCTGTGTCGCAGGAGCCTTGTCGTTGTAAGCCCACTCGAACTGCTGAACAAGCGCTGCAGAATTGACAATTCCCTCGCCACACCGAACGATAAAAGAATCCAGAGTAAACTTGCGGCCGAGTACGTTGTACCCCTCGGAAGCAAGGAACTTGGATACCTCCGCAGCAAAGCAACTGCCAAACGCCGTAATGCGGTTCTTCTTGTGAATAAATGGCGCGCTTGGAAACCACCCGTGCCCAACGTACTTCGCGACGGCATCCGGCTCGCTCAGGCTCGCTTTCACCGGATGAAAATTTGTATTTTCCCCACGATACCAAGTTGCATGGGCCTTACGCTTCTTTCCAGCCATTTCGTAATAGATCAAGCCAGGCTGATGCGGTGCATCCATGTCCACGGAAAAGTCCTTCGTGGGCAAGCGTTCAATTTTTGGTGGCGATTCCACAGATCGGATTCGCCTAATCACATCGTAAAATGCCTTACGCCACTTGCTCATTTCAGGCTCCTGCCACCGCCACAGAGTTCGGGATAGCGTAGCGGATGAACTGACACAAGTACCGTCCCTCCCACGCCACGCTCGGCTAGTTTTGCTTAGGGGAGCGGAAAAACTCACTCACGCAAGGGTGCAGGTCTTTCTCAGTGATCACGAAAACACTATAGCAATATCTACCGGGATAACTGCCCAATCGTCCACGGCCAAGCGCGGGAAATTCCAGCACGTCACCCTATCGCGCGGGGAAATCTCTGTGCACCTATCTTGAAGGAACATATTGGATGCTTGCGCAACTACAGACGAACAATGGCACGTTTATCGGTCGCTATTGGAACGAGTATAACGTCTTGCGGCGATATTTTTCGTCTGACTGGGGGGTGTCGATTCTGTCCTTTGGCTGTTCGACAGGCGAGGAAATACGGACCGTCAAGGCCCTGTTTCCAAAGGCGACCATATTTGGATGCGACCACGACTGGCATGATCTCCGTGCCGCTCGTTCTCTGGTTGGGGATTTCGCGAATGTTTTTCATTCTACCGAAGCAGATGTTCTAAGCCACGGACCATATGACATTATCCTGTGCAATTCCGTTCTACTCCGCCCGACTTCGATGATAAACGGGAAGAAATGTGGGATTGCTCCTGAGCAATGGTCCGATATTGTAGACCTATTGAATTCAAGCCTTAAGCCCGGCGGCATATTGCAAATTATAAATTCCAACATTCCTTTCCGCCTGCATCCCGCCGCATCATCCTATGAGTCCGTTCGCAGTCCTCTTCTACTTGGTCCCAACTTTGTGGATATGTTCGACCTTGAACGACGACACCTGTGTTCGGGCGTGACCGGTGCGGGGATGTCCGCTCATTGCTTTAGGCATCTGGGCGAGGAAAGCTGGAGGGATCTTCGGCCCTCCGATTTCGATGATGTGCATTTCAGGAAGAGTGGCGGTGCACAACCACTGCCCCTGATCGACAACGAAAAAATCCCGAACGTTCCCGATCGTCCCGCCTACGCAACCGGTACGACGACATACCGGCCAGTGATGACGCCCGGTAGCAGGCCGTCGACCTACCAGGAAATCGATGTGACATGGACTGCGTCGGCCTCCGACGTCTATGTAACAAGAGCCGTGAAACGGGTTTGGTTTGACGGGAGCACCGTTTCCGACTGGCAAACGTCAGCGTGCATACCTGGAATAGCTGCAGGATCGTTTCTTGAAGCGGTAACCGGCCGCGCAAGCAGCAGGATTTCGATAGCAACACTTGCCGAAGCCGCTTTACGCTCTTCTCCTAGCATCTAGCATCTAGCATCTAGCATCTAGCATCTAGCATCTAGCATCTAGCATCTAGCATCTAGCATCTTACCTCACGAAGTGAGCCCCCACTACAGTGGTCTGCCGTTTCATTTATCGCGAGCAAATTCGATTGCTCGCCAGTTACAATGCACTAATGAGTGAAGAGGATCGAGATTGATGGTGGTCCGCTGCAACCGGCTCGGAATGCTCCGACCTACGTCCATACAGAAAACACGCGGTCACCGTCTCTCAGCTTCGCTCCACTGCTCTCCAAGTCGCAGGTTTATTGCTAAATTCGATTTTCACCGACGCCGCGATGACCCACGGAATGAGCACTGTTGCGCACTCAGATGAACTATGCGATATGGACACGCAACGCGCGAACATTGTAAATATTGCTTGTAAAGGTTGTGATCGAGCGTTCGAATCGCTTCACCCGCTCCATTTTCTTCTCTTCGGAGAGCCTTCCAGGAAAATCGATATAATCTTAGCAGCCACCTCGGTGCGCTGATACTTTCCTTATCCCCTCCCCACATACGGCATCTGTGTCGCCATCAGGGTCATCGTCAGAACATTGGCGTCGAGCGGCAGGCCGGCCATGTAGATGACGGCATCGGCGACGAGGTTTGCCGGGATGGTCGGTTCGGAGGCGATCTCGCCATTGGCCTGCAGGATGCCAGCGCGCATCCCTGCTGTCATTTCAGTCGACGCATTGCCGATATCGATCTGGCCGCAGGCGATGTCGAACAGGCGGCCATCGAGGGCTGTCGATTTGGTCAGGCCCGTGATGGCGTGTTTGGTGGCTGTGTAGGGCGCTGACATCGGCCGTGGCGTCGAGGCGGAGATCGAGCCGTTGTTGATGATTCGGCCGCCACGCGGCGTCTGTGCCTTCATCAGCTTCATCGCCTGCTGGGTGCAGAGGAAGGCGCCGGTCAGATTGGCGCCGACGATGGCGTTCCATTGTTCGAAGGTGATATCCTCCATCGGAATGGCGGGCAGACCCATGCCGGCATTGTTGACCAGCAGGTCGAGGCGGCCAAAATCATGACGGATGGCGGAAAACAGGCTGGCGACCGCTTGCGGATCGCCGACATCGGCCGCGAACGCCCGCGCCGTGCCGCCGGTCTCTGCGGCCAGTTCCTTCGCTGCCGCTTGCAGGATGTCAAAGCGCCGCCCGGAAATGATGGTGGTGTAGCCATGCTCCAAGAGAGCCTTGGCGATCGCCCGGCCGATGCCGGTGCCGCCGCCGGTCACCAGCGCGATTTTTGTCTTCCCTGCCGCCGTCATGGCCAAGTCCTCCCCATCACAGAGATCTGTCAGGGCATCAAATCCGCTTTTGCAACGAAAGCCCAGGGATTTTCCCGTTGCATATCAGCTTTGACGTGGATCGCCGCCGCCCAATCAAGCGAACGGCATTCCAAGGTGATGCGTCTACGGCCTTTGCATGAGGCGTCGAGGGCTGGTTGAAGAACGTGGTGTGGAAGCGGTGCTGCTGTGCGTCAACTCCGGGTAAACACGTAATCGGTTTCCTGCCGTAGCGTCTCGCCGGGCCGCAGGACGGCCTGCGGGAAATTGGCGTGATTGATCGCATCCGGCCAGATCTGGGTTTCCAGGCAGAACCCGGCGAACGGGCCATAGCGGCGGCCTTCGAGGCCGGGCACGGCAACATTCATCTTGAAGCCGGTATAGAATTGCACGCCGGGCTCGGTGGTGCGTACTTCCAGGGAGATGCCGGAATTGATGCTTCGCACCAGTGCGGCTGACTGTTTCGCACCGCGCGCTTCCGCCAGGCAGAAATTGTGGTCGTAGCCGATCTTGTCGCCTTCCACCTGACGGCGCAGTGGGGTCATGGCGCGCAGGTCGAACACAGTGCCCTCGACGGAGCGGATCTCGCCGGTCGGGACCTGCAATTCGTCGGTCGGCAGATAGCTGTTGGCAGCGATCATCGCGTCATGGCCGAGCGCATCGGCGGTGCCATCGAGATTGAAATAGCTGTGCTGACAGACATTGCAGATCGTCGCGCGGTCCGTGGTGCTCTCGTAGAGAACATTGAGCACGCCGCCATCGCTGACCGTGTAGGTGCAGGTGATCGTGCAATTGCCGGGATAACCGGCGCGCCCATCCGGATCGACGATCTGCAGCACTGCGCGATTTTCCGCCGCCTCGATCAACGTCCACAGGCGCTTGGCAATACCGTCGCTGCCGCCGTGCAGGTGGGTGACGCCCTTCTCGTTGCATTCGAGCTGGTAGGAGACGCCATCAATGGCAAACCGGCCGCTGCCGATGCGGTTGGCATTGCGGCCGGGCGTGGCGCCGAAATAGGGAGAATGGGTGAGATAATCGGCGAATTTCTCAAAGCCGAGCACAAGAGGAGCGGCGTGGCCGTCGAGACGCAGGTCCTGGATGACTGTGCCCCAGGTGAGGATATGCGCGGTCAGCCCGCCGCCCTTGATGACGATGCGATAGACGGGGTCGCCGGACGGCATATGGCCGAATACTTCAGTCTCTGTCTGCACGGCTATTCTTCCTCCACTCTTCCCGGCGGCAACCTGCGTCATTTCGCTGAGCGCGGCAACCGAAAAGTCATACAATTTACAGCGCGCGAACGCGGCAGCATTCCGGCGCCTTCCTCAAGCAGAGACAGAACAGATTCGTCTCAGAACGTCTTCTGATAGATGATGAAGGGTGTCTTGTCTGCGATGCGGTCATAGAGCTTGCGGGCATTGGCGTTGAAGTCCTGGGTCATCCAGTAGACCTCTTCGGCCTTTTCCGCGTTTGCCCGGGCATAGACGGCCTCGATCAGCGCCCGGCCGATCCCCTGTCCGCGAACGTCAGGATCGGCGAACAGGTCCTGCAGGTAGCAGATCGAGTTCTTTTGCCAGCAGGAGCGATGAAACAGGTAATGCGCAAGGCCGACCGGCCTGCCATCGAGAATGGCAATCAACCCCGCATATTCATGCGCCGCGCCGCTCAGGAGGCGCGAGAAGGTGAGAGCGTAGATATCGTCCGGCAGGGTTGTCTCGTAAAAGGCGAGATAGGCCTTCCACAGGCGGCGCCAGTCCTGCTCGTCGCCTGCTTCTACGGGGCGGATGGTAAGAGGTGCGGTCAGCGTCTGTCCTTCCCGATATCGGCGAGATCATAGGATGTCGTCTGATAGATATCGTTGATCCAGTTGCCGAACAACAGGTGTGCGTGGCTGCGCCAGCGGTTTTGCGGCGTCAATGTCGGGTCATTGTGCGGAAAATGGTTGTGCGGCATCTTGATCGGCACACCGGCATCGACATCGCGGAAATATTCGTCAGACAGCGAAGTCGAATCATATTCGACATGGTTGAAGACATAGAGCCGGTTGCCCGCCTTCTCATGCACGAAGCAGACGCCCATTTCATCGGATTCCATCAGGATTTCCAGCTCGGGCCTTTTCTCGATATCGGCACGGCGCACTTCGGTCCAGCGCGATACCGGAATCTGGAAATCATCCGAGAAGCCGCTGAGATAGGGCGAGGACGGGTTGAGATTGTGATGGCGGTAGACGCCGAATGCCTTTTCCTTCAGCGCGTATTTCGGCACGCCGTGGAAATGGTAGATCGCCGCCATCGCCCCCCAGCAGATGTTCAGCGTTGAATGGACATTGGTGTGGGTCCAGTCGAGGATCTGCTGCATCTCGTTCCAGTAGGTGACGTCCTCGTAGTCGAGCGTTTCGACCGGCGCACCGGTGATGATCAGGCCGTCGAACGTGCGATGCTTCACCTCGTCCCACGTTTCGTAGAAGGCGAGAAGATGTTCTTCCGGCGTGTTTTTGGCCTTGTGGCCGCCGAGGCGGATCAGCGAGAACTCGACCTGCAGCGGCGAGGCACCGACGAGGCGCGCCATCTGCACTTCGGTCTTGATCTTGTTCGGCATCAGATTGAGCAGGCCGATCTGCAGCGGGCGGATATCCTGGCGGACCGCCATGGTTTCGGTCATCACCCGCACGCCCTCTTTGACGAGGGTTTCATAGGCAGGCAGCGTATCGGGAATCTTGATCGGCATGGGCAACACTCGGTTCAACGAACAGACCGGCACAAAAAAACCGGCAACGATAGGAATCGCTCCCGGCCCCGCTTGCTTGCGCTCGCACGGCCCTTTAGCGACTTATTTAACGTGGCTGCAAGCCGGCCGGCCAAATCACCACGAATTCCTAGATAGCGCCTGTTGGCGTGCGAATCAATATGCGGGGCCCACTCGATGAATTGGGCGCCGCCGCGTTCTGTTCACGCCGGTGTATTCGAAAGCCGCGCGGCAACCGGCGTCTTCTTTCCACTCTGTAACAGAAGAGAGGTGATTGCCGCAGGCGGCGGGTGAGGCGGTTCTTGGGCGTGGCTGGGCCCCACCCTTTTGTGGGGGGGGGCAGCAAGCGCTTGCCGCGCCGCCGTTGCTTGCAGCATTTTTTGCGGCATTGCATCCCCGTCGGCCTGTCTTGTGGTATGGCGGCGCTTTTCTGGCACGAAGGATGTCGCGCCACTGGATGATCCCCGCCGCAGGGCTCAGGAAGCTGGGCACAAACGATGTCCCATGGTTTGCTTCCACGCGCGAAAAATTCGCGGTGGGTTTTCAAAGAGCAGGCCGGCCGGGGCGCTGAAAGCTGCCTCGTAAAGTAGTAATAGGTGACACCTCTCAGCGCCCCGTTCAGTGTTTTTTGCCGCGCTT
>UCNE01000008.1 GCA_900473685.1 Hyphomicrobiales bacterium
TATTCCACGCCGAAACACAGCCTGACCAAGTCGTTCTCAATGATCGTTTCGGGCGTTCGCCCGGAATGGTTCATGATGGAAAACGTCGTTCAGGTTCTCACGTCCGACACTTGGACGGTCGCCAAGGAGGTTCTGGCGGTCGCCGGCTATGGCATCTCCATTCTCAAGGCTGACTGCAGCTTTTACGGCGTGCCCCAGTCCCGCCGCCGCTGCTTCGTGGTTGGTCGCCGCGGTGAACGCGACGGTTTCTTGGACGAGACGCTTGAACGTGCCGCGTCCGATCGTCCGATGACCCTCCGGGACCTGTTCGGTGCGGCGGTGCCGGACGCACTTTATTTCCCCGCGCGCATGCCCAGCAAACGGAGCGTCTGGGGTCCCGATGAGCCTGCGCCAACCATCCGCTCGTCCTCGCTCCGTCCGGTGCCGGCCAACTACAAGCCGCACGACGAGGATGCTGCGCTGATCGAAAACGGTTACGTCTATACGCGGCCGTTCCGTGGCGGCCGTGGTGTCCGTTCCGTGGACGAGCCCATGTCCACGATCACGCGGACCTCGTTCGAGCGCCCTACTGAACGCTATCTCAGCGCCCAGAATGAGAAGGACCCCGTGTCCGCGGCCGACACCGCGGTTCTCACGTTGAGCCAGATTTCGCGTATCCAGGGCTTCCCCGCCGACTGGCGTTGGGTAGCCAAGTCCAAGCGCGACATCTGCCAGATGATTGCGAACGCAGTTCCGGCTCCGGTCGCAGCCCGTCTCGGCAAGGTCATCCTGGACTGGCAGCGTGGTGAAAACGGAGCCGAGATCATCGACGGCTTCGTGGATTGGGTGGAGCAGAAGGGCCGTTCGCGTTCGTCCGCATACAACGTGAAGTCCAGCCTGCGTCGCGCGCGCAAGCTGTTGGGCAATCGCATCTTCGACAGCGTCGAGATGGAGATCGCCGCCCTCCAGCAGCTTGCGGGCTTCGATTCGCTGCCCATTGCGTCCAAGTCCGACATCCGTCAGGCTCTTCGCCTCTATACCGCGTTCCTGAACGAAACGCCCAAGGTGAAGAAAAAGGGCCGCGTGCGGAAGACGCCCGCAGGAAACGACAATCTGTCGGTCGCGTTCGTCGACGTCGACGACACGGATGCCGACTTCGGCACTTGACCCAGTTCTGAGACCGCCCAACGATAGTAAAAGGCACCGCGTCACTGGCGGGAATCCGTAGCGGTGTCTTTTTTAAAGCGGTATAGTCATCCATCCCATGGGAGCGAACTCAACCACCTCGACGTTGTGCCGTGGTCCACGCCGATGGATGGCCTCTCCCCTTCATCGCTTCCCCAGTTCAGGCCGTCGATGTCAAAACAATGTCTTTCAATTTCGCGTAATCGGTGACGACGTCATATTTCACCTTATCGTTTGCGACCCGCTTACCAATCTCGTCAAAGAACTTTCGCGCGCAGGCGATCTTCGTGTTTTCCAACTCGCGCAGTTTCAAAGACGACATTGTGCCCTTGGTCTCGGCGACGAAGTAGACATGTTTGACGCTGCCTGCTTCGAAAGAGATGGCCCAGTCGGGATTATAATCGCCCACTGGCGTAGGAATGAGAAATCCTCGCGGCAGCTTGGCGTAGACGACCACTTCCTTGCTATTGTCGAGATCGCTGATGAAGTCTCTTTCCACGGCAGAGTCTAGGATGGCGTAATCATAGACATGGTGCTTCAACTTCGCGGTGGCTCTCGAAAAATCCTGTCCAGTCTGAGCGGCGGTGAAGATATCGATGCCGAATTTTTCGGACACGCCGTCGTAGGTCAGACGTTCGATCACCATCGACGCCTTCTGCTCATGGATGATCCGTGTAGCCTCGGAAATGAAATGTTCTGGGTTCTGCCGGAACTGGGCAAACACACCGGCCTGGATGCCTGTCAGGACTTCCGCAACCGTCTTCCGGGTGAGCTGGGTGCCTTCGCCGATTTTCCCAAGGAGATCGTAGCGTACGAGCGACGTCACGGTTTCCGCCTGATAGGTCGCCTGTTCGTTCTCGCTGAAGCCAGCGGCATCGTCGAGCTCTTCACGAGTCAAACTGTCGAGCTGAACCCCAGACTTGACCGTATACTGGAGCGGTGTGACACGCAGCTGGCTGTCCAGGGCGGTGATGCACTTCTTGATGAGTTCGGTGGAATCGAAGTCCACCCGGTAAACGGCCCTCTGGTTGATCCGAGACCAAAGCGCCTGAAATTCCTTCTTGTCGAAATTGGCATTCAGCGGGTTGGTTTTCGGCTTCCGTCCATCGTCCATCTTGGGAAGAAGCGCTTCACTGAAGACCGTGTCGATAAGCCCGAAAATCTGATCCGCGTAAGGCTTGAGATCACTTGGCAAATCCGCAAGCGTCCCGGCTACCTTCGCGTCGTGATAGGCATCGGCGATCTGGTCGGCATCGTCGGTGTAATCGTTCTTCACAAGGTAACGGTATAGCTGCTTAGCGAATGCTGCGGTTACTTCCACCGGCCCTGCATCTGTTGCCAACGTCTTGCCAGTGAAGAACGCCTCTGTCGCCTTCCGCGGCCGCGCCGAAAGGGTGTCCGCAATTTCCGCCTGAAGCCCCGCGACGAAGTTCTTGTAGCTCTCGCTGGCGACGACGGTCAGGACGTTGATGTCGTGGACCGTGGAAGGATGGTCCATGCGGTCCCCATGCTGGTTGACCGCCAGCCGCAAGCCGCGGCCCACCTCTTGACGTCGGGAAACCGTGTTGTCGCTGTGCTTGAGCATGCACATGACGAAGACATTGGGATTGTCCCAACCCTCGCGCAGTGCCGAATGTGAGAAGATGAACCGGACCGGCTCACCTTGCGACAGCAAGCGCTCCTTGTTCTTGAGAATCAGATCATATGCGTCGGCATCATCCGACATGCCCTTGTCTTCCCCGGTCTTCTTGATGTCGGGATCAACGAGGCGTTTTTGCTTATCGATCGAGAAATAACCCTCATGTACTTTTACAGGAGGGTCGCGCTCCAGGAATTTGCGATAGCTTTCATTATCGAGTGCAAGTTCAGAGAGATATTCTGTCCTCAGCAGGTCATATTCTTCCTCAAAGACGTGCGCATATTCGCCCTTCTCGTCCGCCTGTGAGTAGTCCCGGTACTTCACGACTTCGTCGATGAAGAACAGAGACAGCACCTTGATGCCCTGGGCGAACAGTTGCCTTTCCTTGTCGAAATGCGCCTTAATCGTCTCCCTGATCTGGATACGGCGAATGTCGCGTTCGGAGACGTCTCCGATAGCCTCTCCGGCCTTTAGCACAATGCCGTTGGTAAATTCGACGGTGTCGTTGTTGTAATCGATCTGGGAAACGGTGAATCCATCACGGTACTGGTCCAGTTCGCCGGACTCGGCGAAGAGGTCATCGCGAAACTCCAGCTTCCTTAACTGTCGCTTGATCTCGCCCGACTTCAGGCGCACTTCAAGTTCGAGGCGAGCAACCGGAGCCTTTTTCAAAATCTCGATCCCTTCGAGATAGAGATAGGAATTCGTGCCAGCTAGGCCGCGGGTCTGGATACCGCGAACGGCGATCTTCTTCACGAGCTTCTGATTATAGGCGTCGAGTGCATCGAGGCGATGTACCCGGTTGTGCTGCGTCTTGTGGGTGGCCGAGTAGCGTAGAATCATCAACGGCTTGAACTTCGGCAGGGCGTCCCTGGTAGCCGCCCCTTCCATCTTCTGCGGCTCGTCAAGAATCAGGATCGGTCGGTTCGAGGCAATGACATCGATAGGACGACGCGACTGGAAGTCGTCCAGCTCGTCATAAATGCGGCGGTTGTCCGCGCCTCTGGCGGCGAAGGCCTGGATGTTGATGACCATTACGTTGATGCCGGCATCCGACGAGAAGCTTTCCAGCTCATGCAGGCGCTTGGAATTGTAGATGAAGAAACGAGCTTTCTTCCCGTAATTCTCCGTGAAATGGTCCGCGGTAATCTGGAGCGACTTGTACACCCCTTCACGGATGGCGATCGACGGCACCATGATGATGAACTTCGACCATCCGAACCGCTTGTTCATCTCGAAGATGGTCTTGATGTAGCAATAGGTTTTGCCTGTTCCTGTCTCCATCTCGACGTCGAGATTGAACTTGCATCCGGTGGTTACAGTGAGTGCATCGGAGATAGGTAGATTCTGGCGCTTCTGAACATCACGTATGTTGGCCAGAACCTGGGTGTCAGCCAACTGGATGTCGGCGTTCTTGAAACCCTCTTCGAAGGCGCTGGTCTGTGCCTTGCGGCCGGGGTCGATCCTGTAGCCTATACCGCTCACCAACGCCTGGCCGGCGAAGCAATCCACGACAGATTCCACCGCATTCGTCTGATAGGGTTGGACTTTGAATTTCAGTTTCATACTGCGGCTGCTTTCGTAATTTCTTTCGTAGGGCTTTCGTAAAATGTTCACGCTTTAGTCTATGAGCCGCCATTTCGGCGCTGTACGGCTTCCGTCGTTCTGAATGCGTCCAGATTTTCTCAAGTGACTGAGAAGATTTCCTATTTTGTTGTCTTTCTGAATCTCGTCCAACGCGTCGCTTAGCTTATCCCACAAAAGTTCGTTGACCTCCTTTCGTGAGGCTTGGCCGAACTTTCTTAGAAATGTGATGATCATCTCCTCATAGTGCTGATCATCGAACGGTCGTGTCCGGATGTATTTCGCCTTCTCGGACGTGGCATCGGCTACGGTCGCGGATACATGGAGATTTGGCTTGCGCCCCTCGATCAGATTGGCACGGCGGAGCTTCGCTATGGCAGCATCCGGGATAGGCAGTTTCTTCTGCACCCGGTCAAGTGCAAGAACATCCTGAAGCGCTAGATCAGAGTTCTCCATCAGCAACCGCGTATAGGCTGGATCGACAACGCCACCATGGATCGTCAGACAAACGCCGTCGCCGGAAATCGCATAGTCTGGAAGCGGAAAATAGCGTTTACGCTGCTCGCTGAACATACGATGGATACCATATCCCATCGTGTCGATCATGTTCAGCTCGGTCATTGCCTGAACCAGAAAAGGGTTGCGATAGCGCCGCGGCGTCTTGGTGCCATCGACATAGTCGTCCGGCCCACCTTCAAAAAAGCTTCCCTCGTTCTCGAATGTCAGTCTGGCCGGATACTCCGAGACCAGAATACGACCGCTCCGGCCATAATCCTGGTGGGCTATGCAGTTGTGAAGCGCTTCGAGGATGACGACCTGGTCGTACTTCGACACCTCGTATGGTACGAGCTCATCGTCTGGCATCAGGCGGAGCTGGATGTTTCGAATTCGCTGAAAAAGCCCTGTTGTCGTCAAAAGGAGGGGCGGTCCAAAATGCTCGTAGGCGCGCTCCGGTCCCTCCAGCTTCCAGGTCATCTGCGCCGGATGCGGCGAGAGATGGTACGCGGATTCCGGCTTTCCCAGAAGAAGCAAGGCGGTCCGGGTTATGCTGCCGGACTGAGTTACCTTCGCCCGGTCAAGCAAAGTGGCGAGAGGCCAAGTGGCGACTTCGTCCCCTGGGAATCGATTGGCGTGCTTTCTGGCGAATGCGTTGCGAGCGCGGTCGCAAGCCGCGGCATCCAGATCATCAAGCGACGCAGCCTCAACAACTTGCGCCGTCCAATCCTGGTCGATTGTCTGCTGGCGGATTGCATCCTGTTTGTCCAGGCCGAGCGAGGTTAGGCTTTCACCGGCCCGGGCATAATAATGTCCCTTCCACGCGATCGGAATGCCACGGGGCGCGGACGGAATTTCGAACAGTACGACACGACCGTCCGGGTGATCGAGGACGTGAATATCGCGAAAGGTCGACCTTGGCTCGGCACTTTGGGCGATCTGATGCTTGAGGCTGTGAAGACGCTCCGGCTCTTTCCGATACTCGGACCCGACGATGGAACGCGACTTGTTGTCGACACCGAAAACCAGCCAACCCCGTCCCAAGCCATGCAGGTTCGCTTCGTTGCTGAGGGCTGAGAAGTATTGGCCGATCTTGTCGGTGTCATAGTCGCTCCCAGCCTGTTTGAACTCCACCACCTCGTTTTCCCAGGTGGCGATCAAAGAGGACAGCAGTGACTTCAAATCGCCCTGATCCATACTCAGATCGTCTTTACTTCGGTTCCCGGTGATATCTGCCGAAAAATCTGTTCGGCATTGATCTTCACCGCATCAGAGACGAAACCGTTATCGCGAAATACGACGCGGAGCGGTTCGCGACGAGCGAGTTCCTTTACCAGCTCCTCGCTTATACCCGCCTCAAAGCAAGCAACGAGCGCGTTTCCATCAACGAAAAATACGGCTTTGCTGTACAGTTGCTCACAACTAATTGGTAGTGTGAGGTCTACGCCCCAATCCACCAAAACTTGAAAAAGTAAGTCCTCGCCAGTGCGATCCGGTTTGACGTTTTCAACGGACGAAAGCAAATCACCTTGATCAAACTGTTGGGGGCTGTAGTACACGTCTTTCATGTTTGATGTATCAATTTTTAAGACCCGAAAGTCCACATCCCTATTCCAATCAGGATGAATTTTACCCTCCAATGCTTTTGCACCAGCGAGACGAATCCGCTCTTTGGAAACGTCCGCGATCGTACGAAAACCCGCTTGAAATGCGGCAGATGACGCCTCCAGTTCCTCAGGAATTTGTACAAGTATATAGCGCCGGCTTCCGCCATCCTTGGCGTTCTGCGCCAAAACTGCTTCAGCGGTGGTCGCTGACCCCGCGAAGAAGTCCATAACAAGGCTGTCTTTGGACGTTGCCTGAACAACCAGAGCCTCAATTAATTCAACCGGCTTTGGAAACGAGAATATTTTGCCTCCCATAAGGTCGATCATAGCCTTCGTGGCGGCGCTATTCATCGGAACGGATATAGTTGATTGGTTGGCATTAGCACTCGGACGCTCGATCCAGGATGACACTGGAATCGTGTCCCGTTGAGCTTCGGAAGCAAAGCGTTTGAGCATCGGGGTTCCCGTAGGGGATTTTGGGAAAATAACGCGACCTTCTTTTATCTTCTGGGCCATGGTAGTTCTACTGTACGGCCAAAAGCGCCCTTTCGGGGGCCAAAACTCACTTCCGGTAATTGGGTCGAGGATTGCATAATGGGTGTCTCCACCCGGCTTTCCAGCACTTAGGTTATCCGCTATCCAAGGGCCCCGTGGATCGTTATCTAAATTTTGGTACTTTTCGAATGTCCTTGTAACGCCATTTAATTTTCCCTCTTTTTTTCCATACATAAGAACATACTCGTGATCCTCGCTTAGATTGCTCACGGCATCCATAGCGCCGCTACGGCGCTTCCAAACGAAACAACCAATGAAGTTGCTTTCACCGAAGATTTCGTCACATATTTTCTGAAGATTCGATCTCTCATTCTCATCGATTGAGATGGCGATAACTCCATCGTCACTGAGAAGATTGCGAGCGACTTTGAGGCGTGGATAAATCATCGAAAGCCAGTCGGAATGAAATCTGCCATTAGATTCAGTGTTTGCAACTAAACGAGCGCCATACGAATCGCGCTGATCTGAACTAGAAAGGTAGGACGACTCTGTTGACTTAAAATCGTCCTTGTAGACTAAATCCGCACCAGTATTGTACGGAGGGTCTATGTATATCAATTTGACTGAACCCAGGAGTGACTCTTGAACTATTTTCAGCGCATCAAGATTGTCGCCCTCTATAAATATGTTTTTCGTTTGATCGAAAGATTTACTTTCAGCGCGATCGGGCCTGAGGGTTTTTGTCGTCGACAAGTTTGCTTCAAGTATTGCGGCTCTTTTTCCGGGCCATTCCATCCTGTAGCGTTCTGCAGGTCCGTCGACGATGTCATCTGCAAGCACCTGCTTGAGCATATCAAAGTCAATTTTTTGAACAGGCCGCCCTTTTTCATCGTATGAAACGGTCGCACAAGATGGAAATATCTCGATCAGCTTTTGGATGTTGCTGCTCAAGTTTCCCGGAGTTTTCAATTCGAGTTTTTCTAACGGCATTTTTGACCACAGCGAACGTGTTTGAATTTAGTTGGTTCCAAGCCTATAGCCCGCCCGGACTACGGCCCAGAAAAATTCCCGATCATTTATCCGATATTGCCATTGACCTCGATAGGGCCTCCCGCCTTCTTCCACATAAACACCTATATCGGTAAACTCATCAGATAAATCTTCAGTGGTATTGAAGTATACTCGGCATTCGCGGCCCCACTTATTGGGCTGCATTTGATAATGATCGCCCACGTCCGGAGTCACTCCAGTTAATGACGCGTAATCGCTCTCAAATTTTGTAGAGCCTTTTGGGTTAACCTCCACCTCAAGAACTACATCTTTGGCGGCGTTGAAAAAAGTTACATCCATCGTGTCATTCTCCCTTTAGGATTTCTTCCAATTTTAGGTTTTCGATTCTAAGTTCAGCATTGATGGCCACGCGCTTGTTAAATTGCTTTTCTTTCTCTAGCCGCACCTTGATGCGTTCGATCTCACGCGTTTTGGCGCGAACTGCCTCCAAACGGGCAACACGTGACTTGATATCTTCCCCTGTCGGCATCTCGGCGGGCATCAGAGCCGTCAATAGCTTCTCATAAAGCGCGCCGAGATTGAGCGCCACAGGAAGTGGCTGCCGCGGCAACTCCTCCGGTACCCATTCCGATTCGAAATAATCGCTGACAACCCATTTGGTGGAATCGGCTTCGCTCGGGCGCTTGAATGCGGCAACGACCTGGCGCTTGCCGGCCCAGAGGATTTCGAAAATTAGTGGGAACGGTATGGCGCGATCGATCGCGCGCAATACCTCATGGTCAAGTTTTCCCGTCCGCAAAGTGATGGAAAAGATTTGTATTTCGGCTACGGACTTCACCGCAGCGAGGTTGATGGTCTCAGGGGCAAGCTTGTACATCCAGGTGATTTGGTCAACTTGGGTAATGTACAAGTCCTTGAGCGCCTTCGTCGCTCCAGCGTGTTCGTAAATCTTGTTCTTCGGCACCACACGCCCGAACGAAGCGGCTTCGGGATAGTCAAAGAATGCACTCACTCTTTCGTCTCCTCAACCACCAGGAAGGCGATCAGCTCGAAATCATCAAGCCCGGCAATCGTGTTCACGAGCGCTGTGGTGCGACCGCCGCTGAACAAGCTGTCAAGGTCCTTCTCCTCCTTGACCTCGATCATCGAGCTGATGGCGGCGCTCAGAAGGTTTGAGCATTGCTCCATCTTTCGGCCGTCCTGGGTTCGCTCGTTGAAGAGCCGACACACTTCGTGAACAGGCTCTGACTTATCTTTGCAACTCGCGCGGATAAGATCGAGCAACCGCTTGACCTGTGTGTGATCGACGGCAACTTCCCCATCGTCGCCGACGTAGACGAGATAATAGGGATGCAATCGGTTCTGCTGGTTGACGTTGACGCTGTCGTGAATGTTCTTCAACGCGAAAATGACACCCGGGTGAAGGCCAAGCGTGGGGTGCGCTGGAACGACGGCATGCATGCCGTTGGGCAGCTTGTCGAGGTCGCCATTTTCCTTGATGTAGTTGAGCAGGTCCATGCGAAAATCGTTGAGCCCCAGGTCGGTGATCGATATCCCGGTCCTGACGTCCTCAAGCTCGATGACCTCGGTCTGAAGGCGCTTGAGCTGATCTTTCCGATAAGCGATCTCGCTGCTCTTCGATGTCAAAACATTGTCGTCACCCGTGGCCGTGACGTCGGCGATCATCATACGGTTCTCGACCCGCTCTCTGAGGTTGATGTACTCGTCGAGCGAAATATCGGGCCAGTAATTGACCAACTGGATTTGGCTGTTCGGCGACCCGATACGGTCGATGCGCCCGAAGCGCTGGATGATGCGCACCGGGTTCCAATGGATGTCGTAATTGATCAGAAAGTCACAGTCCTGAAGGTTTTGTCCTTCCGAAATGCAATCGGTGCCAATGAGGATATCGAGTTCGGCTGTGTCCTCTGGCATGATGACGTTCTTCTCCTTCGACCGCGGCGAGAAGAGCGTCAAGACGGATTGGAAATCGTAATTCTTCTTGAGGGTCGTTTTCGGCCCATCGGAGCCTGTGACCTTGCCCGTATGCAGCCCATGTGACTGTAGCAGGGCCAGACCCAGATTGGCGTAGAGGTAATTTGCCGTGTCGGCGAAGGCGGTGAAGATGATGACCTTGCGGTTGCCGGGATTGAGCGGATCGGCGAGCTTGCCCGCGATGACGTTCTTCAAATGCTGGAGTTTGGCGTCTTCGTCCGGCGAGACCAGCTCCATGGACGAGATCAGTTCCTCAATCAGGAAGAGGTCTGCGTCCAGATCGTGCTTCCACGATGGCACGTCCATGTCGCCAAGACTGATCTGCACCTTTTTGCCGACGGTAAACTCTCCAACACCGATGAGGTCTTCATCCTCGTCGTCGCTATCGAAAGGCGCATCGGTGATATAGTCGGCAATCGTCTGCGCCCCGCCCGAGCGCTCGAATTCGGCGATCGCGGTCAAAGTCCGGGTGATGTTGTCGCCGAGCGCCCGGAGCGTGAGGCGGAACGCCTCTACGGAGCTTTCGAGCCGCTTTAGCAGGTTCGTCGTCATCAGGGCCTGCAGGCTGCGCTCGCGATCCGCCTGGCGCAGTTTGCCACGACCGCCTTCAACCTGAGTGTCGTAAATCTCTTCGTACTTGCTGAGCCGGCTCGGCAGGATGTAGCTGATCGGTGCATAGACCGCGAGTTTCAGAAGCGAGAGCCGACCGAAGATATCGTTGAGACCCAGAACATCAGGTCGCTGGGTGATCGGGCACTGATAGGACAGAGGCTTGCGACGCTGCGGGAACTTGCCGATGTCCTTGGTGTCGTAGAAGGTTTCGATATGCTTGCGCGACCGCGCGATTGTCACGGCATCGAGGAGTTCGAAGAAATCGAAATCCAGCGCCTTGAGGATGGTCGCCGCGGTTCGCTCTTCAGGCGGAAGCTCCGACCACAGGTTAAATGCCTTCTGCGCCCGCCGAAAAATCTCTTCGACGCTGGTGTTAGTCTTCAGATTGCGTGTCAGTGCTTCCGACTCGCCCTCATAAGCAAGCGCGAGTTGATTGCGCAGATCGTTGAAGCGATTGTTGACCGGGGTCGCCGACAGCATCAGGACTTTGGTTTTCACGCCGTCGCGGATCACCTTGTTCATCAGCTTCTGGTAACGGGTCTCCCGGTCCTTGTAGACGTCGTTGTTTCGGAAGTTGTGCGACTCGTCGATGACGACGAGATCGTAGTTTCCCCAGTTCAGGCGGTTGAGCGGAATGCCGAACGATTCCCCCGACGTCCGGGACAGATCGGTATGGCAAAGGACATCGTAATTGAAGCGGTCCTTGGCGAAGATGTTGGTCTTGAGGTTGGTGTTGTAGTTCCGCCAGTTGTCCGCCAACTTCTTGGGGCACAGGACCAGCACCGATCGATTGCGGAGCTCGTAATACTTCACCACCGCCAAGGCGGTGAACGTCTTGCCCAGACCCACGCTGTCGGCGAGAATGCACCCGTTATGGGTCTCTAGCTTGTTGATAATGCCCGTCGCGGCATCGCGCTGGTAGTTGAACAGCTTGTTCCAAACCAAGCTATCCTTGTAGCCAGTTAGATCGTTCGGCAGCGCGTCCTGATCGATGTCCTCAAGGAAGTCCTGGAAGATATTGTAGAGAATTTGAAAATACAGCCGCTGCGGCGAATTTTCCTTATATACGGATTCGATATGATCGCAGATGGTCGAAGTAACATCCGTCACCTTGTCGGCGTCGTTCCAAATCTGATTGAAGAGCTGTAGGTAGATTTCGGTGTGGTGCTGATCATCCACACGCGTCACGAAATTCGATACCGCATCGCCCTTTTGATATCCGAGATCAACCGCGGTAAAGCCGCTGATAGGCATATATGCGGCCGCGCCGGTTTCGTGGCCTATGTGGATGAACTGTTGCATCGGTGCCTTCGAGGCATTCGACTTGAAGCGTGCCTTTTTGCGAATCCATTCCGCGCACTCGCGCGCAACGGCCCTCTGGGTGAGCTTGTTGCGCAGCTGGATTTCGAATTCTGTTCCGTAAAGGCCACTTTCCCTCGTGGCCTTTGGAATGAAGAACTCGCGCCGCTCTTTCCGCAAGCGGTCGGTTACCTCGTTTGGAATGAACGTCGGCGAGGTGAATATGAACTGCAGGCTCTCGACTTTCGACAATTCTGCCTTCAACGCCTCGAAGGCATAGATCGAAAAGCAGGATGCGGCGATCTTCAATCGCGATCCTTTTCCAATCGCCTCCTTCAGGTCATTTCCAAGGAGATGAGACGTGTTGTCGATTAATTTCATTCTGTTAACCCGCGACGTATTGAGCCGACGCGACTCTCGGGAAGTCCCTGATGGGGCATGAGGAATCGGTGTCGTTGGTCCCTATATCTATGCCCGTCGCGTTAAGCTGGGACAAGTTCGATATCGTGAGTTGCAACAGAAATCAGAAGCAATTCGGCTCTGCAGAGCCCGGTCGCGCGATAACCTCGGCCCATCGCATGAGGGAAACATTTCGCCTAAGGTATGGTTGCTAATCATGTACTTGTACGTGATGAGGCGGAGGTAAAAGATACAGGGACCGCCGTGACATCCGATCAACGTGGGGCGTGCTAGTCTCTAGCCCACCAACGAACGTCGGAAGACAGCGCTAGGTCTTCGGTGGCTTCGGCTCACCGTCAGGGTCTTCGTTTTCGCCCGGTTTCGGTGGCTCCAGCCCGTGTTTCGTCTCAGTCGGCTCGGAGGGATTGTTACCCGACTTCTTTTGGGACTCTACCCATGCCAACGTGCTCTTCAAAAATAGAACATGGGTGTCCTCGTCGCTGGCATCCGGACGGAAACAACGCGTCAACTCCGACCAAAGCGCGCGATTCTCGATGTACGCGAGCCAATCCAGGGCTTCGGCGGGAATGGTTTTGCGTAGTTCATCGAGTGCATCCCCGCGCGTGGCACCACCGAGACGAATGTGCTCGATGAGAACCGGGTACGGGACCTTGCCTTTAGTGAGCACGATATTGAGATACCGTGTCGGCACGCCAAGCCGCCGCGCAGCGTTAATACGCTCTACCTGTCGCGGGGACATGGCCGGCGCGACATAGCGCTGTGGGATCGGCATCGGCGCGGCGATCGGCACTCGTCCGAGGATAAAGCCGAAGATGCCGAGCAATTGTGTGGCTGCCGACGCGGCGGGATTGGATGTCGGTGCGCGACGGGCGTCGAGCAAGCGCTTGCGAAGCCGATCGTAGCAAGTGCGGCGTTTTCGCCGCTGTGGATTTTGTTCTTTCATGTCTTCCTCCTTCTGAAACTATAGGACGGACCTTGCGGCTCGGTCGGTTCGGCCGGCGAGAATGATTCCCGTCGCTTCCTCGTCTCGGCGATCTGACGCGCCAGGCGATCGGTTTCGGGCTCGAGCATCGAACGGATCGATGCCGCAAAGGCCAATGCGCGCCGAAGCAAATCGTCGAGATCGAGCTTCGTAAGACGGTGTAGAAACAGCGCCTCCCGGAAGCGCGCTATCGACGGGGCAAGCGATCGAGCTTTTCGGCGAGGCGTTGGAGCGCGGCCGCTTGCTGGTTCTGGGTTTCCAGGATGAGGCCGAGGAGTTCCAACAACTGCGCAATCCTGTCCGGGCCTTCGGGCTCCTCCAACAGTGACAAGAGCGGCAGAAGCTGGATCAGGTTGCCGTCTATTCGTGCCAGCGTGGTCAGGGACTCGGCGCTCGGTTCTGGCTGTTTGTTCACTTTCGTATCCTTCTGTTAGAAATTTCTGGAATTCGGCGCGCTTCATGCCGGTGGCGCGGTTGGCGGCGGCAACGAATATCCCGGATATGGAAACGAGAATCGGCCCCTTTTCCCCCTCGGTGATGCGAAGCCCCTGTCGGCCAAGCTCCCGGACGAAAGCAGAGCGACCGTGTGCGGCTGCGCGTCGTAGTTTGGTGCGGTCGAATTCTGGGGCGGTGCGCTCGGCCCGTTTGCGGGCGGCGTCGGAAAACCCCTCGACTTTATGCATGCGTCGTTCGGCCCGCGTCGGCTGAATCGTCTCGCCGTGATCCTGCTCGTACTGGCGCGCGAGGTCTTCAAGACGCCGAAAGTCGTTCCGGCAATCGAGCACGCGGAGAGTTGCGGGATCGACCTCGGCAATGGCGACATGGAAATGCGAACGGCCGTCTTTGACGTGCCTGACGATGAGACGCGGGCGGTCTGTCCCAACATTGAATTCGGCATCGACGGATTTCAGGAAGGTGGAAAGCTGCGCGGGCGTCATTTCCCGTTCCGGAGAAATCGACCAATGCCGCACGGCATAACGGCAGCCTTTCACCGTCGCGAGCGCATGAGCATCATGGAGCGCGCTTCTGTCGCCGGCCAGAATCTCAATGCATTCGTTTTCGCGCGGTTTGTCGAGCAGATGACGGGCGAGATAGTGGATGCCACCCTCACGGGCGATGCGGGTTGCCTGGATGATCATGCGACAATCTCCCGGACACGGGTCCGTAGCGCGTCGATGCCGGCGAGCGTTGCCGCCAGATCGGCATCGTGCCCCGCCAGCTTTCCGGCATTCGCGCGCCGGACAAGCTGATTGAGGTTTCCGCCGATACGACCCAACTCGCCAAGCGTTCGAACGAGCACGACGGCATCGGCCTGGTCGAACCGGCGGACGGGCATACGGATACCGAGCGCTGCGCGACGGAGGAGATCGGACAATGAAAGACCCCGCGCGGCGGCCAGGGATTTCAGGGCCGCAAGCTCGGCATCACTGACGCGGATGCGAACGATCCTGTTACGCATCGACCTCTCCTTTCCGGCCGTAAAGGCCGTGAGGGGGTTCACGGGGGATTTCCTCCCCCTGACCAGTTGCCGTGCCTACGTGGGCACAGAGCATTGCTGGCTCCCCTTTTCGACTTCTATGAAAAGGATGCGATCAGGTCTCTGCCGGCGCAACTCGGCCAACCTATCGGCAGGGCTCTGGGCGGCTCTGGCAACGCAGTATCAGGTGAAATGGCCGATTGCACATGGACGAACCCAGGACGATGGGGAGAGCGATTTCATGATTTCGGGTGGGTATCAGACCTCATCCGAGGATCGAAATCGTGCTGTACGGGTCTCCCTACGCCTCGAATTTCGGTGCCGGCCCGCTCAAAAAGGGACAAATTGCCCTGTTCTCCTCTCCGGCGGCTTCCGCTCGTGCCCGGTCTATTGGCGAAACTTGCACTTTGGGGGCTAGACTGGCATCGGCGATGCCAATCCTGAATGGCAGGGGTGGCAAAAACGGAAAATCCCCTGGTTCCGTTGGGAACTCAGGGGATTATTCGGAGGAGAGTTCATGACGAACGCCTTCTATCCTGATCCTATTGCCGCATGATGGCGAGGCCGACGGCCTCGGCACAATCTCCGTAGGTCAAGTCCAGCCGGCTCCAGAGGCTTTCGCCCGCAAGCTCATCGGCGGCACGCGAGTAGTCGGCGGCATGGAGCATTGCAAGAAGGACGGGGAGCTCGCCCGTGGAGACCACACCCGCAAGCCGCTTGACCCGGTTCACGAGCGCGCCTTCAGTGCGGTCGTTCTCGCCGCAGAAAGTCTCTGTGTAGTCCGACCATGACCGACACGCGCCGATATCGAGTTCGATTCGCCCAGCCATTTCCTTGACTGGCGAGAGGGATTTCCAGCGGTCGAAATACCCGCGTAGCTCGGTGTGGGCCTTGCGTGCGGCATTGAGCCAGGGCAAATGCTGATCTTCGGGAATTTCATCCGTCCAGTCGATTTCGCAGAAGACACTCTGGTGATCGATCCTGTAGATCGGCTTACTGAGATCGACACTGCCTTCAGCTCGCACGGGACAGTTTTCAAAAGGATCGATCCTAACCAGACGGACGGAGAAGCGCGGCACCGTGAGGTGCCTGATCCGCTCCTGTCGCACGTCATCACCTGTGTTTGTCTTCTCGATCCGCCATTCCGCTGATCCGCTCACGTCCACTTCTCCTCGGCGATTGCGACAATGACGTCGTCATACTGGATGGCCTGCCCGGTTGCGGTGCGGCCCCATATGGCAAGGCCGGCGAAATCGGCATCGATGATTTCGTTGTGGCGAGCGAGTTTTTCGGCAAGCCAGTCCGACACGATCCAGTGCTCGAGAGCGTCGCGATCATCAGGGCCGCCAGCGCCATGCAAGGCTCGGGCCTTGTGCGCGAGCGCCTCGTCCAGTGGGCTGTCGGCGAGCGCTTCGATCAACGCTGACGCGCAGCACAGGACTTCCTTCGTTGCGATGTAGGCTGGTGTCTTCATTTTACGTGTTCCTTCTCAAGGGGGCTTGCTGAATGAGGTGGCGTCCCGTGGGCAGGCATGGCTTCGCCACCCGCGCCAATGCGACGGTATGCGTTGATTTTATTCCTGATTTTCAGGAGATGGGGGTTTGTGAAGGCGTTTCTTTGTGCGCTCCACATCACAATGCTCGGTCCAAAATTCAGACAGCACAAGGGGGCTGCAGCATTTTTCTTCTCTGCCGACGTAGTAGTTGTTTTCGGGCCTTGTGGCGGCACGTGCGCTGATGCAGTGCGCCGCACGAAGCGTGGCATCGTTTCGGCAATGATAAGCGGTGTCTTTGCGGTCGCTCTTCGGGATAGCCCGCTGACAAATTGTCCACCTAATGCCGCGCCCCCGGAAGCGATGGGGGCCGTAACCACCAGGGTGGTCATAGCGCTTCAGATGCCGCGAAGTCGGCGGAAAGCCTGGATGCCGTCGCGTTCTATCGCCAGCTTCATCTCTGTTGCCGCACCCGGCAGACGGGATCGGCGAATCAATCGGCGCTCGGCGCTGAGCTTGTGCTGGGTGTAGATCGATGCCAGATAACCGATGAGGCGACCGTCCGCGCTCTTGTCATGAAACTCTTCGACCAGAATGTTGAACGTCAGTCCCTGGAACCTCGTCGTCGTGGTGGTCATATGAAGCTCCATTTCCTCGCTTTTTCAATGGCTTGTTCTAGCATTTGCCGCCAATGGAGCCCAGGCCTACCCGCGGGCGAGCCCCATTGTGCCGGAGGAGCCGTGAATGGGATCGATCGGATTGTAATGAAACCGTAGCGGTTTCTGATGGCGTCGAATCTCCTGTTCCCTGTTCGATGCGCCGCAGGCAAATCGAACCCGCGCAACGCGCGGAATCAGATGTTCCCCATCCCGATAGCTCAAGTCACGCCGGCGCGCGCAGAAGAGGGCATCCGTAGGACCGCAACGGAGTGAAGGACGCTGCGGCGTTGCCGAAGTGAGCACGCTGGTAGGTTCTTCGGTTCGGGCAAACCGTCAAAACGGGATGATGTGCAGGTCAGCCAAAGCAGAGAAAGGCGCTGTACGGACCTCTATAAGGCTCGTTTCGGCGAGGAATTCGGCAAAGTCGCCAGCATGGCCTTTCGACGCGGCAATTCGCGTCCAGGGGGATGAGCATATCGGAGCGACCAGCATAGTGGTCTCCGGGACGGAGAGGGCGCGGGAATTCGCGCATGGAGTTTCGGAGGGAACGTCAGCCGCAGGAGCGTCAGCATCGCGCCGCTAATGGCGGGACGCGGGACCGACTGACGCCGAAACCGCATTCCTGATGTCCGGGCGCGGCACGCGGCCTTCCTCCTCGGCGATCCATGCATCGTGCGACTCCAATGCCGCCAGGTCGTCATCATCGTACCCGGAGACATTCATGTCGTCCCACACGGCATCGTGTTCGACATCAGGCTCAGCATATGCCCCTCCATACTCGGCGAGGCGGATATCCTCATCCTTATCGTCGGGATGTGTGGATGCGGTGGCTATTTCGGTACTGGCGTATGTGTCCGTCCTATATAACATAACAGCGTCTTTTACACTGCGTTCGGCGAGCGCCGCCTGAAGGTCGTCGTAGCGGTTGTGGACGGTCTGACGGGAAGACCGGCCTCCTTCGCCAGGGCCGATTTCGACGGTACGCCATCGACGACAAGCCGATCCCAGGCTTCGATGAGATGCCCGAGCGTCTTGTCGGCGCGGACCTGTGCCGAATATTGTCCGGCAACGGCCTGACGAGCCTTGGTGCCTCGGATTTCCTCGACGATGTGTCCGAGCCGGCCGCGCGTCTGAAGTCCCGCCCTGGAAACCTTGTTCGGGTTCCAGGTCTCAACGGACCAGGTCGCAACCTTGTGTCGAGTATATTCCATCGAGCTCGGCCGCATGCCGTCGCACGTCACGAGGGTCGAAAGTGCTTCTTGCAGACGGTCGATGAGAAGGCCGTAATCGCCAGTGGCGAACGCATCGACATAAACAGGATCGCTCTCTTCCAGCCAGCGCACCATCACGCCGCGCGCGGCATCGAGGCAGCCGTTGATATACTCATTCGAGCACTTGAACGTCTCGCCCGTGACCGTTGCCACGGACTGGCGGATAAGCTTTACCCGGTTCAGCCCTCTTTTCAAGCATGACGCGTGCTCGGCAAGCGTCGGCCATTCGTCCGTTGGGCATTCGGTATGATAGAGCGGCGACAACGGGTTCTTGACCAGTTGCGACGTGGCCGGCGCTTGCGGATCGGCTCCAAGGTCGGCGAGCGCGTGGCACAGGCCGTAGTAGACAGACTTGAACAGACGAAGGTGTTTGTTGTCGACGTTGAGCACGCCGCTGTCGATCGGCAGAAGCCAGATCAGGTGCGGTCTGATGAGGCGGCCGTCTGCCGTCTTGATGCCGACGATGAAGTTCGGCAGGGACCTGATTTTCCGCTTCTCGACCTTGTTGCGCAGCTTCTTCATCAGATGCTTGACGCTCCGCCAGGTCAGGTCGGTATCGAGGCGAAGAAAGCCGAGCAGCTTCTTGTTGCCCTCGACGGTCGGGGCATCGAGACCGATGACCTTGTGGCGCGCCGGTTCAAGAACACGCATGTTTATGTCCTGGACATCGGCATCGCCAACGATCTCCTGGACCTTTTCTTCGCTCATCTCGATGCCGTGTTCGGTGAGCATCCATTCTGGAACGCCGTCCGTGCGCGCTGCGGCAACCTGGATTTCCAGGTTGTTATAGCTTCCGCGATGCCAGCAGACGCGCATGCTACGCGAACGATGGACTAGAGCGGGCCAGCGAAGCGCCGAGCGGGTGCCGAGCGCTTCCGACTTGAAGCCTTCGTATTCCAGCCCCTGCGGCACGAGATGCCCGGAAAGCACGACATCCTGTCGAAGGCGGAAGCCGACATCGATCCGATCGCGCCGATCGGCAGCATACTCCATGAAGACTTCGCGCCCACGCCCGTCGATCTTCGGGTCATACGGCATCGTCGGAATGTAAGCGGGGCGATTGGCGATACGCTTGTAGTATCCGACAAGCTCGCCCTTGACCTTCTTTGTGGCGGGCTCATAGCGCCAGCGCGGCGGAAGACGCCCGCCATGGACTTCGATCATCGCCGTCTGGGCGGCGAGGCGTTCCGAAAGTGATTGAAGGCTGGCAAGGCGTGAGGCCTGGGCGCTCCGCCGGCGGGCGGCCTTCTGGCGCTTCGCCTTCTCAGCCTCTTCCAGCCAGCCGGTGTATTTACGTTCCTGCTCGCGACTGGTGAGTTCAGCATCGGCAAGGTGGGGATTGCGGGTGAAATCCTTGCCGTCGCTGGCGCTGTCAACATTTTTGACTGAGGGGGCAGGCTGTGGCGTCGTTCGGGTCGGGATATGTCCCGACCGGCGGCTCACCGATTACGGTGGTGGGGCTTTACTACAATCGTGCCAGCGGCGATGATCATGACGTACTCCAGAAAGACACCGCGGAGGGTTCCAGCCCGTTGATGCGGTGTCTTTTTATGGTCTGGTCTGGCCACGTCGACGTCAAGCGCCGAAAATATCATCCTCTTTTTCACTTCGCCGAAACGTCGCGCGTCGATTCTTGATGCAGCGCTCTCTCGATCAGCGAACTTGATGCGATTGGTCACGAGAATGGAACAGGCAAGAGACTAGAACAGGGTACGACAGTGTGGACGACTGCGACTACCTCGGGTGACGTGCGGGATCGCGAGCTCGTCAAGAGTGACGGGGTCTGTTGGGAGCCAGGGCACAGTTGCCCCGAACTTGTTGTCGCTTCGGCTCGTCGTCAGTTTCCTGTAGCTTGGCTGGCTATTTCGGCATCTCGCGCGCCATTACCTACGACATAAGCGCTACCGCCAGGAGCGGCGAAGCGCTAACAACGTGGCGACCCGGTGGCGACCCGCACGATCGCCTGCTATGCAAGCTCAATGCCTATCAGAAAATTCTCAATCAATCCAAAGGGATAGTGGTGCCGCTTGCAGGACTCGAACCTGCGACCCCATCATTACGAATGATGTGCTCTACCACCTGAGCTAAAGCGGCCAGCATGCGTTGCGCAGGTGCTGCGAAACGATGTGTGAGGGGCTGATACCTGCAAACGGATGCGATTTCAAGCCATCAGTTTTGAGAACGGGAAAAAAGCTGCCAGCAACCCGAGGGTCACCTTCTATAGCGCCAATTTTTGTCTTGCCGCGGCATATTCCAGGGTTAGCCGGTCGACCAGGCTGGCGGTGGGGGCGATTTCCGTGACGGCGCCGATACCCTGGCCGCAGCCCCAGATGTCTTTCCAGGCCTTGGCGCCCGACGTGGCCGTCTCGAAATCCATCTTGGAAGGATCGGCTTCCGGCAGGTGGTCGGGGTCCATGCCGGCAGCGGCAATCGACGGCTTGAGATAGTTGCCGTGAATGCCGGTGAAGAAGTTGGAATAGACGATATCGCTAGCGCTGCTGTCGACGATCATCTGCTTGTAGGCGTCGCTGGCGCGCGCTTCGGTCGTGGCGATGAACGGCGAGCCGATATAGGCCATGTCGGCGCCCATTGCCTGCGCGGCCAGAACCGCGCCACCGGTCGATATCGCGCCGGACAAAAGCAGGGGGCCGTCAAACCACGTGCGGATCTCCTGAATGAGGGCAAAGGGCGACAGAGTGCCGGCATGGCCGCCGGCACCGGCCGCAACCGCGATCAGTCCGTCGGCGCCCTTGCGGATTGCCGAGTTGGCGTGGCGGTTGTTGATCACGTCATGCAGCACGATGCCGCCATAGGAATGGATCGCGGCATTGACCTCGGGCACGGCGCCAAGCGAGGAAATGACGATCGGCACCTTGTATTTGACGCAGAGCATCAGGTCATGCTCGAGCCGTTTGTTGGATTTGTGGACGATCTGATTGACCGCGAAGGGGGCTGCCGGCCTGCCGGGGTTGCGGGAATTGTAAGCGGCGAGATCCTCGGTGATCTCGGCCAGCCACTCATCCAGCTGTGCCTCCGGCCGTGCGTTCAAGGCCGGGAAAGAGCCGACGACACCAGCCTTGCACTGGGCAAGCGTCAGCGCCGGATGCGAGATGATGAAGAGCGGCGCTGCAACGACCGGCAGGCGCGTCGTGCCGTTAAGAATGGCTGGCAAGGACAAGGTTCACTCCCGGTTTGTTATTTGACGTTTCCGTAAACGTAAGAACTTTAGCAGCGGGCGTGTGTTTTGCAAGGCCGATTGTCGTGGCTGCGACCTATGATCCGGTCGAAACCACCGGGTTTTCCCCGGCGCTGACGGTCCGTTTGACGCGCAAGGCTTGCAGATCGCAGCGTCAACCGTTACCCAATTGTTAACGCATTCAAAAGCGTACCGGGTTTTTAGGCAACGCCGGGCCGCCAGAATGGATTGATTGCAGGGGCTATCGTTGGCCCCGCATGGTTTCTGGGCGATAGTGCCCGTCCGCCTCGGATGTCGATGCGGATGGTATGCCAAGCAAGGCCGCTGATGCCCGCACCAAAAAGGATAAAGAGTGAGCGGACTGGAAACTGCTATCAGACAGGCGCTGGAACGCTCCGAGAGGGCGAATTCCGAAACGCGTGCGCGCATCTATCAATCGGCACGCAACGCGCTTGAAGCCGGCCTCAGAAAGCAGGACGTACACGATCCCGACGTGATAGCCCAGCAGCGCCACCGGCTCGAAGGCGTTATCCACGCCATCGAATTGGAGGAGCGCGCCAGCCTGAAAGCTGCGGCATCTGTGCCGCCACCGGTCCAGATTGAAACCCGCAGCGCCCCGGTTCCATCGGCGGAGCTGGATCACGACATCCACATGCCATCCGAACGGCATGAGGACCGGGCCGATAGCCCAGTCGCCGATGGCGGCCTTGCGGGCCTGCGCCCGGAGCGTCGCGACGGACCGCGTGCTGCCGAAACGGCACCCATGGCCGAGCCGGTTGCCGGCAAGCGCGGCAAGGCTGCAAAGGCTGAAGCGGCAGCAGCAAAGCCCCGGCGGCGCAAGCGCGGCAGTTTTCTTTCCTTCGTCATGGTCATCACAACGCTGGTCGCAGCGGTCGTGATGGGCGCCTGGTGGGTCGAAACCAGCGGGCTTTTGAAAACGGCAGCCGAGCGCGATACCAGTGTCGCCAATCCGCCTTCGAGGGTGCAGTCCGAGGATTTTGATGGCGCAGCGGGCCTCAAGACGCTTGGACCGCAAGCGGGCTTTTCCGGCGATTGGGTTGATGTCTTCACGCCCGCCGATACAGGCAATGTCAAGGCGGACAGCCGGGCTGCGGCCGATCCCGTCAGCGACGAGCGCGGGCAGCGCCTGCGGATCACCTCGGCGACGGCGGATGCCGACGGCAACGTGTCGATCGAGATTCCGGTTTCGGTGCTCGAGCAGATTTCCGGCAAGACATCGACGGTGGCACTCAGCGTCCAGGCCGATGCCGGCAAGCAGACGCAGTTCTCAGTCGAATGCGATTTCTCCTCGCTCGGCGATTGCGGCCGTCACCGCTTTACGGTGAACGACGAAAAGAACGACATGCTGTTCCAGGTGACGTTCGATCGCAGCCTTGCGCCGAGCTCACCCGGGCATATCCTGATCAACAGTGATGTCACGGGTGCCGGCAATAGCCTCAACGTCTATGCGGTGCGGGTGCTTCCCGGCCAATAGGATTTCCGGGTAAGCGCCGCGGCTATTTCACAAAGCCGTGGCCGAAGCCGAGAATCTTGTCGTCGATCTTGCCGATCGCCTTCTCGTCCTTGCCGTCATAATCCGCCGAATTCAGAAGGTGGCGGATCAGATTGAGATGCGCGCGCTTCTTGTCGTTGGCGCGAACGACGACCCACGGCGCATGGTCGGTATGCGTTTCCCGCAGCATCGTGTCGCGGGCCTCGGTGTAGTCGTCCCACTTGGTCAGCGCCGCAATATCCATCGGCGAAAGCTTCCAGACCTTCAACGGATCGTGACGGCGGTCGTGAAACCGTTTCAGCTGCATTTCCCGGCCGATATCCAGCCAGAACTTGAAGAAATGGATGTCATCGCCGGTGATCAGCTTCTCCAGCCGGGGTGTCTGGTTCAGGAATTTCTTGTGCTGATCCGGCGTGCAAAAGCCCATCACCGGCTCGACGCCGGCCCGGTTGTACCAGGAACGGTCGAACATCACGAATTCACCGGCTGTCGGGAAATGCGAGATGTAGCGCTGGTAGTACCACTGTCCCTGTTCCGTCTCTGTGGGTTTGGGCAGGGCAACGACGCGGGCGGAGCGGGGATTGATATAAGAGCGGATGGCATAGATGGAGCCGCCCTTGCCGGCCGCATCGCGTCCCTCGAACAGGGCGACCACCCGCTTGCCGGTCGCTTGCAGCCAGAACTGGACCTTCACCAGCTCGATCTGCAGCTTTTCCAGAAGATCGTCATATTCGTCGCTGTCGAATTTCTTCTCGTAAGGATAGTCGCCGGAAGCCAGCGCCTTGTCGTCGATCCAGTCTGGCAGCTTCGGATTGTCGATGTCGAAAACCCGCTCCTTGCCATTGATCACGAGTTCGACCGGCTTGTTTTTTTCCATGTCCATCATGATGTGCCCTCGCAGGATATTGTTGCGGCCGGCCGCCGATTTCACGGGAGGAGGCCACAATTACATTGCGAATTCAAGCATGCCGTGAAAATCATGTCATGAACCTCCGCTATCACCGGTCAATTGCACCGTGCACGTGAGAAAATCTTGGAAGATACAAACAACGTCTGGGACCGACTGAAGGAAACAGCCAAGTCGGAGAAATGGGTCATCGGCCTGTCCGTTGCCGCTGCCGCAGGTCTCATCCTTTCCGGTATTCATACGGGAGCGGTGCTGCTGTTCTGGCTGGTCTGGATGATCGTCCTGTTCAATCGTTATTCAGATCCCAAGCCGCCGATTCCGGTTGCCGTGCCGTCCGTGGTGGAAGAGACCGATCTCGACATGCTGGCGGCGGGCTTCAATGCGCTCGATACGCCGATTTTGGTGGTTACGCCCGACGAGACGGTCCTGTTGCAAAATCAGGCGGCGGAAAAAACCTTCGGTACCATCCCGCCAAACACGGACCTTTCGGCGCGGGTGCGTTCACCCGGCATCCTCGATATGGTTCGCGAGACCATCGCCACCGGCAAGATCAACCAGATCGAACATTCGGAACGCTTGCCGTCGGAGGCGGTCTATATCGTCCGGGTCGCACCAGCCGAGATCGGCCAACGGACGGACGAGCGGCTTTATGTCCTGTCCTACCGGGATATTTCCCAGGCGCGGCGGATCGACCGGATGCGGTCCGATTTCGTCGCCAATGCAAGCCATGAGCTGAGAACGCCGCTCGCCTCGCTACGCGGTTTTATCGAGACGCTCCAAGGGCCTGCACGCAACGACCAGAAGGCGCATGAGAAATTTCTCGGCATCATGCACGAGCAGGCGACGCGGATGAGCCGGCTGGTCGATGACCTCCTGTCTCTGTCGCGGCTGGAACTCAAATCCCATATCGCGCCGGATGAAGCGATCAACCTGGCGCCGCTGCTTGGCCATGTCCGTGATGCGCTAGCGCCGCTGGCCGAAGACGTCGGCGTCGAGATTTCTCTGATCGTGCCGGATGATCCGGTGATCGTGCAGGGTGACCGTGACGAGCTGACGGAAGTCTTTGAGAACCTGATCGAAAATGCCTGCAAATATGGCCAGGAGGGCAAAAAGGTCGAGGTCACGCTCTCCGGCGGCGGTGATGCTCCGGCAGAGGTTTCCGTTCAAGATCATGGGCCTGGCATTCCTGCCGAGCACGTTCCGCGTATTACCGAACGATTCTACCGGGTGAATGTCGAGGCCAGCCGGTCGAAAAAAGGCACTGGCCTCGGGCTTGCCATCGTCAAGCATATCCTCACCCGGCATCGCGCCAGGCTGCTGGTTCATTCCGAAGTCGGCAAGGGCACGGTGTTTACCGTGAGGTTTTGACACAAACCTGTCGCCGAGAATGTCATTTTAAGAAAATAGTCAATTATTTCAGTCAATTGGTCTGTCACAAATGTTTCGTCAAGTTGACATAAAAGGTGTGGGCATCGGGCGCTAACTAGGGCGGCCGATCGACACGGCGACAGCGAGCGCTGGTGAAAAGCGCACCCACACAAGCCCATTATGGGAGAATTCTGATGAAGTCCTTGAAACTTACTGTTGCAGCTCTGGTTGCATCCGCCGCTTTTGCAGGCGTTGCCATTGCTCGTGACCAGATCCAGGTCGCCGGCTCCTCGACCGTTCTGCCTTATGCAAAGATCGTTGCCGAAACGTTCGGCGAAACCTTCCCTGACTTCAAGACCCCGGTCGTTGAATCCGGCGGCACCGGTGCCGGCCTGAAGGAATTCTGCAAGGGCGTTGGCCCGGACACGATCGACATCGCCAACGCATCGCGCAAAATCAAGGACAGCGAGCTGGAAACCTGCAAGGCAGCCGGCGTTACCGAAGTCCAGGAAGTCAAGATCGGGTATGACGGCATCGTCTTCGCAACCGACTCGAGCAATGCCGACCTGAAGCTGGTTCCGAAGGACCTCTACCTGGCGCTCGCAGCTGAACTCGTCATCGACGGCAAGCTCGTTGCCAATCCCTACAAGAAGTGGTCGGAAGTCAACAAGGACCTGCCGGACGTAGAAATCGCTGCTTACATCCCGGGCGAAAAGCACGGCACGCGCGAAGTCTTCGACGAGAAGATGCTGGCCCATGGCTGCAAGGACGCTGGCGCTGACGTCGCCATTAAGGGCCTCATTGCCGATGAAAAGGAAGCTGCCAAGAAGTGCATCGCCGTTCGTAAGGACGGTCTGGCAATCGACATCGACGGCGACTACACCGAAACATTGGCCCGTATCGCTTCCAACAAGAACGGCATCGGCGTCTTCGGCCTGTCCTTCTATGAAAACAACGCTGACAAGCTGAAGGTTGCGACCGTCAGCGGTATCGTTCCGTCGGGCGCAACGATCGCTTCGGGCGAATATCCGGTTTCCCGCCCGCTGTTCTTCTACGTCAAGAAGGCTCACCTTGGCGTTATCCCGGGCCTGAAGGAATATGTTGAATTCTTCCTCGACGACCAGATGGTCGGCCCGGACAGCCCGCTGGCTGCCTATGGTCTCGTTCCGGCTCCGGATGCCGAGCGCGAAGCTGACCGCAAGGCCTTCACTGACGGTAACATGCTCTAATATAGTGCAAAAACCGGCACGGCAGCTTTGCCGTGCCGGACATCCCGAGTATGCGGATTTGCCGGCTTTCAATGAGTGAAAAGCCGGGGGGACATATCGATGAGCACTTCTCTTATTCTTTTGATCATTTTGATCGTTGGCCTTGCGGCATATTTTGCCGGACGCGCGCGCGCGACCGCCAGCTCCAAGGGCAAGCTTTCCGCCCTGCATTCGCTTCCTGGTTATCATGGCGTCTATGTTGCCATCTGGGCGGTCCTGCCGGCTGCGTTCGTTCTAGCCATCTGGCTTCTTGCCAGTCCGTTCTTCATTGAAAATTCTGTCCGGTCCGCTTTGCCGGATACGGTGAAAAGCCAGGGCACGGCGACCATCGAGCTGATGCTCGGCCAGGTCATGCAGGTCGCCAACGGCCTGAAGCGGCTGAACAGCGATGAGCTTGCGGCCGTCACAAGCGGTTCCAGCAATCTTCGCGACGCATTGGCCGCCAAGGGCGTGCCGATGGCAAATGCCGGCGAACCCTACATGGTCGAAGCCGCGCAGCACTATAATTCCCTGAGAGATGGCAGCCGCTGGGTAATGAGCGTTGCCGTGCTGATCATCGCCATTGCCGGCGCGGTTTTCGCCATTCGTGGCATCAGCGCACCGTTCCGGGCCAGAAACCGCGTCGAGCGCGTCATGCTTGGCACGCTCCTCGTTGCCTCTTCGATCGCAATCCTGACAACGGTCGGCATCGTCGGGTCGATGCTGTCGGAAGCGATCCGCTTCTTCCAGTCGGTATCCCCCAGCACGTTCTTCTTCGGCACGGTCTGGGATCCGCGCTTTTCGGCGGCCGGCAGCGGTGGCACGGAAGGTCAGTTCGGCCTCCTGCCGCTTTTGGCTGGCACGCTGTATATCGCTTTTGTTGCCATGCTCTTTGCCGTGCCGGTCGGCCTGTTCGCCGCCATTTACATGGCGGAATATGCAAAGCCCGTCGTGCGTGGCATCGCCAAGCCGCTGTTGGAAATTCTCGCCGGTATCCCGACGATCGTCTACGGCTTCTTCGCGCTGGTGACGGTCGGGCCTTTCCTGCGTGATATTTCCGCCCAGCTGAATGGCCTTGTCACTGGCAATTACGTCAATTTCATTCAGGCACAGAGCGTTCTGACGGCCGGTCTCGTCATGGGCATCATGCTGATCCCATTCGTTTCGTCGCTGTCGGATGACATTATCACACAGGTACCACGCTCGCTGCGCGACGGTTCGCTCGGTCTCGGCGCGACCCGCTCGGAAACCATCAAGCGTGTCATCTTGCCGGCAGCGCTTCCGGGCATCGTCGGTGCCCTGTTGCTGACGGCCTCGCGTGCTGTCGGTGAAACCATGATCGTGGTGCTGGCTGCTGGTGTTGCCGCCCGCATGCAGCTCAACCCGTTCGAGGCGATGACCACCGTCACCGTCAAGATCGTCAATCAGCTGACAGGCGACCTTGAGTTCAACTCGCCGCAGACGCTGGTTGCCTTTGCGCTTGGCATCACCCTGTTTGCCATCACGCTCTGCCTCAACATCTATGCACTCTACATCGTGCGCAAGTATCGGGAACAGTACGAATGACCGACATGACATCCTCCGTACAGTCCACCTTCGTGCGCCCGGCGCAGGCAAGACGCGATATCGGCATCAAGAAGCGCTATGCTGCCGAACGCCGCTTCAAGGCTTACGGCCTGACCGCCATCCTGATCGGCCTGTTCTTTCTGTTCGTACTGCTGTGGACCGTCGTCTCCAAAGGCTACACGGCCTTCCAGCAGACGGCGATCACCCTGCCGATCGAGTTTTCGGAAAAGATCATCGATCCGAAGAACGAACGTGGCGCGAACCCGACCAAGCTGATGACGGCGAATTATCCGCTTCTGGTGCGTGATGCGCTGGTGAAGGCGCTCGGCATCGACCCGGCCAACAAGCCGCTGGTCAAGCAGGCGACGGACATGGTCTCGGCCAGTGCCCGTACGCAGCTGCGCGATCTGGTTGTTGCCAACCCGGCGATCATCGGCACCACCGCCACTGTCTCGCTTCTGGCGGAAGGCAATATCGATAGCGCCAACAAGGGCCAGATCGACCTGACCGTTGCCGAAGCCAACCGCAAGGTGAAGGATCAGCAGATCGAATGGATGAAGACGCTGTCCGAGACCGGCGCCATGGCCAAGCAGTTCAACACCGGCCTGTTCACCTATGGTGCGTCCAGCCGGCCTGAAGCTGCTGGTATCGGTGTCGCCGCCCTCGGTTCGCTCTACATGATGCTGATCGTTCTGGTGCTCGCCCTTCCGATCGGTGTCGCGGCCTCGATCTACCTGGAAGAGTTCGCGCCGAAGAACCGGCTCACCGATCTCATCGAGGTGAACATCAACAACCTCGCGGCCGTTCCGTCGATCGTTTACGGGCTGCTCGGCCTGTCGATCTTCATCAACTTTGCCGGCATGCCCCGCTCGGCTGCCGTCGTTGGTGGCCTGGTGCTGACGCTGATGACGCTTCCGACGATCATCATCGCCACCCGTGCGGCGTTGAAGGCGGTTCCGCCCTCGATCCGCTCTGCCGCTCTTGGCCTCGGCGCCTCGAAGATGCAGACGATCTTCCACCACGTCCTGCCGCTCGCCATGCCGGGCGTCCTGACCGGTACCATCATCGGCCTGGCGCATGCGCTCGGCGAAACGGCGCCGCTGCTCCTCATCGGCATGGTGGCCTTCGTGGTCGATTACCCGGGCTCGCCGATGGACCCATCCACTGCTCTGCCGGTCCAGATTTATATGTGGGCCAACGAAGCCGAACGTGCATTTGTCGAACGGACTTCGGGTGCGATCATGATCCTCTTGGTCTTCCTCGTCGTCATGAACCTTGGCGCAATCCTGTTGCGGCGTCGCTTTGAGCGGCGCTGGTAGTGAGGTAGAAACATGAACATGATGTCAGAAGCAGCAGTTGAAAAGGCGCTGGACCAGAAAATGAACACTGTTCCCTTCAAGATGATCGGAAAGGACGTTTCGGTTTATTACGGCGAGAAGCGTGCGCTTTTCGATGTGAACCTCAACGTTCGCGAAAACACCGTCACCGCGCTGATCGGCCCGTCGGGCTGTGGCAAGTCGACGTTCCTGCGGACATTGAACCGCATGAACGACACGATCGACAGCTGCCGCGTCACCGGCAAGATCACTCTCGACGACGGCGATATCTACGACCCGAGCATCGACGTCGTGGAACTTCGCGCCCGCGTCGGCATGGTCTTCCAGAAGCCGAACCCGTTCCCGAAGTCGATCTACGAGAACGTCACCTATGGCCCGAAGATCCATGGTCTCGCCCGCACCAAGGCGGAACTCGACCAGGTCGTCGAGTCGAGCCTGCAGAAGGCCGGCCTCTGGAACGAAGTGAAGGATCGCCTGCATGAATCCGGCACCGGCCTGTCCGGTGGTCAGCAGCAGCGCCTGTGCATTGCCCGCGCCGTTGCCGTCAGCCCGGAAGTCATCCTGATGGACGAGCCGTGCTCGGCGCTGGATCCGATCGCGACCGCCAAGGTCGAGGAACTGATCCACGAGCTGCGGACAAACTACACGATTGTCATCGTCACGCACTCGATGCAGCAGGCTGCCCGCGTGTCGCAGCGCACCGCCATGTTCCACCTCGGCAATCTCGTTGAGGAAAACGACACCGACAAGATGTTCACCAATCCGGACGACCAGCGCACCCAGGATTACATCATGGGCCGCTTCGGCTGAGGAATCTTTCGCCACCCTCCCATGAGGGCAGGGTGGCGGTCTTGCAACCGGATTGTGATCGCAAGGAAAAACAATCATGTCTACGCACATTGCTTCCGTCTACGACGAAGATCTGAAGTACCTGACACGCCGCATCTCCGAGATGGGCGGTCTGGCCGAACAGATGGTGGCCGAATCCGTGCGCGCCCTGGTCAATTCCGACCTGGCGCTCGCCCAGAAGGTCATCTCCGACGACACCATTCTCGATGAGGCCGAGCGCCAGATCGGCGAAAAGGCCATCGTCACCATTGCCAAGCGCCAGCCGGTGGCATCCGACCTGCGTGAAATCATGGGGTCGATCCGCATCGCTGCCGACCTTGAGCGGGTCGGCGACCTCGGCAAGAACAACGCCAAGCGCGTCATTGCCGTTGCCAATGCCAGCCTGCCGCGCCAGCTGGCCCGTGGCCTGGAGCACCTGGCAGAGCTCGCGCTCGTTCAGCTCAAGGAAGTGCTCGACGTCTATGCCTCCCGCTCGCCGGAAAAGGCCAACAGCATCCGCGAGCGCGACAATGAGATCGACGCCATCTACACATCGCTGTTCCGCGAACTCCTGACCTACATGATGGAGGATCCGCGCAACATCACGCCCTGCACGCATCTGCTGTTCTGCGCCAAGAACATCGAGCGTATCGGCGACCATGCCACCAATATCGCTGAAACCATCTACTACATGGCAACAGGCGCGCAGCCTGTCGGCGAACGTCCGAAGGACGATACGGCCAACACGGTCGGCGCGATCGGTAACTGATCGCGCGATGAAGTAAGTAGATTCTTACGCAATAATTGCGCGAGCGGCCGCTGGAGCCGCTCGGCAAGCCTTCGGCCAGCCGGCCGGGCGCCAAGGAGCTAAAGTGAATGTTGCCAAGAATTGCTGTTGTTGAAGATGAAGAGGCGCTCAGCGTCCTCCTCCGATACAATCTCGAGGCCGAAGGGTTCGAAGTCGACACGATCAACCGTGGCGACGAGGCGGAGATGCGCCTGCAGGAACGCCTTCCTGATCTCCTGATTCTCGATTGGATGCTGCCGGGCGTTTCCGGCATCGAACTGTGCCGCCGGCTGCGCCAGCGCCCGGAAACGGAACGCCTGCCGATCATCATGCTGACGGCACGCGGCGAAGAGAGCGAGCGTGTCCGCGGTCTTGCCACCGGCGCCGACGACTATGTGGTCAAGCCATTTTCGACGCCGGAACTTATGGCGCGAGTCAAGGCGATGCTGCGCCGGGCCAAGCCCGAAGTGCTGTCAACGCTGCTGAAATGCGGCGATATCGAACTCGACCGCGAAACCCATCGCGTTCATCGCAAGACGCGCGAAGTCCGTCTTGGACCGACCGAGTTCCGCCTCTTGGAATTCTTCATGGCTTCACCGGGCCGCGTCTTTTCGCGCTCGCAGCTTCTGGACGGCGTCTGGGGACATGACATCTATGTCGACGAACGCACGGTGGACGTCCATGTCGGCCGCCTGCGCAAGGCGCTGAATTTTTCCAACATGCTGGACGTGATCCGCACGGTGCGCGGCGCGGGCTACTCGCTGGAAAGCTGAATGAACAAGGGGCGGCGGCGTCAGCCGCTGCCAAGCGGCTCGCCAATTTCGATGGCGTGGCCATCCGGATCGTAGAGGCGGAACACTCTCTGGCCCCAGGCTTGGGTTTCAATGGGGTGGATGAGGTTTACGTTAGCGGCGATGCGCTCGAAGAGCGCATCCAGAGTATCATGTTCGAAATAGAGCAGGATGTTTTGACGGCCATACGGCTGGGATGCCGTTGACGGCTGTCCCCAGACCGTCGTTTCCAGGGCTTTGCCTTCATGGATGGCAAAGCCTGTTTCGAACATGACGAAATCGCCAAAATCTCGGCTGACTGCCAATCCCAGCATCTCGCAGTAGAAGATCTTCGAGATGCTGATATCCCGCACAAAGGGGATGGGATTGACGAAACGCATGGCCTCCCGGCCTTAGCGTGCCCGGCGGCGTTCGCCGGACGGCTGGTAGGCCAGCTTGGCGTGGAAGGTGCAGTAAGGCGATGTGTCCGGGGAGTCATTGCCGCAGAAGTGGAACTCGTCCTTCATCGGATCGCCGATCGGCCATTTGCAGGTGCGGTCGGTAAGCTCGGTCAGCACCAGGCGGCGCGACATCGGAATAACAACGTTGTTGCCGGCCGGTGCTGCGTCCTGATCCTCGATCGCGCCGATTTCGACCTCTTCCTTCATGACGGTTGCACCTGCGGTCCGCGTCACTGTGCGGGTCGCCATGCGCGGTGCTGTGTAGTTCGGTGCGCGTGGTGCTGCGGCGGCAGGGCGCTTGGCGCGGACCGTCGAGGCGGTGCTGCCGCCGGCTTTTGCGCGGCCGGGCAGGCAGAGACGATGAACCTTGCCGATGACGGCATTGCGGCTGACGCCACCGAGCTGTGCAGCGATCTGGCTCGCGCTCAAGCCTTCGGCCCACAATTTCTTGAGTTTCTCGACCCGCTCGTCAGTCCAGTTCATGGTTTTGTCTCCATTCCCAGCGTTGGTGATGGTCGAATCCTCCACCGAACCCCGGATGGTGTCCGGGGTTGAAACGCGATAACACTTTTGGTGACTAGGTCCGCCGCATGCGTTCTAGTAATTATTTCTTAACGTAGAGCCCGGCGGACTCTCTGACAAGAGTCCGGGGAATCCCACCGAATCGATTTCCGAGTTTTCCCCAACTTGCTTGCGATGCGTGGCATTTTTGCAAGGGTATCCGGCTAAAAAATTTGCGCCGACTGTATATGCGTGAATTGCCGGAAATCATGGGCTTTTGTTGACATCGCACTGCGAAGTGAAGATAGTGCTACTGCCGCCGCAAGGCGGCATTTTGATTTTTTATGGGCTGGTCACAGCCTTGTTGACCGCGCCATTTATACAATGGCCGTGATGGTTTGAGGAGACATGCGCCATGGCCGATGCCACGCCGCTTTACGACACATATGCCCGCGCCCCGTTGCGGTTCGAGCGCGGCGAAGGCGTTTGGCTGATCGCCGAGGACGGCACGCGCTATCTGGATTTCGCCGCCGGTGTCGCTGTCAATTCGCTTGGCCATGCCCATCCGCATCTCGTGTCGGCGTTGAAAGAGCAGGCAGACAAGGTCTGGCACCTGTCGAACCTCTATGAGGTCCCGGGCCAGGAAAGCCTCAGCCGCCGCCTGACCGAAGCGACGTTTGCAGACAAGGTGTTCTTCACCAATTCCGGCGCTGAAGCGCTCGAATGCGCGATCAAGACGGCGCGGCGCTATCATTTCGCCAAGGGCCAGCCGGAAAAATTCCATATCATCACCTTCGAAGGTGCCTTCCACGGCCGCACGCTGGCGACTATCGCTGCCGGTGGACAGGCGAAGTACCTCGAAGGCTTCGGCCCGAAGGCGCCGGGCTTCTATCAGGTGCCGTTTGGCGACATGGGTGCTCTCAAGGCTGCCATCAGCGAAGAGACCGCCGCGATCCTGATCGAGCCGATCCAGGGTGAGGGCGGTATCCGCACCGTTTCGAAGGAGTTCCTTCAGGAGCTGCGCGCGCTTTGCGACGAATATGGCCTGTTGCTCATCCTTGACGAAGTCCAGTCCGGCGTTGGCCGCACCGGCAAGCTGTTTGCCTACGAATGGGCTGGCGTGACGCCGGACATCATGGCAGTCGCCAAGGGCATCGGCGGCGGCTTCCCGCTCGGCGCCTGCCTTGCCACGGCAGAGGCAGCCTCCGGTATGGTCGCCGGCACCCATGGCTCGACCTATGGCGGCAATCCGCTGGCCATGGCCGTCGGCAATGCCGTGATGGATGTCATCATGGCCGACGATTTTCTCCAGCACGTCCGCGATGTCTCGCTGGTCTTCCGCCAGGGGCTTGCCTCGCTCGCAGACCGGTTCCCCGATGTCATTGAGGAAATCCGTGGCGAGGGCCTGATGCTTGGCATCAAGGCCAAGGTGCCGTCTGCCGATCTCCTGAAGGCCATTCGTGCCGAAAGACTGCTGGCGGTACCTGCGGGCGAAAATGTTATCCGCTTGCTGCCGGCATTGGTGACGACGGCCGAGGAAGCCCGTGAAGGCCTGGCGCGTCTCGAGCGCGCGGCCGAACAGCTGACAGCGGAGCGACGACAGGCATCGGCCTGAACGACGCTTCACTGACACGCTGAAAAAACACAGGACTTTGAATAGAATGGCCGGTACCAGACACTTTCTCGATCTTTCTGCCATGACGACAACCGACCTCCGGTCGATCATCGAGGACGCCCGCGTCCGCAAGGCTGCCACCAAGGCCGGCACCGCTGAAAAGCCGCTGGCCGGCAAGATGCTGGCGATGATCTTCGAAAAGCCTTCGACGCGCACCCGCGTGTCCTTCGACGTCGGCATGCGCCAGCTCGGCGGCGAGACGCTGTTCCTGTCCGGCACCGAAATGCAGCTCGGCCGCGCCGAAACCATTGGTGATACCGCCAAGGTGCTGTCGCGTTATGTCGATGCCATCATGATCCGCACCACCGACCACAACCGGCTGCTGGAACTGGCCGAGCACGCGACCGTGCCGGTGATCAACGGCCTGACGGATGCGACGCATCCTTGCCAGATCATGGCCGATATCATGACGTTCGAGGAGCATGCTGGTCCGGTAAAGGGCAAGACGATCGCCTGGACCGGCGATGGCAACAACGTGCTGCACTCCTTCATCGAAGGCTCGGCGCAATTCGGCTACCGGATGAACATGGCTGTGCCGCTGGGCTCCGAGCCGGACGACAAGATCCTCAATTGGGCCCGCAACAATGGTGGCGAGATCAAGCTCTATCATGATGCCGATCAGGCCGTGGACGGCGTCCATTGCGTGGTTACCGACACCTGGGTTTCGATGAACCAGGAACATCGCGCCCGCGGCCACAATGTCTTCCAGCCCTTCCAGGTCAATGCCCAGCTGATGGCAAAAGCCGACAAGGATGCACTGTTCATGCACTGCTTGCCTGCCCATCGCGGCGAGGAAGTGACGGATGATGTCATCGATGGCAAGCAGTCGGTGGTGTTCGACGAGGCCGAGAACCGCCTGCACGCGCAAAAGTCTGTTCTCGCCTGGTGCCTTGGCGCTCTCTAGCCGTTTGCCCGGGATATTGAAAACCGGGCAGTGGCACACGATCTATGCATCAAGCTGATGGCCGGCAGGGGGCGTGTCCTCCTTTGCCGGTCATTCGTATTCAAGAGTATCCATCCATCCGCGCCGCTGTCCTTCATGGAGGTGGCAGAGCGAACGGCCGTTTTTCCAGAAACGATCTGGACAAAACCGGCCTGCGCAGGATCAATAGAAGCATCGGACAGCGTCCCGGCCTTCACGGCGGGCGGACGTTCGAGGGCTAGGAGCAGAGTGATGACGGAAGCAAACGTGGGCCTTGGCCAGTTCGATTACGCCGGTGACGATCATGTCGTGCCGTTTCAGGTGGAGGGCCTCGATGTGCGCGGCCGTGCCGTCCAGCTCGGCCCGATGCTGGACGCGATCCTCGAGCGCCATAATTATCCGCTGCCGGTCGCCCGTCTCGTCGCTGAAACGGTCGTGCTGACGGTTCTGCTCGGCACATCGCTGAAATTTGAAGGCAAGCTGATCATTCAGACCAAGAGCAATGGTCCGGTCGATCTGGTCGTCGCCGATTTCGCGACGCCGGACCGGGTGCGCGCCTATGCCCGCTACGATGAAGAGGCTCTGAAGATTGCCGAGGAGAACGGCCTGACCCAGCCTCAGCATTTGCTGGGCGAAGGCGTTCTGGCGTTCACGATCGATCAGGGTGCGCACATGCAGCGCTATCAGGGCATCGTGCCGCTCGACGGCGCCTCGCTGGAAGAAATCGCCGGCGTCTATTTCCGCCAGTCGGAACAGATCCCGACCAAGGTGCGCCTTGGCGTTGCCGAACTGCTCGACCGTGATGAAAACGGCAAGCCGCGCCATCGCTGGCGGGCTGGCGGCATGGTCGCGCAATTCCTGCCGGAGGCGCCGGATCGTATGCGCCAGGCGGATCTGCACGGTGGCGACGGCGATGACGGCAACGGCGCTCTTGCGGTCGATGATTTGTGGGATGAAGCCAGCGTCATGGTCCAGACCATCGATGCCGACGAACTGACCGATCCGACCGTCGGTACCGAACGTCTGCTCTACCGGCTGTTCCACGAGCGCGGCGTCAAGGTCTATCCGCCCCAGGCGGTCTATGACAAATGCAGCTGTTCGCGCGAAAAACTGCGTGATGTGCTGGCAAGCCTCAGCCAGGACGATATCGATCATGCGGCGGAAGACGGACTGGTTTCGGTCACCTGCGAGTTCTGCTCGACGACCTACCGGTTTGAAGCGACGGAAGTGAAGCCGCAGTAAAAAGCTGCGGTCTTCAGTTCAGCGTACGGTTCTGCCCGGGCGAGTCCAGCGAGAAGGCGGGGATATCGACGGTGAAGGTATCGCCGTGCGTGGTTTCCATCGAATAGTGGCCAAACATCACCCCTGATGGGGTATCGAGCGGGCAGCCGGATGAATATTCATAGGTATCGCCGGGATTGAGAACCGGCTGCTCGCCAATCACGCCCGGACCGTTGACCTCGTCAACCTGGCCGTTTTCATCGGTGATATGCCAGTAGCGCGTCATCAGCCGCACGGTCTCGTCGGAGAGGTTCGAAATCAGGATCCGGTAACCCCAGACATAGCGGCTGTCATCCGGGTCGGATTGCTCCTCCAGATAATAAGGTTCGACGGTCACCTCGATGTCGCGTGTCAGCGCGCGGTACATATGCAAACCCTTTTCAAGTCCATAGGCGATATTCTACAGCAAGATGGTTTCGTCAAGAATAACGCGCAGGGTAAACTGTCAGGATAGGGCACAGCATGCTGGATGGTCACTTTAGGAGGCGGCTCGACCCTTGGCTGGACCGCGCCGGCCGGGATTTGGCGGCGCGTGGTGCCGGGGCGAATGCCGTCACCATCATCGGCTTTCTGATCGGTCTGGGGGCTGCGATCGCCATCGTTCTCGATTCCTATGTCTGGGCTTTCATTCTGATCGGGATCAGCCGGATCTGTGATGGCCTGGATGGAGCGGTCGCGCGGGCGACTCAAAAAACCGATTTCGGCGGCTTCCTCGATATCGTGCTTGACTTCGCCTTCTACGGCCTTATCCCGTTCGCCTTCATCCTTGCCGACCCCTATGAGAACGGCATTGCCGGCGGGTTTCTGCTCCTGTCATTCTATGTCAACGGCGCCAGCTTCCTTGCCTTTTCCATCATGGCCGAAAAACGGGGGCTCTCGACCGGTATACGCGGCGCAAAATCGCTCTACTTCACCACGGGTCTCGCCGAGGCGACCGAAACGATCGCGGTCTTCCTGGCCTTCTGTCTTTTCCCGCAATGGTTTTCCGAGATTGCGGTCATCTTTGCGCTCGTCTGTTTCTATACGGCGCTGTCGCGCATCGTACTGGCGCGGGCGAACTTCAAAAGAGAAAGCCAGGCATAGAAAAACGCCCGCATCGGGAGATGCGGGCGTTTCACAAAATCTAAAAAATCAGGCCTGAACCGACTTCAGCGCGCGGGCGAAATCCTCGATCAGGTCTTCGCTGTCCTCGATCCCGGCCGAAAAGCGCACGGTGCCGGGCGAAATGCCGAGTTCCGCACGGGCTTCATCGGAAAGGTTCTTGTGCGTCGTCGTTGCCGGATGGGTGATCAGGCTCTTGCTATCGCCGAGATTGTTGGAGATCAGCACGATATCCAGCGCATTTTGCAATGCGAACGCTGCTTCTTTGCCGCCCTTCAGCTCGAAGCAGACCAGCGTCGAGCCGCCCTTCATCTGCCGGGCGATGATATCGGCCTGCGGATGGTCCTTGCGGCCGGGATAGATCACCTTGGCGACCTGCTTCTGTTCGGCCAGGAAGTCGGCGAGGCGCGCGGCATTCTCGCTCTGCTGGCGCACGCGCAGCGGCAGGGTTTCAATGCCCTTCAGCAGCGTCCAGGCATTGAACGGCGACAGAGCCGGGCCTGTATGGCGGAAATAGTCCTGCAGGTGTTCGCTGATCCATTCCTTGTCGGAGAGGATCACGCCGCCGAGGCAACGGCCCTGGCCATCGATATGCTTGGTAGCGGAGTAGACGACGATATGGGCGCCCAGTTCCAGCGGCTTCTGCAAGAGCGGCGTCGCAAAGACGTTGTCGACGATGACCTTGGCGCCGATCTGGTTGGCGATCTTGGCAACGCCGGCGATATCGACCACTTCCAGTGTCGGATTGGTCGGGCTTTCCAGGAAGAACACCTTGGTGTTCGGCTTGACGGCTTTTTCCCAGTTTTCCAGGAAGCGGCCGTCGATCAGAGTGAATTCGATGCCGTATTTCGGCGCCAGCGTCTCCACCACCCAGCGGCAGGAGCCGAACAGGGCGCGGGCCGCAACGATATGATCGCCGGCCTTCAGCTGGCAGAGAATGGCGGCGGAAACCGCAGCCATGCCCGATGCCGTGGCGCGCGCATCCTCGGCGCCTTCCAGCGCGCACATGCGTTGTTCGAACATGTCGTTGGTCGGGCTGCCATAACGGGCATAGATGAAGCCGTCCGTCTCGCCCTTGAAGCGCGCTTCAGCCGCTTCCGAGCTGTCATAGACGAAGCCCTGCGTCATGAAGATGGCTTCGGAGGTTTCACCATGGTTTGAACGGGTCGTGCCGCCGTGAACGAGCTGGGTCGCGGGGCGCCAATTTTTGCTCATCGATCGTCTCTTTCAACACAAAAAAACCGGCCGCGAAAAAGCAAGCCGGTTTCAAACCCGGCCTTTTTAGCTATTTGTTTAACGTGGCTGCAAGCCGACCGGCCAAATCACCACGGGATAAGTCAGTATTTACTGATAAGGCGCGCTTGCGTCAATTCCCGCGAACAACAAGATATGTCACAGGGACAATTTGGGTTATGACGTGCCGGTTGCGGCAAAGAGGACGATGGAAATGACCAGAGCCACAGGCATTCTAGCCGATCGCGCCATTGCTGCGCTGTTTGACGCGGGACGGCTCAAAAGCGAGGCGAAGCTCGATGTCGACCAGATCCAGCCGGCCAGCCTCGACCTGCGCCTCGGGTCCAAGGCTTTTCGCGTTCGTGCCAGCTTCATGCCCGGCCCCGGTCATCTGGTGGCCGACAAGCTCGACCGGCTGAAACTGCACGTTATCGATCTCACGGAAGGCGCGGTGCTCGAAACCGGCTGCGTCTACATCGTACCCTTGATGGAAAGCCTCGACCTGTCGCCGGACATGTCGGCCTCGGCCAATCCGAAGAGCTCGACCGGCCGCCTCGATATCTTTACCCGCGTCATCACCGATCGGGCGCAGGAGTTCGACAAGATCCCGGCCGGGTATTCCGGCCCGCTTTATCTGGAAATAAGCCCGCGCACGTTCCCGGTCATCGTCCGGCGCGGCTCGCGCCTGTCGCAGATCCGTTTTCGCATCGGCCATGCGCTGCTCACCGAAATGGAAGTCATGGCGTTGCATGAAAGCGACGTTCTGGTCGCCAGCGACAAGCCGAATGTGTCAGGCGCCGGTATCGCGCTGTCGATCGATCTGAAGGGCACCGGTGCCGATGGCCTGATCGGCTACCGCGGCAAGCATCACACCGCCGTCGTCGATGTCGACAAGAAGGCCGAACACGGCATCTTCGATTTCTGGGAGCCGCTCTACAGTCGCGGCCGCGACGAACTGATCCTCGATCCCGACGAATTCTACATCCTCGTCTCGCGTGAGGCCGTGCACGTGCCGCCGCTCTATGCCGCTGAAATGACCCCGTTCGATCCGCTGGTCGGCGAATTCCGCGTTCATTATGCCGGTTTCTTCGATCCGGGCTTCGGCCATGTCTCGGCGGGCGGCAAGGGCAGCCGCGCCGTACTCGAAGTCCGCAGCCACGAAGTGCCGTTCATCCTCGAGCACGGCCAGATCGTTGGCCGCTTGGTCTATGAGCACATGATGGAGCGCCCCGAAGGTCTTTATGGCCTTGGCCTCGGGTCCAACTACCAGGCGCAGGGCCTGAAACTCTCCAAGCATTTTCGCTCGGAATAAATAGACGCCCGCAAAACCGGCTGCCGCCTTGACAGGCGGCCATGCTTGGTGGAAACCTCGGGCGCAAAGCGGGTATGATGTAGTGGTAGCTTGTCAGCTTCCCAAGCTGATCGTGCGGGTTCGATTCCCGCTACCCGCTCCACTTTGTTTCTCAGGGCTTTGCGGGCAGTTTCGCCTCTCTCTCAAATCGACGGTTTTACAGGCAGTTTTACAGTTTTCGTTCTGGCTTTGGCCTTATCGATTTGTTTGATCAGTGCTTCCGTTGCCGCCGTTCGGCTAACATACCGGCGAATAATCTTATCCACGGTGGCTTCTTCCCAGCCCATAACCTCGGCTATAACGCGCACCGGAAGGCCAGCGAGATAGAATTTTGTCGCTGCCGTGCCGCGCAGATCGTGGAAGTGCAGGCCCTCCGGAATTAGCTTTCCCTCTTCTGCCTCGTCCCTTGCTTTGGTGAAGACCGACGAAAAACCGTCCTTGGACCATGGTCGTTTGCGGCTGTTGGTCAGGATGGTGACCTGGCGTTTTGGGATCTCGGCGAGTAGCTCGCGCAGCTCCGCATACAGGGGGATCACGGCTTCACGGCGATGGTTGCTTTTGCCCGTGGATATCACGATCGCGTTGTCACCCACGTGCGTCCAAGCCAAGCGAAAAAGATCGCCGGCGCGGAGCCCGGTCAAAGCCGCGAGCCGCACACCCCAGCTCACCTCGGTAGAGCACTTTGTCAAAAGAGCGGTGATGTCCTGCTCTTCCCAAATGATTGCGGATCGGTCGTTCGTATAGATCTGCTTGATACCCTCGCAAGGGTTTGTAGCAATCTTGGAAAGAGGATCGACGGCGTATGACAGGACGCGAGACAGAACCTGTAAACCGTAGTCGGCCGCTCTCGGTGTCGCAGCGTATTTGCCGCGCCAATGCCGGATGAGCGGACGGACCTTTTCAGGCTTGTCGAAGACACGAATACCGATATCCCCGAAATGCTCGCTGATCCGGTCTAGCCATCCTGACCAATTTTTTTTGGTGCTGGCGGCCAGCTTTTGGTAATCGGGGCTGGCGCGATAGAGCGTCACCAGGGCGCGAAATTTTGCAGCGTCTGGTATCCGGCGCTCCTCGATCGCCTCGTTATAAGACTTCATGAAGGCGTCGGTTCCCGGCTCGCCTTCCAATCTGGGGCCGCCACGCCAAGCGTAGTAATAGACGCTGCCCTTGGCTTTGACCGTATGAATGCCCTTGAGTTCAACTGATACCATGCTTCACCTTGAAGGCTTCGATCTCACGATCAATGTCGGATTCTTCGTTTTCGTCAACTGCCGTTCCGGCCCGATGCGGGGAGACGCGGATTGTCGTGCCATTGCGGGTGATCTCAATCATGACGTTCTTGGCTGTCGCCAACACTGCGAGCTGGTTCAATTCCGATTTACTGATGGATGCTGCCCGACTCACGGTTTAACCTCCGGTTTGTGCCGGACTTTTGTCGGCGGATGAATTGCGCGGAGCGCGTTCGCGAGAATACTTCGGTCGTTGGTGTCGACGGTCTCGATCACTTGAATGGCGAGATCGCGGGCCTGCCTAAAGCCCTTGAGATACATCTGCTGCCGGCGGCGCTTGTTGCTGTCGAGTTCTGCCCTCATGATCGGTGCGGGCGGTTGGGGCTCCCAATTGTGAACGTAAGCAACGGTAGAGCGCCTCCCGCAACGGCTACATTCGCAAGAGAGACTGATATGTCGCCTACCGATACCATCGGTGCTGCCCGGCAGGTTGGTTGGGTTGAGATAAGGGATACTTCCCCACCATCCGCTATTCCAACGGTGTCCGAACAGTCGGCAAAACAGCGGAGCCTTCTCCCATTTCATAGCCTTCCAGACGAGTGAAGCGGTCATTGCGCCTCTCCTCTGATGAGGCGCAAGAGACGGTCTCTTGGTCCGACCAAGGCTTGCATCCCCATCGTAAGGGTAGTTTTGTCCTTCTTAGTGGTAGCTCGATTATGGGCATAGGAAAGGTTCTGAATAGCGTCTTCGATACCCACCAACAGTCCAACCGCGATGCCTTTTGGCAGTTCGATCATATGGTCTGGCGCGGCGCGAAGCTTGTTGGTGATGGCTTCGACGCTTTCTCCCGCCGCGAAGGTGGGTCGCACATGATCCGAGGGTGGCGATGTCGGCACAAAGACGCCGCGCGACTGCGGGTTATTGCAATCCGGAACCCTTTCGCCGGACTGCGTCCCCTCCGCCCCTAAACGGTTGCGTCGGGCGGCGAGACGAGCCGCAATATCTTCCGCGCTTGACTCTATGCGCGGCGGAAGGCCCGCGGCGAGAACGGCCAGTTCTGCAGGGCTTAATGGCGCGAGATTTGCTTCGTTGACACCTCCCGAAGTTGTCATCGTTACCGCCAATGCGGTTGCGCCCTTATTGTCTACTTCTCCCATGGGGATCTCCTAAATGCGCATCGGCATGATGATCATGTGGTTTTGGCCGTCGTTCGGCTTGCGGATGATCGCGGGGCACTGGCTGTCGACGAATGCAATCTCGATCTGGTCGCTATCCATCGCGTCGAGCATGCTGGCGACGTAGGCGCCATTCCAACCGATGACGACCTCGCCATTGGCAGTGGCAGGGATAGCGTCTTCAGCCTCGCCTTTTTCACCAGGTCTCATGCGCAGGTTCATCTCCCCGGCCGCGAGCGAGAAACGGACGGTGTTGCCTTTGTCGCTGTTGACGGACATGACGCGTGTGATGGCGTCCGCCAGACCTTTTCGGCTCAAGGATGCCGTGATCAGTGTTTCGGTAGGGGTCAGCCGCCGGTAGTCGGGGTAATCGGTGTCGAGCAGTTTGGTGATGATCGTGACATCGCCGAACTGGACCATCATCTTCTCGCTCGACAGCCGGATGTCGGCGTTGCCATCGTCCGGCAAGAGCTGGAACAGTGCGCTGACGGCGTCGGTCGGGATCGTCACCTTTGGCGCGCCCATCACCGGCTCATCTATATCCATCATCAACCGCTGAGACAGGCGGTAGCCATCGGTCCCTACAAACATCAGACCATCTTCCAAGGGATCAAGAAAAACCCCCTGCAGGTAGGGGCGGCCCTTGTCTGTGGAAGCAGCAAACTTCGTGGCCGCCAAGCATTTTTTGAGGCCAGCGATGCCAAGCCCGATCGTGTGGGTGAACCCGCTGTCGGAGAGTTTGTGATAATCCCGCGCCGGCAAGACTGGGATCCGGATCTTGGCGCGGCCGGACTTGATGTCGACGAAATCGAAGCGGCCGTCCGTGCTTGAATTTTCAAAACGAATCGGCCCTTCCGCCATTGCCTTGACGGCCTTGGAAATTTCTTCGCAAGGGGCGGTGAACTCGGTGAAATCATCCGACAGGGAAGCGGCGCAACGGATAGATATCTGCTTGTCCATATTCGTGCCGGTAAGGAGTAGGCCTTCATCAGCGCGTTCAAAGAGGACGTTTGCCCGGATCGGCACTGTCGGATTGCGCGTGATTGCGTTGCCCACCGCACCGAATGCTGCGACGAGCGATGACTTTTCAGCTTTGAACATGAGCGGGGATCCTATTGCCGGAGAGCAGATCGGCGATCGCACGTTCGTGCGAGGGGGGGGCAAGCCCGAATTCACGGGCCAGCTCTTCCATGGCCGCTTCGCAGTCGCCTTCGGCGATATAGCGATATGTCCGCTCCATGCGTTCGGCGTCAGAGGGATACAATTCCTCGTAGCGCTCGATCAGCTCGTCATCGTCGAAGTCCTTCAGCTCGACGTTGGTCGAGACTTCGATTGACAATGGGGGCAAGGACTTCGGGTCGAAGCCGGTGGATTTAAGCCAATCACGAAGGCTTTTCTGCCGCGGGTTGGTGAAATCGATCGTCACGATTTTGCGGAAGACACCCATGGACTATCTCCATTCCGGCGCGAAAGGGATATCGTCATCCATGTCCCGCGCGAAACTGCCGCCTGTGGATCCTGAAGTGGGCCGGGAGGTTGATCCGGCTGCCCGGTCACCATCGTAGCCATAATCACCGGCGCCATTGCCGCCGGGCTTGTAGCCGGAGCCGTCACCCTTGCCGAGCATCGTCAGGATAGCGTTGTAACCCTGCAGGACAATCTCGGTGGAGTAGCGATCCTGCCCGTCCTTGTCCTGCCACTTCCGCGTCTTGATCTGGCCCTCGACGAAGACCTGCGAGCCCTTTTTGAGATATTTCTCCACAACGCCGCACAGCGCCTCGTTGAATATGACAACGCGGTGCCACTCAGTGATTTCCTTGCGGTCACCCGTCGTTTTGTCGCGCCAACTTTCGGAGGTGGCGATTGACAAGGTGGCGATCGGGCGGCCGTCCTGGGTGCGGCGGATTTCGGGATCCTGGCCGAGGTGGCCGATAAGGGTGGCGCGGTTCATTGACCCGGACATGGTTACCTCAGAGCTCTGGCAACGGCGGAGAGCGATGCCTGTTGAAGAATACGGTCCTCGCCAATCAAGCGATAAGCGAGGTTCTTGAATTCCCGTTCGGCGCGGTCCGCCTTCCATGGCTTTATTTCGCCGGTGGTCTTTGGTCTGTTCCATCTCGGGAATTTGGCAGCGGCGCCCGGACCGAACAGAGCAACCGCCTCAGCGACGAGCATGCGACCGTCCATATCCTTCAACAGCTTGCGCTGATGATTTGTCCAGCGCGCCGGGCCAGGCAGGTCGGCGGCTTCATAGATCGCCTCGTCCCATCCGGCCTTGCATTGCGCGATGGCGTCGAGCAGCTGTGGCGAGCCGGCCCGCTTTGCAAAAAGCTGGGCAGCTGGCGTAATGAGATCGCCGAGGATCCATTCGTGTGCGTCATGCAAAAGGAACAGACGGGCGGGCAGTGTGCCATGGCGTTCGTTGATCATCGCCTGTGCGCCCATGGTGCAGTGCTGCGCCACCGACAGGGCGGGCCCATCGTTGCGGCCGTTGAAGCGGGCGATCTTGGAAAGCGTGTTGGCAATCTCGTGAAAACAGACGACAGCGGCATCCGGCTGCGCCATGTCGATGACGGATCCGCCGTTCCAGACAGTGAGAACGCTATCGGCGCAGAGGCGCGGCAGGGCAATGGTCATCAGCGGCTCCAGAGGCAGGCGTTGAGATATGGTGGCCAGTCGGGGAACTCGACTGCGAGCGTGGCGCGATCCTGCTCGCGCCAGAGATTGAGAAAGCGTGTGCTCTGGCCGGCATAAAGCTGGCTGGCGAAATCAGCGGCTGCATGCCCTTCGGCCACCGCGTCGTGCAGTGCGACCCGATGGAACTGCCGAAAGAACAGCAAGGCCAGCGCCTGGCTGACGATGACGAGACACGCGGCGCCAAGCAGAAAGGCCGATGGTTCCGGCGCGCTCATACGCGGTCCGCCATGGCGATCTGCCGGTCGAGTTCCACCGCGGCCGATCCGGTCGCGTAGACCAGATGCAACATGAGCAGAACAGCCGCCGCCCACAGCATCGGGCACGCGGCGGCAATGGCGCGATACGGACGCTGGGGGCGGGGCAGCACGATGACGGGAGGGGTCACGCGTGCGCCGAATGGGGTGAAATGGACCGCATCATCTTGCGCACTTGAAAGTTGAGTGTCACAAATCCCGCCTACGTCTTTGCGGGGGAGAAGATGGGGCGATTCATCCTGATTAGTTTTGGTCTCTTGGTGACCTTGTTCGTGGTCGGATCTATCGTTAGAGGACATCCCAACAAAGAGATCGCGTCCGCATGTCGCGATGGGAAGGTAGATCCCAAGGCCATTCTGCAGAGTTGGACGGATGTTGGGGTTATCCGCAACATTAGGAAGGCTGATCGACAGGCCACCGTCGAGGTCAGATCCAAAACGTGGGAGACGATCGGCAATAGCGCCAAAATATCGATTGGGGTCGCTGCATATTGTGAAGTGATCGACAACACGGGAAGAGCAGTTGTCACGATTGAGGGTAGCCGTATGGAAACCCTCGGGTCTGTCGTCGATGGCAATTGGTTCTCGCCTTGAGTTGATCATCGCGCCACCTGCCGGATCGACTGGCGGCGAGCAATTGCCATTGCAACTGGGGAAAGTCGGATGACGCTATTTTTCGTCCATCCGCGCTCAATCAACGCTTCAACGGATACGTTCTGACCGCCGAAAGCCATTTCGCGCATGTCACTGGCCATGCGTTCTTCTTGGCTACGGGCGCATGGAGGCGCAACTCCGATCTTCGAGGCTGCGGTTTCCTTAAAGCTTAAATAGCGGATCATGGTCTGGCCCTCTGTTAAGGGTCAAACCTTATGCGCATACGTATAGATAATCAAGCGCAAAAATATTCGTTGTCGGATAATTTAAACGCAAACGTATTGCGGGGGTTACCTTCGTGGAGGGGAGCTGCCTTAGATTCCTCCGTCTCGGGCCACCTTGTTTAATGAAGATCTTGGTAGAACGGCGAAGATTTCGCCTATCCATTCCACGCCGACGTCCTCAATGGGCGCAGCGTTCCAGGATAGCAAATTTACACCAGAAGCGCCTCTCATAATGGTTTTGATAAAGCGGCGTCCATCGGTCGTTCTAACGGCCGCCTCCTCGCCGTAGAAGGCGTGCACGGGACGCTTTTGCTCCCGGTAAACGATCACAACGGCGCCGTGTTTGTAAACCGGCAGCATGGAGTCGCCATTGACCTCGAATGCAATCATTTCATCGGGAAGCGGAAAGGGAACCATTATCTGGTCTAGCCCCTCAGGAGGAACCTGTTCAAAATCTGGCTGAATTTCCGCGCCGGCGCCAATACGGCCCATAAGTGGGATTGCAGATTCCAGTTCGGAAATTCCACCATCCTTCACTACCTCCGAATAGAGGCTGTTGATCGCGTCACGCATTTCCCCTCGCGGATCGGACCCCTTGAACCAGCGGCTAACTGTCGCCTGTGTGGTGTCTAGCCTTTCCGCCAGCTGTGTCTGGCTCCAATCTGTCGCCCAAAGGATCGCCTGTAACTTTTCGCGGATCGTAATCATGCGCACACCACACCACTGTCCGGCGGAAAAGTGAAACACGCAAGCGTATAGAGATTGACAACTATGCGTATTCGTATAGTTTTGGACAAATGAACATCATACGGTCCATACGCTTGAACCTGTTCAAGGTTACTCAGTCGGAGATGGCGACGATTGTCGGCGTCACTCAGGCGACGGTCTCGCGCTGGGAAAATGGTATTGCGCCGGCTCTCGACGATCTGATTGCTATCCGCTCTGCAGCACTGGAAAGGCGTCTGCCATGGGATGATCGATTGTTCTTTGAGCCTGCGAGTGAGGCTGCGGAATGATTTGGCGATTCTCACGTGGTCCCCCTTGATCTGATGGGCTGACCTTACGGGCGCGGAGAACGCCGATCACTGAAAGATTTTTCGAAACGATTTCCTTGATTTGCAGGGAGGATTACGTGCGCTCAATTTCCGACAAGCAGGGGATGACCCTCAAAGCTGCGACGCGCCGGTCGGTCGACATGGCAGGCGGTGGCGATGCGCTGCAGCACGTGACACGCGTCAAGGCAGGCAATCTCTCGAAGTACGGATCCACCAACGAAGAGAACGGCGACAAGTTCATGCCGATCGATGTTGCTGTCGAGGCGGATATTGAGGCGGGTTCGCCGATCATCCTGACGGCGATGGCGGAGATCCTCGGGTACCAGGTCGTTCCCGGTGGCGAGACGCGCTCGGCCGACTTCAAACCGCTCACCGTGAAGGACGCGCTGCGGATCGCCAATGAGGCGGCCGACGTGGTGAAGGCCATCACTTCGGCGCTTGAGGGCGACGACAGGATCGACACCGCCGAGGAACGCGACATAACGCGGGAAATCGATGAGACCATAGGTGCGCTTATGGATGTTATGCGCCGCCTGAAGGTGCGCGCATGACCAGCAACGTCTATTTCAACTCCATCGATCCGAAGACGATAACCCGTCGCGCGGTCCGATCGGCCCTGCCTGTGTGTGGCCGCGGCCGCCATCTCTTGCGCATGGCTGTCCGGGACGGAAGCGTCCAGATTGGAAGCCTCGCCGACCGGGTGGCCATCGATCCGGTGATCGCCAACGGATACGCGCTAGAAAGCGATCTGCCCCGTGGCGAGATCACACCGACCGAAAAAGGCCGCGGCTATCTGTTCGCACTGGCGAGGGTCGAATGATGAGGCGCGGTACTCTTTACCTCAGCATCGGTGATCGAAAGCTTCTGACAGGTATCCGGCGTGAGGCCGTGCGCCTGAATTGCGATCCGGTCGATTTCGTCGTGGCGCTGTTGGTGACGGTCGTGCGCGACAAGATGAGCGACAGCATCCTGGACGGCGACAGGCCCGAAGACATCGCAACACCGTACCGGCTGTCACGTCGTGACGAGGGGCTGACGGCGCGTCAATACGCCATTCTCGACTGGATCGCAGCGGAAATGAAAAAGGCGGACCTCAAGGCTCTCGCCTGCACCTATCAGGAGATCGCCGACGCGCTCGGTTTTGGGGCGTCGATTGTTTTCAAAGCGGCACGAGCACTGGAGCGAAAGGGGATGATCTCGGTCGAAAGACCGTTTCGACGTTGCGACCGCTCGCTCTGGATGATCCTGCCCAAGCAGGAGTTTGCGTCATGAGACATGAAGCCTACGAACAGTTTCTCGATCGCAAACGGATCAGCGATCCAACGACGGGAATTGAAGGTTCCGTTGCACTTCCCGAATACCTCTTTCCTCATCAGGCCGACATCACCCGATGGGCGTTGCGGCGGGGCAGGGCGGCGATCTTTGCCGGGACTGGCCTCGGAAAGACGCTGATGGAGCTGGTGTGGGCATTTGAAGTGTCCCGATTTACCGGCAAGCCTGTCCTGCTTCTTGCGCCGCTCGCGGTCTCGCATCAGCATCAGACCGAGGCTGGCAAGTTCGGGATTGGCGCTCAGGTTGTACAGTCCAACTCTGGCAATGCCATCGATGTGACGAACTATCAGAAGCTCGACCACTTCGATTTGTCTGGTTTCGGCGGTGTCGCTCTCGATGAAAGCTCGATCCTCAAGAATGTTGACGGTCACTACCGGACGCGTCTTATTCGCGAATGCGCACACTTGCCGTTCCGCCTGGCGGCGACCGCGACGCCGGCGCCGAACGATTTCATGGAACTGGGCAATCACGCCGAATTTCTCGGCATCATGTCCTATTCCGACATGCTGGCGACGTTCTTCGTGCATGACGGCGGCGATACGCGCAAATGGCGCCTGAAGGGTCACGCGGAAAGCGAGTTCTGGAAGTGGATGGCGTCATGGGCCGTGATGCTGCGCAAGCCGTCCGATCTCGGATACTCCGATGAAGGCTATGACCTGCCGCCATTGAATTATCATCACCATAAGGTCGCCGTCGACTACCAGCCGAGTTTCGAGACGGGGACATTGTTTCCGATGGAAGCAAAGACCCTGCAGGAACGGCAGGCGGCACGCCGCGACAGTGTCGGTGACCGGGTGTCGCTGGCAGCAGCGATCACTCCGTCGGACCGGCCGTTCGTATGGTGGTGCAATCTCAATAGCGAAGCCGACGCGCTGGCCAAGGCGATCCCCGGGTCGGTCAACCTCTCCGGGGCTGATGCTGATGAGGCCAAGGTCCGCAAAATGGTGGATTTCACCGAAGGCCGTATCCGGACTTTGATCACCAAGGCATCGATTGCCGGTTTCGGCATGAACTGGCAGCACTGTGCCGATACCGGTTTCGTCGGCCTGAATGACAGTTTCGAGCAGGTTTATCAGGCCAACCGCCGCTTCTGGCGCTTTGGGCAGACCAAGCCGGTCAATAGCCATTTCATCGCTTCCGAGCTGGAAGGCGCGGTCGTTTCCAATCTGCGCCGCAAGGAAGCCGACGCCGAACGAATGGCATCGGAAATGGTGCGCCATATGGCTGACCTTTCCAGCGCCGAGGTGCGCGGATCCATCCGCGAACGGCCGCACTATGCGCCCTCCATTCCCATGACGCTTCCCTCCTGGATCAAGGACCGTGCTGCATGAACGCCAAAGCCGTCGATCAGGTCATCACCGACCGTTACGCCCTTTACCAGGGCGATGCCTGCGATCTCATCCGTGCCGTGCCGCACGACAGTGTCCATTTCGGGATTCATTCCCCGCCGTTCGAGGGGCTCTACAAATTCTCCAACTTCGATCGCGATATCTCGAACAACGAGGGCGCTTTGTTCTGGGAACACTATGGTTTCCTGATTTCGGAGCTGTTGCGGGTCACGCGCGAGGGTCGTATTCATTCCGTCCATTGCATGCAGCTGCCGACGAGCAAGGCCCGCAACGGCCATACCGGCATGCGGGATTTCCGCGGCGAGATCATCCGGGCTTACGAGGCGGCCGGCTGGATCTTTCATAGCGAAGTCTGCATCTGGAAGGATCCCGTCGTTGCGCAGCAGCGCACAAAGTCGATCCGCCTGCTGCACAAGCAGATCGTCAAGGACTCGACGATGTCGGGGATGGGGCTCGCCGATTACATCGTGTCGTTCCGCAAGCCTGGACCGAACCTCGATCCGGTTTCCGGGATGTTCGACGTTTTTTACGGCGATGGTCTGGATATCAGCCAGGACGGCTACGAGGTCTATTGCCGGAGCCTGGAGCCAAACCAGAAGCCGTGGCCCTTGGAGATGTGGCGGTCCATTCTGGTTTGGCAGCGCTATGCGTCGCCGGTCTGGATGGATATCCGCCAGACGCGAACCCTGCAGTATCGTGCCGGTCGTGATCACAAGGATGAACAGCACATCTCGCCGCTGCAGCTCGACGTAATCGAGCGGTGTCTCGATCTCTGGTCGGCACCCGGCGAAACAATCCTCACCCCGTTCCTCGGTATCGGTAGCGAGGTCTATTGCTCGGCCGATATGGGGCGCAAGGGCATCGGGTTCGAGTTGAAGCCGAGCTATTTCAAGCAAGCGGTGCGCAACCTGGCCGAGCTCGACAAGCCGGAAGATCAGCGCCTGTTCGAGGATCCTGAGATCGTGGAGGAGTTGGCAGAATGAATGAGCCAGTCTTCTACATCGTAACGGATGATCCGGTTTGCGCTCTACTTGATCTGTTCGGCTTGCGTCCGTCGCAGCGTCCGTCATGGCTGATCGTGCTCAGCGACCCCATCGATATTATGGCGCTGCCTGACGGCGCGAAGTGCCGGGGCCAGTGGTATTCCGGCCGAGACGGGACCGGCCCTGAAAAGGCATGGCGCGACAGGCGCGGCCGAGGAAAATTGGCTTTCATCGACGAAGCGGAAGAGGCGTGGATGCTGGACTGGATTGCGCAGCGAAGCGCACGCCTGGAGCCCGCGACACCCGCCGTGCCGATCGTGCGCCCGGAAACGCAGCTTCAGAACATGACTCTTTCGCAGCGCTGGATCTGATGGAGATTGCCATGGGCATTCATAACCAGTTCGCCAAACTGCCCCCCATTCTGCTGGTCATCGCGCCAAACCTCATGGCGTGCGTCAAGACTGCCAGGGAGTTTGGCATCGAGCCCGGGCTGAGCGATGGCCTGCGCACAGTTAGCCAAGCCTACAAGCTGCGCGGATGGAGCCGCGGCACGCCCTTCATTGCGCAGGATCGGGGCAGCTGGGCCGCGACCCGTCAGGGTCACGAGCTCGATATGGTGCTCGATATCTATGTCCAGCAGGGACGTCTGCGGATCGCCAACGAGAGGGATCTTCTCGAAGCCGGTTCTGGTCTGTTCGAGAACGGGAAGGCTGCGCAGTGACAATGCACTTTGCAAACCACGGGCTTCCCCTAATCGTCGACAGTTTTGCAGGCGGCGGCGGTGCTTCAACGGGAATAGAAATGGCCCTTGGTCGGTCCCCAGATCTCGCCATCAATCATAATGCGGCTGCCCTTGCCCTTCATGCGGCCAATCATCCGGACACCCTGCATGTCTCTGAAAACATCTATCAGGTCGATCCGCTTGATTACGTGAAGGGGCGGCATGTGGGCCTCGCTCACTTCTCTCCAGACTGCAAACATTTTTCCAAGGCAAAGGGTGGAAAACCCGTTGAGCGCAATATTCGCGATCTTGCATGGATCGTGGTGCTCTGGGCGGAGCGGGCCCAGCCCGATGTCATCACTATGGAAAATGTCGAGGAGTGGCAGGACTGGGGGCCGCTGATCGAGACCGATAAGGGCCTGGTGCCGGATCCGGATCGCAAGGGTGAGACGTACCAGAAATGGTGCAAGGCCATGCGGAAGTTCGGTTATAAGCTGCAGAAGCGCGAACTGCGCGCCTGCGATTATGGCGCGCCAACGATCCGCAAGCGACTGTTTGTTATTGCCCGTCGCGACGGTCTGCCTATCGTCTGGCCGGAGCCGACGCATAGCAAACCGACAGATCCGGACGTCATTTCCGGGAAAAAGCTGCCTTGGCGCACTGCGGCTGAGTGCATCGACTGGTCGATATCCTGCCCCTCGATATTCGACACCGGGCCGGAGATAATGCAAAAGCACGCCGTGCGTGCCGTCCGGCCACTCGCCAAGGCCACAATGGCTCGGGTGGCGCGCGGCATGAAGCGGTACGTGCTCGACGCCGACCGTCCGTTCATCGTCAACCTTACGCACGGCGGGAGGTTGGAAGATGTCGATCAGCCGTTCAACACCATCACTGGAGCGAACAGGGGTGAAAAAGCTGTAGTTGCGCCTGTCTTGACGGCCGCACAGCATGGTGGATCTGTACGCAGTGTCGAGGACCCACATCACACCATCACGGCCAGCAAGAAAGACCAGAACTCGGTGATCGTGCCGACGTTGGTCGGGTGCGGCGGCAGGGCAGGCCAGAGCCGCCCTCGTGACGGCGACGAACCGATGGCGACGATAACGGCTAAGGCGGACAGTTGCGTGGCTGTCGCGTATATGGCGCAACACAACAATGACCGCCGCCGCGAGGGTGGGGTTAATCCCGGCCGGGACATGGCCGAACCGCTTTCGACCGTGACGCAGACGGGTAGCCAGCAAGGATTGGTTTCTGCCTTCGTTGCCCGGCAGTTTGGCACATCTACCGGTCATGCTATCGACCAGCCGTCAGCGACCGTCATGGCCGATGGGGCCGGGAAGTCGCAACTGGTGACACCCTATCTTCAGAAGTACTACGGAACGGGCGACGGCGCGCGGCTCGACGAACCACATCACACCGTGACGACGAAGGACCGGTTCGGGCACGTTCAGGCCGAGATCGCCGTTCCGCCGTTTACGGATGATCAGGTCATCCGAGCCCGACAGGTGGCCGATTTCATGCGAGCGCATGGCTTCTGGGATGAACGGGAGTTCGTCACGGTCGTGACGGGTGGCAATACTTTCGTCATCGTTGATATCTGCATGCGGATGCTGACGCCGCGCGAGCTTTACAACGCTCAGGGGTTTCCGCCTGATTACATCATCGACGGCGCGTGGGACTACCAAGGTGGTGCCGGGCCGACTTGGGTCGATTTTTCGAAATCGGTCCAAGTCTCGTGTGTTGGCAATAGCGTATCGCCACCGCCATATGAGGCCATTATCGCTGCAAATTGCGGTCATTTTGCAGTGAAGCGGGTGGCCGCATGAATACGATCATCGACGAATTTATCGAAGAAGCCCGCAGCATCTCGGTGACAGAGGCCGCTGAGTTGCTCGGCATAAAGGTCACACGGGCCAATTACGCTGGTCCATGTCCTGCACCGACCTGCGGCGGCACGGACCGGTTTTCGATCAGCCCAGCAAAACAGGCCTTCAATTGCCGTCACTGCGGTGGAAAGGGCAGGGACGGTATCAGCCTCATGGCGTTGGCCCATGAGCATCAGCTTTCGACACGAACCGGTTTGCTTCTGGCGTGTGCCGATGCGCTTGGACGGGATATTCCCGATGAGGGGCAGACGGAGACGCCGGACGAGCGGCAGGCGCGGATCATCCGCATTGATGAACGGAAGTGCAAGGCCGCCCAGGAGGCCTTTGAGACAACGAAGTCGCAGGACGCACACCGACTGCGTGAAGTCGACAGGGCGCGGGGTATTTATCTCAAGGCAGACAAGGGGATCTTCCCTGTTCTGTCGGAATATCTTCGGCGGCGGACAGGGTTTGAAATGCCCGAGGGGGTCTTTGCCAATATCCGCTTCCGGCCGAACCAGACCTACTGGCATGGTAAGGACCATCGTGGCAGTGATATCGCGGTCTATGCCGGTCCGGCGATGATCGCGCCGTTTGTTAATCTGGGGATGCGGATTACTGGCTGTCACCAGACGTGGATCGACCTACGACGGGGGCCCAAGTTCCGGGCAAATCCGGGTTTCGACGCCAAAGGCAATCCTCTCCCTGCCAAGAAGATGCGCGGAACAAAACGCGGTAGCTTCATTCCATTGTTTGGGCTGATGGCTTCATCCAGATGGGTTGGCGGCGAGGGGATCGAAAATGTTCTGGCTGTCGCTGGCGCGGAAGGGTTTCGCGCCGACACGTTCTATTTCGCCGCTGGAGACCTGGGCAATCTGGCCGGCCCTGCGGATCCAGCATCATCGTTCAGACACCCGAGCCTCAAAAAGGCAGACGTGAACGGGCGCATGCGGTCGGTCCTGATCCAAGGCGCAATTCCCAAGCCAGAACAGGCGCCGAACGAAGCCATGCAGATTGCCGATCACGTCACCAGTCTGGTGTTGCTTGCCGATGGTGACAGCGAGTTGGTTTTCACCGCGGCGGCGATGGCCAGAGCGGAAACGCGCCTTGCGCAGGATGGCCGCGCCATCACGACAATTTGGCCGCCGGACGGTCAGGACTTTGCCGGGATCATGACGGGGGACGATGCGTGAACAAGCATGTGACGATGCCGGAGGCCGTCGCCGAGATGATCGCGCGCGCCGAAGGGCAGAGACGGTATTTTGAAAATCACCCGGACCCTTTGATTGTCGCTGATCGCCCGGATCGCGATCAGCGTGTCATCTTGACGCCGCAAGAGCTGCTTGAGGAATGCGCCGACTTGCCAGAAACGGACATCGGCAATGCGAACCGGCTTTTGACCCGTTATGGCCACAAGATACTGTTTGTCGCGCGTGTCGGCTGGCATGGGTATGATGGCATGCGGTGGAAAGAAGATGAGGATGGCTCCGTTGTCCGTCCGCTTGCTCAACGTACGGCCGAGTTCATTGACGACGAGGCTATCAGGCTCGACGCCGAACCGGAGGAGCAGATGGCGATCGAAGACGGCCGCCTGGCGATGGTCACGATGAAGGAGATGGGCCGTCCCGACAAAAAATGGGATGCCGAGGAACTGGCGAGATATGACGCCCTGACAGATCGCATCAATCAGATGCGGGAGGCTGACAAGGCAAGGTCTGGGCGGATGTCGTCCCGTCATGCCCATGCAAAGAGTTCGGCCGGCACCACGAAGCTCAACAATATGCTGACCGAAGCTGCACCGCACTGCGCGCGCATGGTCAACGATCTCAACCTTGATCTCTTCGCCATGAACACGTTGTCGGGCACGCTGCGATTTGTTCAAGTTGCCAGCACTGAAGGTCTTCGGTGGAAGGTTCGGCTTGATCCCCACGATCCCGCCGATCATATCACCAAGCTCGCCCCCGTGAATTTCGACCAGGGCGCTCAGGCACCGGAATTTGACCGGTTCTTTAAACAGATCATGCCCGATGTGGATCTGCGGAAGTTCCTGCAGCGATATTTCGGTTATTGCCTGCTCGGGCTCACCGTCGAGCAATGCCTGCTGTTCTTCTATGGCGCCGGTCGAAACGGGAAATCGACGCTGGTTGATCTCATCGTCGATGTGCTGGGTGACTATGCGGTTTCGCTCTCAATCGACAGTTTCGCAGGTGATAGCCGCAAGGGCGGCGGAGAGGCGACCCCCGATCTTGCAAGGCTACCCGGTGCGCGGATGGTGTCTGCTTCCGAGCCCGAGATGGGCGTGCGTCTGAAGGACGCTCTCATCAAGACGCTTACTGGCGGTGACAAGATATCGGTTCGTCGACTGCATCAGGATTTTTTCGAGTTGATCCCGCAGTTCAAAATCATTCTGCAAGGGAACCACAAGCCGATCATCACCGACGATTCGGACGGGATCTGGCGGCGCGTCATGCTGATTTTCTTCGAGATACAGGTTCCGAAAGATCAAGTCGACCCGGAGCTACCAAAGAAGCTCCGAAGGGAGATGGATGGTGTGTTTGCCTGGATGGTGGCTGGCGCGCTGGACTATCTCACCATGGGATTGAGGCCACCTGACAAGGTTCTGGCGGCAACGGAAGAGTACCGGCAGGAAAGTGATCCCATCGGCGCCTTCATTCGCGGCGGCTGCGAAGTGACAGGCCGAGAGGACGATACCGTGACGCCCGAGGACATGTTTATCGGTTATGCCAACTTTGCGCGTGTCGAGGGCCTTCCCGACTTTAAACAAGCAACCTTCAATCGCCGTCTTCCTGATCAGACGCGCAAGGCATGGGAAACTGTGCAGAAGGACATGAAACAGTTCTGGAAGGCCAAATCCAATGGCATGACCGTTTACCGTGGCGTCCGAGTCATAGATCGCTTCACCGGCAGGAAAGCCGACGTGCCACCCGAGGATCCGGGTCGCCATGCGCCACCACACGGCGATTTTCCGGAGGAGTTCTGATGCCGAGCACCCGGACCCTTCGCCATGACTGGCCGCGCAGCCCAACGTTTTTCGTCCCTAACGATGAAAATAGGGACGCTAGGGACGATAGATGCGGGACTATCTTTCTTGCTTCCCTGACAAAAGGTCTGGAAAATCAATTGGTTCGGACGCTAGGGACGCTAGGGACGCAAAATCCCGTAATGCGTTACACGCGTAGATAAACGGATGGTGGTCATGGAAATGAAAAACCTGAAAGGGTCGCGCTATAGGTACGGAGATTTATCGTCCCTAGCGTCCCTAGCGTCCCCACTTTCTAAATATCTCAATAAAAACAATGTCTCTCTTTTCTTCCTTCAGGGAAGGAAGAATAAAATCAGGGAAGCAACGATCAATTCAGGGAAGCAAGGGGATTTAGCATGAGAAAAATGACTATCGAACAGATCCTGATGTGGACCTATAACGATGAGCTGCCGAAGGTGGATGCGGGTATGTCCGGTCCAAGCGCCGCGCCATCAAGCTGGAACGCGGTCGGCGAGATGATTACGCTCGGTACGATCGTCGATCGCCAGCCGAACCGATATGGCGTGGTATCCAGCTTCATATCGGAAGGTGAACCCCATCCTGACGCGCTAAAGGTCTACGCTTGTGTCAACCGTCTGCAGGATCACGATGGGTTCGAGATCGCCGATGGATGGTCGCCTTTCCCGGAATGGTCCGATGAACACGGCCTGATCGCGGCGGAAGTCACCCGGATTGTTAGCGAGGAGCTGGGCAAGGGCGGTAGGCTCAACGGCCGCCATGTCGTCAACCTTGTGCGGAATGCGGCTATCATCGGTCGTGGCCCGATCTGGGAGGCAAAGCCGCCTCGGATTGCTCCACTTTCCAAGAGCAATAAACCAGCTTGGTTTGTTACCCGGGAGGCCAAGGATAGAACAGGGAAGCTCTACACCTATGAGGACGATGGTTTCGATGAAAAGAAACAGCGTCCGAGGAAGGGGGCCTATCAGAAATTCCGTATTCTCGATCCCATACGAGGAGCGGTGATTGCCAGACTGGAATGGCAACTCTGGCAGTCGGCACTCGAAACACTGCACGAGGCATTGTCTCAGCACCTGGTGGAAATCGATTTGCACCCGTTCTATCCGAACCGCTTTCCGTGGGGACCCAAAAGAATTTTGGCATGATAGGCTAACACGTTGAATTTAGGGCTTTTTAGTTTAAGTTTAGCCTCTTGACCTGCGGCACGGCTCAACGTACAGTTTGCTTACGGTGAGAACCACCCAGACAGACCCGCAGGCGGAAACGCCAGCGGGTTTTTTGTTTCTAGTAGAGTAATTCATTCTGGTTTGTTTGCTGCTGCAATGCCGTCATCTATCTGCTTTGTCAGCACAAACAGAAAATTCCCCAGAGCTTCGGCAAAATCCACTGATCGCTGGGCTTCTTCGCCAGTCACATGAGGATTATTTTCGTCGGCATGCCTTGGACGATTGGAACCGAGGCGGACACTGTGCGCCCAATCGGCCATGCCTTTTGTAAGTAGTCGCGCTTCAAGGGCCTCGTCGATACGCTTGTAAAGTGATCCATCGGTGTGACCGAAATGCTTGAGCATAGCATCCACAGCGCTGCCAGCCATAACTGCTGACGCGTCCGGTGCGTACAATGTCTCGTAGGCTTGTTGCAGAAATGTTCTTGGTGTCGGCGGAATATCTACGTGTGCCTCCTTCGACCTAGGGAAGATGGCTTCTGCGTCTTGATTTATTCCCTTACCGTAGCCCCTTGCGGTGACTGCCCCGCCACAAGATGTGCACAGATAACAGCACCATGCCCTGTGTTGCTGTCCATCGGAGCGGGGGGTGCCGTAACCATCGTGGCTAGCCCACACTCGTTGGAGTGTTGGCGTTGCTACGGAGCAGTGGGGACATCTACGAACGCCAACTAGCTGATCCAACATTTTGGGCATCTTGTATTCCTTTGGGCCTTTTGGGGGCCATTAGCGCGGTACATTCTCACTCTGTCAATTCGTCGTAAGATTTAATAGCGACAACTGCGTTAACCGGCATTTTGGCACAACATGATTGAGGCCCATATTAATTTTGATCTGCGTGAATTCGAACGGGACATGAAATCGGTCGAGCGCAAACAGATGCCTTATGCCATCGTTCTAATGCTCAATGAGACGGCCAAGGGCGGTCGGCTTGCCGTGCAGAAGGAGATGGACGCGGCATTCGATAGACCGACGCCGTATGCAAAACGTGGCGTCGTCTATGATCGGGCAACCAAACAAAAGATGCAGTCGGCTGTCGTCGTTACTGGGGACAGGACAAAGGGTGGGTTGCCCGCAACCGCGTTCCTTGGTCCCCAGATTCAGGGTGGCATGCGGTCGCATAAGGCTTTTGAACGACAGCTGGTCGAGCGCGGATTGATGAGCAAGCGACAGGTCGCTGTGCCCGCCAATGCCGCACCACTGGATCGATATGGCAACATGACGCAAGGGTTTCTCAATCGCGTAATGGCCGACTTAAAGATCGACTATCGCGGTGCGGGTGCCACGCGAGTTCGAACCGATGCTTCTTTGAAGCGGAACAAGAACTACCGCAACGCTCGGTTCTTCGTACCTAAGCCCGGCTCGCCGTTGTTTCCGGGAGTGTATCAGCGCAATCCATCAGATCAGTCTATCAAGCCGGTGATCCTGTTCGTGCAGAACAGGGGATACAAGGTTCGGCTGCATCTGAAGTCCGTCGTCGAGCGCTATGCCAAAGCAAACATGGTCGACAACTTTGAGGCTGCCTTTACCCAGGCGATGCAGTCCGCTCGGTGAAGTAGAGCCGGTCGACGAAGGTGGACCACCCACCCCCGTCGCGGGTCCTTCCCCCGAAAACCCCGCCTGCGGGTATTTGGCACGGCTGAGGGTGCCCAGTGTGAGCGGTTTTTTGAAGCCTAAAGTCAGAGCCTAAACTCAAGTGTGAGAGCTAAAGTCCCGGTAAAATGACGATGGTTTCAGAAACGATGTCGAAGGGCGATTTCGCCACTCACATCAACGTCAGTCCTGGCCGGATTTCGCAGTACATCGCCGAAGGCAAGATTTCGCTCGCAGCCTTGGAAGGGCAGGGACGGTCGGCAAAGATCAAGACGGCTGTGGCGCTGGCCGAGCTGAGGAAGACGCTGGATCCAGCACAGCGCTTTGGAGCGAACGGGTCGGCAAGCATCGTGCCCGTCGCGGTACCTGCATCCTTGGAAGCGTCGGCGCCTATCGCAACCGTGACCGACCCGGCACGCGACGAGCTGGCGGCAGAACGCCTGAAGCAGCAGCGGTTGAAAACCGCGCGGGAACAGCGGGAGGAAGATCTTTCCATTGGCCGCTACATTCTGGCGAGCGATGCGCGACAGATCACGACCCGAGCCGTGACCGAGGCTTTCAAGGTCATGGACCAGGGCATTCAGGAAATGGCGAAGGCACTGGCGGCCGACTTCGGTGTGTCGCAGCGTGATGCTGTTCTCCTGCTTCATCGTGTCATGCGCGATACGCGCGCAGCACAGGCCGCCGGTTTCCGCGAGGCAGCTGCCAATGTAACCGGCACGGTCGAGGACAATCAGACATGACAATGCTGGTCAACCCGGAGCGCCTCATGTTCGAGGTTCTGGGGGAGGTTTGCGAACCACCGCCGCCGGTCGACTACCTGAAATGGGCAACCGAAAACATCGTGTTCTCGGAACGCATCACCGACCATCCCGGCCCCTACAACGAAAAGCTGGTTCCGTTCTTCTCGGAAATCCTGCGAGCGCTGGGGCCGGACGATCCTTGCAGCATCGTCAGCCTGGCGAAGTCTGCGCAGATCGGCGGTACCATTTGCGCCAACATCTTTACGCTCGGGTCGCTTGACCTCGCACCGGGCGATTTTCTCTACGTCCATCCCACCGAGGAAAACGCCTCGCGATGGTCAAAGACGAAGCTGATGCCTCTGGTGCGGGAGATGCCGAAGGTTGCGGCGCTGTTCTCGCAGAACAGCCGCGATGCCAGCAACTCCGTCCTGTACAAGGAGCGGATTGACGGGCGCGGTGCCATCCAGGCGGCTGGCGCCAATTCGCCGGCGGGCCTGTCGATGATCTCGCCGCGCAAGCAGGTGCAAGACGATCTGGCCAAGTGGCAGATGAACGATGCCGGTGACCCGGAGGTACAGGCGGACAGCCGGACGAAGGCTTTCTTCACCGGGAAGATCTTCAAGATTTCCACGCCGATGGTGTCGCCGGGTTGCAAGATCACGGCGAACTATCAGGAAGGGACACAGGAAACCTATCACGTCCCTTGCCCGCACTGCCACGACCTGCAGGAGCTGCGCTGGGAGAACATGCGGGATCACATCGATCCGGCACATCCGGAAAAGGCGCATTTCATCTGCGTTCATTGCGGTTGCGAAATTCACGAGCATCATCGGTCCTGGATGGTCGATGCGGCAAACGGTGCAAAATGGGTCGCCAAGTATCCGGAGCGGGCTCGCCGTCATCGGTCTTTCCGGATCTGGATGGCCTATTCACCATTCGAGCGCTGGGAGAATCTGGCGCGTGAATGGCTGACGGTGCAGGCCGGTGGGCCTGAGAACCGGGACAAGGGGTCCGGGGCCGAACAAACGTTCTGGAATGACTGGCTCGGTCTTGCCTTCGAAGCCGACAACAAGGCGATCGATTGGGAAGTGCTTCGCGATCGCGCCGAATGCGACGGCGCGTTGCCGCGGGGCATCGTCCCAGCCGAGGCTCTTGTCCTCGTTTATGGCATCGACGTCCAGGGTGACCGCGTCGAGTGGCTTCTGGTCGGTTATGGGCGCAATCGCTACCGTGCCGTTATTGATCACGGTGTGATCGATGCGCGCGCGGGCAGCCACCTTGCCGGGTTCAAGGATCATTCCGGGCACATCTCGGAACCAGAGGTCCGCGCGGCGCTCGACAAGCTGCTTGAACGGCGGTTTGTGGACGAGGCGGGCCGCAAGCGGATCGTCGACCGGGTAGCCATCGACGGTAACGCCTATACGGACGATGTGTGGGCTTGGGTCCGCAAACATCCGAAGTCTCGGGTGATCATGGTGCGTGGCGGCAATACCGACGCAGCGCCCGCCATCGCGCAGACACGGGAATACGACAAAAAGGGCAAGCCGAAAAAGCAGAAATGGGCTTCCCGGTTTTTCACGTTCAACCAGGCGGCTTTCAAGCTTCGGCTCTATCGCGACTTTAAAAAGGTGGATCCGCAGCAGGCTGGCTATATCCGGTTCGCGCGCGGCTTCGGTGACGACTTCTTTCAGCAGGCCACGTCGGAAAGCCGGGTTCCTGAAAAAACCCGGACCGGTCATGTCCGCTTCATTTGGAAGCTGCCAGAAGGCAAGCGAAACGAAGTGCTGGACATGCTCAATCAGAGCCTGGCTGGCGCCTATCGCTTCGGTGTCCCTTACTGGACCGACGATGAGTGGGATGCGGTCGAGGACCGGATCAGCAAAATCGAGGAACCAGTGCAAGCCGATCTCGAAGATCGCCTCGCCGCCCTCACAGTCCGAACCGAGGCCCCAGTGGCAACGGCCCCGGAGACACAGCAATCGGCTCTCATAGCCGCCGCTCTCGCCCGTGCGCAGCGGAACACCCAACGCAATCGTTAGGATCGTCTGATGGCCTTGACAGAACTGGAGCGCGCTGCGGTTCAACTGCAGCTCGATCAGGCGCGCGCAGCCTTGCACCGCATGGAGCTTGGGGAGATGGAGGTCAGCCTCTCGTACAATGGTGAGAGCGTCACCTATAGCGCAGCGAACCCTGGCTCTCTTCGGTCGTATATCCGGGGCCTTGAAGTCCAACTCGGACTGAGGGCGTTTGCCCGTGCGCGGTCCCGTGGCGTGGTGTTCGGATGAGCGGCATGCAGATCCTTGGACCGGACGCCCGACCGATCGCGCCGAACGTTCGCGCGGCTGCTCGCCAGCAGATGGCAAAGAACCGAATGATGTCGTCGGCTGCCTATCAGGGCGCGTCGCACGATCATCCATCGTTCGCCAAGTGGAACCCGCGCACATGGTCTGGCCAATCGGCGCTGTCCTGGTCGCGGACCGAACTGGTCGACCGGCTGAACGACGTTGCCCGTAACGATGGTTGGGGTGCGGCCGGCACGTCCCGGCTCGTCGACAATATTATCGGCGCCGGATGGACGCTGGCAGCGCGCCCCAACTTTGCCTCGCTGAACATCACATTCGAGCAGGCCGACGCGATCTCCGACCGTATCGAGGCGTTGTGGCGCGACTATACGCAGGACGTCGACAAATGGTGCGATGCCGAGCGGACGAAGACCATGGCCGGTATTCTCGGCCTCGCTGCTCGCCAGCGCTTCGGTCCGGAGGGCGAAGCCTTCGCCGTCATCATCTGGCATGAGAATTCACCGACGTTCCAGACCGGCGTTCATGTCATCGATCCGGCGCGGTGTTCAAACCCGTTCGGTTGCATGGACGAGGAGTTCCTGCGCGACGGCGTCTCAATCGATGGTCACGGCGCACCGCAAGGTTATCACTTCCGGAAATCCCATCCGGGTGAAGTCCATGTTGGAAACCAGAACCTTTGGCAGTGGGACTACGTCGAGCGCTCGACAGAGTGGGGTCGGCCGGTCGTGGTCCACGCATTCGAGCAGAAACGCGCCGGCATGACGCGCGGCGTGTCGGACTGGGCGCCTGTGATGCGGTCGATCAAGCAATCGACCGACTATGAGGATTTTGAAAGCCAGGCGGCGATGTTGAACGCTGTGATGGCGGCCTTCATCGAAACACCGTTCGATCCGGAAGAGTTCCTTGATGCCATGGGTACCGACGTTTCCAGCGAGGGGGTCTCCAAGCTGTACGGCGACATGAGCGTCGCACAAAAGGCCTATTACAGCGCCGCGCCGATCGACATGCCCGGTGTGAAGATCAACATGCTGCAGCCGGGCGAAAAGGCCACACTGACCAAGCCGGAGCATCCGAACGCCAATTTCGAGGCGTTCGTGAACGCGGCTCTGCGCAAGGTCGCCAGCGCCATTGGCCTCACCTACGAGCAGCTGACGATGGACTGGTCCAATGTCAACTACTCGTCGGCCCGCGCGGCTCTGCTGGAAATCTGGCGCGGGTTTACCGCCAAGAAGGGTGGCTTTGCTTCCCAGTTCATGGCGCCGATCTACCGTGCATGGCTCGAGGAGATCTTTGACAAGGGACTACTCGACGACATTCTTCCGGACAACGTCGTGCCGTTTCCACGCAATCCGGCGGCCTGGTGCCATGCTGACTGGATTGGTCCGGGCCGCGGCTGGATTGATCCGCTTCGCGAAGCGCAGGCCGCGACCGAGCGGCTGAATTCGCATCTGACGACGATGCAGCAGGAATCGGCTGAACAGGGTCGGGACTGGAAGATGGACGCGCAGCAGCGGGCGCGAGAACAGAATTACTATCGCGAACTTGGTCTTGATCCGAACCCGGCCAAGCCGATGCAGCAGATGCCGGCGCAGGACGATCAGTCGACCGACGACAAGATCGAGGAAGAGGTCAACGGCAAACCGGCCGCCCGCCGGCATGCTGCCGGCATTCCTTCGATCCCCAGAAAGGCAGCGGCATGACGAACTTTCCCGAAATCGCTAGCCGCATGTTCAACACTCCGCTCATGCTGCATCCCGCCAAGGGCGATATCATCGCCCGTGCTTTTGGTCCCCGCATTCTTGGTATGCCAGATGGCGCTGCCAATGTGTTCGGCAGCGAGCAGATGGGTCTCATTGGCGAGAAGCTGCGTGACGCCACGGACTGGGAGGGCAACAAGGTTTATCGCGGTCCGGGTCGTGCCGTGGATGGGGTCGCTGTGATCGAGATCGAAGGATCCCTGGTCAATAAAGGAAAGTGGATCGGGAAAAACTCCGGCATGACCAGCTATGAGGCCATCTCGGTACAGGTCACAGACTGTGCCGAAGACGACAGCATCAAGGGCGTTATTCTGGAGGTCGATAGTTTCGGCGGTGAGGTGACCGGCGCTTTTGATTGCGCCGAGCGCTTGTTCGAGCTTTCCCAGATCAAGCCGACGATTGCCGTGCTTACCGATCATGCGTGCTCGGCCGGGTATCTCCTGGCTTCCGCTGCGCGGCAGCTGATCATCCCTTCCACGGGCATTTGCGGTTCGATCGGCGTCATCTCCATGCACGTGGATATGAGCGGATGGCTCGCAAAGACCGGCCTCGCCGTGACCATTCTGAAGGCCGGCGCGCATAAAGCCGATCTCAATCCATACGAGGCCATTCCCAAGGAAGTTCTCGAACGTGAGCTCGCCGAGCTGGAAGAGCTTCGTATCGAATTTGCATCGACGGTGGCGCGGTTTCGTGCCGGTTGCCTCGATCTGAAATCCGCGCTGGCGACAGAGGCGGGTGTCTACCGTGGACAGAAAGCGGTCGAGGCTGGCCTCGCCGATGCAGTGGCACGGCCTTCGCAGGTTCTAGAAGCCTTCGAAGCTGAACTGGGCCGGATGGCCGCCTAATCAATACAACCAAACTGGAGACACGCGATGTCGACCTTGACACGTAAGACCACGCTCGCCGCGAGCGTGCTCGCCGCCGTGCGCGGCAAGATGAAAAGCAGCCGGATGGATGATGATCCGGAAGTCGTCGAAGACGAGATCGTCGATGACGACAAGGAAAAGGATCCGGACGCCGAAGGCGAAGAGAAGGATCCGAACGCAGAAGGCGACGACAAGGAGCCGGATGCGGAAGACGATCCGAGCGACCCTGGCGCGGAAGGCGACGATAAAACCGACGACGGCAAAACGACCGCATCGTCGGTTCGTAAGGCCGAGCAGGGCCGCATCAAGGGTATCCTGATGCATCCGATGGCCGATGCCAGCCCGGCGCTCGCCGCCGAACTGGCCTTCGGCGACCGCGCCTATTCTGTCAAGGACGCCGGCGCGCTGCTGACCTCCGCTGCAGCCGGCGGCACACGGCTTGCCGATCGCATGCAGGGGCGCAGCCCGAAGCTCGGTTCCGGCACGCTGGTCACACAGAAGACTGAAAAGCAGTCGGTGCTCGCCGGTGTCGGCGCCACCATCAAGGCCATGCACGGCCGCAACGGAAAGGGAGCCTGATCATGGCCGACGCAACTTTCGCACCCAATGACCTTCTCGTCTCCGACGTGCCGGTCATCACCCGCAACATCACCCTCGTCAGTGGCCAAAACCTGAAGCGCGGCGCCGTCATCGGCAACATCACCGCATCCGACAAGTACACCTTGTCGCTGTCGGCCTCGAACGACGGCAGCCAGGCGCCCGGACTGGTGCTGGCGATCGATGCCGACGCCAGCGGCGGCGATCTTGTGACTGCCGCATACGCATCCGGCGCATTCGACTCCACCAAACTGATCCTTGGTGCGGGTCATACCGCCGCCAGCGCGGAGGCGGCGTTCCGCAAGGAAGGCGCGCCGCTCTACGTGCGCGTTCTGAAGTAACCGCCATCAACCGATAAGGACCATTCTCATGGCTGATATTCTTCTCAATACGGCGGAACTTCTGACCGTTCTGCCGCCACGCGACCGCCCGGAAGCATTCCTGCGCGATCGTTATTTCTCGACCACGGTGCTTTCCGACCAGGAAGAGATCGTCTTCGATCGCATCTTGCCCGACCGTGAGCTTGCGCCGTTCGTGCATCCCGACGTTCCGGGCAAGGATAGCGCCAATCGTGGCTTCAAGGTCACAAGCTTCACCCCTGCCTATGTCAAGCCGCAGAACACGCTGCGGCCCCGCGGTAACATGATCCGTCTGCCGGGCGAGCGCATCGGTGGCGAAAGCACGCCGGCCCAGCGTTACGCCTATAACCTGGCGACGATGATCGATGACCAGGACATGCGGATCACGCGCCGCGAGGAATTCATGTGCTCGCAGGTTCTGCGCACCGGGCAGGTGATCGTTGCAGGCGAGGACTACCCGACCCAGACGATCAACTACGGCCGCGATGCCGCACTGACGATCGCACTGGCGGGTGCCGCCCGTTGGGGCGAGGCCGGTGTCGATCCATTCGACAGTGTGGAAAACTGGCTGCAGCTTCTGACCGATACTGACGGCTTTACCGGCCGCGAAGTTCTGCTCGGTGGTTCGGCCGCTGGTTTGCTGAAGCGATCGGAGCGGTTTCTGAAGGCTCTGGATAATCGTCGCCAGGACGGCGGCGTCATGCAGCTCGGGCCGGTATCTACCGGGGCGGAAGACAAATACTACGCCGTGCTCGGCAGCATCGGCGAGGTGACATTCGTTCAGTATTCCCAGCCGTATACGGTCGCGGGTACGAAGAGCAACTTCTGGCCAGCCTACGGCGTCGGCATCTTCGACCCGTTCGGCTTCATGGGGCATTTTGCCTACGGCGCGATCCTCGATAATCAGGCTCTGCGCTCGATGGAGCGCTTCCCGGACATGTGGCACGAACGCAATCCGTCCCGCACGATCGTCCAGACGCAGGCCGCCCCTCTGCCGATCGCCCCGAACCCGAACGCCAGCCTGTTCGCGCTCGTTCGCTGATTGAGCGCGCCCGTCGAAAGGCGGGCCGCTTTCCCTCTCAAATTTTCAGGATAACGATCATGAGCAAGACCGAACGTTTCAACGTCGTGGTGCACGCCGACAAGAAGACATATCAGCCTGGTGTTCCGGTCCCGATCGGTACGAAGGATGGTATCAGTCGGGAAGATGCCGACAATATTCGTGCCAATTTCGGCGACTGGACCGGTGGTCCGGATGCAGCCCCCAGCGGCGCCCCGTCCACAGCCGATATCGATGATCTGCGTGTGCGGCTCGACAGTGTTACCAAAGAGCGCGATGCGCTGACGGCGGACAAGGACCGCCTGACGGCGGAAAACGCCCGGTTGGAGGGTGAAGCGACACAGCTCGCTACCGACAATTCGACACTCGCGGAGCACGTGGCCACGCTTCAGTCGCAGGTCGAAAAGCTGACGGCGCCGAAGTAAATGAGGCCGACCCGGTTTCAGAAAATGGGCTCGGCGTTCAGCCGGGCTCTTAGCAATGCCGAAGCGATCTTTACGATCGATGGTGTCCAAAGCCTTCCGGTGCGCATCATCCTCCGTAACGGCGTTTCGCTCGATGTCGGGGAAGAGCAGGGGCAGGATATCGAGGCAAAAACCTATTCTCTTGCGGTCGCCGCGGCTGATGTAGCCGGCCTCACCAGCCTTCGGGACAGCATGACGTTCGAGGGGAATATCTACAGGATCCGCAACCACGATGACGACGGACACGCGATGATGCGGATCTTCGTCACGGGAGACATTCGATGAAAATCGCCCCAGCTCAAGATGAACAGTCTGCAGTGCCCACACCCGCAGTGGCAGCCGACCCGCTGCAAACTCTTTGCGATACCCTTCTTTCGACATCTGCCGGAGAAGCCAAGGCCGGAGCCCGTCAGCTGATTTCCGCGATGGAGCGCCCTTGGGAGCAGCTTCCCTCACGTCTGAAATCGGCCGCACGTTCCGATGCGCATGCGCTTCTCTCTGCGTCCGGAGGCCTCTCCGAGCTGCGTTCGGCTGGTTATGGCGCGAGAACGGCCGAGCAGCTGATGCGCGATCTGGGGCGCCGGGGCTGATCATGGCGCATCTTCGCAGCCAGATATTCGCGGCGGTGAAAACCACAATGGCGGCCATTTCGGAATTTTCCGATGCCGGAAAAGTGGAACGCGGACGATCGGGAGCGATCCCGGAACACCTATTGCCAGCCTTGACGCTGACATGGGCGGACCGCCCGGAGCCCGCCACGATCCGGCCGATGGCCACCACCAATGGTGCCGATGGTTACGACCGGACCTTGCCGCTCTCGATCATTGTCCACCTGAAGGACCTTGATCCGGAAGAAGAATTCGACCGCATCTGCGTTCTGATCGAGCCGGCGATGGCTGGCATTATTGAACTACCCGGCCTGACAATTGAGGCGCTGCTTCGGTCAACCGAATATTTCGTCAACCGGGAGACGGGGATCTCTCTGCTGGCGGGAAAGCTGGATTACTCGGTGGCCTATAAAACCGTTGCCGCTAACCCTGAACTGTCCGCCCAGTAGCGGGCGGCGCTCCTTGATTGGAGTGCTAGCCGAAATCATTATTTAAACCTCGAAAGGATATTCCCATGGCACTCGGCCGTACCCTTACGCTCGCCCGCAAAGGCGCGGGCGCCGGTTTTGATCTTGTCTGCATCACCGAGCAGCGATCCCTCGAAATCAACAACGAAGAGATCGATATCACCAAGCCCAACTGCATGGATCCGGGTAGCAAGCTCACCCTTGCCCTGATGTATGGAACGCAGTCCATCCGCTTTACCGGGCAGGGGGCATTCGTTTCGAATGCCACGATGAAGCTGGTTTCGACCGATGCGATCAATCAGGTCATCCATGATTACCAGGTGACCGTGCCGGGTGTCGGAACATTCGAAGGTGACATGCTGATCAGCATGACCTTCTCCGGCGACAAGACGAACGAGCTTCAGGCGGACATCCGCTGCGCCATGACCGGCGACATCGTCTTCGTGGCGGCCGCTTGATGAGCACGCTTCCTGCAAACCCTCTGCGCGGCGAAGCTGATGTCCGGATCGGCGCCGTTGATTTCCGGATCGCCGTTACCTTTGCCGGTCTTGCGCGCCTTTCCCAGGCGCTCGGGACGCAAACGCTCGACGAACTGTTCGTGCGGTTACTGGGCTTCGAACCGAAAGCGGTTCTTTGCGCAATCCGGTGCCTCACGGTCGCTGACGATGACGATCAGGTCTCAGCTTTGTCCGCCAAGATATTGGGCGAGGATAACATCTCGATTGCAGATCAGGTCAGTTGGAGAAACGCCGTAAGCCTGGCGCTGCAAACCCACGTTGAGGCGGGCAATCGTTTAAGGGATCAACGATCCGGTTTTGAAATGGCAGAAGCTGCCGTCTTGGGAAACCCCGCAAGCCTCTCCTGATCTCCATCCATCTCAAGATGCTCTTTCGCATCGCTGTTTCACCAGAACGTCTGGCCTGGTCGCCTGAGACGTTCTGGAGTGCGACGGGCGCAGAGTTTGAGATGGCTATGGAGGGGCTTGCCGGAGACTACAAGGCCGCACCGTTCATATCTCGTGAGGAAATCCGCCGTCTGGCGGTTGCGCACGGCACCAAGCCCTCGCTTCGAACCAACCCAAATGCCGTGTCGCTCAGTGCGCCACAAGAAAGGGCACCTGCATGACCCGTCCCGATATTCCCGTCACCATTAGCGGCGATCCAAAGGGCTTCGAAAGTGCACTCGCGCGCATCCGCGCCAAGACGGGAACGACGGCAAACGATATCGTCAATTCGTTTCTGGCAATCAAATCGAAGATCGGTGGGATTGGTGGCTTTCTGGCCGCTGCGGGTGTGACAGCGGCGGTCAGCGCGGTGCACGAGGCCGCAGGGGCAATTGCCGAAGTTGGGGCGGCTGCTCGCCGCGCTGGCGTGGATGTGAAATCGTTTCAGGAACTGAAGTTCGTTGCCGAACAGAACAAAATCGGTGTGGACGCACTCACTGATGGCTTGAAAGAACTGTCGCTTAGGGCCGACGAGTTCATAGTAACTGGCGGTGGCGCGGCTGCGGAGTCCTTTCTGCGTCTTGGTCTGAATGCCCAAATGCTAAAAGAGAAATTGAAAGACCCGTCTGCCCTTTTTACCGAAATCATCGGCAAACTTGGTGACCTCGATAAGGCGGCCCAGATCCGAGTTCTTGACGAGATCTTTGGTGGTGCCGGCGGCGAGCAGTTCCTTCAGCTGATCAGGCTCGGCGAGAAGGGCATCCAGGACCTCATTCAAGCGGCCCACAAACTTGGTCTCGTCTTCGATGAGGATATGATCAAGAAGGCCGACGATATCGACAAGAAGTTTAACGTGATAACCAATGTGATCGGTACGAACCTAAAAGGCGCTATCGTTGGGGCTGCCTCGGCACTGATCGGTTTTCTAGATCATTTGAATGCCATTGAAGAGCGTATGGGCGCGATCGGCAACAGTGATTTTTTCAAATCCTTGTCGAATGGGTTAGGCGTTGACACAAGCAAAGTCTATCGCGTTGTCCCTGGGAAGGGGATCGTCGCAGAAGATCCGAGTGAGCCGGGCGCAAAACCTGTTTCGCCGGCCCAATCAACGCCTACAACAGCTCGCGTTCCCAGTGCCATCGATATTCTTCGGGGCAAGCTCATTGATGGTAAGGTTGCGGCCGCGTTCGAGACCAATTCTCCGTCACCTTCATCGTCATCGTCGCGGGGTTCCGGAGCAAAATCCGCCAAGGAAGAAGAAGCTGCCTATATTGGCGTCATCAAGACGCTGAAGGAAGAGCTAGAGCTGATCGGAAAGTCCGATGTCGAGCGCGAGAAGATGACGGCATTGCGGGAAGCCGGGGTAGCTGCCTCTTCGAAAGAAGGACAGGAAATCGAAAAGCTCATTGAGCTGAAGCATCGCCAGACGGCTGCGGAAGACGAGCTACAGGCGAAGCGTGAAGAGGCGCAACAGGTGGCCGAAGACTTCGGTGCCACGCTCGATGATCAGCTGGGCCGGATTGTCGATGGAACGTTCGAGGCGAGGGATGCGGTGGCGGCGCTGGTGAACGAACTCATCAATGCGAGCACCGGCGGTAAGGGGCTCTTCGGAAGCCTGTTTGGCGCGCTTACTTCCGGTGGCGGCCTGGGGAGCCCTAAAGTAGCTTCGGCCGCATCTCCCGGTAATGTTCTTGGCTATGGTGGCCCGCGTGCAGCCGGGGGGAATGTGTCGCCGGGCCGCATCTACCAGATCAACGAAAAGGAACAGGAACTGTTCATGCCCGGCGTGCAGGGCAGTATCATTGCTCCCAGCAAATTACGGGATGGTTCAGCCAACGCGTCGGGGCCGGAGCTCTCCGTTATCCAGATTTCACTTTCGCCAGAACTGAAGGCTGCGATCCTTCAGGAGGCGCAGAGCCAGTCCATCGAAGTCGTACAGAAAAACAACGCCGCGCAGGAAAACTTCCGGAAGAATGGCGGGACGATCTGATGCCGACACTCATCTTGCTACCCGACGTGATCTATAGCCAGGTGGATTTCGACCCTGTCCGCATCCGCAACAGCAACCAGATGGAGGGGCGGCGCACCGAAACGGAGATTTCGGGTACTCCGTATTGGACGGGCCGCTTCAGTGCTGAGAAGCTGACCACGCGCGAAGCCGCGCTATTTGACGCCTTTGCCATGGACGCCCTCGATGGGGACGTGATCGCTGGGTATGACGCCCATAGGCCTCGCCCCATAGCGTACCAGGGCAGCCAGCCATTGTCGGGCGTGAAGGCTGGCGGCGGCGCGTTCAACGGCGATGCGGTGCTGCAATCGATCGGCGATAGCAGGACGATTACGGTTTCGGGCCTTCCGGCAGGGTTCCAGCTTTCCCGTGGTGATTATGTCGAAATCCGCAAATCGGTGCTGAAACGATCCCTCCATCTGATCCGCGCCGATGCCGTCGCCAATGCGGGCGGCATCGTCACTTTGTCTATCCGCTTCGGCCTCGATCTGCAGAACTTCACGCTTCCTTGCACCGCCCATTTCGAAAAAGCCGCCTGCATCATGGAAATCGATGCAGGGAGCTACAGCCTGCCGAAGTCCTGGCCGAACTATACCGCCAGCTTCAGCCTGACCGAGGTATTCCCCGCATGAGTGTTCTCGATCCTGCTGTTGACGATCTTGTCGAAGGCGGCCGAATTGCCCGGTTGGACCTGATCCGTCTTGACCTTCCGGCCAAAACGGCCGGCTACCATCGCGGTGGCAGGCCATACACCTATAACGGCCTCGTCTATTTACCGAACCGCTTTCTACAGATGGGGAACATGTCCAGCGCGCTGGGCACGGCCGTCACTACCCGAACGATCGTGTTCTCCAATATTCCGGTCGCCAATCCGGACGACGCGGTAGCCCAGATCGAAGCCTACAATTACCAGAACGCGCCAGTGATCATCGCGCATCTCGCCGGTGATCCTGACACCGACCAGGTCGTCGGTATCCTGGCGTCTTCGGTCTACGAAATCGACCAGGTGCGGTTCAACGAGGGCGCGGTCACCGGTTCGGAACGATCGCTCACCCTGTCGATCGATCTCCAGCCGCCCGGCCGATCGGCGCGCGGCTCGACGGGCGTTAAGCGGTCCATGAAGGAACAGCAGTTCGATAATCTCGCGACGGACACTGGACTAGAGTATGTCGCGACCAATGCCACGATCCCCGAAGAGTGGGGGCAGGCGAGCCGCTAATCAGATGAACAGATTTAGAATTGTGCAAAGCACGCTCTCGGGCGAGCTGGCGAAGCCTTATGACTATGGCACCCCGGACCGGTCCGATTGCTTCATGATGGGCTGCGCTCTCGTCGATGCGATCGAAGGTTCACAGCTCGCCGCGAAATACGCCGGCGCCTACCGGACATTGGCAGGGGCTCAACGGGCGCTTCGCAAGCGTGGCTTCAAAAGCCTTGTCGGTTTCTGGACCGCCGAACTTGGCCGCACCGCGGTTGGTGCTGCCGAGGCTCGTGTCGGCGATCTCGTAATCCTGCGCCTTGCTGATGGCGCCGAACATGTCGGCGTCTGCCTCGGTATGCGTTTTGTCACCAAGACCGCCAGGGGCCGTGAAGATCACGGCCTTTCCGACGTCGTTGCCGCATTTCATATCGGATAATCTAGATGGCCATCTTTTCCGCAATCGCCACGGCGATAGCCGGCGCGCTATTTGCCGGCTCGACGCTGGCCGCGACCATCATCGGCAGTGGCTTGGCTTTCGCGACACAACTCGGATTCCAATATCTCAACCGTCCGAAGAAGCGGAAATATACGGCCGTCCAGGGCGAAACGCAGTTTGGCGGCGATGTGCCCGTCGGCGCCTTCTACGGGACGGGCAAGACCAAAGGGCAGCGAGCGTTCTATGCCAAGTGGGACAAGGGCAACAAATACAATGCCGAGGTGTTCATTCTTGCCAACGGATGGTGCGACGGGCTTGAACCGTACATCTATCTCTTCGGTGAGAAGCGGAACCTTCTATCGCGTCCGGTGCTCGGCAACGAAGCGGCCCGCTATTACATCGAGGGGTTCACCGACAACAACGGCGACCCTGCCATCTCGATCCGCTTCTACGACGGCCGGCCCGGTCAAGGCGTCGATCAGCGGCTTGTCAATTTTACCGCGAACCTCGGCAGCACATGGAAGAACACGAGCATTAACGCCGGGCTCTGCTATGTTATCGTTGAGCGCTATTACAGCGACCGGTTCTTCGGCGGCAAAGGCAAGCCGGAGGTCGAATTCGTGTTGCGCGGCCTCAAGGAATACGACCCGCGCAAGGATGCTACCCTTGCGGGTGGCGCCGGTCCCCAACGCCTCGACGATCCTTCCACGTGGGTGCATACTCTAAATCCTGCCGTGCACCGGTTGAACTATCAGCTGGGCCTGAAGGCGATGATTTCCGGCCGGACGCTGATCGGTGAGGGTAAAACGCTCGGCCAGCTTGATCTTGGTTCCTACTTCGCCGCCATGAACGTCTGCGACGCACTCCGCACCGATGGGAAAAAGCGCTACCAATGCTCACTGTTTGTCACGGGTGAAGACGATCATACCGAGATTCTGAAGGAATTCGATGATGCCATGGCCGGGTACGGCCTCAATCGCCGAGGCCTGTCCGGCGTTATTCCGGGCGCGCCCCAAATCCCGGTTCTGGAGATCACGGCCGCCGATATCCCGGTCGACCGCGCCAAGGAAATCCAGTTCCGAAAGTCCGCCTTCGATCGTTACAATCATCTGTCTGGGCAGTTCCTCTCGATCGAGGCGAACTGGAACCCGGAAAGCCTGACGCCGGTCTACGTGAATGCCGATGTCGCTACGGACGGCCGCAATCGCCAGACCAGCAACGACTTCCTGCAGGTGACTGATCCGGATATCGCGCAATACCTGCTTAATATCCGCTACCGGCAGAACCGCAAGGGTGGCACTGCGACCCTGCCTGTCAGCCGTCGTGTCGGCCTCAGGGTTCAGGAAGGTGAGTGGGTCGTTTGGCGCGGTAAGGAGTGGATGATCTCGGAATGGGTGCTCGATGAGCAGTTCCGCATTACGCTGAAACTCTCGGAGGCCGGCGCCGACATTTACGACGACGAGGATATCGAACCTGGTCCTGTGGTCATTCCGCCCACACCTAACATCAATCCTTCGATGTTATTCACGGTCCAGAATTTCAACGTCACGGCGGGGATGATCACAGGCGCCGGCGGCCATGATGTGCCGTGTCTGGTGTTCACCTGGACGCCACCGCAGGATCCGACAATCGTGGCCGTCCGGATCTTCTTCAGGCAGTCGGGACAGCTGGCAGAACTCCTTGTCACCTGCACCGATCCGGAAAGTGGAAAGTACACGACGACAGATGGGATCGTCTCGGGAACGATCTACGACGCACATGCAACCATCACCACCGTTCCCGATCGCTTGAAAACGTTCACACCATGGGCCACCACCGCGACAGAAACCGGTGAAGTTTACCTGCCGGGGATGGTTGCAGGGCTCCAGACCTTTGTTGACGGGGCAACGCTCTGGATCCGCGACGGTGTCCGTCAAACCATCCTCGATATTCAACGGCTTTCGCGTCTCTCGCTCGACCAGGATTTCACGGCCTTCAAGGATCGCCAAACGATCCGCCGGGAGATCGCCTCGACGACGGGCGCCAACAAGGCGTTTTTCCTTGAACAGATCGACGTAGCGACCGGGCCGAGTTCGTCTCTGGCCCGGCGCATGACAGTCGTTGAGGCCACGCTGCCCGGCATCAGCGCGAATGCGAAAGCTCTCGACCTTCTATCAGTCCGAGTCGCGACGACAGAAGGCAAGACGGACGTCCTGGCGCAAAGCATAACCGATCTTTCGGCGGTCGTTGCCGACAAGGTTGGATCGACGGCCTTTGCCGCGCTGACGTCCCGCGTCACCACAGAGGAAGGTAAAAGCACGGCGCAGGCCGCCGACATCGTTGACCTTCAATCGCAAATTAACGGCAAGGCCTCGGCCTCGGCGGTGTCATTGTTGCAGACACAGGTCAACACGGTAGAGACGACGGCCGACAGCAAGGCCCTTGTGTATCGCCAGACCACGGCTCCCACGGGAACCGGTGTGAAATTGCGCGATCTTTGGATCAAGTCCAATTCGGGCAACATCATCTATGTCTGCACGGCAACCGGTGCTGTTCCGACATGGACGCTTTCCGAGGATCAGCGCATTCCGACGCTCGTGACGGATGTGCAAGCGACGGCCGATGCCATCACGTCGATCTCCGCCGGCCAGACAACCGGCGACCTCGCGACGGCAAATTTCCGTATGGGCGTTTCGGCCGGGCCTGCCGGATATTCGTCTCGCATCGCTATGGAGGCCAGAACCGGCGGCGCGGGCGCGTGGCGCAGTGCAGGCTTGTTCATCGACGTTCCGGCGTCGACAGGCACACCAACGCGCATCGTTCTGCAGGCTGATCAGATCGCCATGACGAACGGGGCGACGGTGAAAAACCCGTTCGTGTTCGAGAGTGGGGTGCTCTATCTCGACGAAATCAACGTCAAGCAGGCGAACATCACCAACTTGGTGGTGACGACTTCGAACATCGCGGCGGGTGCCGTCAGCGGCTTTTATATTGCCACATCAGCGCCGGAGATAGAAAGCGCGGCTGACCTTGAGATGACGTTGGTAGTTCCTCACGGGACAGGTTCTCCCCGCGTTCTCATTTTCGCCAACGGCAAGTTTCGTAAAAAATTCATCGACGACTTTGGTGCAGTCATAACGGTCACGCCCGGCAGGGCCGGGTCAGTGGTCTCTTTGCCGGCCGAAACTCTTGCAGGCGTTAATTGCCCCTATACTTGCGCAGGGGCGTACACGCCAGCGTCAGCAACGGCATCCACAACCTTCACGTTCAACGTGTCTGGGCGTGGCTACAGTCGTGACCGTGAAATCTACGCACTCGTGATGAAGCGCTAAACGAAAGCGCCCCCCGGTTGCTCCAGCTCTCGGGCGTCTAACTGCAAATATTTAAGTTTTGAGGAGATCGCAGTGACTGAAGAAAACACCATCCACATCAGCCCGGAAGTTCATGCGGCGAATAATGCCGCTCGAGCGGAGTTTTTCGAGGAGAGAACCTTGGTCGCTTCACAGCGCTACATGGACGCGATGGCCAATCTGAAACGCGTCAATAACGAGAACGAAGAGCTTCGCGCCTCGATCGTCCTCATGTCTCAGCCGCGGCCGCAGGACGAAGAGAACAATGCTCTCGCCGATCTGTTGCGCGCCTTCCTCGTTGGTGGCGTCTTCGACGGATCGGCGGTGGAAAATCTCGTCCGGGATGCAAAGAGCGTGATCCCGTCTGATGATGACGGCGGCGCTGACGAAGGCGAGGGCAGCTAATGGCCGTCCTCCTTCCCTCTGTCTATAAAGACGGTACAGCGACGGTTGCGGCGAACGGCGTGGCCGTTACGGGGCAAGGCACCATGTGGCTGAATACGGTCCTGCCCGGCGATTTCTTCGGAACGCACAAGGGCTCGCCTAATCGTATCCTGGCGGTCAACAGTAACACCTCGCTCACCTTGGCCTATCCGTGGCTTGGCGGCGCGCAGGCCACTGCTGCCTATGAAATCATGTATCAGAGCGACACCGCCCGGATGCAGGAGACGGCGAGGCAGCTCCTCGAAAAGCTTTCGAGCGGCAATGTGGACGCTTTCGCCGAGCTTATCGGCGCGGCCGATCGCATTCCGACTTTCACCGGCCCCGGTGCAATGGACTTGCTTGTTACCGGGGCAAAGGGTCGGCAAATCCTGGCTTCGGCGGACTTAATCGCGACCCTAGCTATGCTCGGTCCTGCCGGTGGATATGCGCCGCAGCCGCAAAGCGCGGGCGTCGGTATGGTCAACGGTGACTTTAACAACCTGATTTATCCCGGCGATTACACAATCGCCAGCGCCTACACGAACGGGGTGACCAGCGCCGCATCAACATCTTATTCGGGATTTTTGGAGGTTCGGGTACGCACGGGTGTGGGGATGTGGCAAACGTTCACGTCTGGTCAGGTTTCGTGGGAGCGGTACTCAGCAACGAGTGACGGGTCAAGCTGGACGGCTTGGCAGGTTGTCGACAGCTATACTGTTGGAACGGTTTCGAGGAACACTGCGGGCGAACCGACCGGCGCAATCATTGAACGCGGCTCAAATGCAAACGGCGAGTATGTGCGGTACGCCGATGGGACGCAAATTTGTTGGGCTCCGGCTGGTTCTGGATCATTGACATCAGGCGCAACGGATGGCCCCGCAGGACCGTTGTTCATCGGCCCGACAAAGACATGGACGCTCCCCATTGCGTTCTCCAACGCCTCTACTGCCATTGGTATGGTTACTAATCCCAGGTCATCGAACCGTTGGGGGACTTGTATTGGCATCTCTGCGTCTACTGCAAACTTTAGAATATTTTCGACCGTTACTAGCGCGTCCGATCTCGCTTTTGACGCATTTGCAATAGGGAGGTGGTTCGTATGATTATCAGGCTTTCCCCGCAAAGGCGGGACGATGCACTGACAGTTTCGCTGGCCGGGGACGTGGTGACGGTAAATGGCGAGGCGTTCGATTTCGCGCCTTTGCCGGAAGGCGCGACCCTGCCGCACGGTGCGATCGACAGCGAGTGGTTCGCCGGGCCTGTCTCTCGCGAAAACGGCAGCCTGACGCTGACGCTGTTGCTGCCGCATGGTTCCAATCCATCGCAGAACGTTGCCTTCCCTGCGCCGGTCGTGATGGTCCAAGACGGCCTGGTCGTGCTGCCTTTCGATTTCAATGCTGGGCCCGTGCGAGAGGATGCCGTTGATGCTGAAGATTGATTTTTCGCAAGCGATCACAGCCGAACGTAAAGCAGAAGCCGTCAAAGAAGCCGCGATTACTGGTATCCTGGCGGAGCGGACGCGGCGGCTTGCTGGCGGGTTTGACCATGATTTCGGGGATGATCGCGGCATTCACCGTATCGGCACGACTGACGCCGACCAGCTCGGCTGGAGCGAGGTCACGACGCTTTCAAACGCGCTTATGGCCCTTGGCGATACCGTCACCACCATCACCGCTGTGACCGATACCGGCCCGGTGGAAATCTCGGCGCTTGAATGGCAGGCGATCCTCGTTGCCGCCGGCCAGTTCCGCCAGCCAATCTGGAAGGCAAGCTTTGCCCTTCAGGCCATGGACGTGATCCCGGCCGATTTCACTGCTGACCAATACTGGCCGTGACGTCGAGCCTTTTACACTAGAAGTAGTAGCGGCAATGCGAGCGCGAACAGCGCCAAAGCAGCGCCGGTCGTGATGCGTGCGGCCCTAGCCAGTCGGTTCCGCCGACCATCCCAGTCATAAGTCATTCCTGCCTCCTCAAGTCCGGCAAGACTTGGCGCAGCGCGGCAGAACGTCAACCCCATTTTCTAAGGACATCACCATGAACCTGACAACGTTCTTCGCATATGCGAGGCGCGCGCCTTTCGGTGGCCGCCTGACGCAGGCCCAGATTGACGGTATGACCGCTATTCTGACGGAATGGGACAAGCGCGGCCTCATGGACAAGCGTTGGCTGGCTTATATGCTAGCGACGACGTTCCATGAGACGGCAGCGAAGATGCAGCCAGTTCGCGAATATGGCGGCGAAAAGTATCTGCGTTCGAAGAAGTATTACCCGTGGGTAGGCGAGGGGCTTGTTCAGGTTACGTGGGAAGCGAACCATCGCAAGTTCGGCGCAACTAAGCCTGGTCAGCTTCTCACCATGCCAATCGCCATAAAGGCGCTCTTTGATGGCATGCTCAAGGGCATGTTCACCGGTCGCAAGCTGTCCGACTATTTCAACGGAACAGCCAACGACGCGGAAGGCGCCCGCAAGATTGTCAACGGCACGGATAAGAAGTCCCTGATCGCCGGCTACTACAAGAATTTCATGGATGCGCTTGAGGCGGCTCAGGAGGTGCTTCCACCGCTCGACGTGACCAAGGCCGACGCGAAAGCCGATGATAAGCCGGCGGGCCAGAGCGGTACGGCCATCACGACCATACTTGTCCCTGCCGCCACTGGCGTGGCTGTGCCGATGGTCGCCGGCATCAATAACGTCTATGCGCTGATCTTCGCCGTCGCTCTGATGGCCGTCTCGTTCCTTGCTGGCTACATGTTTCTGTCGGGCCGCTGGTCGATCAACCGGGGCAAGGCGACATGATCCCCTGGCCGAAACTCGCCTTCGGCGCGCTCATCCTTGCCGCTCTGGCATGGGCCGTGATCGAGATCCGGCAGGACGGCGCTCAATCCTTCAAAAACTCCATCGAAAGGCAAAACAATGAAGCGGCTGGTCAATCGGACACTGCTCGTAGCAGCTATGACCGTTGTCTCGATGGGGGCGGCTTGTGGAACTTCGGCGCCCAGCAATGTGACAGGGCTTCGTCGGGTAGTCGGGACTGATCTGATCGGGGCGCGCGGGGCAACCGCGATCGATCAGCGGAAGATAGATCGGACTGTGGTTGGCCTATGTGCCGGCGGCGTTTGGACGGGTGCGGAATGCATGAAGCATGGGGAAGGGCGGTGATGGCATCCACAGAGACTGAAGCGGCAGTTCATCGCCAGCTGGGCGAACTAGCGGCGGGAATGCGAGCCCTGCAGGACACCATGCGCCGGATAGAGGAGGGGGCTGGCCGAGCAGAGGACAAAGCGGCAGAGAGCCGTGCAGGGGTGCATCGCCGAATGGATGAGATCGTTGGCCGCGTCGGTCATCTCGAAACTTCCACAGCGACGATCGTCTCTGACGTCTCCGAAATGAAGCCGGTGACCGATGACGTGCGCCGCTGGAAATTGATGGGCATCGGCGCGCTTGGTATGATCGGCATCGGTGGCATCGCCCTTGGGGTATCGTTTGCCGACGTGCTGAAGCGGGTTGCAGCTTTGTTGGTTGGCCGCATCTGAAGCGCGTTGTCGGTGTGCAGAAAATTTGATTTAGACCACAATTGATTTTTTCTTAAAGTAGTGGTTTCCTAATAATACCCCTTCGATCAGGGGGGTATTAAAGCGAAAATTTTCAGCACGTATTCGATAACGAGCATTCGAACCGCCATCCTTGGGGCACAAGGGTGGCGGTTTTTGCATTCGTTATACAAATTGATGATCGTGTTCCCCTGCAATTTATATGACATCGGCGGCTCTGTACATTACAGTACCAAGGCCACATATTCCCCTTGCGTGCAAGCCGGTTAACGGTTGACCACGTTCGAGCGAAATCCAGTAGTTCTGGAGCCGTGCCCCCGCCCCGAACTACTGGATCATCGCGCCCCGAAGGCTCGGCCGAGGCATGTCGTTTTTCAATCGATAACCTCGGTCTCGCCATCAACTTTGGTCCACGTCAGCGACCACTCGTCCATGCTACCCTCGCTGTGCGTGTAGGTGCCGTGATCTGAGACTTCCGCGTCCAGAGTGATGAACTCCGGCGGCGCTACCCCGGGCAGATCCATGACGCGCAGATACTCACGCAACTCCGCCAAGTCCGTGACGTGCTGAACGTCTTTGCGCCCTGGCTTCTTGATCGTCCAAGCATAGATGGTCATGGATTCGCTCCCGGCCAGTCGTTGGTTGGCTCCGGGTCGCCGGAGGGGCGGGGATCGATCTCATCCATCTCCTCTGCCGGGTCTGGGTCTTCGGCGTAGGCGATGCGGAGGTTCTTCAGCACCTCCTCCATAGCAGAGATGGTTTCCAGCGTGCCCCAGCCGTGCGTATTCGCGTCGGCGAGGATCCGCTGCAGTTCTGGCTCAAGGGCTTCTTGGCAGCCAAGCGCTCGATCCGGGTGGCTTACGACATAGTCAGGTGCTTCAACGGTCATGGTTCCCTCCATCACCGCCAGAACATCACAGATGGCTAATTTGTTCCAGCGGCTTCAGTTCCGCGGCGTTTGGCGGCCGTCCCAATAGTCGCTCGCCAGGTGCTCACTGCAGCGCCATTCCGTTTGGCCACGGCTGCGCTCTTTCCCAAATGATCCCCAACGCTTACAGCCGTCATAATCGCACCAGTGCTCGAAATGAACTGGTGAATTCGGGTGCGCGTTCGCTTTGTCGTCGCTCATTTGTCGTCTTTCAAGTCTGATCTATATCATTGAGCCGTTTCAGGGCATCATAGTAATCCTCGGCGTCTCGCGCCGCCTGGCGGGTTATATCAGCTCCACCTGTCGGCAGGCTATTCAGCCGTCGATCCCTCTGAGCCGTGCACTCCCATTGCCAACTCTCCGCCGGCCCCTTTGAACAGTCACGCCAAACACGTGCGAAAGGAACGCCAAGATCATAGCCGGTGAAGTCTGGCATGTGGATATTGATCGTTCGTTTCCACCGATACCGCGGGAAAAGAGCGCCAAGTCGCCTTTGATAATCTAAGGCTTCCTCTCCATACGGCTTGCTGGCCGGGTCATCCACGCGCAGCATTTCAGCCTGGTTATCGCGCTGGCGCATTGTGAATGCCGCCTTCGCACGGCTCGCCATAAGGCTGGCAATCATGCTGGCGGTGCTTCTCTTCTGGTCTTCCAATTTGCTCGCCATCAAGAACGCTTCTTCGTCCGGTATGGAGCGCAGAACGTCCGCCAGCATTTCGATCAGTTCTTCCTGGGCCACTGGCCGGTCGCCGTCCTTGAACTCAACCGGGTACATGTAGCGTGGCGCAATCCTCTTTGCGATTTCATCGCAGACCGACAGCTTGCGCCGGTTGCCGGGCTGGTGTCCGGCGAAGTCCCGCAATGCCGCCCTCCTCTCGCAAAATAGCAAAACATGGGTGATGCTTTCGATCGTCTTCTCGGGCAGTTCATGCAGCATGATCTTCGTCCCCACGGCACGGTGTGCAATGGCTTTCAGGCTATTCAATTGTCATGGTAGCGGCCGCATCACCGTCGATGTTCTAATTATGTTCTGGTCTGGCGAGGAGTCAAGACCTCAAAGATTTCGCCGTTGAAACTCCTTGCTGGTTGCGCAAGGATACCTCTCGCCGTGTGGAGCGAGGGAGAGAAGGCATGTGCGGACGTTTTACGGATCTCATGACCTGGGCAGAGCTTCATGCCCTCTACAGCATCCACGAGAAGACCGCGCCCGCTTCGAACATGCGGCCCGGCTATAATATCGCTCCCACGTCAACCATTCCTTTCGCCCACAAAGATAAGGCAGGCGAACTGGTGCTTGATATGGGCCGCTGGTGGCTGGTGCCGTTCTTCGCGAAGGAACCGCTGAAGGCCGCCATGTTTAACGCGCGGATCGAGGGGCTCGAAGAGTCGCGTGCCTATCGCGACCCATTCAAATCAAAGCGCTGCCTGATCCCGGCCGATGGCTACTTCGAATGGACGACAAACAAGGAAGACGGGAAGAAAGATCCTTGGCTACTTCAACTGCCGGAAGGAAAGCCATTCTCCTTCGCCGGCCTATGGGCGCACAACGACACCCTCGGCATCACCAGCTGCACGATCATCACCGCGCCGGCAGTTGATCATATCTCCCACATCCATTCGCGAATGCCGGTCATTCTCGATCCGAGCGCCTACGAGGAATGGCTTGACCTCAGTGTGCAGGGCAATGCCGCCAAGACTGTCCTGGTGGAAAACCAGATCGACAGCGATTTGGAATTTTTCAGGGTAGGGCGCGAGGTGAACAACTCCCGTTATGACGGCACAGACACGAAAATGCCTATCGTCAATTCGCTCTGATGCCAGAAACTCGCCGTCGAGCGGTCTGGACACAAGCCCGAAAAGCGTAATGAAACGGTGGAATGGTTGAGTGTCCAGAAATTGCCGTTCATGTTGAAACGGCTCACTTTCCGCAGTCCGGCACGGGGCACCGTTTCTTAGATGGGACTTGTTTTGAGACAGGATAGAGGTGATATTTAACTCAGAATGCTGTTTTAACGATAATGGCCAAAGTGTGAATTATGCCACATAATTGTTGGCACCCCCCACTAGCGGGATGCTCGCCGGCCTGTTAAGTTCATCTTAACGCGACGGAACCATATTGACTTACAAGAATTTTGGTGTAGTGCGCACTTAAAGTAGACGTATTTGTTGCCTATATACGTTTCAACGGCGGCTCAGCATGGTGTTGAGCCTTGTGACCAGGAGAATTGTGATGACAGAGAGCGAGAACAAGTTCCTATCGCTCCTCTTTGCGGAGGGCAGGGTTCTTGATAACCTAAAGTTCTTCCCAGGCCCTGACTGCGCCTCGGCCGATCAGCTTTTTGATGCCGGCTTTGCCGCGATCGAGGCTGCATTGGCTGACACGGGAGGTGATAATGTACCTTCCGATGGACGTCAGGTTGTGTCTATTGGGGACTATGTACTAAACGCGTAAGTAAAATCTTTCTTATTGTTGAAAATCCGGGCTATATGGCCCGGATTTTTTTTGTGAGGTTAATGTGTCTGTATCGCAGCTGATTCGTCATTTTGAAGCTTTGGGGCGCATTCCTGTCCCGATGCAAGAGGTCGTGGATGCTTTTCGGAAGTCTCTGCTGGACTCCGGCCTTCAGGTTAAGGGCGTCAATCTTCCCGCGAATGTCCTGCGAGGAACCCATTATCGCTACCACCACGAGCCCTCTTCTGGATCCGCTGTGATGCCGGGCAAAATGGCGATGGTGATTTACAGCGTGCAGCAGGATTTAGGTTGGCAACGGCTCGTGTGTTGCAAAGAACTGATTCACGTCCTTGATTCTTCAGTTGTGCGGACGGAAACTAAAGATGATGTAATTCAACTCGGGCACAAATTAACTGAAAAGGATCGGCGATATAAAGAGTCCGGTGATCTTCAGTGGTTTTTTGACGATATTGCGAAATATCAGGCAGTGGCTATGCTTTTTCCGTTCGGTTTACGAGAGGAAGTTATGGGGGCTTACACGGCAAAGCGGATTTCCGATGAAATGCTCGCCGAAGCGGTCCAAATCCCTGAGGAGTATGTCCGGACTGTAATGAGTGATCATTGGAAGTTGCTCCGAGAATCAATTCTACTTCCCGTGTGACGCGTCGGGAGGTGGTCGCATCCACATGCAAGCTTGCCGCCAGTCAGAGATCAGCGTCATACTTATAAGCGTTGAACCGGTCAGCAACTATACGGCCGGCGTTCTGCCTTGGGTGTACGTATGTACCGAGGAACACCTCAACACTCCGCCAGTCGCCTGCCTGCATCGTCGATGTGATATCTATCCCGTTGTCCATCGCGTTGGTGGCAAACGAATGTCGGCCGCAGGCATGGCTCGACTTGTAGCTGATCTCCGCCCTGGCGCAGACGGCCTTGATCCTTTCATTCACGGAATGGCGGCAGGTGTAGCGAAAGACGTGATCGTCGGCCGCTGCCTCGCCCCGTAGCTTGCGCAGCCGCGTGACCAGCTCGTCCGTCAGATATCGCCTGGAGTTGACGCTGGTCTTTGTCTTGAGGAGCAGGGCGGTCCGGCTTTCAAGGTCAACCTGCGCCCATAGCAGTCTGACGGCCTCGCTCACCCTGGCGCCAGTCTGCGACATGAACAGCACGATCGCCGCGACGTGGTGCAGCCGATCGCGCTCGCACTGGCGGATGAAGGCGTGAAGCCAGACCGGCGCCGCAGGGCTCTTTCGCTTCGGTGGATCTTGGCGAAGCCTGCGGAGCTTAATGTAGCCGCACCATCCCCGCTCGTAGCCATGGATCATCACCGCCCTTGCAGGCGTAAGGGCCTGCCTGTTGCGCGTGGCGTTGACAGCAAGCGGGTAGAGCGTTTCGGCCATCTGATAGATGTCGAAGGGATGGATGGTGGCCAAGGCGCGATCTTGAAAGTGGTCGATGATCCTCGGCAGATATCGATTGTCACCGCCGTGTTCGATGTAACTGGCGGCGGCTTCGGGAAAAGAGCGATAGGTCTGGTGCAGCATGAAGGCCCTCTTCAATAGGGGGTGCTTCGCGCCTGCCATCGGAGGCGCGTTCGCGGCCAAAACGGCCATTCCGGGTTTTACAATGGCAAGCTAAGTAATTGTTTTTGTTAAGGCCGATTTTGGCGGTTTTTACATTTATGTATTTGAAAAATCCCGCAAAAGCCTAGCTTCCCAAGCTGATCGTGCGGGTTCGATTCCCGCTACCCGCTCCACTTTGTTTCTTGAGGCTTTGCGGCCAATCCCACAGCACATTGGTTGAACGTTTTTCTGGCAGTTTTTCTGTCGTTGAAACGGTGATGTTCCATCAACTCTCCCCTTGGTCACTGACCGGAACATGCGGCGTTTTGTTCCAGGAAAACGGGTTGGTCCGTAGCTCCAGCAAGGCTTTCCATGCTGCAAGCGAGATGGCCAGCCAGTAGATAGGCACGAAAATCCACCGCCAGCCAACGGCGTTTTTCTCGCGGGCGATCATTCGGCTGCGTCCAAGCGAGATGAAGACGGCGTAGCTGCCGGCGATGTTGACGATATCGCAGATGAACAGCCAGAACGTCAGCCGGCCATCGGTGAGCGTGCTGTCATCCAGCATCAGCCATGTCAGATAGGCAAGAAACCCGACCACAAAGGGGTGGCTGAGTGCGGAAAGCAGCAGGCCGGCAATCAGGATCTGGAAAACGATAAAGGCCGGCCAGCCCATCTCGCCCGCCAGTTTTCCGGGCCGGCGCATCAATATCAGCCATGTCTGCAGCCAGCCCTTGAACCAGCGCGTGCGCTGGCCAAGCCAGACGGACCGTTCTACCGGTGCTTCCTCGAGCGTCGGCTTGACGATGACGCGAGCGCGATAACCGAGGCGGTGCAGCCGCAGCCCCAGATCGGCATCCTCGGTCACGTTATAGGGATCCCAGCCGCCGATCCGTTTCAGCTCATCGGTGCGAAAATGATTGGAGGTGCCGCCGAGCGGCAAGGGCAGGCCGGTCAGGGACAACATCGGCAGCAGCCCGCGAAACAATCCCGCATATTCCAGCGCAAACAGGGCGCTCCACCAGGATTGCCGGGCATTGGTGATGATCAGCGGCGCCTGCAGGCAGATGACATGCGGCGGCGCTGCCGCAAACGCGGCATGAGCCTCGCGCAACTGGCCGGGATGCGGCCGGTCTTCGGCATCGTAAACCGTCACATAGCGGCCGCGAACGCCGGGCAGGGCATAGGTCAATGCTTTCGGCTTGGTGCGAGGCATATGAACAGGCACCAGAACGATCTCGTATTCGCGCGCCAGCGGTAAGGCCTTGAGTGCGGCGATGGTTGCAGCATCATCCTCCTCGCAGATCAGCTTGATATCGAGCCGCGAACGCGGCCAGTCCAGCCGGTCGAGGGCATGAACGAGCTGCGCCACCACACTCTCTTCCCTGTAGAGCGCGACAAGCACCGAGTAGACCGGTAGCGGGCAGTCTGCGAGAGCTGGTTGCGCCATATTGTCCTGGCGTTCCCGAAGCAAGGCACAGCCGAGCGCGTAAAGTCGCACCATAAAATTGGCAAGGAAGAACAATGTCAGTACGATATGCAGGATCAGCATGCTGATCAGCGGCACGGCGGCGGCGGCCACAATCGCTGCGCCAAGCATGATGCCGGCATAAAACCCCTGCTTGCCCCAGAAGGTGATGCGTGCACTGTGCAGCGGCGCGGCCTCAAACAGCGCACGCGTTGCCGCCGAAACCCGCCGCTTTGCGCCGGCCCGCCAGGCCGCATCGCGCACGGCCGACGGTGTCGAAACGGCGAGCGATGGCCGCAGCAGCGGTGTCCGCTGTAAAAGGGTTGCAAGTCCGGCCAACCGGCCAAGGGTGGGAACGATCACGGTCACCGGCGGGCGGCTTGCATGATGGAGCCGCAGGATTTCCGGCCGCGCGATCTGGGTATCTAGCCCTTCGATGTCCTGAACCCGGCCGGGATCGATATCGGCCATGACGTCGAGCCCCAGCATTTCCGCCAACGCCTCGAAATAGATGGTTTCGTCGATCTCGCCGGATGCGAGCAGCTCGTCTTCGACGGTCGTGCCGTGCGCTTGCGCAAGCTGCATTGCTCGCGCAATCGAGGGCTTGCCGATGCCCATTTGCAGCAGCAGCCTCCCCTCTTGCTTTAGTGCAGGCGCGAATCCTCCTACTACGGCACCAGGCTGCGGTCGCCCGGCCGGTGGCTCATTCGCGGTAGCCATTCCGGAATTGTCCGGATATTCTTCCAGACGCATGAAAACCTCATCGCCGCGTGGCGCGGCAATACCCCCTATCTCGTCCCGGGAATGATCATAATGTTACGCGCTGTCCGTGCATCTCTAAAATTTTACGGGATTTTCTCGCTTTGCGTGTTGCTGGTTGCACCTTTTCAGGCCGTGTCACGCGCTGCCGATGGCGTTCATGATCTGCCGCTATTGTTCGATGCGCGCGAGCGGATCGCGAAGCCGGACCTCAGCGGGTTGGCGCGCCTGCGGTTTCTCACGACGGTGGATTTTCCGCCGTTCAATTTCATCGACCAGTCCGGCAAGCTTGCCGGCTTCCATGTCGATCTGGTGCGCGAGATCTGCCATGAGCTGGAAATCGACGCCAAATGCCAGATCCAGGCCGTGACCTTCGCGGAGTTGCAGCCGGCGCTCGAGGGCGGGCAAGGAGAGGCCGTCATTGCCGGGATCGGCATCAGTTCGGAACTGCGGCAGCGGTTCGCCTTTTCGCGCGCATTCATGAAGCTCCCGGCCCGGTTTGCGGCCAACCGTCAGGCGATGGGAAACGCTCTTTCGGTGGCGTCGCTGGCAGGCAAGCGGGTCGGCACAATGTCCGGCACCACGCATGAGGCGATGCTCAAAGCGTTTTTTCCGCAGCTTGAGACGCAGTCTTTTCCAAGCCGCGAGGCGATGCTGGCGGCCCTGAAGCAAGGGAGCGTTGCTGCAGTGTTTTCCGACGGCATGCAATTGTCCTTCTGGACGGCTGGCAGTGACGCGGCCAATTGCTGCGCCCTGATCGAGGGCGCCCATTTTTCACAACGCTTTCTGGGTGAGGGTTTGGCAATCATGAACCGCAAGGGCGATTCGGCACTGACGCAGGCGATCGATCATGCGTTGCTGGAACTGTCCCGCAAAGGCCGGCTGAACGAAATCTACCTGCGTTATTTCCCGGCGGGTATTTATTGACCTGCGGTCAGTCCATCTTCCGAAACGGCAGAAACAGCGACCAGAAGAGCCGTGCAGGCGAGGGGTTGCGATACTGTGAAAGTCCGATCCGCATGGTTTCCGGCGGTTGTTTCGAGCGCTCGCGGTAGGTAGAGAATATCCGGTCCCAGAGGGAAAGATTGAAGCCGTAATTGCTATCGGTCTCGTCCGGCTCGGCGGAATGATGAATGGCGTGCATGTCGGGCGTGACGATCAGGCGGCGCAGCAGGCGGTCGGCGCGGGCGTGAAGTTTCAGATTGGCGTGATTGAACATCGCCGCCCCATTCAGCACGATCTCGAAGATCAAAACGCTGACCGCAGGCGCACCGATCGCCAGGATGAAGGCCGATTTCCACAGGACCGACAGCAGGATTTCCAGCGGATGGAAGCGCAGCGCCGTCGTCAGGTCCAGCCCGGTATCGGCATGGTGCACCCGGTGAATGCGCCAGAACAGCGGAACCTTGTGAAAGATCACATGCTCCAGCCAGATGGCGAAATCGAGAATGACGAAGGCGAGGATACCGCTGACGAGCGGTGGCAGGCCGAGCATCGGCAAAAGCCCGTATCCATGCGCGTTGGCAAACAGGGCGACGCCGGTGGCCGCCGCCGGAAAGATCATCCGCAACATCAGCGACGACAGGATAAGGATAGACAGGTTGGTAAACCAGCGCTGCGCCTTGAGCGCCCGCATCAGTTCCGGACGCTCCAGCCGCGGGTGAGCCAGTTCAAGCACGGCGAGCGGCAGGAAGATTGCAGCAAAGACGGTCAGGCGCAATACGGGCTCGCCGATGCCGAATATCTCCAGTGTCATGCCCGCACCATCGCCACCTGCCGGTTCGTCCTGTGGACGGCTATTCTAACGGGCGTGCGATCAAGGGGAACACACGTTGGCGTGAAGCGGAAGTCCGCTTCCCTTACCTGCGGAAACGGGCCATGGCGCCACGCTCGATCGCGGCGCAGGTCAGCTTGTCCAGCCCCAGCCGGTCGCGCAGCAGTTGCAGCAACCGGATTTCCTCCTGGGCGATGGAACGATCGGCGGCGGCAAGCTCGACGGCCAGCGCGTAGGCGGTGTCGTAGAGGCGCGCGGGAAGCGCTTCACGCACGACTTCGAGTGCGATGTCCAACCCTTCCGGACCGTCGAGAAGGGCCGTGCATTCGCGCGCCGCATGCATCAGGTGGTCATGGTCGAAACCGTCAAACACCGGCAGGAAGCTGGTCAGCCTGCCGATGCGCTCCAGCTCGCCATCGGTCATGGCGGTATCGACGGCCGACATCATCACCATGACGTAGATGAGGGCTTCATGATGGCTCATGGTGTTGGGCATGGGATATCCGTGTTGCTGTGCCGATGTTGTCAGATATGGACCGCCGCCGCCGTCTACAAGCCCTGACCGGGCGTATCAGTGGCGGTATCCTCGGGCAGGGATATTTCGGCCGGAGGCGTCGCGGTCGTGTCGAACGTTCTGGGGTCATCTCCGAAAAAACCAAGGCGGGCCTTGCGGGCAGCGTCCACCTTGCCGGCCAGCGGCGATCCCGCCGGTACGTCCGCCCAGCCGCTTTCGGCAAGCCACGCGGCCGGATCGGTGTTGTTGACACTGCAGGCGGCGGTCAGCGTTCCCTGCCAGCCGTTCTTCGGCACGGTACAGGAAAGCGCACGCGCCCGCAGGAAATTGCGGAATGCGGTTTTGGCCACCGTACCGCATGGCCACACCTGTCCCGCCTCGCCACAGATCCGATCCGCCTTTTGCGGCAGTATCCCGTCCAGCTGCAGCAACCGGTCGTCGAATTGGATAAGACCGGCCGTGAGCGCGACCGGATGGCGCAGAATGGCGGGAACGGCCTCCGGCTTGGCAACCGGCTGCGATAACGGCAAACGTGGCTCGATGCGCTCCAATGGCTGCGCTGTAACCTCTTCCGGAAGGCCGAATTGTTCCGGGGCGATATCGCGCACGGTTTCGCCCTGTGTTTGCGGCAGGCCTTCGCCTACAGTCCCCATCGGCGCGGTCTCGCCGGAAGCCGGATCGGCAGGCACGGTCTCACCAGCATCTTCGGTATTCATCCCGTCGCCACCGAGATCTGGCACATCGGCCATGTCGGGTGTTTCGAGCGTAAAATCCTGGGTCTCGGCGCCCTGCCGCCCCTGAATGACCGACGCGCCAGTCAGCAGTAGGGCGACAGTCAGGGCAATGCCGGCCAAACCGCCGCCGATGGTGAGCAGGTGCCGCTTCATCAGGAAAACTGTCCTATTGGCTGGCCCAGATGATGCGGGCGATCCATTCGACGTCGCTGAGTTCGAATGTGCGGTTTGGGTGGTCGGGGTTGAGCGACAGGAGTTCGATGTTGCGTGGGGTCTGGCGCACCAGCACCTTGGCCATCACTTCGCCCTCGGTGGTCTTGACCACCACACGGTCGCCGCGGCGGACCTGTGCGCCCGGCTCGACGATCAGCACATCGCCGTCGCGATAGAGCGGCAGCATGCTGTCGCCCTGGATTTCCAGCGCATAGACGCCGGCCTTGGCGCCGGGAGCTGCCGGAAATTCGACGACATCCCAGCCTTGGCCCGCCGGAAAACCGCCATCGTCGAAGAAGCCGCCGGCCCCGGCCTGAGCGAAGCCGAGCAGCGGAATGGAGCTTGCCTGGGGTGGAAAGGCACCGTCCGGCAGGGCGTTGGAAACCGGCCCCGGCCGCAGGAAGTCCATGAACTGGTTTATCGTCGAGCCGGTGGCGTCAAGCACCTTGGCGATCGATTCCGTCGAGGGCCAGCGCTCGCGGCCATCGGCGGAATGGCGCTTGGACTTGTTGAAAGAGGTCGGATCTAACCCGGCCCGCCGGGCAAGGCCCGAAGGGGATAGTTGATGCCGCTCGGCGAGCGCATCGATCGCACTCCAGATCCGGTCATGTGAAAACATCGTTGCGCATCCTGCAGGCGGTGAAGCGTGACGCTTTCTCGTGTTCTTGCTGTTTTTTAAGTTCTTGCCGTCTTGGCTATCTCGTGGCCAAGATTAGCCAAAATCCGGGGTGCAGTAAAGAGAAAAAGGAAAATAATCCTGTCGACCTCACTCGCAATCGCGCTGCCCCGATTGAAATGCGCCGTCTGCCGCCTATACTCCGGTGAGACCGTATCTTCTGGTTGCGAGGCGCCGCATTTGTTCTCGATCGTGAAGTCCGAAATCCTGCTGGGTGCGGCGCTGGTTCTTGCCGCCGCCGGTTTCCTGTTCGAACACGCGCTGCTGGAAAGCGGGCAGGTGGCAGCCCTTGCCGGTGCTGCCGTGCTGGTCTTTGCCATCGTGCTTGCCTCGATGCGGGTTGCCCACCACGCCGAAGTACTGGCCGCCAAGGTCGGCGATCCCTATGGTACGATGATCCTGACCTTGTCGGCGGTGCTGGTCGAGGTGATCATTCTGGCGATCATGATGAGCGGCGAGGAGATCTCGCCAACGCTGGTGCGCGACACGATCTATTCGGCCGTCATGCTCGATATCAACGGCATTCTCGGGCTGGCGGCCCTGCTCGGCGGCCTCAAGCATGGCGAGCAATCCTACAACGACGATTCCAGCCGCACCTATAGCGTCATGATCCTGACGGCGATGGGCATTTCGATGGTCGTGCCGGAATTCGTTCCTGAAGCCAAATGGCACCTCTATTCGGCCTTCACCATCGTGGCGATGGTGACACTCTATGCGGTCTTCCTGAAGATGCAGGTCGGGGTGCACAGCTACTTCTTCAGCTACAGCTATCCGAAGCGCGAAGGCGGCGAAAAGCACCCGTCTGAGGACGAGCCGGTGGCTGTGTCGATAACGATCCTGATCATCGGTGTCGTCATTATCGGCGCTCTGGCGGAAGTCATGTCAGGGCTGCTGACGGCTGGCCTGAAGGGAACCGGCGCACCGCCGGTCCTTGCGGCGATCGTCGTTGCGGCCATTTCCGCCTCGCCGGAAATCATGACGGCGATGCGGGCAGCGCTTGCCAACCGCATGCAGGCCGTCGTCAACATCGCACTTGGTGCGTCATTGTCGACCGTCATCCTGACGGTGCCGGTGATGGAGGCGATTGCGCTCTATACCGGCCAGCCCTTCATCATGGCGATGACGCCGGTGCAGACGGTGATGGTGACGATCACCCTGATCGTTGCCGCCATCAACCTCAATGACGGCGAAACCAATGCCATCGAGGGCATGACCCATTTTGTCTTGTTCGCCACGTTCGTCATGCTGTCGGTGATTGGGCTTTGACTTGGGCGGCTGTGAGCTAAATCCCGGCAACCGGAAAGACTGATCGTTAGGCGGTATTTCTCGCCGCGCCCCCATTTTTCGCCACACATCGCGCCGTCATGCCTCTTCCGTGCGCGCTGGCCTCGCGATATCACAGATCGCGCGCGCGATTTGCGCAGCGCCTTCGGGAGCCCTCCGTGAATACCTCCGTGCTTTCAGGCATTCTGCTGACGATCTTTTCCTATTTCCTGTTCACGCTGCAGGACGCTTCGGTCAAATGGCTGGTGGTGGCGTTGCCCGTCTGGCAGATCCTGTTCGTGCGCAGCGTGACGATCTTTGCAATCTGTGCCGCTATCGGCCGCGGCCCGCTGCTTGTCCGCTCGCTGCGTTCGCCGGTGCTCAAGCCGATGATCCTGCGCAACCTGCTGTTGCTCGCCGCCTGGCTGTCCTACTATACCGCCGCCCGCGATCTCGGGCTGGCCGAGTTGACGACGCTCTACTATGCGGCACCGATCCTGATCACCATTCTTGCCGTACCGATCCTCAAGGAAGACGTCCCGCCCCTGCGCTGGATCGCGGTTATCGTCGGTTTCATCGGCGTGCTGGTGGCGACCGATCCGTTCGGGACGGGCATGAAACTCTCCCTGCCGGTCTGGCTGGCGTTGCAAGCCGCGGTGTTCTGGGCGTTTTCGACGGTGCTCTTGCGCAAGACCGCGATGCAGGAGGTAACGCTGGTGCAGATGACGCTGTCGAGCGGCTTCTTCATCCTGTTCACCGGCATTGCCGTCATTGTTACCTGGGTTCCGCCAAGCCTTCTCGATGTGGGCCTGATGGTGGGAACCGGGCTGATCGCCGGTATCGCGCAATATGCGCTGTTCGAGGGCATGCGGCGGGCGCCGGTCTCGGTGCTGGCGCCGTTTGAATATTCCTCGCTGATCTGGGCTTTTGGGCTCGGCTTTCTGATCTGGGGCGATATCCCCGCAGCCCAGGTGTTCGTCGGCGCGGCGCTGATCTTTTCGGCCGGCATCATCATCATTCTTGGGGAACGTTTCGCGAGACGGCTGACGGCCGGTTAGATCAGGCTTTCCGTTCGATGAAGCGGCGGAAGGCTTCCAGCGTCTCGACGCTGACATGATGCTCGATGCCCTCGGCATCGATGCGGGCGGTTTCCGGGCTGACGCCGAGGCAGCGCAAAAAGGCTTCGACCGTCTGGTGGCGTGCCCGGCTTTCCAGCGCCATCTTCTGGCCGGCCCCGGTCAGGAACACGCCGCGATAGGGTTTGCGCGATACCAGCCCTTCAGCAGCCAGCCTTGCCAGCATCTTGGCGACTGTCGGCTGCGCCACGCCCAGGCGGGCGGCGATATCCACCTGCCGGGCCTCGTTGCCATCCTCGATCAGGTCGGCGATTAGCTCGACATAATCCTCGATCAGCGCACCGCGCCGTGCCTCGCGGGTCTGCCTAAAACCCTCGGAGTGAATGTCCGCGTCTGGGAGCGGATCCGTGCGGGGTACAGGGCGGCGCGGCAACGGGGCGATGTCCTCTCAAGTTTTTTCATCAATGCTTTTGAGGTTTCATAACACGCGCTCGGATTTTTCATAACGATTTATCCCGTCCTCCACATTGCCGCCCCACGTGTCTTCCCATTCTCTGAAAAAAGCCAAAACGATGAAATATAGCCTATTGCATAATGTTTTGCCCTGGCATAGGTTTTGGATAACAGAGCCCATTGCGCATCCGGAGACCGTGCATGTCCAATTCCGAAGCCGTCCTTACACCGCAGAAGAGCTGGACCTTTTCCAGTCCGGATCAGGACGCGCGCCCGAGCCTTCCCGAGGTCAATGCCAGCATTCCGGTTCCCTCCGGCGGCACCTGGTTCCGTCGGCTGCTCGCCTTTATGGGGCCGGGCTATATGGTGTCGGTCGGCTACATGGATCCCGGCAACTGGGCGACCGATATCGCCGGCGGTTCGCAGTTCGGTTATACCCTGCTGACGGTCATTCTGCTTTCCAACCTGATGGCGATCCTCCTGCAGGCGCTCGCCGCCCGTCTCGGCATCGCCACTGGCCGGGATCTCGCCCAGGCTTGCCGAGACACCTATTCCAGGCCCGTCAACTTCATGCTCTGGCTTGCCTGCGAAGCGGCAATCATCGCCTGTGACCTCGCCGAAGTCATCGGCACGGCAATCGCGCTGCAGCTTTTATTCGGCATTCCGCTGATCGGCGGTGCGCTGATCACCGCGGCGGATGCTTTCCTGCTGCTGCTCCTGATGAACAAGGGTTTCCGCTATCTTGAGGCGTTCGTCATTGCCCTTCTGATCGTCATCGCCGGCTGCTTCCTCGTGCAAATCGCCGCTGCCGCGCCGCCGGTTGCTGCCGTTCTCTCTGGCTTCCTGCCGTCGAGCGAGGTCGTCACCAATCCGGCTATGCTCTACATCGCCATCGGCATCATCGGCGCCACCGTCATGCCGCATAACCTTTATCTCCACTCTTCGATCGTCCAGACCCGCAACTACAAGCGCACCGATGAGGGCAAGCGTGATGCGATCAAATGGGCGACGGCCGACAGCACGATTGCGCTGATGCTGGCTTTGTTCATCAATGCCGCCATCCTGATCATTGCCGCCTCGGTCTTCCACGCCAATGGCCGCACCGATGTCGCCGAGATCGGCCAGGCCTACGAACTCCTGTCGCCGCTGCTTGGCCTCGGCATTGCCTCGACGCTGTTTGCCGTGGCGCTGCTGGCCTCCGGCCTCAACTCGACGGTGACGGCGACGCTGGCCGGCCAGATCGTCATGGAAGGGTTTTTACGGCTGCGTATTCCGCAATGGGCCAGACGCCTGATCACCCGTGGTATCGCCATCATTCCGGTTGTCGTCGTCACCTGGATCTATGGTGAAAAGGGGACGGCCGAACTCCTGGTGTTCTCCCAGGTCATCCTGTCGATGCAGCTTCCGTTCGCGGTCATTCCGCTGGTCCGCTTCGTTTCCGACAAAAAGAAGATGGGCACTTTCGTCATCCCGAAATATGTCGCGGCCCTCGCCTGGATTGTCGCCTCGATCATCGTCGTGCTCAATCTCAAGCTGCTTTACGATACGTTTATCGGTTAAAGGCGGCCAACAAAATCAAACAGGTAAAGGCGGCCGGAGTGCCGCCTTTTTCTTGGCATGATCGCCCTGTTTCAAGCCGCGGGGATGATCGTGCGGTTCTTTCTTCTCCGGTTTTTACCCGTGTCCAATGCCCGCTTTACGGTGAACTGCGGCCCAAAAGCCTTCAATTCGCCGGCCATTGCCCCCATATGTCTGTCAAGAGGCGCGCGCTTGCGGGCCAGGCAACAGGATTGGGTTTCATGTTTAGAGTTGGACGCGTTCTTGCGACCGTTGCGGTCGCTTCCATGGTGATGCTGACGGTGGTCGATCTGGCTGAGGCCCGGCGTGGCGGCAGCAGCTTCGGCAGCCGCGGCACTCGCACATTCTCCCAGCCGCCGGTCACCCGCACGGCGCCGGCGGACGCAACGCCGATCAACCGCACGATGACCCCACAGAACCAGGCGACGACGCCCGGTGCTGCCGGCCAGCAGAACATGGGCCAGGCAGCCCGTCCCGGCGCCCAGCGTCCGGGCGGCTTCTTCGGCGGCTTTGCCGGCTCCATGCTCGGTGGTCTCGCCCTTGGCGGCCTGATCGGCATGATGATGGGCAACGGCTTTGGCGGCATGGCCGGCATGCTTGGCATGCTCTTGCAGATCGCCCTGATCGGTGGCGCTGTGATGCTCGCCCTCCGCTTCTTCCGCAATCGCCAGACGGCAGCACCGGCAGGCTACGCACCGCGTGGCGCCAGCGCCTCGCCGATGCAGGGTTTTGGCACGCAGGGCCAGGGCTCCGGTTTCGGCTCGGGCATGCCGTCCTTCAAGATCCCGTCGATCGGTGGTGGCGGTGCCGCTGCTACGGGCGCATCCCGTCCGGCTCAGCCGCGCATGGCCGATGACACGACCGACGAAATCGGAGTTGGCGAAGAGGATCTCGGCCAGTTCGAGGGAATGCTGAAGCAGGTTCAGGCTGCCTATGCGGCCGAAGATTACGCCACGCTGCGCAAGTTGACGACACCGGAAGCGATGTCGTGGCTGGCGGAAGAACTGAGCGACAACGCCACCAAGGGCCTGAAAAACGAGGTCAGCGACGTGCATCTGGTGCAGGGCGATGTCGCCGAAGCCTGGAACGAGGACGGCGATGACTACGCGACCGTGGCGATGCGCTATGAAAGCATCGATGTGGTGCGCGACCGCGCCACCGGCCGCGTCGTCGAGGGTGATCCGGACAACCTGACGGAAACCGTCGAACTCTGGACGTTCCTGCGCAAGCGCGGCGGCGACTGGCAGGTCTCGGCCATCCAGGGCATGGCGGCCTAAGCGCCGCGCCATCCTCCACTTCGAGCTTCGACCGCCGGCATTGCCGGCGGTTTTTATATGTACTCCGTTTCATCCGGTGCGCCGGCCTCCACCTGCCCGCGACCGTCTCGCGAAACACTCCGGCGGCGGAGACGGGAAGACGTATGGCCGCATTTTTCAGGCCGGGGATGAACGGGGATGATTTTTTGGGAGAAATGCCGGGCGCAGCGGCCTTTGACGGCAAAGGCGGACTTTATTTATCCCCGCTGAGCCGGGCGATGGCCTTCTCGAGACGGGCCAGCCGGATTTTCGGCGTGGTGGCTTTCAGGATCGGCAGGATCAGCGCGTATTGGCCGGTCTTGTCGAGTGCCGCAAATACGGCAGCGGCTTTCGCATTGCCGTTCAACGCTGCGACCAGGTCTTCCGGCAGCGCGGCATTTCGCTGTGGCTCATAGGCCACCGCCCAGCGGCCGTCTGCCTTGGCTGCCGCCACTTCCGCAAGACCCGCCGCCTGCATGCGACCAGCCTCGGTCAACGCCGCCACCCGGTCGACATTCAACCGTGACCACGGACTTTTGCCCAGCCGGGGCGAATAGCGCTGCAGATAGGATTCTGTGTCAAAGCCCTTCCGCTGGCTGTCGATCCAGCCGTAGCAGAGCGCAACATCCAGCGCCTCGCCGATGGTGATCAGCGGTCTTTTGGCGTTCTTCTTGGCGATCAGCAGCCAGATGCCGGGGGACTGGGCGTGGTGGGTGGCAAGCCAGGTGTCCCATTCGACTGGGGTGGCGAAGGCGTGGGGGGAGGTGAGGGCGTCCATGGGTGGTCCGGGTTGGGTGGTGGCGAGTGTATCGCGCGGCGTATGGCTGGCCGGGGCGAAGGTGCACGCTGTAGACGCTTCTTTCCATTGATCAATTTATGATTGAAATGATGCCAGCAAGATGTAGCATGCAATGCATTTATTTACACGAAATAGGGAATTGAAAGTCTTTATGTCTGATTCACCGAGAAAATTCATTCCTCGCCCAAAAATGATAAAGCCAACAGCAAAAACAGCTGACAATTCTGCCTCAACATTATTAGTGAAATCAACGCTTGAATTCTACAGGACCGACCTTCCAAAAACTCTATTTCCCCTCAAAACAAATCTCTTTCTTATTGAGAGAGGTGAGGCCGATATAATTGATTTTATATCTAGGTGTCGCGATGAGAAGGAAAAGTCTTATTCTTTTTTGCCGCAGAGAAGGGTGTATGCGGCAAAACCATCTCATCATTTAAGACGGACTGTTAAACTGGATGTTGTCAGCGAATACTTCTTGTATGATATCGTATACAAAAACAAATCTCGGTTCAGAAAGCCGTTTAGCAAGGATAGAGAACATTTTGGTTACCGGTTTGAGGAAGGTAATCCGATTAACGCGACAGTGGCTTATAAAGCCTTTAAGGGCGCAATTTCCGATTACTCAAAAAAATACAAACACTTTATAAGTGTTGATGTAGCTTCCTACTTTAACAGCATATATCATCATGATGTAGTTAACTGGTTTAGAGAACTAGATTGCTCAGAAGATGACGTAAATTCATTTGGACAGATGCTTAGGGAAATAAATTCAGGAAGATCCGTCGACTTTCTCCCGCAAGGACTATATCCATCAAAGATGATTGGTAATGATTTTCTTAGATTTGTAGAAAATTACCATGGGTTGAGGTCAAGCAAAATAATTAGATTTATGGATGATATATATTTATTTTCAGATGATGAAAAAATTATAACAAGTGACTTTATACTTCTTCAAATCATACTTGGAGAGAAGGGATTGTCGGTGAATCCGCAAAAGACCAGCAGAAATGCTGCTCAGCATGTAAAAATGGAGAATGAAATAGATGAAGCAAAAGAAGCGTTGTTGAAGCGCCGGCGTATCATCATTGCGCACGGATATGACGATCAATCGGAAATAAAGGGAGCGATGGTGAAATTCCCGCTTTCGGATTCGGAACTTATGTACTTAAACAAGATTCTTAACCAGCCAGATATTGAGGAGGAGGATGCAGAATTAATTCTTACAATTATGCGAGATCACGCGGATAAAGTCGAAAAAAGGTTGCCTGATATTATAATAAGGTTTCCAAATTTGACGAAGAGCGTACATGGATTTTGTTCAGGCGTTAACGATAAGGAATTTTTAGCAGAAGTTATTGAATCAATTGTTGAGATTTCACCACGACTATTGGAGTTTCAGCTATTTTGGTTTGCTTCAATTCTTGAGGATTATTTAATGAACACAAAACGTACATCTGCATTGATTGATCTTCTTTATAATCATAATTCAGCAACACCCGTCTCCAGGGCGAAAATTCTTGAGATTCAAGATTCTCGATATGGGCTTACGGAGTTGAGGACTAGCGTTCTATCGACGGGACAATCTGATTGGCTCGGCTGGTCTGCAGCGACTGGTAGCCGAGCTCTAAAAGCTGGAAGCCGCAATCATGCCATCAAATATTTTGGCAATTGTTCGCAGCTAAATCATTTGATTGCAAATATAGTTAGCAGAGAATAGGGCCAATATAACGTGTCATAACACTTGCCGGTTGAGCGCAATGGTGACGATCCTCTCCCGCCGGCAACGTGCTCGCCTGCCTCACCCAATCGGCCAACTGTGCCTCATCCCCCTCATAAATATGAAGATACCGCGTCCCCGCATTCTTGGAATCGATTGGCGAGACCGGGTTAAGCGACGCGCCTCGAAAGAAGGCGAGTTTGAGGTATTGGGCGAAGCAGTCGACGCCAAGGAACCACGTCTGGCCGCCTATGCCGTAGAGCGGTGAGTTCCATTTGACGGCCTTGCGGACGCCGGGGCGGGGAGGGTGGTCAGCGCGTCGAGGCGGCCGGCGTCGCTTTTCCAGCCGGGCATTAGCGGCGATGTAGGCTTGACCGGGCGTCGCCGGCGCCCTTGGCGATCTGGGGATTGCCGACCGACAGGACGGCGGGCTTTGCCGATGCCGTGCCGGTTTTGGTAGGCGCCGGTGTGGTCAGGCAGGCCCTGAAGGGCCTGTCTGTTGGTTCTGAATGTCGCCGAATATCCGGCGTCCCTTGTCAGGCAGCCTTGGCGGCTCCCGCATAGGGATCGAACCGCCCATAAAACGTCTCGCCCTTGGCGGCCATGTCCTTCAAGAGCGGCGTCGGCTGGAAGTGGTCGCCGTAGGTGGCGGCCAGCTTTTCGCAGAGCGCCACGAAGGTCTTCACGCCCATGCCGTCGATATAGCTCAGCGTACCGCCGGTATAGGGGGCAAAACCGAAGCCGAGGATGGAGCCGACATCGGCTTCGCGCGGGTCGGTGACGATGCCTTCTTCGATGGTGCGGGCGGCTTCCAAGGCGATGGTGACGAGGAAGCGCTGCTTGATCGTCTCGACGTCGAAACTTTCCGCCGGCTTCTGGACAAAGAGATCCTTGAGGCCCGGCCAGAGCGACTTCTTGGCGGGCTTGGCCGGGTAATCGTAAAAGCCCTTGCCGTTCTTGCGGCCGCGGCGGTCGAGGTCGTCGACGAGCTTGTTAATCAGCGTCATGTGGCGCGGATCGACGGAGCCTTCGCCGAGATCGGCGATCGAAGCCTTGAGGATCTTCTGGGAGAGATCGATCGCCACTTCGTCGTTCAGCGACAGCGGACCAACCGGCATGCCGGCCATCTTGGCGGCATTTTCGATCATTGCCGCCGGAACACCTTCGATCAGCATGTCATAGGCTTCGTGGATATATCGGAAGACGCAGCGGTTGACGTAGAAGCCGCGCGTGTCGTTGACGACGATCGGCGTCTTCTTGATCGCGGCGACGAAATCGAGCGCGGTGGCAAGCGCCACGTCGCCGGTTTCCTTGCCGAGGATGACTTCCGTCAGCATCATCTTTTCGACCGGCGAGAAGAAATGGATGCCGATGAACTGGGCCGGGCGCTTCGAATTTTTGGCAAGGCCGGTGATCGGCAGCGTCGAGGTGTTGGAGGCGAAGATGGCGTCTTCGGAGAGCACGGCCTCCACCTTCTCGATCACGTCCTTCTTGACCTGGCGGTCTTCGAACACAGCTTCGACGACGAGCTTGACGCCCTTCAGGTCATTGTAATCGGCCGACGGGGTGATGCGGGCAAGCAGCGCTGCCGCGTCGTCCTGCGTCAGCCGTCCCTTACCGATCGCATCCTTGACCAAGCCTTCCGAATGGGCCTTGCCCTTCTCTGCGGCTTCGATGTCGCGGTCGATCAGGGTGACTTCGATGCCTGCGGCAGCGGCGACATAGGCGATCGAGGCGCCCATGAAGCCGGCGCCGACGACGCCGATCTGCTTCAGGTCCGCTTTCGGGATGCCGGCCGGTCGGCGGGCGCCCTTGCCGAGCTCCTGCATCGAGACGAACAGCGAGCGGATCATCGAGAAGGCTTCGGTGGTCTGCAGGATTTCGGTGAAATACCGCTGCTCGATCTTCAAGCCCGTATCGAAGGGGACCTGCAGGCCTTCATAGACGCATTTGAGGATCGCAAGGCCGCCCGGATAATTGCCGGAGGTTTCGCGGCGCAGGATGGCGGAGGCGGCAGGCCAGAGCTGGGCTGCGGCCGGCGTCCAGATGCCGCCGCCCGGAACCTTGTAGCCCTTTTCGTCCCAGGGCTGGACGGGCTTCAGGCCATTCTTGATCATCGCCTTGGCAGCATTGATCAGCTCGGCGGGTTCGGCGATCTCCTGGATCAGGCCCATCGCCTTGGCGCGCTGCGGGGTGAGCGACGAACCGGTCGTCATCATCTGCAGGGCGTCCTGCGCGTTGGTGAGGCGCGGAACGCGCTGTGTGCCGCCCGCACCCGGGAAGATGCCGACCTTGACCTCGGGAAGGGCGAGCTTCACCGACTTGGAATTGGCAGCGACGCGGCCGTGGCAAGCGAGCGACAGCTCGAACGCGCCGCCCATGCAGGTGCCGTTGATGGCAGAGACCCACGGCTTGCCGGAGGTTTCGAGCTTGCGGAACAGGCCGGTCATCTGCCCGGTCAGCTCGAACAGTTTTTGCGCAGCGTTGTCCGGATCGATCTTCTTCTGCTCGGCCTGGAACGTGAACATGCCCTTGATCATCGACAGATCGGCGCCGCCGGAGAAGGTGGACTTGCCGGAGGTGAAGACGACGCCCTTGACGGCTTCGTCGGCAACGGTCTGATCGACGATGGCGTCGAGTTCCTTCATCACCTCGACGGTGAAGACGTTCATCGACTTGTCGGGCATGTTCCATGTGACCAGCGCAATGCCGTCGGCGTCGGTTTCGATGGTGAAATTGGTGTAGGTTGTCATGTGGGAATTCCTCTCCCTTGAAATCTTGGCTTCGCTCGATGCCGCCGCCTGAAATTGAGGGCGATCCGGCCGGGTAAGCCCCTCCCCCTTGTGGGGAGGGGTTGGGGAGGGGTTTCCTGCCACGTGGCGAAGACCCCTCCCGGCCCTTCGGGCCACCCTCCCCACAAGGGGGAGGGAAGACCTCATACCCGCTCGATGATCGTCGCCGTGCCCATGCCGGCGCCGATGCACAGCGTGACCAGCGCGGTCTGTAGGCCGCGGCGCTCCAGTTCGTCGAGCACGGTGCCGAGGATCATCGCGCCGGTGGCGCCGAGCGGATGGCCCATGGCGATGGCGCCGCCGTTGACGTTGATCTTGTCATGCGGGATGTCGAAGGCCTGCATGTAGCGCAAGACGACGGCGGCAAAGGCCTCGTTGAGCTCGAACAGGTCGATATCGCCGATGGTCATGCCAGCGCGCTTCAGAAGCTTTTCGGTGACATCGACCGGGCCGGTCAGCATCAGGGCCGGATCGGAGCCGATATTGGCGAAATGCTTGATACGGGCGCGGGGTTTCATGCCCATGCTCTCGCCACCGGCCTTCGAGCCGACGAGAACCGCGGCTGAGCCGTCAACGATGCCGGAAGAATTACCAGCGTGGTGGACGTAGTTGATCCGCTCGATTTCCGGATGCGCCTGGATGCCGACGGCCTCGAAGCCGCCCATCTCGCCCGGCATCTGGAACGACGGGTTGAGCGACGCGAGGTTCTGCATCGTCGTCGTCGGACGCATGTGCTCGTCCTTGGCGAGGATGGTGATGCCGTTCTGATCCTTCACCGGAATGACGGACTTGTTGAAATAGCCGTTGTCCCAGGAATGGCCGGAGCGCTTCTGGCTTTCGACGGCATAGGCGTCGACGTCGTCGCGGGAGAAGCCGTACTTCGTGGCGATCAGGTCGGCCGAGACGCCCTGCGGCATGAAATAGCCGGGGAAATTGACCGACGGATCCATGTACCAGGCGCCGCCGGACATGCCCATGCCGACACGCGACATGCTCTCGACGCCACCGGCAATGACGATGTCATCGGCGCCAGCGGCGATCTTGCCGGCGGCGAAGTTGACGGCATCAAGGCCTGAGGCGCAGAAACGGGAAATCTGCATGCCTGGCGCCTTGTTGGAATAGCCGGCCTCGAAGGCCGCGGCCTTCGGAATCACGGCACCGGCTTCGAATACCGGGTCGACGCAGCCCATGATGATGTCGTCGACGGTGGATGTATCCAGCCCGTTGCGGTCGCGCAGCGCCTGCAGCACCTTGGCAGCCAGACGCGGCGTCGGCACCTCGTGCAGTGCGCCATCTTTCTTGCCCCGGCCGCGCGGCGTGCGCACGTGGTCGTAAATGAAGACGTCGGTCATTGTTTCATCTCCCTGTCGGCCATTGGCCGTGAATTGATTGTTTCCTCTTCTCCCCAGCGGGGAGAAGTGCCGAGCAACGCGAGGCGATGAGGGGGGCTCCGGCAAGGCCGGAGCCAGAAAGAGTGGCGCCTTCGGCGCCCCCTCATCCGGCCCGTTGGGCCACCTTCTCCCCGCTGGGGAGAAGAGGCAAGCTCAATTAAAACGCCGCCGCATCCAGTGCCATCATTGTGTCGGCGCCGGTTTCGATGCGGGCTTTGCGCAGCGCGGTTTCCGGCATGATGCGTTCCATGAAGAATTTTGCCGTGATGAGCTTGTTCTTCAGATAGGCCTCGCGGTCGCCGGCACCTTCGGCCAGCTTTTCCTCGGCCGTCTTGGCGATCTTCGCCCACATGTAGCCGAGCACGACGAGCCCGAAGAGGTGCATGTAGTCGGTGGAACCGGCGCCCGCATTGTCGGGCTTGGCCATTGCATTGCCCATGAACCACATGGTGGCCGCCTGCAGGTCGTTCAAGCCCTTCTTCAAGCCCTTGGTGTAGACAGCAAGCTTCTCGTCGGAGCGATTTTCCTCGCAGAAATCACCGATTTCCTTGAACAAAGCGGTGATAGCCCGGCCGCCATTCAGCGCCAGCTTGCGGCCGACGAGATCGAGCGCCTGGATACCGTTGGCGCCTTCGTAGATCATCGCGATGCGGGCATCGCGGACATACTGGCTCATGCCGTGCTCTTCAATATAGCCGTGGCCGCCAAAAATCTGCTGGGCCATGACGGCGTGATCGAAGCCCTTGTCGGTGAGCACTCCCTTGAGGATAGGGGTCATCAGGCCGAGGATGTCGTCGGCTGCCTGGCGGTCCGCGTCGTTGTCGCCGCGATGGGCGATGTCGGATTTCAGTGCCGTCCAGAGCGTGAAGGCGCGGCCGGCTTCGTTGAACGCCCTGATGGTCATCAGGGTGCGGCGCACGTCAGGGTGAACGATGATCGGGTCAGCCTTCTTGTCCGGAGCCTTGGCGCCGGAGAGCGAGCGGCCCTGGATACGGTCACGGGCATAGTTCGCCGCGTTCTGATAGGCGACCTCGGCCACCGACAGGCCCTGCAGGCCAACGCCAAGGCGGGCTTCGTTCATCATCACGAACATGGCGTTCAAGCCCTTGTTCTCCGTACCGATGAGATAGCCGACGGCGTCGTCATAGTTCATGACGCAGGTCGAATTGCCGTGGATGCCCATCTTGTGCTCGATCGCGCCGCAGGAAACGGTGTTGCGGGCGCCGACCGCGCCATCGGCCTCGACATGGAATTTAGGCACGATGAACAGCGAAATGCCCTTCACCCCTTCCGGTGCGCCTTCGATGCGGGCAAGCACCAGATGGATGATATTGTCCGACATGTCGTGTTCGCCGGCGGAGATGAAAATCTTCTGGCCGGAAATCTTGTAGGAGCCGTCACCCTGCGGCACGGCCTTGGAACGGAGCAGGCCGAGATCGGTGCCACAATGCGGCTCCGTCAGGTTCATCGTGCCGGTCCACTCGCCCGAGACCATCTTCGGCAGATAGGTTGCCTTCTGCGCGTCGGTGCCGTGGACGAGAATGGCGGCGATGGCGCCCTGGGTCAGGCCCGGATACATGGTGAGCGCCATGTTGGCAGACGACATGTATTCGCCGATTGCGGTGTGCAGCGTATAGGGCAGGCCCTGGCCGCCGAACTCTTCCGGCACCGACAGGCCGAGCCAGCCGCCCTCGCGGTACTGGTCGAAAGCCTGCTTGAAGCCCTTCGGTGTGGTCACCGTCGCGTCGTCGTTGCGCTTGCAGCCTTCCTGGTCACCGGACAGGTTGACCGGGAACATCACTTCCTCGGCAAGCTTGGCCGCTTCGCCGACGATCGCTTCGATCATGTCGGGTGTCGCATCGGCAAAGCCGGGCAGGTTGTTGTAGCGCTCGATGCCGAGAACGTCGTTGAGAATGAAAAGCGTGTCTTCGACCGGGGCCTTGTAGCTGGGCATGTCTCGTGTTCCTCACCTGTAACCGTGTCACGGGGCGGCTTCTCCAGCAGCGCTCCATGTGATTTCCGTCATGCTACAAAACTTTGACGTGCGCGTAAACGTCAAAGTTTGCGGCGCATCAAAATTTGATCGATCGGGGGATCCGGAGGCCCGGATGTGCCGAAACTGTCATGTGGAAGCCTCCCGACGGCAGCATGCGCCCAAATCGTTAAAAAATTTTCAGTCAGGTTAACGGGTTATTTACCACGTTTCGTGAAAGTGCGTGTTGAGATGGTCACAGTTGCAATAGTTTTGTCTTCGCGTCGTTGCAGCTCTGTCCGGATCGGTACCGGAACTCCCGGAAGGCGGGGATTTGCCTTTCAGAAGCCCGGATTCCGATCAAGGCCGATGAAAGAGGCGAAGAACGATGAACGGATCGCGATCAAACACTCCACGTCCCGGCGCCCAGTCCTATGGCGACAGGTCGTCTCTCGACGCGCTGAACCGCACGATCGAGGGCCTGGAGGCGCGCATCGAAGGTTTGATGGGAACGGCTGGGCGTGATCAGCGGGGCCGTGTCCCGGCCGAGCGCGATGGACCGGTGGCTGTTTCCGATCCGATTACCGAAATCATGCAGCGGCAGCGCACACTGACGGCAACGCGGGAGCGTGAGCCCGTTCGTGAACGTGAACCCGTGCGGGAGCGGGACGCGATCAGGGACCGTGGACAATCGCGCCCGGACGTACGCGCCTATGACGAGCGCAGCGTTCCTGCATATCAGGCGCCGGCATATCAGGCGCCGGCCTTCCCGGTCCGTCGCGAGCTGCCGGTTGCCCCGCCGCTCAGCGAGCAGCTGCGCAGCGAGACCTATCGCAGCGACCCCTTCCGCCGTGAACCGGTCAGCCAGGCCCCCCAGCGCCCGCAGAGCCTGCGTCAGGAAACCATCGCCCGGCAGCCCGCAGCGCGGCCGGAGCCTGTTCGCAGCGAGCCATTGCGCTCGGAACAGTATCGTAGCGAACCGCAGCGCCCGGATCCGGCCATGGCCGAGATTGCCCAGGCGCTGGTCGGCCTGCGCCAGGAATTGAAGAAGGATATCGCCGACGGACTGTCGCGCGAGATGACGACGCTGCGCGCCGAAATCCGCGGCATCACCGCCGATGCGGCCCAGGACCAGACAATGGCGGAGGATATCCGCGGTGATCTGCAGCGTCTGTCCGACAGCATCAATCAGCTTGGCCGCCAGGCCTCGCCGTCGCAGGCAGACGCGCTGAAGGTCGAGTTCGACGAACTGCGCGTGATGATCGACGGTCTTGCCCGGGAAGACAGCGTACACCGCATGGAAGCGCGCTGGACCGGCGTCGAAGACCGGATGAATGCGTTTGATTCCAACCGTGACGACGAACTGGTGGCACTCGCCTACCGGCTCGACGAGATCAAGTCGCAGATCGGTTCGATGAACAGCAGTCCCGCCATTCACGCGCTGGAAGACAAGCTGGTTTCGGTGGCGCAGGCGATCGAGATGATCGGCCGCCACATGCAGCCGGACGATCGCCAGATGGCATCGCAATTTGCCGATCTTGACGCGCGTCTCGATGAGATCAGCCGCGCCATCGTTGCCAGCGGCCGCGCTAACGGCCCCGACAGCGCCGGTGTGACCCGCGTCGAAGGCCGCCTTGCCGACCTTTCCCGCCAGATCGACAGCCTGCAGCGCCCAAGCGACAACGGCGTCGGTTCGCGTATCGAGGCCCTGGCTGCCCGGGTCGAGGAGCTGGCCAACGAAGAAGCAGCCGTCCGTCTCGAAGAGCGCCTCGAACAGTTGTCGCAGATGCTGGAGCGCACGCAGAAGGCTGCCGCCCAGCCGGACCTGACGGGCTATCTCGCCGATATTTCCCGCAAGATCGATGCGCTCGACCAGGGTTCGGTCAACGATGCGCTGGCGGAGCGTCTCGACGATCTCGCCCGCCGGATCGATCAGTTGGACATGCCGGCGACGTCCTATATGGGCGACGCCCGTTTCGACCGGCTCGAGGGCCGGCTGACGGATATCGCCACGCGTCTTGAGGAAACCCAGGCGGCGCCGTTTGACGACAGCGAAATCCTGCGCAGCCTGCAGGACCAGATCGCCAACCTGTCGAGCCTTGTCAGCCAGCCGCGCGACATGGCGCCGGCTGCTGTTCCTGCCGAGTTCGAAGGCCGGATGAGCGCGCTTGAGGATTATCTCGCGACCAGCGACGAATATATCATCGAGGCAGCTCGCCAGGCGGCCGAAGCGGTGATGGAAGCCTATTCGAAGAACGGCGTTGGCCAGTCCGCCTCCGGTGGGTCGGATATGGCCGCGATCTCGGCGCTGGCCGACGATCTCAAGGTTCTGGAAGACATGAGCCGCTCGAGCGAGGAGCGCACGGCGCGCACGTTCGAAGCGCTGCACGAAACCCTCGTGCATATCGCCGAAAAGCTGGAACGGCTGGAAGAGCGCGGCCAGGACCAGGACGCGCCGCGCGCCTTCGGGACGCGGGACGCTCAGCCGCATATGCCCAGAGCCGAGCAGCCGGTTTTCGAGACGCAGGACGATCCCTTCGCCGAAGCTGATTTCGGACGCCGTTACGAAGACCTGAAGCGCGACATGCACGGGTTTGCCGACGAGGCCGAGCCTGCCAACCCTTCGCGTGAAGAGGTGGCCGAAGCGGTTGCCGTCGCCACCGAGCAGGCGGCCGTGCACCAGAGCGATATCAAGACAGCGCCAGTGGTCACCGCCAAGCCCAGCCTGCTCGCCGGGCTGACCAAGCGGTTTACCGGCAAGCGTACGGAGCCTGTTCTTGCCGTCGAACGCCAGGTCATCGACCCGACGCCGTCGATCGATGCGGCTGACGCGATCGAGCCAGATGTGGCCAACCAGCTGCTGGAGCCGGGTTCCGGCGTTCCGGATGTGAAGAAAATCCTCGAGCGGGTTCGCGCCGGCCAGACCGGCCGCAATGCACCGCCGAGCGAAACGGACAAGGCGGATTTCATTGCGGCTGCGCGCCGCGCCGCCCAACAGGCCGCCGAAGAAGTCGACACCATCAACCGCGGCAAGGGCGGTGCCAGCGCCTCGCCGATCGGTGGCGCATTGTCGCGTCATCGCCGTCCGATCCTGATGGCGGTCGGCGCCGTGCTTTTGGCGATCATGTCCTATCCGCTGGTTAACACGCTGATCCGTGGCGAACAGGCACCGGTCGAGACACCTGTGGCTGCCATCGAGCAGAAGGTTGAAACGCCGGTTGCCGCCGAAACACCGGTCGCTGCGAACGTGGCGCCTGCGACGGAAGCCGCCGATAACGATGTCGAGCCGCTCAGCACGTTGCAGCCACAGCCCGAAGATCAGACGCTTGAGGAGACATCGGGCGACGCCCAGCAAATGATGCCGCCGGAAACGTCCGCTTCCGAGACCGTGCAGCCGGACGCAAAATTGCCGGACGCTGCGCAGGCCATGCCGGAAGCCGGATCGGTCAATGCCCGGATGCTGTCGCCGGTCATCGAAGGCTCTGCACCGGAAACCGCAAAGGCCGAGGCCAGCACGGCGGCTACCCAGCCTGCCGCAGGCGAAGCCGCTCTGACCGTTCCCGCCGATATCAAGCCGGAGGCACTGGCCGAAGCTGCCCGCAAGGGCGATCCTCTGGCCCTGTTCGAAATTGGTGCCGTCTATACCGAAGGCCGTGGCATCAAAGCAGATCTCGCCCAGGCGGCGAAATGGTATCAGCGCGCTGCCGATGCCGGTGTCACGCCTGCGCAGTATCGTCTGGCGAGCCTCTATGAAAAGGGCACCGGCGTTGGCCGCGACCTGACGAAGGCGCGGGCGCTTTACCTTCAGGCCGCCGAAAAGGGCAATGCTAGCGCCATGCACAATCTGGCCGTCATGCTGGCAAGCGGCGGCGGTGCCGCGCCTGATTTCGCCGGTGCCGGCAAGTGGTTTTCGATGGCCGCCGATCGCGGTATCCGTGACAGCCAGTTCAACCTCGCCATTCTTTATGCCCGCGGCAACGGGGTAAACCAGGATCTCGAAGAATCCTACAAGTGGTTTTCGATCGCCGCCCGTGACGGCGATGCCGATGCCGGCCAGAAGCGTGATGAAGTCGGCAAGGCTTTGAAGCCAGACCAGCTGAAAAGCGCCAAGGCGAAATTCGATGCCTGGAAACAGACACCGCTCGAGCCCAACGCCAATTCGGTCGATGTGCCGGATACCTGGGTCGGCAAGGGCACCAAGACCGCATCGGTCGACATGAAGAAGGCGCTGCGCAACATCCAGGCGATCCTCAACAACAACGGCTTCGACGCCGGCAAGCCGGATGGCGAGATGGGCCAGAAAACCATTTCCGCGATCAAGGCCTTCCAGAAATCGATCAACCAGGAGCCGACCGGGCAGATCACCGATGCGCTGGTCAAGGAGCTGTTGAAGCGGAACGGCTAAGACATCCTGTGCCTATTCGGGCACAGGTGCGCGATTTGGCCGGACGCGCCTGCAAACGGCGCCTGCGGCCGCAATAATGCCGCAGACCGGCGGGACACAGAAGCGTGCTTCGGGTTAGGGTTAAAACCTGCAAAAGGTTGACAGGCCTGACCCCGGGGCGCATGACGGAACGACGTTGAATTCGCGATTTTAACAATTGGTTTTCAAGACTGTTTCATTCCTTATCTCCCGTGGTGAATCACTTGCCACTTTGATGTTTTCCGCCCGCCTTGCGGGCTATTGGCATATTTAGAGGTCTGGCCGTGACGGTGTATCTGCCCATTGCAGAGTTGTCGGTGAACATTTTCATCATTCTCGGAATGGGCGCGGCCGTCGGCTTCCTGTCCGGCATGTTCGGTGTCGGCGGCGGCTTCCTGATCACGCCGCTTTTGATCTTCTACAATATCCCGCCGGTCGTTGCCGTCGCCACCGGTGCAAACCAGGTCGTTGCCTCCTCGATTTCCGGCGCCATCACCCATTTCCGGCGCGGCACGATCGATATCAAGCTCGGAACCGTGCTGCTCTGCGGCGGTCTGGCAGGCGCGACGGTCGGTATCTGGATCTTTGCTTTGCTGCGCCGCATCGGTCAGCTCGACCTGGTGATTTCGCTCGCCTATGTGCTTTTGCTCGGAACCGTCGGCTCGCTGATGCTGTGGGAGAGCATCAACGCGCTGCGCCGCGCTGCCAAGAACGAAACCGTGACGCTGAAGCGGCCGGGCCACCACAACTGGGTCCACCGCCTGCCGCTGAAGATGCGGTTCAAGAAATCCAAGATTTACCTCAGCGTCATCCCGATCGCCGTGCTCGGCTTCTGCATCGGCATCCTGACATCGGTGATGGGCGTCGGCGGCGGCTTCATCATGGTGCCGGCGATGATCTACCTCTTGCGCATCCCGACCAATGTCGTCGTCGGCACCTCGCTGTTCCAGATCATCTTCGTGTCGGCCTATACCGTCATCGTCCAGGCGTCGGCCAACTATACCGTCGATATCGTGCTGGCCTTCGTCCTGATGATCGCCGGCGTCATCGGCGCGCAATATGGCGTACGGGTCGGGCAGAGGTTGCGCGGCGAGCAGTTGCGGGCGCTTCTGGCGCTTCTGGTGTTGGCCGTCGGTATCCGTCTTGCCATCGAACTGGTGATCCCGCCAAAGGAAGTCTATTCGATCGTCTCCGCGGGGCTCGGCTTCTGATGCGGACGTATCTGGCCCTTTTATTCTCCGGTCTGCTGTTTGCAGCACCGCTTGCCGCTCGGGCGGAGCCGATCGACTTTACCGAAAAGCTGGATATCGGCATCTCCACCGACGAGATCGCCATCACTTCGGATTTTCGCGGTGCTGATCTGACGATCTTCGGCGCCATCGACGGTGCCGATCCGGGGCTTCTGGCGCAGGGCAAATACAATATTGTCGTGGCGCTGGAAGGACCGAAGGAAAACACCACGGTGCGCAAGAAGGAGCGCGTTTTCGGCATCTGGATCAACACCAATTCGATGACCTTCGAGAAGGTGCCTGAATCCTATTCCCTGTCGAGCACGCGCGACATCGAGACAATCGCGCCGCCCGGCGACATGAACAATATGGGCATCGGCGTCGATCACATGCCGCTGACGCCGATCGGTTTTATTGGCGATGGCAGCAACCTCACCGAATTCCGCGACGCGTTCCGGCGGCTGCGGGAAACCACCGGCATCTACCAGCGCGATCCCGGCGGAGTGCAGTTCATCAGCTCGAGCCTGTTCAAGGCCTCGCTGCGGCTGCCGGCCGACGTGCCGAACGGATCGCATATCGTGCGCGCCTACCTGTTCCGTGACGGTCTTTTCGTTGCCGCCAAGGCGCTGGAACTGCGGGTCGTCAAGACCGGCCTGGAGCAGGCGATTACCACCGCAGCTCATCAGCAGCCGTTCCTCTACGGTCTGGTGGCCGTGCTTCTGGCTGTCGTCACCGGCTGGCTGGCCAGCATCGTCTTCCGCAGGGACTGACCGGATCCCGCTTTGCCTTGCCGGCAAAACAGGCTATTTGCGACCGAAACATCAGGAGACTGAGCCATGAAGCCGATTTTTGTCCAGCTGCAATGCGCCCCCGGCAAGACCTACGAGGTTGCCGATGTGATCTACAAGAAGGAAATCGTCTCGGAGATGTATTCCACCAGCGGCGACTATGATCTGCTGATCAAGGTCTATGTCGATGAAGAGCAGGATATCGGCAAGTTCATCAACGACAACATCGCCACCGTGCCGGGCATCAACCGGTCGCTGACGACGCTGACGTTCAACGCGTTCTAGCCCGCCTGGCAGGGTTGCACCGGCAGATCTTTGCCGCGCGGCGGCGTCGCCACCCAGTAGATCAGCGCCGCCAGGCTTGACGGCACCGCCCAGGATGCAGACCTACGATCCGGTTGCCCAAACCCCGGTTGAAACACTGAAACTGCGCTCCGCCGCTGGAAAGGTGGTCGGGTGGAGCGATACCCGCGTCGAGAAGCTGTAACGCCCGCTTTCTGGCATTGTCCTGAAAACCGATTGCGGTTTGCAATCTGTTTGATTAGTGTCAATCCGCTTGGAGGAGATTGATATGGGCAAGGTCATCGTCTGGAATCTCGTCACCCTCGACGGCTATTTCGAAGGGACGAAGAAATGGGATCTCGATTTTCACATGCAGGCCTGGGGGCCGGAACTCGAAGCGCTGAGCAAGGAGTTCGGCAAAAAGGCCGAAGCGCTGGTCTTTGGCCGGGTGACCTATGAGGGCATGAAGGCCTATTGGACGACCGCGGAAGATGACATCGAGGTCAAGGCCTACATGAACGCGCTTCCGAAGATCGTCGCTTCGCACACGCTGGAAACATCGGATTGGAGCAACACCCGCGTCGTCAAGGACATTGCCGGCGAACTCGCGCGACTGAAGCAGGCCACAGACAAGGATATCTACATTTTCGGCAGTGCCGACCTCATCGCCTCGCTTTTGCAAAGCGATGTGATCGACGAGATCATGCTCTGTGTCGTACCGGTCCTGCTCGGCAAGGGAACGCCGCTGTTCAAGGCTGCAGACCAGCGCAAGCCGCTCAAACTGCTGGAATCCCGGGCGCTGGCATCGGGCGGGGTTATTCTGCGATACGAGACTGAGAAAACGGCAGCCTAACCCAGCAAATTGGCAAACCGCACCGAATAAATCCGGTCGCGCCCGAGCATATGGGCGACGAGGGTCTGGTGGTCGAAGAGGCCGCGCATGGCCTGGTGGCGGAGATCAAGGCCGCCGGTGGTGACGCCGAAGGCGGGCATGATCAGGCGGCGGCCATCGGTGGCAAAGCAGGCGCGGCGCATGTATTTTTCGCGGCGGCGGACCGTGGCCGACGGATGCAGGTGGCCGGCGATTTCGCCCGTGGACGCATTCAGCGCCGGTTCGTGGCGGAAGATCAGGCCGGAATGGGTGAGTTCGTCCATCGATGCGCCGGGCAGGGCGGTGGTGCCGTCAGGATCGTGGTTGCCGTTGATCCAGACCCATTCGCGGCCGCGCGCCATGGTTTCGATCATGCTGCGAAACAGCTCGGGCATCAGGGCCGAGCCGACCCGGTCGTGAAAATTATCGCCGAGGCTGATGACGGTCTTCGGATTGTGCCGCGAAATCACCGCGTCGAGGATGCGCAGCGTTGCCAGCGTGTCATAGGGTGGCAGCATCATGCCGCGCCGCGCAAACGCGGAGCCCTTTTCCAGATGCAGGTCGGAAACGACGAGAATATCGAGATCGGGCAGATAGAGCCCGCCGAGCGGATCGCAGATGCCGATCACGCCATTGACGACGATGCGGGCCGACAAGGCCGGATTGTCCGGAAGGGCAGAGATGGCATGGGCGATGCGGTGCATTGGGTTTCCGGCGCGGCGTTGTCGGTCAGTCTTTGAGCAAGGTTTATGGCGATGCCGTGGCCATCACGTCCGCAAACAGTTCGTCGGCGGCTTCGGCGAGCAAAAAGTCCTGCGCATCGCCATTGACTGCTTCCTTGCCAATTTCGAGCATGACCGGAACAGCCAGTGGCGAAATGCGGTCAAGCGGGCGATGGGTGATATGGCCCTTGATTCGTGACAGCATATCGCCAAGCCGTTCGATTTCCAAAAGCCCAGTCGATGCATCGTTGCGGGTAGCCTCCAGCAGGATATGATCCGGCTCATGGCTGCGCAGCACATCGTAGATAAGGTCGGCCGACACCGTCACCTGGCGGCCGCTCTTTTCCTTGCCGGGATGACGCTGGTCGATCAGACCGGCGATGACGGCACAGTTGCGGAAGGTGCGCTTGAGCAGAAAACTTTCGTTGAGCCAGGCTTCAAGATCATCACCCAGCATGTCCTCGTCGAACAGGTCGGCAAGCCGCGGTCGTCCGGAGGTGAAAGCTTCGCCGAGATCCTCCAGCGCCCAGATAGCCAGCGAATAATCGGTGGCGACGAAGCCCAGAGGTTTCAACCCGGCGCGGTCGAGCCGCCGGGTCAGCAGCATGCCGAGGGTCTGGTGAGCGAGCCGCCCTTCGAACGCGTAGATCACCATGTAGTGGCGGCTGCCGCGCGGAAAGGTTTCGATCAGCAGTTCGTCTTCCTTCGGCAGCATTGACAGGTCTTTTTGCAGCGACAGCCAGTCACGCACCTGATCGGGCAGGGTGGCGTGGCGGCTCGGATCGGCAAGCATCTTGCGGACCTGTTGGGCAAGGTAGGTGGAGAGCGGAAACTTGCCGCCGGCATAGGAGGGAACCTTGGGATCGAGCTTGTAACCTTGGCTGACCAGGCATTCGCTTTCACGGATGCCCTCGAAGCGCAGCACCTTGCCGGAAAACAGGAAGGTATCGCCGGGCGACAGCATCTCGATGAAATATTCCTCGACCTTGCCGAGCGCCATGCCGCCGCGTCCAAGCGCGCCGCGGGCATTGTGCTTGACCATGCGCACATTGAGCATCGGCGATTCGATGATGGTGCCGACATTGAGGCGGTATTGCTGGGCAACCATCGGATTGGAGACGCGCCAAAAACCTTCGGGCGTCTTGCGGATCTTGGCGTAGCGTTCATAGGCGCGCAAGGCATAGCCGCCGGTCGCGACGAAATCGACGATGCGTTCGAAGGTTTCCCAGGTCAGATACGCATAGGGCGCAGCGCTGGTGATTTCGGTGTAAAGCGACAGCGGATCGAAGGGCGCGGCGCATGCCATGCCGAGCACGTGCTGCGCCAGCACATCAAGCGCGCCCTTGCCGACGGGAGGGGTGTCCTGTGCGCCGATATAGTTGGCATCGAGTGCAGCCTGACACTCCATCACCTCGAAACGGTTGGCAGGCACCAGGATGGCGCGGCTCGGCTCATCCATGCGGTGGTTGGCGCGGCCGATGCGCTGGGCAAGCCGCGACGCGCCTTTCGGCGCACCGACATGGATGACCATGTCGACATCGCCCCAGTCGATGCCGAGATCAAGCGTCGAGGTGGCGACGACGGCGCGCAGCTTGTTCTCGGCCATCGCCGCCTCGACCTTACGCCGCTGGCCGACATCGAGCGAGCCGTGATGCAGTGCAATCGGCAGGTTGTCGTCGTTGATCGTCCAGAGTTCCTGAAAAACACGCTCGGCCTGGCTGCGGGTATTGACGAACAGCAGCGTGGTCCTGGTTTCACCGATCGCCTTGTAGATATCGCCGATGGCGTAGGCTGCCGAATGACCGGCCCAGGGCACCCGTTCATCCGTCCGCATGATTGAAATTTCCGGCCGGGCGCCGCCGGTGACGGTGATCAGCCCGGCATGGTTGTTTTCGCCCGCTCTCTGGGGTGCCAGCCAGCGCTGCAGGTCCATCGGGTCGGCGACGGTTGCCGACAGGCCGATGGCCTGCATGCCAGGTGCCAGCTGGCGCAGGCGGGCAAGGCCGAGCGAGAGCAGATGGCCGCGCTTGGAGGTGACCAGCGAGTGCAGCTCGTCGAGCACGACATATTTCAGGTCCTTGAAGAACCGCTCGGCCTCGCCATTGGCCAGGAGCAGCGCCACCTGTTCCGGCGTGGTCAGGAGAATATCCGGCGGATTGAGCTTCTGGCGCTGGCGTTTGGCGGCGGGCGTATCGCCGGTGCGGTTTTCGATGCGCACCGGCAGTCCCATGTCGCCGACCGGTTTCATCAGGTTACGCTCGATATCGACGGCAAGCGCTTTCAGCGGCGAGATGTAGAGGGTGTGGATACCGGTGAAGGCGGAACCCGGCGGGATCTTGCCGCGCTCCGTCAGCGACACAAGTGACGGCAGGAAGCCGGCCAGCGTCTTGCCGGCGCCGGTCGGCGCTATCAGGAGCATGCTTTCGCCGCCCTGGACGCGGGAGAGAAGCTCCAGCTGATGCGCACGCGGTTGCCAGCCCTTTTCCGCGAACCAGCGCAGGAAGGGTGGGGGCAGGAGAATTTGCGTCTTGGCGCGCGGGATGGAATCGATCTGGTTCACGCGAACAAATGTAGATCAAACGCAGCAGATTTGAAGGGCATGCTTAACGATGGAAAAATTGCCTGGCTGAGAGGGAACCTTCTCCCGTAGCGAGCGTTCGAATAATTCTGCCAAAATCAAACAGGCGCAGTCAAAAGGGAGAGGGGCATGCCGTCTTCAGCACCCGGTAAAGTGATCATTCCACCGCATGAACATATCCTGACCGTCCAGGAGGCACTCGAGCCGCTCTATCAGAAGCTCGAACAGGAAGTGGAAACCAGGTTGGTGGAGGCTGCCGTCGATGCCGGCTGGTCTCCCTATGATGCGTTGAATGCGATCGACCAGCTGAAGAAACATGACGGGCAGTGATGCGTCCGGCTGCCAGCCCTCGTGATTGCCATTCACGCCAGCGGCGTAAACACTGCGCAGGGCGTGGCGATGCCGCGCAGCGCATGTTCGCCGAGCGGGGTCAGTGGTTGCGCCGTTTCCGCCGCAAAGGCGCCGGAGACCAGCACCGTATGCCCGAGCGGGCGGCATAGGCCTTCCAGCCGGCTGACAAGATTGACAGCAGGGCCGATCGCGGTGAAATCCAGCCGGTCGGCCGTGCCGATATTGCCCCACAGCATATCGCCGAGATGCAGCGCGACCCCGAACGACAGCGGCGGCAGCCCTTGTGTGGTGCGGGCGGTGTGGAGATGATCCATGCCGGCGCGGGCGGCCGCAACCGCGCGCAAGGCCGCGTTGCAGGCCGCAGCAGCGTCGCGCTCGCCGATCGGGAAGATTGCCAGCACGCCGTCGCCGATGAATTTCAGCACCTCGCCGCCGAAGGCATGGACGGCACCGGCGACACGGTCGAACCACGCGTCGAGCGCGGCGATCACATCGTTCGCCTCGGTCGTTTCGGATAATTCGGTAAAGCCGCGCAGGTCGGCAAACAGCAGCGCGGCCCGGATGGTCTCGCCGGGTTCGCGCCGCAAACGTCCAGCCAGAACCTGAGCGGCGCTGCGCCGGCCGAGATAGGTTGTCAGCAGGGCAGACAGCGTCGAACGGGCAGCAAGCAAGGCCAGCGGTGCTGCAGCAAAGCGCGCAACCTCGCGCAGCAGTTCGGATTCCGCTTCACTGAACGGCCGGTTTGCGGCCCAGGTCAGCATCGCGCCACCGGCTGGGGCGGCGGTGAAATCCTCCTGGATACTATGACTGCCAAGGCCGGTCAGCCAATTGCTGGCAATGTGGTTGGGTTCAGGGTTGGCAGGCATCGGGCCGAGAGCTCCAGTCAAGCCCAGTGCCTCGATCACCCGTCCGGTATCGGCGCGCCAGAGCCAGATGCGCTGTTCGATGACCGGGTGGGGTGCGGACTGGGTGAGGGCGCCTCCGATAAGCGGCACGCCGTCGGCAAGCAATGCTGAGGCGAGCGCGGTCAGGAACGCATCGCCATCCGGCATGTCGATCGCCTTGTCGATCAGAAAGGAAAGAGCGGAAGGCAGGCGCATGGACGCCATCATGCCGTGGTCCCGGTCTGCTGTCACGAGATTTTGCTTCTTGCGCAGCATGCGCGTTGGCCTACAGTGCACCCCTTGGAATGCACGCTACCCGGAATTGGAAGGACATCCCGATGACGGAAACACTTCGCAGCGAGATCCAGATTGCCGCGCCGCAGGCAACGGTGTTTGCGTTTCTGACCGATCCCGACAAAATCCTGCGCTGGATGGGGACGTCGGCAACGGTCGAGCCGCACGCCGGCGGCATCTACCTTCTCAGCATGAACGATAAGCAGACGGCGCGCGGCCAGTTTACCGAAGTGATACCCGTGCACCGGTTCGCCTACAGTTTCGGCTGGGAGGGACATGACACGGTACCGCCCGGATCGGGGTTGATCGAGATCGACCTGATCGAGAAGGACGGCGGCACGCTGGTGCGTCTCACCCATAGCGGCCTGCCGGACGAGAAGGAGCGTGCGAACCACGAAAAGGGCTGGACCCACTACCTGCGCCGGATGTCCATCGCGGCAGCAGGCGGCGATCCGGGGCCGGGCAGCATGCGCGGATAGCGGTCCGATCGCGGTCGCCGGTGGCGACAGGTTTCGCGTCTTCCCAAGGCGGCAATGTTCAGGCAGATGCCGCCGCGTTCCAGCGCTTCTGCATTTCCTCCGGCGTCACCTGCTCGATGGTTTGCGACAGCATCCAGCGGTGGCCGTAGGGATCGAGCACCTGCGCCACGCGCTCGCCAAAGCTCTGATCGGCGGCTGGGCGCAGCAGCGTCGCGCCGGCAGCAATCGCCTGCGCCACGGCGGCATCGGTTGATCCGGTGTCGACGTGGAACGTCACCGGCGATCCGCCGATCGTGTCCGGCGACAGGGCGCCGAAATCGGGATATTCATCGGCAAGCATCATCAAGGTTTCGCCGAACTGCAATTCTGCATGGCCGATACGGCCATCGGTGGGGTCGGTCATGCGGAAGATTTCTTCGGCACCAAAAGCCTGTTTGTAGAACTCGATGGCCTGGGTTGCATTCTTGACGACGAAATAGACGCTGACTTTGCGGGTGGTAGTGGGCATCGGAGGCTCCTCCTTGACTGGATCGTATATTAACGTTACGTATCGTAATTATATGAGTCAAGATGCAAACATGATACCGAAGAAACGCGGACGCCCGCCGAGTGAGGCCGCACAGAAGCGGGTGCTCGAGGCCGCCCATGACATCTTGATGGCGGACGGGTTCGGCCGTTTGACCATCGAGGCGGTGGCGGCGCGATCGGGTGTCGGCAAGCCGACGATCTACCGCTCCTGGGCGAATGCGCAGGAACTGGCGATGGCTGCGTTGCTGGTCAATCCGATGCCGCAGGCTGACACAAATGGGGCGACGGCGCAGGCCGCGCTTGGCGCGCAGATGCGCGGACTGGTCACCGCCTTTGCCAGCACGCGCGGGCGCCAGATCACAATGGCGTTGGCGGCGGCCGATCCGGAAAGCGAATTCACCAAGGCCTTCCGCAACCGGGTGATCCTGTCGAGCCGCAATGCCGGCCGCGTTATTCTCGAGCAGGCGTTGGATAAGGGCGAGATCTCACAGCCCGTTGATTTGGAAGCCCTGCTCGACATGATCTACGGGCCGGTTTTCTTCCGGCTGCTGGTCGGGCATCGTCCGGTCTCGCCGGAGTTTGGCGATGCGGTGGTGGCAACCGCCTTGCGGGCCGTAGCGCCCTCGCGAACGTAACGGCCAGCCTTCTTACATCGCGATATAACGATCCTTGCGGTGGTTCATCGCCAGCGTGACGTTCATCACGACGGCGCCGGCAATCGAGCAGGCGATAATGTAGGGGCTGGCGAGGAAGAACGAGCAGGCGACGATGGCGCCATCGAAGCCGAGCTGGATCAGCCCGGCCCGCCAGCCGAAACGATCCTGCAGATAAAGCGCCAGAATGCCGATGCCGCCAAGGCTGGCGCGGTGGCGGAACAGGGCGAGAAGGCCGGCACCGACCACAAGGCCCGCAAACAGCGCGCCGATCAGCGGATCGATATGCGTGATCCCCAGTGCGCGCGGCAGGACCTCGGACATGGCCGATGTCAGCGCGACGGCGATGAAGGTTTTGACCGTGAAGGCCAGCCCCATGCGGCGGAAGGCCAGATAGTAGAAGGGCAGGTTTACGGCGAAAAAGCAGGCGCCGAAGCTGAAGCCCGTTGCGTAGTGGACAAGAAAGGCAATGCCGGGGGTGCCGCCCGTCAGAAGTCCGGCGCTGGAAAACAAAGTGATGCCGAGCACGGCGAGCATGCTGCCGGAGATCACGCCCTGCGCATCATCGGCAATCGAATGGCGCTCGGCGCTCGAGTTCATCAATGCTGCAAAGGCAGATTTCGCAGGTGTTGCCATCATCGTCGTCGTTTCCTGTCGTCCGTATCCTGCCCTTCTATCCTGCGTTTTTGCGAGCGCAAGCCTTGTGACGAATTTCGCCCATTGACGGCCGGAATAATCGTGGATATAAATTATCCACGATAGAGGGCGGAGGCAAGAAAATGAAGATGGGTGAGGGCGTCGAGCAAGCTATTCACAGCGTCGCCATGCTGTCCGGTCTTTCCGGACGCGGTGTGCTTTCCGCCGCTGCAATCGCCGAGTTTCATGGCGTGTCGACCAGCTATCTGCTCAAGCATCTGCAGTCACTGTCGGGTGCGGGCATTCTCGATACGGTGCCTGGCCCGAAGGGCGGATACCGGCTGGCAAGACCGGCGGAGAAGATCACGCTGCTCGACATCGTGCTTGCCGTCGAAGGTCCGGCGCCGGCCTTCCGCTGCGGCGAAATCCGCCAGCGGGGGCCAAATCCCGTCGCCAATCATTTCTTTTCCAAGCCCTGCAATATCTCCGCCACCATGCTGAGGGCGGAGCGCGTCTACAGGGCGGAACTGGCCAAGACCACGATTGCCGATCTCGGCGTGCAACTGGCCGAAATCGACGATGGATCGATCGCAGCAAGAGGCTGCGCCTTCCTTGAAATTCATGAGCGCAAAACGGCTCGCTGAGCCGATAACCCAGGAGAAGACCATGCAACCTCGTTTCAACTTCGCCAAAGCTTCCCCCGCAGCCTACAAGGCCGTTGCTGCTCTGGAGCAGTATGTTCAGGAGAGCAATCTTGAACGCCGCTTCATCCACCTCATCAAGCTGCGCGCATCGCAGATCAACGGCTGCGCCTATTGCGTCGACATGCATGTGAAGGAATCGCGTCATGACGGCCTGAGCGAGCAGTGGATCAACCTGTTGTGCGTCTGGCGTGAATCGCCGGTGTACGATGCCCGCGAACGCGCGCTGCTCGGCTGGGTCGATGCCGTCACCAACATCGCCCAGACCGGCGCGCCGGACGACGTTTTCAATACGCTGAAAGAACATTTCACCGAAGCCGAAATCACCGACATCACGGTTGCGATCGGTGCGATTAACGTCTGGAACCGGCTGGCTGTCGGCTTCCGTTCGCAGCATCCGCTCGACAAGGTGGTAAAGGCCGCCTGAGCACACAAAAAAATGGCGCCGCACCCGGAAGGGGTGCGGCGCCAGAGTGCGGGATCGACACCCGCGCTCACCACCTGCAGACCATGAAAAGGTCAAGCGAGGGGCAGCCAGTGCTGCCCATGCTGTGGCCGGCAGGTCCGATGAAAAACCTGCATGCCCCTCGCTACCTTGCCTTGCTGGACCGGTCTCCCCGCCTGAGAGACCGGTGTCGTCACAAAGCGATATAACGGTCTGCGCGGTGGTTGATGGTCAAAAACAGGTTGAGCACGACGGCGCCAAGCACCGAATAGAACACGACCGGCGGCGTGGTGACGAAGAAGGCTGCTGCGAGCACGCAGAGATCGATGGCAAGCTGCACGAGACCAGCGCGGATGCCGAAACGCTCCTGCATGTAGATGCCAAGGATGCCGACGCCGCCAAGGCTGGCACGGTGGCGATAGAGCGCCAGCACACCATAACCCAGAAGCAGGCCGCCGAGCAGCGCCGCCCAGGCCGGATGGATGCTGGCGATCTGGAACACCTGGCTCTGCACATTGGTCAAAAGCGAGGTGATGGCGATGGCGATGAAGGTCTTCACCGTGAAGGCCATGCCGAGACGCTTCCATGACAGATAGAAGAACGGCAGGTTGAGCACGAAGAAGGCGAGGCCGAAATTGATGCCGAGCGCATAATGCAAGAGGAAGGCGACACCGGCGGTGCTGCCGGTCAAAAGGCCGGCGCTGGCAAGCACATAGAGGCCGAGCGCTGCGACCAGGCTGCCCGAAAAGATGCCCTGCACATCCTCGACCGGCGTATGGCGCGTTGCACTGGTGTTCCAGAAGCCAAGGGCACTGATGATGCTCATATCGCGATCTCCGAAGACGTCCGGGCGGCGCCCGGGTGAGACCCGAACGACCGTGAAAAAGCGTGCGCGCTGCCAGTCCTTCGACCGCGGCGCCTGTGTGCAGTGCAGCAATTATCGGGATTCTGCCCGTTTCAATCAAGAAAAATATGTAAGCAATGCTGACCTATTTCAACTTCGCAAGAAAACTGCGCTCAAGCCGATTGGCGCGTAAGGAACAGAATGCCGAACACGGGTTTGCCGCCATCATTGCGAATGGTGGTCTTGCTGATCGCAAGGATTTCAAGCCCAAAGCGCTTGCAGAGGTCCTGGATATAGGTTTGCGAATGGGCGTAGCGCAGCGACGGCCGCAGAATGAAATCGCCTTGCGCATCGGCATCCTCGACCGAAAAGGCGAACAGGCCCTTGCCGTTCAGGAGCTGTGAAGCGATGACGAAGACGCTGTCGAGGTTTCCGAGATACATCAGGACGTCGGCGGCGCTGACGAGATCGGCGCGGTGGTCCGGCATTGCAGAAAACAACCCGGACGCTTGCGGAGACATCGAAAGATCAGCTTGGGCAAGGTGGTCGTAACCGCCCTTGACTTCCGCCTTCGCCAGCATGTTGGCCGACAGATCAAAACCTTCCAGCCGGTCCGCCTTGTGCCGGATGCGCTCACCGAACAGGCCGGTGCCGCAGCCGAGATCAATGACATTGGCAAACCGCGCTTCGCCGGTGTGGCCGGTAATCAGCGCCGCCAGCTTTTCCGGCACGGTATAATCGAGCTTTTCGACCAGCGCCTTATCGAAGCGGTCGGCGTAATCGTCGAACAGTTGCGCCACGTAAAGGCTGGACGGCTGGTCGGGCGTTTCCGAACCGCCGAGAAGTGCCAGTTTCAGGCCCGCGCCGAAAATATCGTCGGGATTGAGATCGAGAACTTTGCGCAAGGCCGCGACTGCTGCCTCTTTGCGGCCGGATTTTTCCTCATAGTCGGCGAGGCGGAACCAGCCGGCCGCCCAATCGGGCACCAGTTCCAGCGCTTGGGTCATCAGGTCGGCTGCATCCGCATGATCGCCACTATCGGCAAGCATATGCGCATATTCGGCGCGGCGGTCGGCAATGAGATCGCCGGAGGAAAGCTGGTTGAGCGTCATGGTTCCGGGTCTCGATTGTGCGCCATCTGCCGATGGCTGGGCCTTATGCGCTTGTCGCGTGCAAGTGTAGAAATGGCAAGCGGCGATTTGACGGCAGGGCCGTGAGCTGTGTTGATGGCTTGCAGCAGGGGCTGCGGGGGCCTATGTGAGGAAAAACAGGAGAATCATGGGCCATGGCCGATGGAGTGAATAGATTTCTAGGCGATTCGCCCCTTCGGGTTCTCGTCAAGCTGCTGGTGGTCTCGATCATCGTCGGTTTCGTCATGGCCGTGTTCGGCTGGACGCCCTATGGCATCCTCTACACTGTCCGCGATTTCGTCCTCGATCTCTGGCATTCCGGCTTCGCAGCCCTTGGCCGCGTCGGTGATTACCTGTTGCTTGGTGCGGCCGTGGTGATCCCGGTGTTCATCATCCTGCGTATCCTGAGCTACCGGCGGTAACATGCACGATCAGAACTTTCTTGCCTCCCGCCGTACGTTCCTGCGGGCGGGCGCAATTTTCTCGCTGGGTCTGCTTGCCAGCTGCGGTACGCCCAAGATTACCCCGGGCGGCAATGGCAGCGACCAGACCGACGCGACGCTCGGCTACATCAACGACCTCAGAAAACAAAAGGGCCTGAAGCCGCTGGCACGCGACCCGGCGGCAGCGCAGGCGGCCCTGTCGCAGGCGGCCCGCATGGCCAAGGCCGGAAAGATGTCGCATCTGATCGGCATCGGCGACAGTTTCCTGGCGCGGATGAAGGGCGACGGCGTGCCGCTGCCGGCGGCGGAAAACATCGCTGTGGGTCAGGACAGCGCCGAAAGGGCCTATGCCGCCTGGTTCAATTCGCCCAAGCATCTGGAAAACATGCTGGGGCCGAACTATAGCGGCCTCGGTGTGGCCGTGATGCGCAATCCGGCGTCCGGAAACCGGCCCTATTGGGCCATGGTTCTGTCGACTGGTTGATCTGATGGCCGCCGGGACGGGCAGCGTCCGGATCAGACGTTTCTATCGGCCCAGTAATCCGTCCGGCTGCCACGGATATCGCTGATCGAATTCAGCTTCTCGCGGTCGCACAGCGCCGACAGGCCGCGCACGATCTTGCCCGGCAGCGACGGGCCTTCATAGACCATGCAGGAATAGAGCTGGACGAGATTGGCGCCGGCGCGGATCTTTTCCGCCGCCGTTTCGGCGGACGAGACGCCGCCGACGCCGATGATCGGTAGATCGGGGCCGACGCGCTTGCGCATTTTGGCGAGCACTATGGTCGATTTTTCAAACAGCGGCTTGCCGGAAAGGCCGCCGCTCTCCTTTGCCTGCCGCTGATCACGCAGACCGTCGCGCGACAATGTCGTGTTGGAAACGATCAGGCCATCAAGGCTGTGCTCCAGCGCCACGGCGGCGATGTCGTCCATGCCCTCTTCGGTCAGATCCGGCGCGATCTTCAGGAAGACCGGAACGCGGATGCCGGCCTTTTTTGCTTCCTCGTCGCGGGCGGCAAGGACGGCGGAAAGAAGGGCGGAAAGGCTTTCGCGCGCCTGCAGGTCGCGCAGGCCCGGTGTGTTCGGTGAGGAAATGTTGGCGGTGAAATAGCGGGCGACACCGTAGAAAGTGTGGATACCGGTGACGTAATCGGCAATGCGATCGGCGCTATCCTTGTTGGCACCGATATTGACGCCGATCATCGCGGAGCGGGCGCAGGTTTTCAGGCGCTGCAACGCTGCCTGATGACCCTCGTTATTGAAACCCAGGCGATTGATCACCGCCTCGTCCTCGACCAGCCGGAAGATGCGCGGCTTGTCGTTGCCGGCCTGCGGCTTGGGCGTCACGGTGCCGATCTCGGTAAAGCCGAAGCCAAGGCGGAGCAGTGCTTCCGGCACCTCGGCATTCTTGTCGTACCCGGCGGCAAGACCGATCGGATTGGCAAAGGAGAGACCAGCAACCGTTTGTACCAGGCGCGAATCTGCTGGCGCTGCGCAGGCGGGAACCAGACCGGTCTTCAGTCCCTTGATCGATACACCATGAGCCGCCTCCGGATCGAGCAGGAAAAGGCCACGGCGGGCCAGTGACTGGAAAACATCGATCATCGGTCAAGCTCCGGAAAAATGTGATTGCCATCGGGGTCGAGCGGCAGCGGCTTTTCCCAGATGACGGCGGTCAGCGGCAAGGGCGCGTAGAGATGCGGAAACAAGGCGCCGCCGCGCGAGGTCTCGTAGACCAGTTTGCCGCCCAGCTTTTCGCCATCGACCGCGACCAGCAGCAGGCCGTCCTGACCGGCGAAATGCCGCGCGGCGGTCTCCTTTGCCTGTTCGGCGGTGGAAAAATGGATAAAGCCGTCCGTCAGGTCGATGGCCGCCCCCTTGAATTCGCCGTTTTTCAGCGCATCCTGCCAGAGAGTTGCCGGAACGATTTTGTAGATGGTGCTGCTCATTGCCGCCATTTCCTGAACGTTGGACGATCTGTTTTGCGGGATTGCCGCAATCCTGTGCGAAAGTCCACCGGCAAGCGGAGCTGATTCCGGATTTTTGGCCGACGTCGGCCGCAAGGAGAATGCAATGAACAGGATGCTGATGCCGGTAGTCACCCTTGGTGGCGTGTTTGCGGCGTTTGCCGCTTTGGCACAGGAGCCGGCGCCGGCGCCGGGGCGCTATGCCATGCAGAAGACCGACAGCGGCATTGCGCGGCTGGATACCCAGACCGGCGAGGTTTCGCTCTGCCAGGAAAAGAACGGCGACATCGTCTGCCGGATGGCGGCCGACGAGCGTACCGCCTTCGAACTGGAACTCGATTTGCTGACCAAGCGCGTGGAAACCCTGGAAAAGACAGCTGCGCAAGGCCCCTTGGGCGTCAAACCAAGGCTTCCGACAAAGGAAGAGATTGACCAGACGATGGGCGTCATGGAAAGAATGATGCGCGGTTTCATGGGAATTGTGAAAGATCTGGAAAGCGGGGAAAAGCCGCCGTCTGACAAGACGGAGGATGTGCCTCAGAAGACCTGACCGGATCTGGACGGCACAGCGGACGAATTGGAGGATTTTTCCGCCGTGACGGGCCTTGCGGCCAGGCTCTTGGGAGGGAGCGTCATGACGTCAGGATTGACCATTATCATTGCGGACGATCACCCGCTGTTTCGCGGCGCCATGCGTCAGGCCCTGGGCGGCATGCCCGGCAACCCGGCCATCATAGAGGCCGGCGATTTCACATCGGCACGGCAGGCGGTTATCGACAATGCGTCCGTGGATCTGATGCTGCTGGATTTGACCATGCCGGGTGTCAGCGGCCTTTCCGGCCTGATTGCGCTGCGGGCCGAATTCCACAGCCTGCCGGTGATGATCGTTTCGGCCCATGACGATCCGGCGACCATCCAGCGCGCGCTCGAACTCGGCGCTTCCGGCTTCCTGTCCAAATCCGCCGGCATCGATGAGATCCGCCAGGGGATCGATACGGTGATGGCCGGCGATATCTTCACCCCACCGGGTTTCCAGCGCGGCATGGAGCATGAGCCGGAAGTGGCAGCTCTGTTACACCGGTTGCAGACGCTCACCCCGCAGCAATCGCGCGTACTCGGCATGCTCGCCGAAGGCCTGCTCAACAAGCAGATCGCCTACGAACTCGGCGTCTCCGAGGCGACCATCAAGGCGCATGTCTCGGCGATCCTCTTGAAACTCGACGTCGATAGCCGGACGCAGGCGGTCATTCAATTGAGCAAGATTTCGGCCGTGGCGGCTTGAGCTGATATTTGCTGACGGCAGGTGGAGTTTTCCGCTGCTCAAAACGATTTTCTATTCCGCTGCCGCCTTCATCGAGACCGACAGTTGCGTCAGCCAGGCGCGCATGGAAGCCGGGCGGACGGGCTTGTTTTGCAGGCTGATGCCGTCGCGCTCGGCGCTGGCGCGGACCTCGGGTGAACGGTCGGCCGTGACCAAAAGCGATGGGATGTCGGTGCCGAAATAGAGCCGGATGGCGCGGATCATGTCGATGCCGGTGCCGTTGTCCAGGTGATAATCGGCAATGATCGCGTCGGGGCGCAGGTCGTGGGCCGTCAGGCCTTGCTGCCAGATGTCGAGGGATGGCGTGGTTGCGACGTTGCAGCCCCAGCCTTCCAGGAGCAGCTTCATGCCCTCCAGGATCAAAGGTTCGTTGTCGATACACAGCACACGCAGGCCATGCAGCGGTTCGACGGTGCGAATGGGGTCCGAAGGCGCGATCTTGGCACTGCTGGCGGCCGCGCGGTCGATCGGCATCCTGACACGGAAACGCGTTCCCTTGCCGGGTTTGGACTGCAGGTCGACGCTGTGGTTGAGAACCCGCGAGATGCGGTCGACTATCGATAGCCCGAGCCCGAGGCCTGCAGCAGTCTTGGCGCCCTCGTCGAGCCGGGCGAACTCCTTGAAGACGGTGCGGAACTTCGACGCTGGAATGCCGATGCCGGAATCCAGCACCTGGATGACAGCATCGCCGCCTTCGCGACGCACGCCGACCAGAACCTTGCCGGTCAATGTGTATTTAATGGCGTTGGAGACGAGGTTTTGCACGAGGCGGCGCAGGAGATTGGGATCGGTGCGCACCGTCAGCGAGGTCGGCATGACCGTAAGCTCGAGATTTGCGGCGCGGGCGACCGGCGCGAAGTCCGTCTCGATGCGGCGCAGGAGATCATTGAGCGGTACGGATTGCAGGCGCGGCTTCATCGCGCCGGTATCGAGCCGCGAGATGTCGAGCACGGCGCCGAGGATGGTTTCGACCGATTCCAGCGAGGAATCGATATTCTGCACCAGCGCGCTGTTTTCCGATTCTCCGAGACGCTCGACCAGCGACGACGAATAGAGGCGGGCGGCGTTCAGCGGCTGCAGAATGTCATGCCCGGCGGCGGCGAAGAACCGCGTCTTGCCGATATTGGCCTCTTCTGCGGCGGCGCGCGCCTCGGCTACCTCCTTGTTGACGCGGGTGAGTTCGCCGGTGCGCTCGGCGACGCGCAGTTCCAGCGTCTCGTTCGCCTGCTTCAGCGCCATGTCCGCGGCAACGCGCTGGGTGATATCGGTATAGGTGGTGACGATGCCCTTGTCGGGCATGGCATTGGTGCGCACCTCGATGATCCGCGCGCCGCCTGAAAGTTCGAGCAGGAAGGGTTTGTCGAGCGTCAGGAAGTCGGCGACCAAGCGCTTGCCGTCTTCCTTGCGGATATCGCCACGCTGGGTCAGCATCGAGACGATCTCCGCCAGCGGAAAGCCGACCTGGCCGGCCGTTTCCGGCAGGTCGAGCAACTGGCGGAAACGGCGGTTCCAGATGATCAGGTTGTTGGAACTGTCGAAGACGGCAATGCCCTGATCCATCTGCGACAGCGCGGTCTGCAACATATCCTGATTGTATTGCAGCGCCTCCGACGCCTGGTCAAGCAGCCAGGCGGTATCGGAGGATGTGTCGTCCAGCCGCTGCAGCACCAGCGACAGCACGAGACGGGCGGAAGACGAGCCGATGGCGCTGCCGAGCAACTGTTCGGAAAAATGGATAAGCCCCATATCGGCCGGTAGATGATCCTCCAGCCAGCGGCCCGATTGACGCTCATAGGTCTGGAACGAACGCTGCATCCGCTCTTCGCCGAGATAGCGGGCGATCGTGGTTTTCAAATCGAGCACGGTGATCTTGGTCTTGCGGCCGCGAAACGCTTTTTCGGTGCGCGATTTGCGGCGGATGAAAACGCCTGCCTGCAGCCGCTCCAGTGGCTTTGGCGCCCGGGTCAGCGAGCCGACCACATAAGCGATCACGTTGACCAGCAAGCTGAGCGCCGACGCATTGACCAGCGGGTCGGCTTCGGGGCCGGAGAAGACAGTGGTAAACGGAAACAGGAAACCGAGCACCGTTGCTGCGACATGCGAATTGTCCGGTCCGCCAAGACTCGGCAGGAACAGCAGATAGGCCCAGACGAAAAAGCCGAGTGTCATGCCGGCGATGGCACCACGGGCGTTGGCCTGCCGCCAAACAAGCCCGCCGAACAGGGCCGGTGCCATCTGCGAGATGGCGGCGAACGCGAGAAGGCCGAGTGAGGCAAGGCCGGAACTCATGTCGGCGGAGCGGTAATAGGCGTATCCGAGCAGCAGCACCACGAAGATCGCGGTGCGCCGGACATTCAGCAACGTGCCGGCCACATCCTGCGAGCCGCCGCGACCCATCAGGTTGCGTCTCAGGAAGACCGGCATGACGATATCGTTGGAAATCATGATCGACAGCGCCACCGAGGCGACGATGACCATGGCGGTTGCGGCAGAAAAGCCGCCGATGAAGGTGATCATCGTCAGCATCGGCATATTGGCGGCAAGCGGCAGCGTCAGTAGATAGAGGTCGGCATCGCCGCTGCCGGCAAAGGTCAGCACCCCGGCGATCGCCACAGGCAGAACGAACAGGTTGATGGCAATCAGATAGATCGGAAACAGGATGCCGGCGGTGCGCAGATCCTTCTCGGTGCGGTTTTCGACCACGGTGACGTGGAACTGGCGGGGCAGCATGATGATGGCGAAGGCGGAAAGGACGATGAGCAGGATCCAGCGTGGCAGCGGCGTCTGGTAATGCAGGGCCGTCATTACCTGTTGGTTGGCAAGCGCCTTGGCCCACAGGTCGCTCGGACCATCAAAGAGGAAGAACACCACGTAGAGGCCGGCCGTGACCAGCGCCAGCAGCTTGACCACCGATTCCATCGCGATTGCCAGGATCAGCCCGTCCTGATGCTCGGTCGCATCGGTATGGCGCGTGCCGAAGACGATGGCGAAACAGGCGAGAAAGAGCGTCACCAGCAGGGGCAGGTCGATAAAATCCTGGCCGGAACCGATGCCGTAGCCGCTGGTATCGACCATCGTCGATACCGAACTTGAAACGGCCTTGAGCTGCAACGCGATATAAGGGATGGCGCCGATCAGCGAGATCAGCGCGACGATGGCGGCAACCATCGGGTTCTTGCCGTAACGGGCGGCAATGAAATCGGCGACCGAGGTCAGCTTCTCGGCCTTGGCCAGTGCGATGATCCGGCGGATCACCGGCAGGCCGATGGTGAACATCAGGATCGGGCCGATATAAATGCCGGTGAATTCCAGCCCCCGCTCCGCAGCAAGGCCGACGCCGCCGAAATAGGTCCACGACGTGCAGTAGATCGCCAGGCTGAGGGCATAGACCAGCGGCCTGCCCTTGCCGGCAGGGGCGGTCTTCCAGGCCTTGCGATCGCCATAACTTGCCACTGCAAATAGCAGCAGCAGGTAGCCGAAGGCGGCAGCGAAAATGATCGAGCCCGAGAGCATGTCTCCTCCTTCTCTCACCTGGAGCATAGGACAAGACGGCTGGGAAGAAAATCGGGCGGACCTAAGCCTTAAGTCAAAGAAACGACGTCTCTTTTCCCATCAGGCTGCAATTTGCCCATGTGCCGTTATTTTTAGCTGTGATTTACATAATTTAGTTTTCGTTTAGCATCCGATGTGCGTTCCACTGCGTAAGAATCAGGCATTCGCAGTTGGCTTAAGGTGCAACAAGGAGAGAGTAATGCTGAATGAATTCAAGGCGTTTATCGCCCGGGGCAATGTCATGGACCTCGCGGTCGGTATCATCATCGGCGGCGCGTTCACGCTGATCGTCAATTCGCTGGTCGGCGACATCATCATGCCGGTCATCGGCGCCATTACCGGCGGCCTCGATTTCTCCAATTTCTTCCTCCCGCTCTCCAGCACCGTAACGGCAACGTCGCTCGCAGCGGCGCGCGAGCAGGGCGCTGTCTTTGCCTATGGCAACTTTCTGACCGTGGTGATCAACTTCCTGATCCTCGCCTGGATCATTTTCCTGATGGTCAAGGGCGTCAACAAAATGCGTGCCTCGCTGGAAAAGCAGAAGGAAGCCGAACCGGCAGCACCGCCGCCGGTTGACGTCCAGCTTCTGACCGAAATCCGCGACCTGTTGAAAACGCAGCGTGTTTAAAACGCGTTTTGGCGATGTCCGGCCGACGCCGATACATCACCAAAATCGATAAATCCGTCACCGAATATCGCGTGATCGTGATGTGAAAAACAGCTAGAAGCGGCGGGCCAACAGGAGCCCGCCGATGACCATACTTGCCAGCCTCAGCCCCCGATCTCTTTCCGCCCCGGAAAGCGGCATTGTTGAACTGGTCAATTATGCGCGTGGGCGCGACGGGCTGATCCCGCTCTGGGTTGGCGAAGGCGATCTGCCGACACCGGATTTCATTTCGCAGGCAGCACAGGATTCGCTGAAAGCCGGCGAAACCTTCTACACTTGGCAGCGCGGTATTCCGCAGCTGCGCGAAGCCTTGTCGCGCTATTACCAGCGCCATTTCGCCAAAACGCTGTCACTTGACAATTTCTATGTGACCGGCTCCGGCATGCAGGCGATCAAGCTTGCCATCGAGGCCGTGACTTCGCCGGGCGACGATATGGTCTTCCTCACCCCGGCCTGGCCGAACTTTGCCGCCAGCGCCGAACTGTCCGGCGTTCGTCCGATTGCCGTGCCGTTGAACTTCGAAGACGGGAAATGGCAGCTCGACATCGGCAAGCTCGAGGCGGCGATCACGGCAAAGACGCGGGCGCTGTTCGTCAACACACCTTCCAATCCCACCGGCTGGACAGCTACGCATGACGATCTGAGGGCGATTCTGGCACTGGCCCGCAAACATGGCCTGTGGATCATCGCCGACGAGATCTATGCGCTTTATTCCTACAACGGTGATCGCGCCCCCTCTTTCCTCGATGTGATGGAGGAAGACGAGCGTATCCTGTTCGTCAATTCCTTCTCCAAGAACTGGTCGATGACTGGGTGGCGGGCCGGCTGGATCGTGGCGCCGCCGGCTGTCGGCCAGGTGCTGGAAAACCTGATCCAGTATTCGACATCCGGCGTAGCGCAGTTCATCCAGCAGGGCGCCGTTGTGGCGCTCGATCAGGGCGATGCGTTCGTTGCAGAAAATGTCGCCAAGGCGACCCGCTCGCGCGATCTGCTCTGCGATGCGTTGATTGCCACCAACCGGGTTGAGACGCTGAAACCGGACGGCGCTATCTATGCCTTCCTGAAGATCGATGGCGTCACCGATGCACGGCGCGCAGCACTCGATATCGTCGACAAGACCGGGGTCGGCCTGGCACCCGGCACCGCTTTTGGCGAAGGCGGCTCGCTGTTCATGCGCGCCTGTTTCCTGCGCGATCCCAGGCAGATCGCCATCGCTGCCGAACGGCTTGCGGGTTACATCGCCGCGCTCTGATCCTGTTTTGACCGCCCGTCCCTGCACATAACCCTTGTGAATCGCGCCGTGAACGGGTTTTATCCCGCTCACTTTGAACAGCGCAGGAGCAGGCAATGGCGGTATTGGTAACGGGCGGCGGCGGCTATATCGGCAGCCATATGGTCTGGGCGTTGCTGGACGCCGGCGAAGAGGTTGTTGTCATCGACCGCCTATCGACCGGTTTTCGCTGGGCGATCGCGCCGGAAGCGCGTTTCTATGAAGGCGATATCGCCGACGCGGCCCTGATGCGGCAGATTTTTGCCGATAACGATATCGATTCCATCATTCATTTCGCCGGTTCGATCGTCGTGCCGGAATCGGTTGCCGATCCGCTGGGGTATTATGAGAACAACACGGTCAAATCCCGCAGCCTGATCGCCAGCGCGGTTGAGGCGGGCATTCCCTATTTCGTCTTTTCCTCGACGGCCGCGGTTTACGGTACGCCCGACGTGCTGGAGCCGGTGACGGAAAGCGTCAATCTCAAGCCGGAATCGCCCTACGGCTCATCGAAGCTGATGACCGAGATCATGCTGCGCGACACCGCTGCCGCGCATGCGTTTACCTATACGGCCTTGCGCTACTTCAACGTCGCCGGTGCCGATCCGAAGGGCCGCAGCGGCCAATCCTCCGAACTTGCCACGCATCTGATCAAGGTCGCCTGCGCCACAGCACTTGGCAAACGCCAGTCGATGAGCGTCTTCGGCACCGACTATCCGACCCCGGACGGAACCTGCGTGCGCGACTATATCCATGTCTGGGATCTGGTTCAGGCGCATCTGAAAGCCTTGCAGCGCATGCGTGCTGGCGGCGGCTCGCTGGCGGCCAATTGCGGTTACGGTCATGGCTTCTCGGTGCTTGAGGTGCTGGATGCCGTGCGCAAGGTTCATGGCGCGGACTTCGCCGTCACCGTCTCGGAGCGGCGCGCCGGCGATCCGGCGATGATTGTCGCCAACCCGGCGCTCGCCAAGCAGGAACTCGGCTGGGTGCCGCAATATGATGATCTAAACGGCATCATCCGCAGCGCGCTGGATTGGGAACTGCATCTGATGCGGAAGAATTCCTACTGATATCCCCGTTTTTGCGCTTGTCCGGCCTGACGCCGGGCAGGCCGTTTGCTTGGCGCGCGCCGCCTCTCCAGTTTGACGACAGCTTCACCCTCTAGGGTACCAGCCAGAATAGACTGACTGGACCCGGAGCATGATCGAGTTTTCGCGCCTAAAGAACCGTATGACCGCAAGGCCTGACGCCCTGCCGTCGAAGGTGCTGCGCGGCCCCGGCCTTACACGATCCTCGGTCGACTGCAATTCTGCTTCCTCTCGCCAAGTCATCGCCGGTATCGCCTGCGATCGTCTTTGCGCCTAGCCGGAGGGACGGATGAAAGCTGTCATTCTTGCCGGCGGTCTTGGGTCGCGTATCGCCGAAGAAACCCATCTGCGGCCGAAGCCGATGATCGAGATCGGCGGACGGCCGATCCTCTGGCACATCATGAAACTCTACTACGCCCATGGCGTGCGCGACTTCATCATCTGCTGTGGCTTCAAAGGCTACATGATCAAGGAATATTTCGCCAATTACGGCCTGCACATGTCGGACATTACCTTCGACCTGTCGCAGAACTCGATCGAATTTCATCGCCAGAGCGCCGAAAACTGGCGCGTCACACTGGTCGATACGGGTGAAAATTCGATGACCGGCGGCCGCCTCAAGCGCGTCGCGTCCTATCTCAAGGATGAAGAAGCCTTCTGCTTCACCTATGGCGACGGCGTCAGCAATGTCGATATCGGCAAGACCATCGCCTTTCACAAGAGCCACGGCAAGCAGGCGACTGTCACCGCCGTGCGCCCGCCGGCGCGGTATGGCGCGCTGCAGCTGGATGGCACCGAGGTTCAGGGCTTCATCGAAAAACCGGAGGGCGAGGGCGGCTTCATCAATGGCGGCTTCTTCGTGCTTTCACCCCGCGTCATCGACCGGATCGAGGCGGATCATTCAAGTTGGGAAGGGGAGCCATTGATGGGACTGGCCAGCGAAGGCGAGTTGCAGGCGTATTTCCACGACGGCTTCTGGCAGCCGATGGATACGTTGCGCGACAAGAATCATCTGGAAGGCCTGTGGCAGAGCGGCGCCCCACCCTGGAAGAGCTGGTGATGACAATGACACAAGAATTCTGGCGCGGAAAACGGGTGCTCGTCACCGGGCATACCGGTTTCAAGGGTAGCTGGCTGACGCTGTGGTTGCGCGAACTGGGCGCCGATGTGTCGGGCCTGTCGCTGGCGCCGCAGACAGATCCTTCGCTGCATCTTTTGCTTGGCGGCAGCATGGAAGGCCCCGGCATCATCGATATCCGTGATCGCGATGCGGTGACGCATCATGTGCTGAAGACCAAGCCGCAGATCGTCTTCCATCTGGCGGCGCAGGCTCTGGTGCGCGCCGGTTATCGCAATCCGGCCGAGACCTATGACGTCAACGTCATCGGTACCGCCAACCTGCTCGACGCCCTGCGGGTGTCGGAGGATGTGCGTTCGATCGTCGTGGTGACGACCGACAAGGTCTACCACAATGCCGAGACGGGCCTTGCCTTCATGGAGAGTGATCCGCTCGGCGGCCACGATCCCTACAGCGCCAGCAAGGCAGCAGCCGAGATCGTCGCGGCAAGCTACCGCGCCTCGTTTTTTGCCGCCCGCAAGATCGGCCTTGCCACGGCGCGCGCCGGCAATGTCATCGGCGGCGGCGACTGGGCGGAAGACCGGCTGATCCCCGATGCCGTGCGGGCTTGGCAGGGTGGCGAGACACTGGAGGTGCGCCGTCCGCGCGCCGTGCGCCCGTGGCAACACGTACTCGAGCCGCTCGGCGGCTATATGGGGCTGGCCGAGCGCCTATGGCAGATGCCGGATGGTATCGAGAGCTACAATTTCGGGCCGGATCACGGCGAAGCGGCTTCCGTTGGCGCCGTGCTGAGAATGGCGGAACGGCACTTTGGTGGCGGCGCGATGGCGCTGGGCGATGGCACCGACGGGCCGCACGAAGCGGGTTATCTGGTGCTCGACAGTGCCCGGGCACGCGCCGACCTCGGTTACCAGCCGCGCTGGCGTCTGGCCGAAACGGTCAAGCGGACGATGGAATGGTACAGGGCGCAAGGCCAGGGACAGGCGGCACTTGACCTCTGCCTTGGTGATATCCGCGATTTTTCCGGGCGTGCCGCCAAGGACGAACCTTTGCGGGCCGCCGGATGAGCGTGCGGTTCACGGCCCGCGCAACGCCGCTTGAGGGCCTTTGCGTTATCAGCCGCAAAACCCTGTCGGACGACCGCGGGTTTCTGTCGCGGCTGTTCTGCGAAGACGATCTTGCAGCCTTCGGCTGGCAGGGGCGCATCGCCCAGCTGAACGAGACCGGGACGCTGCACAAGGGCACGGTGCGCGGCATGCACTTCCAGCGCCCGCCGCATGCCGAGATCAAGCTCGTTACCTGCACCCGTGGCCGCGTTCTCGACGTCGCCGTCGATATCCGCGCGGGCTCGCCAACGTTTCTTCAGCATTTCGTCGTCGAACTGTCGGAAGACAATGCCTGCTCGCTGCTGATTCCGAAGGGTTTTGCCCACAGCTTCCAGGCCCTGACTGATGACGTACGGATGATCTATGCGCATTCGCAGCCCTATGCGGCTTCTTTCGAAGGCGGTTTTAATCCGCAGGACCCGGCGCTTGGTATCGACTGGCCGCTGCCGGTCATCAACCTGTCGCCGCGCGATGCGGCGCATCCCCTGCTGTCGCCGGACTATCGTGGAGTAGCCGCATGAAATGCCGTCACTGCGGATCGACGCATATGGTGCCTTTCCTCGACCTCGGGACGGCGCCACCTTCCAATTCCTACGTCACTGCCGATGAGCGGCACTTGCCGGAACTCTGGTATCCGCTGGTCATCCACTGTTGCCGGGAATGCCGTCTGGTGCAGACCGAGGATTTTGCCGATCGCGAAACATTCTTCTCCTCGAGCTATGCCTATTTCAGCTCGTTCTCGACCTCCTGGCTTGATCATGCCGAGCGCTATGTCGCCGATATGCAGGCACGTTTCGGCCTGACTGAAGCCTCGCATATCGTCGAGGTGGCGGCCAATGACGGCTATCTGCTGCAATATGCCAAGGCGCGCGGCATCGGCTGCCTCGGCATCGAGCCGACGGCCAGCACGGCTAAGGCTGCACGGGCGAAGGGCATCGAGATCGTCGAGGAATTCTTCGGCGCAGAACTCGGCGAAAAACTTGCGGCGGAAGGCCGGTCCGCCGATCTGACTGCAGCCAACAACGTTCTGGCGCATGTGCCTGACATCAACGATTTCGTCGCCGGTTTCGCCCGTCTGCTGAAGGCAAACGGTGTCGCGACCTTCGAGTTTCCGCACCTGCTCAACATGGTGCGCGAAGCGCAGTTCGACACCGCCTATCACGAACACTATTCCTATCTGTCGCTGACATCGGTCGCCCGTGTCTTCGCGGCCAATGGACTGTCCGTCTTCGATGTCGAGACAACGCCTTGGCATGGGGGCAGCCTGCGTGTGTTCGCGCAGCGCAGCGATACCGGAAGACATCCGGTCGCAAGCACCGTGGCTGCGATGCTCGCCGAAGAGCACGCCGCCGGCATGCTGGGCGACACCTTCTACACGGATTTCCAGGAAGCGGCGCAAACCGTGCGTGACGGTTTCATGGAGTTCCTGATCGAGAGCAGGCGGCAGGGTTTGAAAGTCGCGGCCTACGGTGCTGCGGCCAAGGGCAACACGCTGATCAACTTCTCCGGCGTCAAACCCGATCTCTTGTCCTTCGTTGTCGACAAGAATCCGGCCAAGCAGGGCCTCCTGCTTCCCGGCAGCCGTATTCCGATCGTTACGGAAGAATTCCTCAAAGCCGAAAAACCGGAAAGAGTGGTGATACTGCCATGGAACCTTCAAGCCGAAATCAGACAGCAGCTTTCGTATATCAGCGATTGGGGTGGCAAGTTCGTGACCGCAGTGCCGGCGCTGACGGTGCATCCGTAGCAGACGGCTCTGTCGCCGTTCTGCCCGAGGACGTGGTTGATACACCCTCCAAGACAGCCGAAACGGCCGGCATCAAGATCGGCTGAATGCCGTCTTACGGCTATTTGCCGCTTTCGCCGAGAAGATCCAGCTCGTGCGCGATCGAATGCTGGATCAGGCGTGCCCAGATATCCTCATAGAAATCCGGGTCGAGCCCAGCCGTCGCGGCGCTCTGGCGGGCATTCCGTCGGACTTCGTCGACGCGGGCGGGAATGTCGGCCTTGAGGCCGGCGGGTTTCTTGATCTCCGCAGCCCGGCCGATATAGCCCCAGCGCTCCTGGAAAAGCGCCATCAAAGCCTGATCGATCCGGTCGATCTCGACGCGGATTTCGGCCATCGAGGCGCAATCTGCCGGACGTTTCTGCATGGGTATCTCCGGATGTCTTCAGCACGGTTCTGCTGCATCGCAGGACCGCATGCGACGCTGCTTATCAAGCCAGCCGCCTCCTGAAAAGCCGAAAACCGGACATATGGCCAAAGGGTCGCGGGCAAGCCTCGCGAAAGGCGCTGCCGCTAGTCTGCGGCAAACGGAGAAATTTCATGTTCGCCCAGCCGAAACTGACGATTTGTGTGCCCTCGCGAAACCGCCAGCGCTATTTCCAGGAAACGATCAGAAGCCAGCTGATGAACCTGCGGACAGACGTCGAGTACGTTTTTGCCGATAACTCCGATGACGCCTTGATCATGAACGGCTTCATGGAAGACCTTCTTGCCGATCCGCGGGTGAAATACCTGCCGTCGGTGGACCGGGTTCTATCCATGGTCGAAAATTGGGACCGTTGCGTCGAGGCCGCCACCGGCGAATTCATCTGCATGATCGGCGACGACGACTATGTGGACGCTGATGTCGCCAGCCTGATTGCGCGGACACAGACCGAGTATTCCAGCGTCGATGTCTTCGCCTGGAGCCGCCTGACCTATAATTGGCCGGGCAACCGTCCGACCCGTTGCAACGTCGCTGCGCCGCTCTCGACAATCGTACACAGGCTTCCGCGGGCCCCGCTCTATCAGGAGTTCTTTTCCTGGAAGGGAAGCAAAACCACGCCGAACATGGCGTTCGGGTTCTATCACAGCGCCGTCTCAAAACGCGTAATGGACAAGATCAAGGCGAAGTTCGGCGGAAAATACTGCGAATACCCGGTCGTCGATTTCGAGAATGTCTGCAAGGTCCTGGTCACTGCCGAGCATGTGTTTTACGCGGAACGTCCCTTTTCGGTTCTCGGTTCCTGCGCGGAGAGCAACTCCGCGAGACTGAACCAGATCGACAAGGCCAAGGAACAGCACGCTGCCTTCATGAAGGAAGTGGGGCGCAATATCGACGAAGACCCGCACATGAAGGATTTTCCATTTCCATCGATGCTCGGTCTTGCTGCCTGTATCGCCCAGACGCAACGTTGGTTTCTGACGCAATACGGCTACAGCCCGATGACGGGCTGGGAAGTCAATTTCGCCAAGGCATGCGGCATCAGCTGCAGCAAGATGGCCGGAAGGGCGGACTACGACAAGACAGTCGCAGGCTACCGCGCCGCCTTTGGCAAATGGAAGGGCGGCAAATATCTGAAGCATTTCCAACCAGCCGACTATGTCGAGATAGCCGATGCAGCCCTCTTCACAGGGGTTTCCAACAACCATCTCTATCTCGACGAGAATATTGGTGGCGTACAGACACCGGCAGAGCTCTACCATCTGGTCGATCAGATGCTTTCGCCTCAAGACGCGCTGGATCTGAAATCTCACGCGCATTTCAAGGCGGCCTGAGGTTTCACATGCGCCGTTGCCTCTGCCTCGTGCCAAAGGGCTCGCGGGTATTTTGACATCGAAAAGGATGCAAAGCATGATTCAGAATGAAGTCATCATTCCGGCTTCGGCCAAGGACGATTTCGCGATCAAGGGTTATACGATGCTGCCGCAGTTCTATGATGCGCAGCGCGACGTGGCGCCGATCCAAGAGGGTATCCGGGTCATCCTCGAGCTGCTTTGCCGCAAGTACGAGGTCGATGCGCCGACGGACACGTCCTGGGACGCGATGACCAAGGCCTATCCGGCGCTGATCGCCAAGAACCGCGCCTGGGGTGGCGAGGTCTATGATGCCGTCAAGCAGATCCCCGCCTTCATGCAGCTCGTCACCAAAACCGTGAACCAGACGGTTTTCCAGCACCTGCATCCGGGCTCTATTCCGGGCATTGCGGCTGGCGGCTATGGTATCCGCATCGACAATCCGGGCGAGGAAAAGTTCCGGGCGCAGTGGCATCAGGAGTTCCCTGGCCAGCTTCGCAGCCTCGACGGCATCGTGTTCTGGACGCCGCTCCTGCCGGTGACGGCGGATATGGGGCCGGTTCAGATTGCCGAAGGCTCGCATGCCGAAGGCCTGATCCCGGTCTACCGCGACGATGCGGGCCTGGGCAAAAGCGGCGCCTACGCGCTGTACATGGACGGTGCCGAGGAGCGCCTGGCGAAATATGAGACGGTCGCGCCGCTGACCCAGCCGGGCGACCTGATCCTGATGGACTTCCTGACCATGCACCAGGGCGGGCACAATGTATCCGCCATGCCGCGCTGGAGCATCCAGTTCCGCTATTTCAATTTCGCCGATCCGCTCGGCACCCGCATCGGCTGGTGCGGCTCGTTTGCCGCCGGCGTCGATTTCTCGAAAGTCCTGCCGGAACTGGTGACGGACGGGGAGAAGCCGGTATGACCGCATGCCGGGTCTGCGGATCGCACATTGCTGCGGCCTCCTATGAGGCCTCGGCACCTGCTCTGACATCGATGATGGCCTTCATCGATGTCCCGACGCTGGCTTATGTCTGCGATGAATGCGGTCACGCGCAATGCGCCGATCTGCCCGATATCGACAGCTTCTACGATACGACCTACCGGATTTCGCTGGAATCCGATGATCATGACCAGATCTTCGCCCTGGCTGCGGACGGCACGCCGATCTTCAGGACCGACCATCAGGCGGCCATCGGCCTGCGCCTTCTTGACCTGCCGCAGGGCGCGTCCATTCTTGATTACGGGGCCGGCAAGGCGGACACGCTGCGCAAGATGTGCCTGACCCGAAGCGATCTTCATCCGCATGTCTTCGATGTCAGCCGTGACTACGTGCCGGCATGGAACGGCTGGGTGGAATCCGGGGATCAGGCGAGTTATACGGTGCCGGATGCGTGGGCTGGCCGGTTCCAGGCGATCATTAGCCATTTCGTCATAGAGCATGTGGCCGAGCCCGTTTCCTTCCTGAAAACGTTGCGCGGGCTGCTTGCGCCCGGCGGCCGGCTTCTTCTGTCCATGCCGGATGTCGCAGCCAACCCTGGCGACATGACCGTTGCAGACCATCTCAATCACTTCAGTATCGCATCCCTGAAAAGGGGTCTGGCACTCTCCGGGTTCTCGCTGCAGACGGTGGACAGTACTGCGTTTCCTGGAGCATTCTTTATCGTCGCATTCCGTTCCGAACAGACGACAGTGAACGCAGAGGACCGGCAGGAAGCCGCCGATGCCGCAAGGAAAGCCAAGGAAATCTGCGCCTTCTGGAAACAGGCGACGATCCGCCTTGACGGCGCGGCCAAGCACTTTGCCGGTAGACGTGCAGCCGTCTACGGCTCAGGCTTCTATGGCAGCTGGATTTGCAGCCGGATCGAAGCGGATGTCGATTTTCGCGTTTTCCTGGATCAGAATCCGAAGCTGCAGGGATCCGTCCACTTCAACAGGCCGGTTCTCTCACCGTCGAAACTCGATGACGACGTCGACGTCGTCTTTGTCGGCCTCAATCCGCTGAAGGCCCGCGCCGCCATTGCCGGTCAGGCGGCCCTTCACCGGCCCGGATTGGATCTCGTCTGGATCGACGGCTGAACGGGCCGCCCGGCAATCAGCCTGGCGAAAGGCTTTGGCGATAATCTCATCCTGCCGAGTTGTCTGGGGACGCTGCCATGGTGGCGGCCTATCCCGGCAGAAATCAGCCAATGCCTGAACGGATCATGAGCCGGAATATCGTTATTTCTCAATCGATGTATTTTCCTTGGGTGGGTCTGCTGGAGCAGATCCGCCTGGCGGATGTCTTCGTTCACTATGACGATGTGCAATATTCCAAGGGAAGCTTCAGCAACCGCGTTCAGGTGAAAGGCGTCAATGGCGTCAGCTGGATGACGCTGCCGTTGCGCGACTATCATCTGGGTCAGCGGATCGACGAGGTATTGCTGGACGACCGTACCGACTGGCGTGCGAAGCACCGGGAGATCCTGCGTCAGGCCTATCTCCGGGCGCCGTTTCGCAACGAGATGCTCGATGTGGTGGACCGGGTTTTTGGCCAGGCGGCGGTAACGGTCGCCGATATCTCGCGCCAGTCGATGCTGGAGCTATCCGCCTATTTCGGACTGGACCGGCCGCAGTTCCTCTCGTCGCAGACGCTGCCGGTCCCCGGCGCGAGCAGCGAGCGGGTGTGCGACATCGTCGAGCATCTTGAAGGCACGGTCTACATCACCGGGCACGGTGCCCGGAACTATCTGAACCATGGGCTGTTTGCGGAGAAAGGCATCTCCGTCGAATATATGCGCTACGAGCGCACGCCCTATCCGCAATTGCACGGCGACTTCACCCCTTATGTGACCGCATTGGACCTGATCGCCAATTGCGGTGTGGAGGGCGCCGGATTGATTCATTCGGGAACGATCGGTTGGAAGGAATTCACGCAATGACGACAGAAAATCTCGATGCAGTCACATCCGAGTATCTTCCGAATGCCGCAACGGCGATCGAAAACGATCTGATTTTGAACTGGTATCCGGAACGGATCATCCGCCGGTTCGGCTCTGTCGGTTCCATACTCGAGCTTGGTATCGGCCATGGCTATACGCCGGGTCTCTTCAACGCGGTCTGCGATCGCCATGTGATCATCGAAGGCTCTCAGTTGGTCATTGATCTCTTCAAAGAAAAAAGCCCTGATTTCGCCGGCGAAGTCGTGTTCTCCTATTTCGAGAATTTCGACACGGATGAGCGCTTCGACGTCATCATCATGGGCTTCATTCTGGAACATGTCGATGATCCGGGCATGCTGCTCAACCGCTTCAAACGCTTCCTGAAGCCCGGCGGCCGAATCTTTGTAGCGGTTCCCAACGCCAAGTCGATGAATCGGCGCCTGGGTGTCGAGCTTGGCAAGATCGACGATATCTACAGCCTCAATGCAAACGACCACGCCCTCGGCCACAAGCGCCAATATTGCCGCGATACGCTGAAGGAAGAAATGCAGAACCACGGCTATGCGGTCAGCCTCGAAGAGGGCATCTACCTAAAGCCGCTGCCGCTGGCCGTTCTCAAGACGTTGCCGGACTTTCAGGAAAATCTGGATGCGATGCTGCGTGTTGGCATCGATTTCCCCGATCTCTGCGTTGCGCTGCTGATGGAAGCCACCGTGCAATGAGGACTGCCGCCATCATCGGCGCGCGCTCAATGCTCGGCAGCCAATTGGTCGAGCGGCTGCAGCAGCGGGGTATCGCGACGGTGACCATCGGTCGATCCGCAGTGGATGATATTGCCTTCGACCTGACGGCTCCCGTTGCTCATGCGCCTGTTGATATGGTGGCCGATGCCGTTTTCCATTGCGCCGCGAGCTTTGCCGGCGATACGGACGACGGGTTTCGCAAGAATTTCACCGCCAACGCAGCAAGTGCGGTTGCCGTCGCCGGGCTGGTGGGGGATTTGAAGGCCAAGGTGTTGATCTATGCCGGGTCGGCATCATCAGACCGGACGCTCGATCCGGGGAATTTTACGTCCTATGGATTGAGCAAGGGCATTGCCGAGCAGGTGTTCGGCTGGGCATTGCAAAGACAGAAAATCCGCTTCTGCAGCCTGCGCTTTTCCCAGCTGTTCGATGTCGAAGGCCGGTGCTGCGACCATCAGGCGTGGTTCGGGCGGATCGTTGCCTATGCGGCGCGAGGGCAGGACATCCGCATGCCGCGATCGGATGGGGTCCGCAATTTCCTGCATGTCCGGGATGCGGCCGACATGCTGATCCGGGCTGCCGAATGCGATGTGGCAGGTGTCCTGGATGTCGCGCATCCGGAATCGCTGACGATAGAACAGATTGCCGATATCGCCTTTGATGTATTCGGGCAGGGCGGACGCTCCGTCATTGCACCGGAGAAAACGCCGTTCCGGCCTATCCATTTTCCTCTCGCTGCTGAAACCTTCGAGCGAATGGATTTTTGGCCCGCGATCAACATGCGCGACGGCATTGCCATGATCCGCGATGCGCAGTCGGCCGCAGCCTTTGGACCGATGGACCTGACATGACGGCAGAGAAGCCAGACAATTCATCTCCGATTATCACCGTCGTGGTGACGGCGGTCGGCGCGTTGATCGGACAGGGGATCATCCGCTCGTTGCGTTTGTCGGGGCTCCCGGTACGGGTCATCGGCGTTGACCGCGATCCGAACGGGATCGGGCCTTACTGGTGTGACGCGTTTTTTGCCAAGCCGGCCATTGACGAGAGTTCGCAAGCATATCTCGATTTCTGGACAAGCCTTCTGGTCGAGCAGGCCGTCGATCTCGTGCTGCCGGGCCTGGAACTCGACGTCCTGTTCTTCAGCCGCAATCGCGAAGCGTTCGCAGGCATCGGCACGCGCATCGTGCTCAATGATCCCAGAGTTATCGAACTGGCACAGGACAAGTGGGATTTTGGCCTCGAACTGGAAAGGCTCGAACTGCCCGCCATCCCAGCGCTGCTCGGGGCAAGCTTTACGGAGTGCGTCCGGGCCCTGGGCCTGCCGCTCCTCCTCAAACCGCGTCAGGGCAACGGCTCGCGCGGGATCGCTGTGCTGCGGGACGAGGACGATTTCAATTATTGGAGCCGTAAGAGCAGGGACGCATTCCTGATCCAGAAATTCATCGGCAGCGACGAACAGGAATTTACAGTCGGCGCTTTCGGTTTTGGTGATGGCACGGCGCTGGCACCGATCATCTTTAGGCGGAAGCTCTCGGTGGCTGGGAATACGCAATATGCCGAGGTCGTCGAACACCCTGTATTGGCCGAGGCAGTGGCCCGGCTGGCGGCGATTTTCAAGCCGGTGGGGCCGACGAACTACCAGTTCCGGATGGACGGCGAGACGCCCTATCTGCTGGAGATCAATCCGCGTTTTTCCAGCAGCACGTCGCTGCGCGCTGCCTTCGGCTACAACGAGGCCGCCATGGCGGTTGACTATTATCTGCGGGGAGACCGGCCGTCGGCACCTGATATCCGGCCCGGGCGCGGCTGGCGCTATTACGAAGACTATGTGGTGACATGATCGCGATCATCTCTGACATTCACGGCAATCTGCCGGCGCTGAAGGCGGTGCTGGAGAAGATCGATGCGCTCGGCTGCGAGACCATCATCTCGCTCGGCGACGTCGTCGGCTATTATGCGCAGCCGGGTGAATGCGTTGATCTTCTGCGCGACCGGGGCATCGTCAATATCCTCGGCAATCACGATCATTACATTGTCAGCGGCGAGGGCTGCCCGCGCTCGAAGCTGGTCTCCGACATTACCGAGTACCAGCGCGGCATCATTTCGCCGCAACAGGTTGCCTGGCTCGCCCAGTCCCGTTCCTACATCATCGATGGATCGACCTATTTCATCCATGGCGGCTGGCAGGACCCGGTCGATCAATATCTCTATGCGATTGCCGGGGCGGATATCCCGGCGGACGCCCAGACATTCTTTGCCGGGCATACGCATGTGCAAGCCCTGCTCGACGTGAACGGCAAGACGTTCTGCAATCCCGGTGCCGTCGGGCAACCGCGTGACGGCGATCCGCGCGCCGCTTTTGCGACATTCGAGGAGGGGCGGATCGAACTGCGCCGCGTCGATTACGACATCGACGAGACCGCCTTCCACATGAAGGAAGCCGGGTTTGCGGCGAGATGCTACGAAAATCTCTATATCGGTGCGCAAATCGGCGGCCGGATCGACAAGATCACGCTGGCCGCCTGAGTTTGGGGAATGGCAAGGATTTCGACCCCTTTCCCCAATGCATGTTCATGAACACAGACATGCAAAGGCCCGTGTCTTGCACCAGCAAAACACGGGCCTTTTTCTTAGGAATATGCTGCGGATCAGGCCGGATCGGGCAGCCGGATGCAATAACCACCCGGTGACGATGCCAGCACAAGCTTGCCGTTGATCACCGGATCGACCTCAAAACGATCGTTTTCCTTGAGATACTCGTTGACCGCTGTCAGAGGGTCGTTGCCCCGATACCAGGATTTTGAACGTTTCTTTGGGGCCTGATCTTCGGTCAGATGACCAGCCGCCGTATCGGCCACCACAAGATAGCAGCCGGGCGTCACAAGGGGACCATAGGCGCGGCATTCGGCCAGCACGTGGCCGTAGGAATGGTCGCTGTCGAGAACCACCATGACTCTTGCACCTTCTGGGATGAGATCACGGACGGCCTGCAGAGTGCTGTCGTCGACGGAGCCGCCTTCGATAAGCGCGATACGGCTCGCCATCGGATGGGTCTCGATCGCGTCGCGGTTATGAGCACGGATGTCGATATCGACGCCAATCACCTTACCCTTGTCATTGCCGGTCATCGCCAGCAGCGAGGCCATGAAGATCATCGAACCGCCGCGCGCGACGCCGGTTTCGATGATGATGTCCGGCCTGGTGTTCCAGATGATCTCCTGCGTCGCCATGATATCGGCCGGCAACTGGATGATAGGCACGCCCATCCAGCTCCAGAGATAAGAGTAATCGTAAGCATCCAGCGTCAGCATTGTGTCGATCGACTGCTTGAAGGCCTGGGTATCCTTCCCAAGTGCCAGGCACATCTCTTCCCTGTGCGCTTCGAATTCCTGGCGATCGTCTTTGGTTGTCATGGGATGTGGCGCCTTGTCGTTCAAATGGCTTGTGAAGCTGGTGCAATGTGGCGAGCGATGCGCCGTTGGGTCAGGCGGATTTCGCCATGGTTGGTTCGCCGGCTGCCTGGCTGTCGATCAGGCTGACGATGACATCGGTCACGCGTCTGATCTCGTCTTCGGTCATGTCGTGATAGCTGGGCAGGTTGATGGCGCGTTCCGGGATATCCCAGGCATGCCGGTTGTTGCGCCGTTCCGGGAACATTGGCAGGCTGGTCAATGGATGGAAGAAGACGCGTGCGTCGATATTGGCCGCGCTGAACGCCTGCTGCAGCATTTCGCGGGTGATACCGATGTCGCGGTCGAATACGGCGGTTGGCATCCAGGCGCCGTTGACCGTGCCGGTGTTTTCAGGGTTGAGGCTGATGCTCTGATAGGCCTTCAGCGCTTCGGCGTAACGTGCGAGAATGTCGCGCTTGCGGGCAATCAGGCCCTCGATGCGTTCAAGCTGGGCACAGCCAAGGGCTGCCTGGATGTTCGACATCTTGTACTTGAAGCCGACATCGTCCGGCCAGAACTGTTTTTTCTGGTTACGGGCGCGGCCATGGTTGCTGAGCGTCAGCACCTTCTCGAACAGGGCATTGTCGCTGGTGACGAACATGCCGCCTTCGCCGGTCGTCAGCGTCTTGGTGCCATGAAAGGAAAAGGTGCCGAACGTGCCCATCGATCCGGCACGGCGGCCGTGCCATTGCGAGCCGATCGCCTCGGCCGCATCCTCGATGACCGGGATGCCATGACGGCGGCTGATATCCAACAGGCGGTCCATGTCACAAAGGTTGCCATAGATATGGGTGGCGATGATCGCTTTGGTTTTCGGCGTGATGTGGCGGGCGACTTCGGCCGGATCGATGCACCAGCTGTCAGGCAGGATGTCGACGAAGACCGGCGTGGCGCCGAGATGGACGATGGGGGCCGCCGTGGCAATCCAGTTGGTATCGGCGAGAATGACCTCGTCGCCTTGCCCGATGCCAAGTGCTGCAAGACCCATGTGCATCGCGCCGGTGCAACTTGATGTGGCGATCGCATGACTGACGCCGAGATGTTTGCGAAAACCGTCCTCAAAGCGGACGATATAGTCGTAGCACCGTTCGCCCCAGCCGTTGGCAGCGGCGTCGGCGGCATAGGCGACTTCCAGGTCGGTGATCGAGGGCCTGGTATAGGAGATTCTCGACGCGGTCTGGCTCATGCGGCTTTGGTGTCCTTGTCGTACAGAGCCCCACCACAGATCAGCCCGACCGGTGCCAGCATCAGCTTGACCGTCGTGTAGAATTCCGTGGCGTCGCGCGCGCCGGCGAGGAAGCGATCAACCAGCAACGCGCCATCGTGCAGGCCGCGCCGGAGATCCTTTGGCCGTATCTCGTGGAATTCGGGGCGGAAGAACGGCGCGAGATGACCGCCTTCGAATTCTTTCAGCGCGGCGAAATAGGCGTTGCCCTTGTTCTTGTAGGCATCGCGACTGGTTTCCATCATACAGTCGATCATCAGCGCACGCACGAAAGGCTCGCCGCCGCCGGACCAGGGCGTGTCGAGTTCGCGCAGCACATGAAACTGCACCTCCGCAACAGCGCCGGCAATGCCGAGGCCGGAATGGAATGGGAAATTCCAGGGATGAAGCGGTGGCTGTGCGGCAAACGGCACGAGATTGATGGCCGACATTGGCCGGGCGCAGAAAGCCAGTTCATTGGCAAACAGGAGCACCTTGGCCGCCCATTCATATTGCGGCACAGGTGTCGACCAGTCCTGCGGCTCCGGCAATTGCAACAGCGCATCCAGCAGCGACCGGCGAATGGCCGCGTGATAGAGACCATACGGCATTTTCGGGCTGCCGAGGCTGTTTTCCCAGTAGAAGAAAGCCTTCAACATGGCAGTCTTGTCGAGCGCGTCGATATGGTAGCTGGCCGGAATGGCGACGGAACTCGAGTTGCCGGGTTCTGCGTTGCGGTCGATCTGGAAGGCATTCCATGCGAGCGCATCGACATTGGGCGACGTCGTTTCAAGGAAGGCGACCATGGTTGCGAGGTCGCTTTCGATCATGTCGCCGGGATTGATCAGCGTTGCCCAGTCGCCGCGGGCGGCCAAGGCCGCCGCGCGCCAGAGATGCTGGCGGGTTGAGCCCGCGGTGACATCGGCAATCGCGATCGGCGCACCACCGGCGGCAAGTTCGGCAATGGCGCCTGGGAGCGCGACATCTGCCGGTTTTGCGATAACGATCTCGAAATTCTCGCTGGGTTTCTCCAGCAGCAGCGTCACCAGCGGCAGCACATCCTGCGTGGCGGTTTCCACGGGAATGCAGATCGAGAGTTTGGTCATGGCTTGCCTCGTGACGTCAGCGGTCCTTGCCGGACCATCACTGCCGTGGCCAATCCGGAAAATGGTCACATCAGCAGGCAAGTACTTTCTGCGAAGAGGAGGGTGCGGTCCTGTCTCTCGGCGGAAGCCATTGCCTGCTGACGTGTGCTGCAAACGTAGCGCAGGAAACTGGAGCGAGGCTTTGCATGGAGAGGCTGGATGCCCGGCGCGTTATGCGCCGAGCGAGAGTTTGATGGCAAAGCCGATGATGGTGACGGTCAGAACGCCGAGAAACCACAGGCCGACGAACCACAGGAGCTTTTTGGGAATGCTGTTTTCGTCCGGCATCAGTGATAGCCCTCTTCCGGATCCATCTTGCCGCGGAACACCCAGTAGGCATATCCGCTATAGATCAGGATGATCGGCACGAGGAAGGCCGCCCCCCACAACAGGAAGGCAAGGCTCGAGTCCGGCGCTGCCGCATCCCAGATGGTCACCGATGGCGGCACCATATAGGGATAGAAACTGATACCGATGCCGGCAAAGCCCAGGACGAACAGGCCCAGCGCCGCCAGGAACGGCTGGGCATCACGCTTGCTGCGGATGCCCCTGAGCAGCAGCGCAAAGCAGCCGAGCACCAGCGCCGGTACGATGATGCTGAATACCGCGGTTGGCCAGCTGAACCAGCGCTCCAGGTATTGCGGCCTGAGAAACGGCGTCCAGAGACTGATGATGCCCATAGCCGCAATCGTTACGAAGCAGGTCCGCAACGCGATCCTGCGGGCTTTTTCGGCAAGCTCGCCGGTCGTCTTCATCACCAGCCAGGTCGAGCCGAGAAGAGCATAGCCTACCAGCACGGCAAAGCCGGTGGCGATCGAAAATGGCGTCAGCCAATCCCACCAGGCGCCGGCATAGGCGCGGTTGGCAACCGGGATGCCCTGGACGAGGGCGCCGAGCGCCACGCCTTGCGTGAAGGCTGCGACCGTCGAGCCGCCGGCAAAGGCCCAGTTCCACAGGAACTCGCCGCGTTTGGTGCGCCAGCGATATTCGAAGGCGACGCCGCGGAAGACGAGGCCCAGCACCATGGCGATGATCGGCGCGTAGAGGGCGGACAGGATCACCGAGTAGGCCAGCGGAAACACCGCCATCAGCCCGCCGCCGCCGAGCACCAGCCAGGTCTCGTTGCCGTCCCAGACCGGGGCGACGGAGTTCATCATCACGTCACGGTCACGTTTTTCTGGAAAGAACGGGAAGAGGATGCCGATGCCAAGGTCGAAGCCGTCGAGGATGACGTAGGCGAGCACCGCAAAGGCGATGATGGCAGCCCAGATGAAGGGAAGATCAATGGCCATGATGTGTGCTCCCATGGGTATGTCCGGTCGCAGGTCCAGGCATGATGCCCGAGGTTCTAATCGGCCCATCATCGAGATCCGGCATCGGATCGCGCGGCAGGCGCTTCATCAGCCGCAGGATATAGAAGGTGCCGGAGCCGAAGACGAAGAAGTAGACGACGATGAAGGCGATCAGCGAGGCGGCGACGGCCGGCGCGGCAACCGGCGAGATCGAGTCCGCCGTCAGGAGCTGGCCATAGATCGTATAGGGCTGGCGGCCGACCTCGGTGGTGATCCAGCCGGCGAGCACGGCGACGAAACCGGCAGGCCCCATCAGGACGGCCGCCCGGTGCAGCCAGTCGGCGCTGTCGAGCGTGCCCCTGAACCGACACCACAGGCTCCACAGCCCGATGCCGAGCATGGCGAAGCCGATGCCGACCATGACACGGAAGGACGAGAAGACAACAGCGACCGGCGGCTCGAGGTTGTCCGGGATGGTATCGAGACCGGCAAGCGGCGCGTTGAGGTCATGCTTGAGGATGAGGCTGGAGAATTTTGGGATCTCGATCGCATAATCGATGCGCTTTTCCGCCGTGTTCGGGATACCGAACAGGATCAGCGGCGCGCCGTTGGGATGGCTGTCGAAATGCCCCTCCATCGCCATGACCTTGACCGGCTGGTGTTCCAGCGTGTTGAGGCCATGGAAATCGCCGGCCATGATCTGGATCGGCGCGACGATGGTCGCCATCCACATGGCCATCGAAAACATGGTGCGCGAACGCCGTGGAGCGGTGTTCTTCAGGAGATGCCACGCGCCGACGGCGCCGACGACGAAGGCAGTGGTGAGATAGGCGGCCAGCACCATGTGCACGAGGCGGTAGGGGAAGGATGGGTTGAAAACCACCTTCCACCAGTCGAGCGGAATGAATTGTCCGGCCTCGTTCATGCCGAAGCCGGCCGGGGTCTGCATCCAGGAGTTCACGGCGAGGATCCAGGTGGCCGAGATCAGCGTGCCGAAGGCGACCATGAAGGTGGCGAGAAAATGCAGTTTCGGGCCGACCCGGTGCAGGCCGAACAGCATGACGCCGAGGAAACCCGCTTCGAGGAAGAACGCGGTCAGTACCTCATAGCCCATCAGTGGCCCGATGATCGGTCCTGCCTTATCGGAAAAGACACTCCAGTTGGTGCCGAACTGGTAGGACATGACGATGCCCGAAACGACGCCCATGCCGAAGGCGACGGCGAAGATCGTCTTCCAGAAGTTGAACAGGTCCATGTAGACCTGATCCTTCTTCCACAGCCACAGTGCCTCAAGGACCGCGAGAAAGCTCGCAAGGCCGATGGAGAAGGCTGGAAAGATGATGTGAAACGATACGGTGAAGGCAAACTGGATACGGGCGAGCAACGTCGCGTCAAAACTCTCGAACACGGTACAATCCTTTCGAGGGTCAGGCCGCCGTCTCTTGGCCTGTCCGGTCGCCACGGTTTGTCCCCGGCCGTGGCGGATGAGCATGGCGCCGAACCCTTGGGATCATAGTCTGACTCAATGCCGCAAAAAATCAATGACATCGTTGCAACCATGATGTCACACTGCGACAATCGCCCACCTGCGGCATAGTTGCATCGGCCAGATCCAGGCCGCGGTTCGTTCATCCGTTGTCGAGGAACTTGAGCGCGATCGTCCTGAAATGCGACATCCGTAAAATTTTAACAGTCGTTTTAAGCGGCCTGAAAATCCTGGCGACTATGTTCGGTTTATCGAAGAACGAAACCTGCCGAACGGTCCTGTTGCACGATGCCAACTGTGTCTTTGCCGGGTTTCGATCCTGATGGCCTGCACCACTTGTCAAATCTTTGCGGTCGCGTGCAGGCCCGATCTTTCGACTGATCGCTCTTGGCGATCGACTGCTTACACTGTCCCGACTTGCCGCAGGAATGTCCCTTCCTGCGGCTTTTTCTTTTGGATCGGTTATGGCCGGGCGAGATAGGCTTCCGCCAGCTCGGTCCAGAAGGCGGCGCCGATCGGCAGCAGGTCGTCGTTGAAATTATAGCCGGGGTGATGCAGCGATTTTTCTGTTCCGGTGACGCTGGAGCCGAGGAAGAAATAGGTGCCCGGCCGGTCCTTGATCATATAGGCAAAGTCCTCGCTGCCCATGAAGGCGCGCTCGAGATCGACGACCTTGTCTGCGCCGGCAAAGCGCACGGCGAGATCGCGGACGAAATCGGTTTCCGCCTTGTGGTTGATCGTGGCGTCGTAGCTGCGGTTATAGTCGACCGTTGCCCGCATGCCGTAGCTTGCCGCCTGGTTTTCGGCGATCAGCCGGATGCGGCGTTCCAGTTCGTCGCGCACCTTCGGGTCGAACGAGCGGATGCCGACAACGATCTCGGCGCGTTCCGGAATGATGTTGCTGGCAGAACCGCTGTGGAACGAGCCGACGGTGATGACGGTCGGGTCCATCGGGTGGATGTTGCGGGACACGATCGATTGCAGCGCCATGACGATCGACGCGCCGCAGACGATCGGATCGGCGGTTTCCTGCGGTTCGGCGCCATGGCCGCCAAGGCCGTGAACGGTGATTTTTGCTTCATCGACTGCCGCCATGATCGGGCCTTCCCGCAGGGCGAACTGGCCGAAGGGCAGGCCGGGCTCATTGTGAAGCGCAAACACGGCATCGCAGGGGAATTTATCAAACAGGCCTTCGTCGATCATGATCTTGGCGCCGCCGAAATTTTCTTCGGCCGGCTGGAAGATCAGATGCACGGTGCCGTCGAAATTCTTGCGTTCGGCGATGGCGCGGGCGGCACCCAGCAGCATGGTCGTGTGACCGTCATGGCCGCAGGCATGCATCAGGCCGGGGGTCTTGGAGGCGTAGTCGAGACCGGTTTCCTCAAGGATCGGCAGCGCGTCCATGTCGGCACGAATACCGATCGAGCGGTTGCTGGTGCCGTTCTTCAGCGTTGCCACAAGACCGGTCTTCGCGAGGCCCCGCGTCACGGTATAACCGAGGCTTTCCAGGCAGGTAGCGACGAAATTGGAGGTGCGGACCTCCTCAAGCCCCAATTCGGGATGGGCATGCAGGTCGCGGCGGATCGCCACCAGTTCCGGCATCGAGTTGGTCAGGTTCACATTTACGGTCATATCAGGCACCACGGGTTGGTATGCGATTTTCAAGATAGCGGAAGGCTATGACAAGTATTCCGGTCAGGCACATATAGATCAGCGCCAAAAGCAGCAGCGGCTCGTAAGTGATGTAGGTATCCTGCCGGACCTTCGAGATAACGGAATAGACGTCGATGACCGTAATGGTCGCGACCAGCGGCGTTGCCTTCAATTGCAGCACCGTTTCGCCGTTCAGCGTCGGCAACGCCCGGTGGATGGCGCGCGGCAGCCAGATGCGGCGAAACAAAGTCCAGCGGCTCATGCCATAGGCCCGCGCCGCTTCGATTTCGCCGGCCGGTACGCCGGCAAAGGCGCCGCGCATAACCTCGCCTTCATAGGCTGCAAACGAAATCGTCAGGGCAGCGACGCCATAGGGCCAGGATTCACGCAGGTACGGCCAGAGAAAGGATTGGCGGATCGCAGGAAACTGCGGAAACAGTGAGCCAAGCCCATAATAGAGAAGCCAGAGCTGCAGCAAGAGCGGCGTGCCGCGAATGACTGTGCAGAAGCCTTTTGCCAGTGCCTTCAGTGGCCAGGGGCCGGTCACCTGCACGAGGCCGAGTGGCACCGCCAGTAGAAAGCCGAGGATTGCCGTGCTGAACAGCATCGCCAGCGTGACCATGATGCCATAGCCGAGCCGCGGCAGGTATTGCGGCAGCCAGTCCCAGCGCATGAACCAGACGATGCAGAAGACGAGCGCGGCGGCGATGGCCAGCAGCACGATGCGATGGGGTTTGAAGAAGCTCTCCGCAGTCGGCAGGTCTTCCGGCGTAAACGCCATGGCATGCGTGGTCGTGTCGGGAGGCGTCGTGTCGCTCATGATTGCTCCACGAAGCCGCGCCGCGCCCGGCGCTCGATGATCTTGATGAAGAAATCCGAGACAAGCGTCAGCATCAGGTAGAGCGCGCCGGCGGCGCAGAAAAACAGCAGGTAGGCCTTGGTCGACCCGGCCGCCTGGCGGGTGACCAGCGTCAGCTCGGAGAAGCCAACGACGGCCAGAAGGGCCGTGTCCTTGGTGGCGATCAGCCAGAGATTGGAGAGCCCGGGAATGGCGTAAGGCAGCATGGCGGGCAGGGTTACCCGCGTCATCACCTTGGTGGGCGACATGCCGTAGGCGCGGGCTGCCTCGATCTGTCCGGGTGGTACGGCCTTGATCGCGCCACGCAGCACTTCGGTCGTATAGGCGCCTTGCACCACGCCGATGACGAAGATGCCGGCGACCAGCCCGCTGATATCGACCTGACCGATGCCCACCAGACCAAGGACATAGTTGAGAGCGTCGGTGCCTGCGTAATAGAGCAGAAGGATCAGGACCAGTTCCGGTACGGCACGCACGATGGTGGTGTAGCATTCCATCAGGTCGCGGGTGATCGGGCCGCCATAAAGCTTGCCGCATGCACCGCCGATGCCGAGCAACAGCCCGAACGCATAGCCGCCGATGGCGATCTGGATGGAATTCAGAAGGCCGCGCAACAGCACGCCACCCCAGCCGGGCGGCTCTAGCGCCAGAAGGCTCCAGTTTATGAAGGATACAGGATCGGCCATGGGTCCTCTTTACCAGGGGCTACGCGTTTGCCGCATCACCCCCCTCTGTCACTGTGTGACATCTCCCCCACAAGGGGGGAGATCATTCTTTTCCCTCATCAGCCTCAATGTGAGGGAGGCGCGATCGAGCCGGTCAATCTCCCCCTTGTGGGGGAGATGTCGGCGTTGCCGACAGAGGGGGGTAACCCTCCGCAGGCGGTCAGCGCATCACTGCCCGTAAACGTCGAAGTCGAAGTACTTCTTCGAGAACGTGTCGTAGGTACCGTTGGCGCGGATCGCCTTGATGGCGGCGTTCAGCTTGGCCTTCAGTTCATCCTCACCCTTGCGGATGCCGATACCGACGCCGGCGCCGAGAATGGCCGGGTCATCCTTGACCATGCCCTTCAGGTCGCAGCATTCCTTGCCCTGATCGCTTTTCAGGAAGGCGCCAAGCGCGATGCTGTCGGCCTGGACGGCGTCGAGACGGCCGGCGGCGAGGTCGTTGTTGGCCTCGTCCTGCGTCTGATATTCCTTCACGGTCGCGCCGTTCTCGCCGAAATACTTGTTGGCATAGACCTGGTGGATGGTCGAAACCTGAACGCCGATCGTCTTGCCTTTCAGGCCTTCCGGCGTGGCTTCGAAGGTTTCGCTCTTCGGGCCGATGACGCCGGTCGGGGTGTTGTAGTACTTGTCGGAGAAATCGATGGTCTTCAGGCGTTCCTCGGTGATCGACATCGAGCCGATGATCATGTCGATCTTCTTCGAGGTCAGCGCCGGAATGATGCCGTCCCAGGCGACGGGTGTGATCACGCATTCAAGCTTGGCTTCGGCGCAGATCGCCTTCTCGAATTCAACTTCCCAGCCTTCCCAGTTGCCCGAGGCATCCGGCGAAGTGAAGGGCGGATAAGGCTCGGCCGCGAAGCCGACCTTGAGGGGTTCGGCGGCGACGGCGCCGGCGGCAACAATGCCGAGCGCAAGCGACAAGGCGATGGTCTTGAGCGTCTTTTTCATGCTGTTTCCCTTTTTTGGTTTTCGTTGTTTTCAGTTTCAGTGGATGGAGCTGATGAATTTCTTCAGGCGTTCGGATTTCGGATTGCCAAAGATCTCGTCCGGCGTTCCCTGTTCGTCGATGACGCCGTCAGCCAGGAAGACGATGTGGTTGGCGACGTTGCGGGCGAATTTCATCTCGTGGGTCACGAGGATCATCGTCCGCTTCTCCTTGGCAAGGTCGCCGATGACGGTCAGCACTTCGCCGACGAGCTGCGGATCGAGCGCCGAAGTCGGCTCGTCAAACAGCATGACCAGCGGCTGGATCGCCAAGGCCCGGGCGATCGCCGCCCGCTGCTGCTGGCCGCCGGAGAGGAAGGCCGGATAGGCGTCGCGTTTCTCGAACAGGCCGACGCGGCGCAGGAGCGCTTCGCCGGTGGCCGTGGCCTCGTCCCTGGATTTGCCGAGCACATGGATCGGAACTTCGATGACGTTCTGGAGAATGGTCATGTGCTGCCAGAGATTGAAACTCTGGAACACCATGCCGAGCTGGGTGCGCAGCCGCTGCACCTGTTTGCGGTCCGCGGGCATCAGGCCGCCGTGACCGTCTTTCTTCATGGCGATCGTTTCGCCATGCACCGTGACCGAACCGGACGTCGGCAGTTCCAGCATGTTGATACAGCGCAGGAAGGTCGATTTGCCCGAGCCGCTGCCGCCGATGATGGCGATCACGTCGCCCTCATTTGCAGTCAGTGAAACGCCCTTGAGCACTTCGAGCGGCCCGAAACGTTTGTGGAGGTTTGTGACCGCAATCGCCTGGGCTGGTTTCGTCATGAAAAGTCTGTCCTGTCGAGACAGGTCGCCAAATCTGAACGCATGAAAACAGTTCCCCTGTTTAGTCTGTCGTGCGGCATTTTTGCCTGTCACGCTGTTCCATGAAACGCATCGTGGCACTTGTATAGAAATTATTCAACCGTATAATAATTTCGACGCTGCTTTTTTTGGCAGCCCCTCCAAATGATCAATTTTCCAACAGGAGTAGACGATGACGGCTTATGGTTCGCAGGAAATGTCGGCCAATCTGACACGCGTGCTGATGCGCCGGCCGGGCGCAAGCCTTGCCGCTGCCGATCCTGCGAAATGGCACTACGGCCCCACCTTCAACGGCGAGAAGGCCGTGCGCCAGTATACGGAATTTGCACGGCTGGTGGAAAAGTCCGGTGCCGAAATCCTCTGGCTGGAAGACAAGGGCGATGGCCTTGCTGACGCCATGTTCACCCATGATCCGTCGCTGATGTCCGATCATGGCGCCATCCTCCTGCGTATGGGCAAGCCGCTGCGCGAAAAGGAAACGGCCTTGCATGAAGCGGCCTACAAGGCGGCGGGCATTCCGATTCTCGGCCGTATTGTTGCCCCGGGAACGGTTGAAGGCGGCGACTGCATCTGGCTCGATGCCGAAACGCTGGTTGTCGGCCGTGGCGTGCGCACCAATGAGGAGGGCATCTCCCAGTTGACGGAAATGCTCGCTCCGCATGGCATCACCGTGCTGGGTTATGACCTGCCGCTCTGGCATGGCGAGGAAGCCTGCCTGCATCTGATGTCGGTGATGAGCCCGCTGTCGCGCGATCTGGCGCTGGTGTTCGCGCCGCTCTTGCCAGCTTCGTTCTACCAGCTCTTGAAGGAATGGGGCATCACCCTGATCGAGGCGCCGGCCGACGAGTTTCACGTCAGCAACGGCCTGAGCCTCAACGTCCTGCCGGTGCGGCCAAACGAAGTCATCATGGTCGCCGGTTTCCCCAAGACCAAGGCAGCGATGGAAGCGGCGGGCTGCAAGGTCGAGACCTTTGAGGCCGATGCGCTGTGCATCGCCTGCGAAGGTGGCCCGACCTGCCTGACCCGGCCGGTCCTGCGGCGGGCCGCATGAGCCGCCGGACGTTCCATCGCGCACCGGAGGGGGAGCGGCGGCAGGAGTTGATCGAGGCAACCCTCGATACGATTGCCGAGCTTGGCCTGCGCGGTGCGACCGTCCGCCAGATCGCTATCCGGGCCGGCGTCACCGCCGGTCTCGTACGGCATTATTTCGCGTCCAAGGATCAAATGGTGGAGGAGGCCTACCGCTCGGTGCTCGCCACATTTGCGGCCAAGGCATCCGATGTTTCGGGCGATCCGGGGACGCGGCTGAAGCGTTTCATCACGCTCAACCTGACGGCGCCGGTTGCCAATGACCGCAGCCTGTCGCTCTGGGCGTCGTTCATCAGCCAGGTCCGGCTGGATCCCGAGCTTGCGGCCATCCACCGCGAAGGCTATCTCGGTTTCCGCAATGATTTGCAGGGCTTGATCGGCGATTTTCTGAAGGCGGAAGGCAGGCCTTCAGGCGAAGCCGATTGCCGCCGCCATGCGATTGCCATCAATGGCATGATAGACGGGCTGTGGCTGGAAGCCTGCCTTGCGGGCGAGCTTTTCGAAGAGGCCGAGCTTGTGGCAATCGCATTGTCGTCGAGCGAGGCCCTGTTGGGATTGCCGTTCGGCAGGGATGCCGCAATATTTTGACTGAGGGCAGGAGGCTCCTATGCGCTATTCATCGATCACCGACCGTCTGGCCGATCTCGGATCGGAAAAATGGGCGCTGCACATCCGCGCACGGCAGATGCAGGCAAGCGGCACGGAGGTCATCCAGCTGACGATCGGTGAACCCGACATGCCGCCGGATGCCTCGCTGCTGGCTGAAGCACAGCGGGCGATGAATGCCGGACGCTACCGCTATTCAAACGGCCGCGGCGAGCCGTCGGTGGTCAATGCGCTGACCGCCCGCTACGCCAAGCGCCGTGCGGATGTGACGGCGGAAAACGTGCTTTGCTTCCCGGGCACGCAGACCGCGTTGTTTGCGGTCATGCTCGGCCTTGTCGAGGCTGGTGATGGCGTGCTTGTCGGCGATCCGCTCTATGCCACCTATGACGGGGTCATCCAGTCGACCGGTGCCCACCGCGTCACCGTGCCGTTGAAGCCGGAGAATGGCTTTCACATGCAGGCCGCCGACCTTGAAAAGGCAATCACGCCGAAATGCCGGGTATTGCTGCTCAACACGCCACACAATCCGACCGGTGCCGTGCTGACGGCGGCAGAGATCAAGGCGATCGGCGACATCTGCCGCAAGCACGATCTCTGGATCGTCTGCGACGAAGTCTATGAGGAGCTGATCTTCAGCGGCCCGTTCGCCTCGCCCTTCGACGATCCGGACCTTGCCGAACGCACCATCGTCGTATCGTCGATCTCCAAGTCGCACGCCGCCCCCGGCTTCCGCAGCGGCTGGGCGATCGGCCCCGCCGAATTCGCCAGCCGTTTGCTCCCGGTCTCCGAAACCATGCTTTTCGGCGTTCAGCCCTTCATCGCCGACATGACGGCCTATGCGCTGACCCATGAAATCGGCACGTCAGCCGCCATGCGCGCGTCCTACAAGACGCGGGCCGACCTGATCGTCGAAGGGCTGTCGAATGTGCCCGGCATCGTGCCGCTGCCACCGGAGGCTGGGATGTTCACCCTGATCGATGTTGCAGGCACCGGCCTGACAGGCGAAGCGTTCGCCTGGATGCTTCTCGAACAGGAACATGTCGCGGTGATGCCCGGAGGATCCTTCGGCAATGAGGCGACCTCTTTCGTGCGCGTCAGCCTGACCGTGCCGGATACCGTCATCCAGGAAGCCTGCCAGCGGATTACCAAGCTGGCGATCCGGCTGCAGACACCCAAGGAGCGCCGCGCATGAGCGAAGCCCTGAAAACCGTCGGCGAGGTACTGGTCGATCTGCTCGAGGCGAATGGCGTCGAGGTCGTGTTCGGCATTCCGGGTGTGCATACGGTCGAACTCTATCGTGGCCTTGCGGCTTCAAAAATCCGCCATGTGACGCCGCGCCACGAACAGGGCGCCGGCTTCATGGCCGATGGTTATGCCCGCGTCAGCGGCAAGCCCGGCGTGGCGCTGGTCATTACCGGACCGGGGCTCACCAACACGATCACGGCGATGGCGCAGGCGCGGCAGGATTCTATCCCGATGCTGGTGATATCCGGCGTCAACCGCCGCGATTCGCTCGGCCATGGCCGTGGGCTGCTGCATGAACTGCCCGACCAGCACGGCATGATCAAGACGCTGGCGCTCTATTCGCAGACGCTGCTCAATCCGTCCGATCTTGGGCCGGTGATCGATCGTGCCTTTGCGATCCTCACCTCCGGCCGGCCGGGGCCAGTGCATATCGAAATCCCGACCGACGTCATGACGGCGCGCATCACTGCGCCGCCGCTCAGAAAGGCGACGGCGACCCGTCCACGGGCAGACGCAGAAACGCTGCAGAAGGCCGCCATTTTCTGCGGCGATGCGCAACGCCCGGTGATCCTTTGCGGCGGTGGCGCGATCACGGCAGAGGCGGAAATCCGCGAGCTGGCCGAGCGGATCGGCGCGCCGGTCGTCATGACCGTCAATGCGCGCGGCATGCTTGCCGGCCATCCGCTGCGGGTGCCCGCAAGCCCCAGCCTCAAGGCAGTTCGCTCGCTGATTTCCGATGCCGATCTGGTCATCGCGCTCGGTACCGAGATGGGGCAGACCGACTATGACATGTATGCCGATGGCGGCTTTCCGATCCTCGGTAATCTCATTCGCACGGATATCGACGCAGCCCAGTTGGCACGTGGACCGCATGCCGCCTTGTCGATCCTGTCGGGCGCCAAGGCGGCGATATCAGGCATTCTCGTCTTCCTCACGGCGAAACCGGCGGCAAGGGCTGCAGATCGGGCAGCGGCAACGCGCAAGGCGGCCATGGCAGAGCTGACTGCAAAGATGCGGGCCGAAATTGCTGTCATCGATGCGATCTATCAGGCGCTGCCCGATGCCACGATCGTTGGCGACAGCACCCAGGCCGTCTATGCCGGCAATCTTTATTGCGATGCGCCGCGGGCCAAGAGCTGGTTCAATTCGGCGACCGGCTTCGGCGCATTGGGTTATGCTCCACCGGCCGCCGTCGGTGCGGCGGTGGCCGAACCGGAAAAGCCGGTCATCTGCCTCGTCGGCGATGGCGGCATCCAGTTTTCGCTGGCGGAGCTGGGATCGGCAGCGGATATCAACGCCAATGTCATCTTCCTGGTCTGGAACAATGACGGCTACCAGGAAATTGAATCCTACATGGTCGAATCGGGCATTACCCCGGAGGGGGTGAAGCCATCGGCACCGGATTTCTTGCTTGCGGCCAGCGCTTACGGCGTGCCGGGCGTGCGGCTTTCGAAGGCCGGTGATCTGACGGCAGCGCTTGTCGAAGCGAACAAGAGGGGCGGTCCCTCGCTGATCGAAATCCACCAGACGCGGACATCGGGCGTCACGGCCTGAGAGCTGCAGCATTGAGGATGTTCATCAGGTCCGGCTGATGGTAAGATTTGACTTTGGTGGCGGGCGATGGTTTTTAGGCCCGCTTGTACGCTGAATCGGCGTGCAGTTCGGCGATTTGCTACGAAAACAGCACGCCAACGGGAAGGACGATGTCCTTGATGGGCATGAACGGCAACAGGATCGATCGCAGCCAGGCAGGCAAGCTTTTTGCCGTGCTGTGGATTCTGGCGGCCGCCATTGCCATGCAGTTCGTCGCCTCGGCGCAAGGATTTTCGTCGCGGTTTTCGACGGAGGCAAGTGCCGGGAACGTCGCAGTTCCGGAAGGCGGCACCTCCGATACGACACTTGCACGTCATGCCGTGCGGGCTTTTCCCGTTGCTGATCTGCGCTTTCTGGCTGATCGGACAGACGGCAAGTCTTCGCCGGGCGGGCCGGGGCCATTTGTGCTGCCTGTGCCGGCTCTCGTTGCATCGATCTCTTACGGCAGCATGCCGTCTACCGGTCTTTTGCATGCTGCGCTAACGGGAGTGAAGGGTTATACGACCCGCGCTCGCGGACCACCGGCGTTTTACGCCTGAGACTGCCCAGGGCAGTCTTTTGCGCCTCGGCGCAACTTTCCTTGACGCATCACACCCGCCGTCCCAGGCTCTGCCGGACGGGCGCGGGCTATAATGGAACCTTAATATGCGCACTTCGAAATGGGCCGTTCTGGCCTATGTCGCGGTTACCCTCTTTGGGATACTCGCGGCGCTGCCCAACGTTCTGCCGGCATCCGTCCAGCAGCAATATGCTTCCTTCCTGCCGGTCAAGCCGGTCACGCTCGGCCTTGACCTGAAGGGCGGTTCCCATCTGGTTCTGGAAGTCGATGCGGCTGGCCTGCGTAAGGCACGCCTCAACACGCTGCTCGACGATATCCGCGGTGCGCTTCGCACCGAGCGGCTGCCGACATCCTCGGCTCGCATTGCCGGTGATTCCATCGCTGTCAAAATCCCCGACCAGGCCGATCGCGACAAGGTGATGCCGAAAATCCAGGAACTGGCTGTGCCTGCGGGCACGCTCGGTTTCGGTACGGCAACCTCCGATATCGATGTCACGACGGCTGATGATACGATCACCATCAAGCTGACGGAGGCCGGCCTCAGCGAGCGCATGACGGCTGCTGTCGATCAGAGCCTTGAGATCATCCGCCGCCGTGTCGACCAGGTCGGCGTTGCCGAACCGCTGATCCAGCGTGTCGGCTCCGACCGTATTCTCGTCCAGCTGCCGGGCCTGCAGGACCCGACACGCCTGCGCCAGTTGCTCGGCTCGACCGCGCAGATGAGCTTCCACATGGTCGACACGACGGTCGATCCGAACACCACGACGCCGCCGCGCGGTGTCGATATTCTGCCGGGTACCAATGACGGCGCCAAATATGCCGTCGAAAGCCGCGTGGCGATTTCCGGCGAGCGTCTCGCCGACGCCAAGGCCGGCTTCAACCAGCAGACCAACGAACCGATCGTTTCCTTTACCTTCGACAGCCAGGGTGCCCGTCAGTTCGCGGAAATCACCCGCGACAATGTCGGCCTGCCTTTCGCCATCGTGCTTGACGGCAAGGTTCTGACGGCGCCGCGCATCAACGAACCGATCCCGGGTGGCCAGGGCCAGATCAGCGGTAATTTCACCGCTCAGGAAGCTACCGTTCTTTCGGCACTGTTGCGCTCCGGCGCACTGCCGGCACCGTTGACCATCATCGAGGAACGTTCCGTTGGCCCGAACCTCGGTTCCGACTCCATCCGTATGGGCGTCTATACCGGTCTTGCCGGCTTCGCCGCCGTCGTCGTCATGATGCTGGTGCTCTACACGTCCTGGGGCGTGATCGCCAATATCGGCCTCATCCTGCACACGATCCTGACGATCGGCGTGCTCGGTATGCTCGGCTCGACACTGACGCTTCCCGGTATCGCCGGTATCATCCTTGGTATCGGTATGGCTGTTGATGCCAACATTCTGATCAATGCCCGTATCCGAGAGGAAACGGCAGGCGGCGCGGGCGCGATGAAGGCGCTCGATATCGGCTTCAACAAGGCGTTCGCTACCATCGTCGACGGCAACGTGACGACGCTGGTCGGTACCATCCTGCTGTTCATGTTCGGCACCGGCCCGGTCCGTGGCTTCGCCATCACCATGATGATCGGTATCGTGATCTCGATGTTCACCTCGATCACCGTCGTTCGCCTGATGATGTACCAGATGGTCGTGCGCCAGAAGCTGAAGAAGATCGAGATCCATTCGATCTTCGGCAAGGTTCCCGCGATCCCGGCCTTCTCTTTCATGCGCGGCCGCTACGTTGCGATCGGCATGTCGGCGTTCCTGTCGACCAGCTCTGTCGTGCTGTTCTTCACGCCCGGCCTGAACTACGGCATCGATTTCGTCGGTGGTATCCAGGTCGAGGCAACCTCGCAGACGCAGCTCGACCTTGGCGCATTGCGGCCGAAGCTCGAGGAGCTGAATATCGGCGAAGTGGCGTTGCAGGATTTCGATCAGGGCAAGGCGGTTCTGATCCGCGTCCAGCGTCAGCCGGGCGGCGAAGCGGAGCAGACAGTTGCTCTGAACGCCATCAAGGGGGCCGTCGCTGAAGCCATTCCGGGTGCTGCTTTCGAGCGTACCGAGGTGGTTGGACCGACCATCAGTGCGGAGCTGGCGCGCTCGGGCTTCCTTGCCGTCGGCCTCGCGATGGTGGCCATTTTGTTCTACATCTGGTGGCGGTTCGAGTGGCACTTCGCGGTGGGTGCGATCGTGACATTGCTCCTCGATATCACCAAGATGATCGGGTTCTTTGCGCTGACGCAGATCGACTTCAACCTGACGGCTATTGCCGCAGTGCTGACGCTGATCGGCTATTCCGTCAACGACAAGGTCGTGGTCTACGACCGAATGCGTGAAAACCTGCGCAAGTACAAGACGATGCCGTTTACCGACCTGATCGATCTGTCGATCAACCAGGTGGTGATGCGATGCATCTTTACCTCGGTTGCCATCCTCGCATCGCTTCTGCCGATGGCGATCTGGGGCGGCGATCCGGTAAAGCCGTTCGCATGGCCGATGGTCTTCGGCGTTGTCGTGGCGACAACCTCGTCGATCTATATCGGCGGCCCGATCCTCTTGTTCCTCAGCCGCTGGTGGAAGGATCGCGAATCGACCCGCGCTCCGGGCAGCGAGTTGGCCAAGAGCTGACCGGCCTCACATCAAAAAATCGAAAGGGCGGCTTCGGCTGCCCTTTTTTCGTCCCAAGATGGGCCTATATGATACCGGCGAACATAATGTCGATGAAGCCGGGAAAGTAGATTCTCATTCTACGATATGGCCGTTCGTGAACAAGCGCTGCTGCATTTGGCTGATAGGGCGAATGAAGTAGTATTATTTTTCAATGTGACCCAAATTTAATTGACTAAATTTGTGGTCTACTCTATCTTGTGATTATCCGCTGATGGCATGAGCCAGAGTGGAGACCTGTAACACGCCCGGATAGATCCGGCCGGGCCTTGCCGAAGGAGAGAGCCATGTCTGACAATGCCCACATCGCCGCTTTCCGAGGCACGCATTCCCATTGTCGCACAACGAAAGACCTTTGCATTCGCACCTTCTGGCGAATGTGAATTCCACGCAGTCTTTTCCTTGAATGTTGCACGATTTGAATGGTCCGCGCCGAGGCGTGGAAGGAGTATTTTCCCATGAACAAGCAGGTTATCGAATTTGGCGGTGAAGCCGTCGGTGTCGTGGTCCCGGATGCGGACCGGTTGAAGTTCGTCGCTGTGAAATATCACGTCTGGGATCTGGATTCGCGGCGCTTTCGCTCGGCCGACGAGGCAAGGGTGGCTGTGCGCCAGTTGATGGCGGCGCAAACTGTCCGGCCACCGGCGCTGCGCGTTCCGGACACATCTGCGGTCTATGCGGTCGCATAAACCACAAATATGCGCGAAAACCGCAGTTTGGCCATCTTTTCACTAAATCGGTATATTGACACGGCTTCCCATGTGGTATGCCGGATCATGTGATGGCAATCTGCCGGCAGGCGCTGTTTTGGTGCCTGCTTGCGAAAAGAGCGAACTGCGATGCTGACCAAAAAGGGAAAGTACGGATTGAAGGCGCTGGTTGATCTGGCAAGGCTTGATCCGGGTGAGACCGCTTTCATCACTGAGATTGCAAGCCGCAACAATATCCCGAAGAAGTTTCTCGATACCATTTTGCTGGAACTCAGAAACGCCGGCATCCTGCGCTCGAAAAAAGGCCCTGGCGGCGGTTATTCGCTGTCGCGGCCCGCATCCGAAATTCGTATCGGGCAGGTCGTGCGCACCCTTGACGGTCCGCTGGCTCCGATCCGCTGTGCTAGCCGCACGGCTTACGAAATCTGTGATGATTGCAACGATCCGGATACCTGTGAGGTTCGCCGGTCGATGACGACGGTCCGCGATGCCATCGCCGACATTCTCGACACGATGACGCTGGAAGCCTTTGTCAGCAATCCCGGTCAGGCGATATTCAGGGAAGACGAGATCATCGAGCAGCGCGCTGGCTGACGCTGGAGGCCAAGCGTGTTTGGCGGCCAGACTTGACGGTTTTGCCTATTTTACCAATTAAAGGGCACAATTCGGCTGTTTTGGTTTGATCTGAAAGGGTTCTGGTTATAACCGGAGGCCTAGTTGTGGTTTTGGAGTGGCAATCATGGGTCTCAGGCAAGTCGATACGAATCCTCCTGAAGAGGGTATTGTCATCGAATCGTTGAGGCGATCGATTGCCACCGCGGTTGACGGCATCAACGCCTTCGCGGCCCAGTTTTCCGCCGACCATGCGCTCGCACGCAGCCTGGTTGATGCTGTCGAATTGATCGCAGGCGGCCGTGGCCGTGTGGTTGTTTCCGGCGTTGGCAAGAGTGGCCATATCGGCCGCAAGATTGCCGCGACCATGGCATCGACCGGAACATCCGCATACTTTGTGCATCCGACGGAAGCCAGCCACGGTGATCTCGGTATGATCACCTCCGAGGATCTGCTTATTCTCCTGTCCTGGTCGGGAGAAACCGTCGAGCTTGGAAACATGCTGGCCTATGCCAAGCGTTTCAATGTTCCGGTTGTCTCGCTTACATCCAATGCCGAAAGCCTGCTGGCGCGCAATTCCAGTGTCGCCGTCACGTTGCCAAAGGTGCAGGAAGCCTGTCCGCATGGGCTGGCGCCAACCACCTCGGCGATGTTGCAACTGGCCGTCGGCGATGCCCTGGCGATCGCGCTTCTCGAGCGGCGCGGGTTTTCCGCGCAGGACTTCAAGACATTCCACCCCGGCGGCAAGCTCGGTTCGCAGCTGCTTCTCGTTCAGGACCTGGCGCATGACGGCGACGCGGTCCCGCTTTTGCCGCTCGGCAGCCCGATGGGCGATGCGGTCATCCAGATGTCGTCGAAAGGTTTTGGCGTCGTCGGCATTACCGATGCAGCGGGCAAGCTCGCCGGCGTGATCACCGATGGCGACTTGCGCCGCCACATGTCGCAGGACCTGCTACTCGAGACCGTTGATGCCGTCATGTCGCATAACCCACGCGTCATCAAAGGCAGCCTATTGGCAAGTGCCGCCATGGAACTCATGCAGGCGCAGAAGGTGACCGTGCTGTTCCTGGTGGATGATGCCGGCGCTCCAAGCGGCATCCTCCATATCCACGATCTGTTGCGCGCCGGTGTTGCGTGAATTGGGGGCGTAAGCCTGCGGAGTTGGCCGCCATGCCTTCCGATGTTATCGATCTTGCTCCTTTTGGAGATGGGGTTCTGAAAATGGCCGTGCGAGCAGATGTCATTGCCTGAGCAGCAACAGTTCCTGATCTCTCCTTCCGAGCGCCTGCCTGGCGAGGTATCGACTGCCGTTACCGCGCCGGTCGAGATGATTAAGACGTATGCGTTTCACATCCACGGCTGGAAGCAGGACATTTTCCGTCGTTATTTTCCTGACCGCGAATTTGTCTTCGTTCCGATGTACGCACGCGAGTCCGATTTTGACGGCTGGGCGGCGCGCATCCTCCGCGAAGACAATCCTCAGATTTTTGTCTGGAGCTTGCGGGCACCAAAAAAGCTCAAGTCATTTGCGTCACAGCACGGTATCCCGGTCTTCTACGTCGAGGATGGGTTCATTCGTTCGGTGGTGGCGAGTGCCAGCCGCACCCCGCCGCTGTCTCTCGCCCTTGACCAGGGCACGGCCTATTTCGATTGCCGGGAACCATCCGATCTGGAGCGGTTGCTATGCAGCTACGATTTCGACCATGCACCAGAGCTTCTGGCGCGCGCTTCGGCCGGCATTCGCTTCCTGCTCGAAACGGGCGTGAGCAAATACAACAGTGATACCAAGGCCGATCTGGATCGGCTCTATGGCCCGAAATCTGCCAAGCGTGTCCTAGTCATCGGCCAGGTCGAAGATGATGCCTCCATCCAGTTCGGCTGCCTCTCAGCCGTGACGAACAATGATTTGGTGCGGCTGGCCGCCCACGAAAATCCGGGCGCGCAGATCATCTACAAACCACACCCGGATATTCTCAACCGCGTTCGTCTGGCCCAGTCCGATCCTCGGGACGTTGAGCATCTCTGTCAGATCATCACACAACCCCTCTCCATGAGCCAGGCGTTCGAGACGATCGATCATGTCTACACGATTACATCCCTGGCCGGCTTCGAGGCGCTGCTGCGAGGTTTGAAGGTGACCACCTATGGGTGCCCGTTTTATGCCGGTTGGGGACTGACCGACGACCGCCAGCCAAACGAACGGCGCGGGAGGCCGCTCACCGTTGAAGCTCTCTTTGCGGCAGCCTATTTGTTGTACCCGCGGTACTTCGATCCGCAGAGCGGGAAAAGCCTGTCATTCGAGGAAACGGTGGATGGAATATCCCGTTACTTTGCAGCGGCCGGGAGAACCGAGCAGCCGCTGCAGGCATTCGGCCCGCAGTGGCGGGCGTGGGGTCCTTACGGCATTCTCGGTTGGAGGCACCTGATAACACCGCCTCTGGCGCTGATCATTTCCAAGGTCGGCAACAGCCACGACGCGAAAACGTTCCGGCAAGACCCGATCCTGTTTTTTCGGGAATTGTCCAATCCAATGTTCCGGTTTTTTGGCCGCATCGTTTATCCATTTGGATAGTTGAGCAATCGATGATAAGAGCCCGTCCCTAAACGGGCTTGATCGCACGGCAACTTGAAAATTGCATGCAAGAGAGTAAATGCTAGATGGGCAGGCCGTAGAGCGGGCAGACATGAGTCTTCGTGATCGGAATCCTTGCATTCTGCAGTTGGGAAAGCAGCCAGAATTTGGAACATTTCTTAACGCATATGCGGGTTTATAGCGAGTACAGAGTGGTGGATATTGACATGCCCTGTGTCTATACTCTCGCATTTCTGACATTGTTTATTGGAATGGTGCTGTTCACGTCGTCGTCCGCATTGTTGAGAAGTGAATAATGATCAGACTTGAGCAAGCGACGAAGTTTGCGCGCACCAAAGGTATCAAAAAGCCGATCATCAACGGTGCTTCCCTTGTCCTGCAGCGGGGCAAGAGTATTGGTCTGCTCGGCCGCAATGGTGCGGGAAAATCCACACTGCTTCGGCTGATTGCCGGTACGATCAGGCTGGATAGCGGCAGGATCATTCGTAAGGGGAAGATTTCCTGGCCACTTGGGTTCCAAGGCAGCTTCCAGGGCACTATGACGGGCGAGCAGAACGTCCGGTTCGTCGCGCGTATCTATGGTGTCGATACGCGCGAATTGATCGCCTATGTCGAAGAGTTCGCCGAACTCGGACCCTTCTTCAAGGCGCCGGTCGGCACGTATTCATCGGGGATGAAGGCCCGCCTTGCTTTCGGGTTGAGCATGGGCGTCAATTTCGACTATTATCTTGTCGATGAAATTACCGCTGTCGGCGATATAAATTTCAAGAAGAAGTGCCAGGTCGTGTTCGAAAGCAGGCTCCAGGATTCCGATGTGATCATGGTATCTCACAGCACGTCGACCATTCGCGCTTATTGTGATTGCGGGGTGGTTATGGAAAACGGCAAATTAACCTATTATGATGATGTTGAGGACGCGATCCGCGCCCATGACGGCAATATGAAGGAACGATAGATGGCGATCATCAGGAATGCGGCCCCAGGCGCTGCGCAAAAGGATGACGCTGTGGACCGGCTGAAGAGTACGGATGTCGCCAAATCGAAAAGCGTGCACCTGCTTGAAGGGTTGCTTGGTAACGATGACCGCGTACTGGTGCCCCATAAACTGAAGACCAAGGCGCCCAACAAGCTCCATAGAATTATAACGCAGCAAGTTAAGAAGCGCGGCTGGCTGAGTTCGATCCGGCTCCGGCATGCGATGATTATCGGCAGTTTCGTGGCTTTCGTCGCCATTCCCGCCACGCTGGCATCCGCCTATATGATTTTCGTTGCCGCCGATCAGTACCATAGCTCGGCGTCCTTTTCCGTCCGCAGCATCGAGGCGGCCGGGACGCCGGATATTCTTGGGATGTTTTCGCAGGCATCGACGGGCAATACGCTCTCGGATAGCTACATCCTGATGGATTTCGTTCGCAGTGAAAGAATGCTCGCGGAAGTCGAGAAAAATTTTGATCTCGAAAAAATCTACGCCGCGCGAGGACTGGATTATTTTTACGGGATGGCGGCCGGCATGCCGCTCGAAAGCAAGCTTGAATATTGGCGTAGCATGATCGACATAAATTTCGATCATGCCTCGGGTATCATGCAGCTGCAGGTCAAGGCATTTGATCCTCAGCAATCGCAGGAGATCGCCACGTTTGTTATTAAACAAAGCGAAGCGCTGATCAACGACCTCTCTGCTTCCGCCCGTGATGGTGTCCTCAGAGCTGCGCAAGATGAGGTGCATCGAGCAGAAAGTCGCCTTGCAAAAGCACGAACGGGCGTCCGGCAGTACCGAGATGCTTCGCAGGAAGTGAATCCTGTGGAGGGGGCGAAACTGGCAGCTCAGTTGATTGGCGGCTTGGAGGCACAGCTGGTGCAGATGAACGCTGATCTGGCAACGGCGAAAACGCAAATGAGCGACGACACACCGCGCATGCGGGTGCTCAAGGTGCGTATCGCCAGTGTCGAAGAGCAGCTTGCGTCCGAACGGCAACGTCTTGGTAGCGGTAATGCAGACGGTCAGTCGTCCGACGCCAATGGGGATGTCGCCGGCCGGATTCAGAAATATGAAATTTTGGAAACGGAGCGCGAATTCGCCGAGCGTGCCTATACCGTTTCTCTGGGCAGCCTCGAGAAGGCGCGGATCGATGCGAGTAACAAGCAGCGTTATCTCGCTGTTTTCATCGAGCCGACGCTGTCGCAATTGGCTCAATACCCCGCACGGTTCCTGAATTCATTTTTGGTGGCGCTGGGCTTGCTCTTCGCATGGGCAGTTTTTGTTATGGGTTATTATAATATTCGCGACCGCACTTAAACTTGAATTGATAATCCTGAACTGCTTCAGGCCGAGTGCCTGTCTGTCCGGTGCTCTCTTTGATTTTTGTTTAGCGGCTGAGCCATCACGGTTTGTTTCGATAATGCGTGAGCACCGGCCCGGATGAGGCCGTACGGTAAGCAATAATGATTTTCTTTTCCAAAGCCTGCCGGTTCATCAAGTCTTTGCCACGGGTTCGTTTCTTCAAGCCCCTCGCCATTCTGCTTGATTGGGGGCATGACAATACCGTTAATACGAAAGGTCGTTTGACAGCGACGGTGCGTCTTCATGGCAGTCAGAATCGGATAGAGTTGCCCCAATCGTCTTCTTTCATTGGGCACATAACCATCCGCGGGCAGGGCAACAGGATTCTGATCGGCGACAATTGCCGTCTGGCAGGCGAGTTCATCATCAAGGGCTCCAACCAGACGGTGACTGTAGGCGAAGGAACCACGTTCGAGTCCGTCTATGTTCTCAGTCTAGAGCGTTGCGATATCACCATCGGGCGTGGATGCATGTTTTCCCGCGGCATCGAGGTTCGTACCAGCGATGCCCACGCGTTGATCCGCAGGGGGGACGGCCGGCGGCTCAACCGCGCGGCACCTATCATCGTCGGCGATCACGTCTGGGTTGGTCTGGGTGCCATTCTGAACAAGGGAACGGTGATCCCGGAGGATTGCATCGTTGGCGCCAAATCCTTTGTCAACAAGGCTTTCAGCGAAAGCGGCGTCGTGCTGGCCGGGACGCCTGCAGTGATCGTCAAGCGTGGCGTCACTTGGAGCCGGGGGCGCAAGCAGCGTTGGTCTCAGGAAGAAATGGACGCTTGGCGTGAGGCCGAACCGGTCAATGAGGACCAGGACTGATTTTTGACGGTTTTCTGCGCGGCGGTGGGTCAATGAAACCGCCGGGTTGATTGATCGACCGGTTGTGTAGTCTTTCCGCGATTGCATCTGCCCCGCCATCGGTGCCGGTCGCCGAGTAGAAATTGCCCCTCACCTGGATGGCTGCCGCGAGTAGGCGGAAAAAGGCGGTGCGGACCGGTTCCTGCGGGTGTGCCGGTGCTGCCCAGAACTGATCCAGTTCAGCCTGGTCACTGAGATCCGCAATATCGAAGACGGCTGTTCCGAGCACCTTCACGGGTTTGCCCAGTTGTAACGCGTGCAGCCCGACGGTGGAGTTGATCGTGACGACACCGGCAGTTTTTTCCAGCAATGCATTCAGGTCGCCGCCATCGAGAAACTGCACGCGGCCCCTGATGCCCAGCCTGCTTGCCAGCTCTTCGACATGGGCCTGCCAACGGATAAGCCCGTTGTCGAGAGGGTGTATTTTGACAATCAGTTGGGCCGTACGCGGGGCATGCTCAGCGAAGGAGGTGATTACCTCGGCGATCGCCTCGCGTTGGTCAATGTAGGGCGAGTGTGATCTCAGCTGAAAGTCTGTTTGCAATTGCAGCGGAAAAACAAAGAACGAGGCGCCGCTGGTAAGCACGCGTTCAACAAGCATTGATGCCGCCAATGCTCTTCTCCGGCTCCCTGCCAGCCGCAGGACCCACCCGGCATATTCCGCCAGCGGGTGAAACAGGGCATGGCGCCGATAATGCGGAAAGAGAAACCACAGGAAGACATTCGGCAGATTGTAGAGAAGGTCGTATCCAGCTTCGGCCGTAAAGCTCTGTGTGTAACGCCTCTTCCAGTCGGGTTCGGGAAGCGTATTAGCTGCTTCGATGATCTGCTGCGGATCGTTGGGAAAGTGCGAATTGGACGACATCCCGTCGCGTTCAAGCGTCAACCAGTCCGGCCGCAGATAGCCCATTTCGATAACCGACACGGCTATGTCACGGTCCTTGGCGGCCTTGATGGCAAGCAGATGGTAGGGGCGCTCCTCTCCCAGCAGGATGAGATCGGTAACCGCATGCCGGTCCATGAAGGATGCGACGTAGCCGCGCCAGTCATTTCCGCCCCGGCCGCGGTAATTGTACGCGCCCTTACGCCGCCAGAAGATCTGGTCGCCTGGATTGAGGTTGATCCGCAGGCAGCGGTGGCCCTTGGCCTCCAGCCGGCCGGCGATCTTGCCAAAGATCGGCGAGGATGGGCCCTGCAGGAAAAGAAAGACGCGCCGTTCCGGCGTTGTTGGCGAGGCCATCGTTACAGGTCCTGGAAGAGCGGCACTGGCACTATTGCAGATCATCCCTGTGCAGATTGGCATGTTTCAGCATGGCTTCCAGTAGCTTCCACGGCTCTTCGTTCCGCGGGAACGACGGTGCATTCTGAGGTTTGCGGGCGGCGGCGAGCGGCACGATGAAATAATCGGTGCGGGGGTCCGGGAATGGGTCGGCGAAGGATTTCAGCAGCGGCGCGTGATCGCCATAGAAAACCAGCCAGACGGGGCGGTCAAGCCCGTTCAGGTGGTCGACGAGTTCGCCCAGCGCCTTGTCGGATTGCTGCAGGATATCAAGGTAGATTTCGACCGGGTCGGCCATGCCCTCGACGCGGTTCGGTTCCCACGGCCCGTGATTGGCCATGGATGCAACGAAGAGGAAGCTGCCCTTATCGTCTGTCTGGCCGTCCACGTCAGCGATGACCTTGCGCGTCAATGCGGCGTCCGAGACATAGGGGCCGTGGCGGGCGGGATCATGATCGAAGTCATCGAGCATGGTCATCTGCTCAAAGCCGAGCTGTGGCATGGCTTTGTGGCGAAGGAAGAACGTCCGGTCATAGGGGTGCATGAAATGCGTGCTCCAGCCCGCATTCTTCAGCTTCGTCGGCCACACCACATCGGTATAATGACTGGCCCGCAGGTATGGATAGCTTGCGTCGATATGCAGGTCGTCGGGAACAAGGCCGCTCAACACCGCGAATTCCGTGCGCAGCGTGTAGCCGCCCTCGAACACTGTCGCCAGGCGCCCCCATTGCACCGCAAGTTTCTGCAGCCGGTCGATGGTCGGCAGCTTGATGCCGTCCACACCGCAATGGCGCATGTCGATAAAGGATTCCGACTGCCAGACAATGACCAGGGGCGCCTTGTTATCGGCGTCGTGGCCGATCAGGTCCTGAACCGCGGCAAAAAAACGTTCCTGCAGCTCGGCAACGATCTTTTCGCGCCGCCGCCCCAGCCAGAGGATGAAATGGAAGATGACCGACGCGAATGTGCCAAAGCGGATGGTGCTGACCTTGACGCTCGGCTTGCCGACAAGATGCTGCACGAAATCAGCCACCGGGCGGTTCACTGGGCCGTAGAACAGGAGAAGCCAGGGCAGGTCGGCGATCAGGATGACCAGAATGATCCAGAGCAGCTTGTGGCTGGCGGGCAGGATACTGGGCTCAAGATACATGTAGAGCGCGGAGACGCCGAAGACATACAGGAAAGCGACCACCCAGAACACGACGTTGAGCGAGTTGGCGTAGAAGATCGACTTGTACTTGAAAACGTCGGCGACCAGCGCGATGTCGGAAAAGACGAGAGGTTCGCGAATGAACTTGTACTTGGCTCGGGATATGCCGGTGAAAATCACGAAGAAGCTCATGGCGCCGGCGCTGGCATAGAGCGGACGCCAGGAGATCGAGAAGAAGCCTGCAAACACGAGAGCAATGATCGGTAGCCGCGACAGGATGTCGACCGTGGCACCCCGGCGGCTGAACGGTGGCCGGTGTTTCCGGCGTTCGCGCGCGGGCAAGGCAAACTTGTCCGTGTACAGGATGACAGCACAGGCCAGCGCATAGCAGAAAAAGGTCAGCGTTACCGGATGGTAGTGCATGTGGAGCGACGTCAACGCCAAACGAATACCTTCGATCTTTCATTGGCCGCCGACGCGTCATGCACCGCCGCGACAGAGCGACACTTAAATCCAATTGACTGCAGATACAAGCAGCTATGGCTGTTCAGCGCCGCCTGCCGATCCGTTGAATACCCCGGTCGAACCACCAGTTGAGAACCGGCTTTACCAATGGGCCGAAACGTCCCAGAGCCCACAGTGTCCAGCCAAAAAACACCTCGAATTGGCTCTTGTCGATCGCACGAGCGATCCGGTGCGCCACAGAAGCGGATACCCAGGGTGCAACGCGTCCCATGATCACCGTTGCTTCCAGCGGCCGATGTTCCAATTCGCGGGCAAACTGCGGCGTCTCGGTATCCGGCGGGAAGCAGACGGAAACGCTGACATCGTGGGGTCTTGCTTCCGAGCGAAGAGCGTCGGCGAAACCATGCAGGGCGAATTTCGAGGCACAATAGGCCGTGTAGCCGTAGATGCCGATCAGGCCTGCACCGGAAGAGACCAGCATGATCCTGCCGGACCGCCGTTGCTTCATGGCCGCGTAAACAGCCCGCACCGCGTGAACGCTGCCGAGCAGATTTGTCTGAATCTGCTGATGGAAGGCCGCCGATGACAGCGCTTCGAACCGCCCAGGTTCGACAATGCCGGCAGAGGTGATCAGGATGTCACAGGGGCCGAAGGCGTTTTCGCATCGGGCTATTGCCGCCAATGTCTGATCTTCGTCGGCAACATCGGCACTTTCGATGCGGATCGTTTCCTTGCCGCGGCCTTCTGCAAGTTCGGCCCAGGCGGCTTCAAGCGCGGGCAGGGAACGTGCCAGCAGCGATAAGCGTGCGCCGCGGGCAGCGTAGATACGCGCCAGCGCCAGCCCGATACCGCTCGAACCGCCAGTAATGATCACATGAGTCATGCCGCAAGACCGGTTCGGTTCATGGATTTTGGCCTGCTGTTTCGGGAGAGCGAGCTATCGGGAGGCGAGCATCTTCATCATCTGCTGGACATCGATCGACGCGAGGCCGAAATTCCGCTCGGTGAGATCCTTGAGTTTTTCGGCCGTCATCGCCACGGTCTCGCGAATCTGTTCCTCAGTATGCTGGCTGGTGATGAAAAACCGTAGGCGCGCCATGCCTTCCGGGACGGCCGGATGAATGATCGGCAGTGCGTTGATGCCGGCTGCAAGAAGATCGTTCGACAGTTGCACCGCGCGAAGTGAATCGCCAACTAGGACAGGAACCACCGAAAAGCCCGCGCTCAGGCCCGTATCCAGACCAGCTTCCTGGGCAAGCTTCAGGAACAGCGCGCCATTGCGCCTCAAGGCATCGACGCGCTCCGGCTCGCCTTCCAGAATATCCAGGCTGGCAATGGCCGATGCGGTGAGGACCGGTGCAAGGCCGACGCTGTAGACGAAACCGCCAGCGGTTGCCTTGAGCACGGCCGCAAGAGCACCGCTGCCAGCGATATAGCCACCGCAACTCGATGTCGTCTTGGAGAGCGTACCCATCCAGATGTCGACCTGGCGTGGATCAATGCCGAAATGTTCGAACGTGCCTTTGCCGCGCTTGCCGAGAATGCCGAGCGAATGCGCTTCGTCGACCATCAGCCAGAAGCCGTATTCCGCCTTCAGCTTCATGATCGCCGGCAGGTTGGCAATATCGCCGTCCATGGAATAGACGCCTTCGACGATCACCAGAATACGGCGATAGTCGCCTGCGACCGTGCGCAGCACGTGCTCCAGATCGTTTGCGTCATTGTGCTTGAACAGCCGGCGGGTGGCGCCGGAGAGCTTGATGCCGGCAAGTGCGCTGTTATGAATGAACTCGTCATGCACGACGAGGTCCTTTGGACCCATCAGGCAACTGATCGCCGCGACATTGGTCAGATAGCCGCTGACGAAGCAGACCGACGCTTCAACGCCGTAGAAGGCGGCAATGCGCTCTTCCAGTTCGGCATGGGCCGGGCGTTCGCCCGCCACGAGCCGGCTGGCGGATGCCGAGATGCCGAAGGTGCCGATGGTGTCGCGGGCCTGGGCCAGAACATGCGGATGGCGGTTGAGGCCGAGATAGTCATAGGATGCAAAGTTGATCAGCTTGCGTCCGTCGATCACCGTCGTGGCACCGGCTGCCGTCTGATGCGCCCGGTAGAACGGATTGTCGATACCCAGCTGTTCGCTGGCAACCTTCTGAGTCTGGACCTGCTTGTATTCCGGCAGGTCCTCGAACCGTGTCTGCTTGCGCCGGACCGGCGGAGGAACGTCGCGTTCGGAACGAGCCATGCGGTTTCGCTCCGAGGACTGATGCGCATTGCGCATCTTGTCCAGAAGGTTTTCCTTCAGGCTACTGTTCATCTTCGAAACGGTGTTGCGTTCCTCGTTTTCGCTCATTGGTTGACTGCCTTCTCCGTACCGTTGCCGGTATGGCGCTGGGCGAGTTCGTTGACGATCTTGTTGTCCGCTGGCTCGCTGTCTTCGTCGCTGCCGTGCTCCCGCTTGCTCACCTTGTCGTAGAGCTTGCGAGCGACATCACCAACGGTCGTATTGTCGGCAACGCCACTCAACGGCATGTCAAAGCCGGTATTCTGCTGGAAGCTGATCCCCAGTTCAACGGCCATCAGGCTATCAAGACCGATTTCCTTGAGGATCTTGTTGCGCGAAATCGTGTCCTTCGACACGCGTAGGATCGCCGCGATTTCACCGGCGACCAGATCATAGAGGATATCCTCGGCCTCCTGCGGCGATTTTCCGTCGATCATCGCCACCAGATCCATGCTCTTGCCGTCGCCGCCGGCCGTATGCTGGTCGGCCGTCCGCAGAATGACCTCGAACAGGGCATTGCGGACAACGGGCAGGTTGCGCGCCGCTGCCCAATCGAGCTCGGAGACCATGGCGACAGCGGCATCGACCGTGCCCGGATCGGAGCGGATGTAGCTCTCGACCTGATTGAGGGCGGCTTGCGCCTTCAAGGCCGTCTTGCCGATGCGCTTGGACAGGAGATCGTTGACGTCGGTATTTTGCGCCAGATACCCCTTGTCGGCGATCGCACCGAAACCGATGGCGAGACCCGGCAGCCCCTCCAGCCGGCGTGCGCGGGCAAGGCCCTCGAGATAGCCATTGGCCGCCACGTAGTTTGCCTGGCCCGGATTGCCGACCAATGTCGTTGCCGATGAGAACATGATGAAATGTTCGAGCGTATCGGCGCGTGTCAACCGGTCGAGAACGGCCGCCCCTTGTGCCTTGACCTCGATAACCGGGCGATTGCGCTCGCGGCTGAGATTGTTGATCAGGGCATCATCGAGAACCATGGCTGCATGAACAACGGTCTTCAGAGGGCCTATCTGGCGAAGCGCCTTCAACAGGGCGTCGGCAGCGGTCTCGTCGGTCACGTCGCAGGCATGAATGGTCGCCGCGACGCCCATGTTTTCCCAGCGCTTGATCAGTTCAAGGGTTTCGATATCGGCAATGCCGCGGCGGGTAGCGAGCGCGATGTTGCGTGCGCCCTTTTCAACCAGCCAGTTGGCAGCGGCAAGACCGAACCCACCAATCCCGCCAACGACCAGATGTACACCGTGACTATCGACCGACATGCGGCCGGCGGGCTTGTTGGAAACTTCATCGCGCCCTGCAACAGGCGGCAGCACGACGATCTTGCCGATATGGCCGGCATTCTGCATCAGCCGGAAAGCGTTGCCGATTTCGTCGAAACCAAAGGCACGGTAGGGCAGCGGCACAAGCTTGCCTTCTTCGAACAAAGCCCCGATTTCGGTGAAAATACGCTTTGTCAGATCCGGTGCGTTGACCAGCAACTGGTCGGCGTCGATACCAAAATAGCTGATATTGCGGCGGAACGGTCGAAGGCCGATCTTGCTGTCACCGTAGTAGTCACGCTTGCCCAGTTCGAGGAAGCGGCCGAACGGCTTTACCAGCGACAGGCTCTGTTCCATGGCTTCGGCAAACAGCGAATTCAGAACCAGGTCGACGCCTTCGCCGCCCGTTACGCCCCGAATGTCGTTGACGAATGCCAGAGAGCGCGAATCGAACACGTGATCGGCCCCGAGCATTTTCAGGAAACGGCGCTTTTCGCGCGTTCCCGCCGTGGCGATGACCTTGGCACCGGCAAGCTTGGCGACCTGCAGGGCCGCCAGACCGACGCCACCGGCAGCGCCGTGGATCAGGATCGTTTCGCCGGCGCGAATGCGGCCAAGCTCGATCATCGCATAATAGGCCGTGAGGAAAGCAACCGGTACGGTTGCCGCCGCAACGGGGCTGACGGTTTCCGGCAGTCTGGCGACACCAGACCGTGAAACGACCACATGGGTGGAGAATGCGGCAGGGGCAATCGCCATCACGGCCTCGCCAACCGACAAGTCCTTGATGTTGCTACCAATGGCGACAACATGCCCCGAAAGTTCCATACCGATCGTCGCACCGGCAAAGCCGTCTTCCAGCGCTTCTTCCGGCAGCAGGCCCATGGCCCACATGACGTCGCGGAAGTTCAGACCGGTGGCTGCAACAGCGACCACAACATCGTCCGGGCCTGCTTGCGGAATCTCGGACTGTTCCCAGGCAATGCTGCTGACCTGCGAACTGACGCGCTGGCGGATGGTCGCGGCCTTGAAGCCGGTTGTCTGGCGCAGGCCCTGGTCGACCGGACCGGGAACGGCGCGGATTTCCGAAAGCTGACCGCTTGTTCCGTCAAGCAGCCATTCGCGGTTTCCGCTGGTATCACCAAGCATCGAAATCGCTGCTACAAGCTGATTGCCGATTCCGGCTTTGAGGCCGGTAAAATCGAGCGAATGGATATCGAGGAAATCATACTCGTTCTGCAGCACGCGGGCGAATGCCCACAGACCGCTGTTGACGCTTGAGCCGGAGACGTCCTTGTCCCGCGACGCCAAGGTCACGGGCGCGCCACCTGGAGCAGCGATCACGAGGCGGGGGCGCTGATCGGCCGCTGGCTCCGCATGGGCATGATGCTGGCGCAATGCTTCGGCAAACGCGCTGAGCGACAGGACGCGATTCTGCAGGGCAGCCGAATCCTGGCTGCGGTCTTCACTTGTGGCTGCCGACAGATAGACCGCCCGCACCGGCTTCTCGTTCAGGGCCTCGATCGCCTCGGCGATCTTATCCTTGTCAGCCTCAAAATCGCCTGTCAGCTGAACCTGAACAAGCGGTGCCTGAATGGCATCCTTTCCGGAAGGGAGCGCGTTATGCAGGCTCGAGACGGTCCCTTCGTGCAGAACGAGGATCGGGCTTGCAGCCTCTGCGGCCTGCGCGTCGGTAGTCTGACCATCGGCAAACTGGCCGCCTTGCGCCTCAACGGTGATGATGTTTCCATGCGACAGTTCACGGTCTTCGACCAGAATATTGCGCAGGCCCAGATCGGTCAGATCCTTTTGCCATTGCGTGACCGTCGCCAGCTTGCCGATCGGAAACTCGACGGCCTGGGTGCGGGCAAACCAGCTTTCGGTCAAGCCGAAGGCAAAGTCGCTGAACACCGTCGGTGCGTTGGTTGCGGCGATAAGCGCGCCGTTTTCCCGCAGGCAGACACGCAACGCGTTGCGGATGGCGCCGTCTTCGTCGATCAACGTGAAAATCGTATCCGAGGCGCTGACAACGAGATCGAACAGCGGAAGTGTTGCGAACGCATCCTTTTTCAGAACGCGGACATGGGCATCGTCTTCGAAGGCGATTTCCAGGTTGCGCTGGGCATTTTCGCGCGGTTCGACGACGATCAGGCTGGCATTGTGCTTTGCCGCCAGCGTTGCGAGCTTGCGGGTGAAGCCAGCAGAGATGGTGCCTGCCTCGACGATCCGCAGATCGGATTTGCCACCTTCGCTGGTCAGCGCCTTTTCGACCGCCGCGAGAACCAGATCCATGCGCTGTCGCGTGGATTCGGAGTGAACGGTCTGGTGGTCAAGCGTTGCGTCGCTGATGAAGTTCTGCGGCTTGGTTGCCACGTCGCTGTCGCTGCCGGATATCTCCGAAGCAAAGAGGCTGTCGATGCGGTCAAGTGCTTCCGCGTAGGAATTGTTGATCAGCACGGTTTCCACGGCGCGCTCGGAGCGTTCGCCATAGAGTTCCTTGAGGATGTCGCCGACGGGCGGAAGCGAAAACTCGGGCGCGATCTTCCAGCTGCCCGCCCTGTGTTCGCACAAGCCGGCATCTTCGAGAACGTAGAGGCAATTGGCGAGGAAACAGCGAAAGGCAAAATCGCCCGGTAGTGATCGTGTATCGACCGTGGCGGTGCCTTTGCCAAGCTTGAGCGCGATTTCGTGGCACGCACGGTAGATCGCCGCGTTGAACAGAAGCGTCGTATTGTCGATACCGGTTTCGTCTGTCTTAGCAAGCAGCGGCAGAGGCAGCGCATGTGAACGTCCAAGCGCCGCAAGCGGTGCGGCCCGATCGGATGGCACAGCCTCGTAGTGAAACGACAGCATGTCCAGTGTCTTGTGCTGGCGCAGATAGGTCCGGCGGAAGCGGCAATCATCGAATGTCGCGATGACTTCGCCGCCCTTGCCGAAGAAACGGAACTTCGCCTTGATCGAATTGGCGCTGATGCGCTCGATCTCGACCAGTGCCCGCTTGACGGTCAAACCGGAATTGGTCAGGCGCACGGAACCGAAGCGCACCGGAATATAGGGCGCCCCGCCGGCCTCGCCGGTGAAGCGGTCGAACAGCGCCACCAATCCATGGAACGTTGCGTCCACGGAAATCGGGTTGAGGCTGTAGGAGACGAACGGATTGCCCGCAGTCTCGGGCTCTTTCAGCTCGACATCAATGAAACGGTCGCCGTAAGAGACGGCCTTGGCCATCAACTGGAAGCGCGGACCGTAGTCCAGGCCGAACTGACGGGCAGTCTCGTAGGCTTTTCCGGGTGTGACGGTCGCTGTCTTTTCGAGGCCGGCAAAGGTATTCCCGGGAGTGATGGCGTCGGCCGGGATCGGCTTGCGGCTTCTCGCCACCGCGTGCACCGTCCAGTCGTCTTCCGAAAGGCGCTCGCGAGAGCGGATTTCGATATCGCCGGTTTCCGGAGACAGGATGGTCGAGAGCTCCATCATCCGGTTGTCGGCCAGTTCCAGCGGCCGGACAATCTCCAGATTGGTGATGTCGACCTCTGTGCTGCCATAGTATTGCTGCGCAGCGGAGATTGCGATCTCGATGAAGCCGCTGCCCGGCAGGATAGCCTTGCCGTCGACGATATGTTCCGCCAGATCCGGGAACAGATGCGCGTCGACATGGTTCTTCCAGCTGCCGCTGTTGAGATCTGCCCGCCAGCCTGCCAGCGTATACGGAGTCTTGGAGCCGCGGCCGAACAGGTCGGCGGCGTCGCTCGTTGATGCCGGGCGCAGTTCGGTTTGTTCGAACGGCAGGTTTGGCAGACGGACAAAGGCGTTGCGCTTGCCGAACAGGCGCGTTTCGTCGAATGCGGCGCCATGGGCGATCGCACGCGCCATGGCGCGCGAGATGGGGTCCTGGCCCTTTTCGCCGGCATCGCGCAGCAAGGTCGCAACGACGGTGCCGGGGATCGATGCCTGCTTGACCGTTTCCTTGAGGTAGGACGAGAGGATCGGGCGCGGCGAAATTTCGATGAACAGGCTGCAGCCAAGTTCGATGGCGGCTTCTGTCGCTGCCTGGAAGCGAACCGGTTCGCGGACGTTCTTCCACCAGTAATCCGGATCCAGCTGCGTTCCGTCCATCCGCTCGCCGGTGACCGTGGACAGATAGGCAAGTTCGGACTTACGCGGTGCGATATCAGGGATATCGGCGAGGAAGGCCTTCTTGGCCCGGTCGATGATCGGATGATGGAATGGGTAGTTGATGTCGAGTATCTGGACCGGGATCTTTGCTTTGCGCGCCGCGTCGCGGAAGGCAGAGACCTCGTTTGCCGGGCCTGAAATCGTTACCGAATTATGGGCGTTGATGGCTGCGACGCAGACCTGGTCAAGGCCGCGCGCCTTGGCAAAGGCAAGCGCTGCTTCTTCGCCGAGCATTGCCGCCGCCATGGTGCCTTGTCCGGCCAGGAGATCCTGGTGCAGAGAACGTTTGGCAACGATCGATACGGCATCGACGAGCGAAAGGGCGCCGGCGGCATAGGCGGCGGCGATTTCACCGACGGAATGGCCGAAAACCGCTGTCGGCTTGATGCCCATGGCAACGAGCGAATCCGACAGTGCGGCCTGGACCGCAAACAGTAGCGGCTGGGCAAATTTCGTGTCGGACAATTTCTTGTCCAGATCCGGATCTGTCAGCAGATCTGTCAGCACGATGTCCGAATGGAACTTGAACAACGCGCTGACGGAGGTGAAACACTGGCGGAAATGCAGGTTTTCGCGGAACGCCTCGACACCCATGCCGGCCCATTGGGAGCCGTTGCCGGAAAAGACGAATGCAACCTTGGCATCCTTCGTTACCGCTTCGCCGGTTTCACCGATATCGGATGCCGGTTTTTCAAGATGGCTGGCAATCGCGCGGATGATGTCTTCCGGATGGTCGCTGCGCGCCGCAAAACGATGGCGCATCTGCGTACGGTTGGCGCCGGACGCGGCGATGACAGCCCGTGCCTCATCCTTGGATGTCTTGGCAAATGTCGACTTGTACGACTTCAGCAATTCCTCGAGGCTGCCGACGGTATGGGCGCTTGCCATGAAGACATGACCGGCGGAGGCGTTGCGGCTGCGCTCGTCCTGAACGGGATCCGGATCGCTGATGACGACATGGGCATTGGCGCCGCCGAAGCCGAAGGAGTTGATGCCGGCAAGGCGCGCGCGCTTGCCGCGCAGCAGTTCGATCGGGTTGGCGGTAACGCGGACATTCAAGCCATCGAAGTCGATGTTCTCGTTCGGCGTTTCGAAATGCAGCGATGCCGGCAGGTAATTGTTCTCAAGGGCCATGACCGCCTTGAGCATACCGAACAGGCCGGAGGCCGGCTCGGTATGGCCGATATTCGACTTGATCGAGCCGATCGGTACCGGCGCGCGCCGGTTGGCGCCGATCACCGTGCCGATCGACCAGACTTCGGAGGGGTCGCCGACCTTGGTTCCGGTCCCATGGCCTTCGACGAAGGCAACCTGGTTGGAATCGATGCTGTTGCCCTCATAGATTGAGCGCAGCAGATTGGCCTGGGCCTCGCGCGACGGCAGCGAAATACCGTTGGTGCGCCCGGCTGAATTGACGCCGGTCGCGACGATCTTGGCGTAGCTGCGGTCTTTCTCTTGCCGTGCCCTGTCGGAACGACGCAGAATGAAGACGACGCCGCCTTCAGCGCGGACATAGCCGGACCCGTCATTGTCGTAGGCGCGGCAGAGCCCTTCGGCCGAAAGCATGCGCGCCTGCGCAAAGCCGACGAAGGGAAGCGGATGGGCAAGCACATTGACGCCGCCAACGATCGCCGTATCGATCTCGCCGTCGTTCAGCGCACGCATGGCCTGGTCGAGCGCGACCAGCGACGAGGAGCAGGCGGTATCGACCGTCATGCTCGGGCCACTCAGGCCGAAAATGTGGGAAATACGGTTGGAAACGATCGAAAGTGTGTTGCCCGTCATGAAATACGGGCCGGCCGCCGCCGGGTCTTCGACGGTCAGGTTGGCGTGGTCGAGGCTGGATGCACCGATATAGACGCCGACATTTTCGCCGTGCAGCGAGGGGATGGCAATGTTTGCGTCTTCAAGCGCGCGCCAGGCCAGTTGCAACAGGACACGCTGCTGCGGATCCATATGCATGGCTTCGCGCTGCGACATGCCGAAGGCAGCCGGGTCGAAATCATAGATACTATCGAGCACGCCGGCGGCGAACGAATAGGTCTTGCCCGGATTGCCGATGACAGGATGCCAAAAGCGTGCAAGGTCCCAGCGGTCTGACGGAATACGCGTGACCGTGCATTTGCCCTGGCGCAAGATTCGAAACAACGCCTGCGGCGAATTCGCTCCAGGGGCGAGACATGCGCGCCCTATGATTTCAACTGTCATATTTTATCGAACGCTCTAAACTGCTGTGAATTATCTTGCTGATTGCACTTGATACGCGAAAAAGCAACCGGAACTTCTTCCCCAGGCCTGCAGATCATCTCGTCGTTTCTTGGATGTCGGCTATATTAGTAGCTTTTAAAATCATGTTCACGAGGTTTCAACCCTTTCGTGGGAACATACACGGGCTATGGCGCGGTCCAAAACAATTAACAAGACAGGCCGTAACCGTTGTGAAGGACCTATTGCCAGAAAGGCGCACTGCAAATTATTTGAGCGGATGCGGCCGTGAATGGCTTGTTGTGGGGCAATGATTGTGCTTTTCAAGGGGCGATCGGGATTCCGGTTATTAGAATGCAGCGGCACCGTTGGTATTTCAAATGCCAAAATAGGGTCGATTTCGGAGTGCGTTAATTGAACCGTTTGAATGCAATCCTGGTTTGCGCCCTTCTCGCGGGATGTCAGGCAGTTCCGGGCGAAGGCCCGCTTTCTTCCGCAATTACAAAGGATGCCGGGCTTTCGGCGCAGGAAATCGGGCGGCAGAATACCGTTGCCTATGAGATTGTCGACGTCGATGCCCGTTCTGCGCGCCTCGTTTCCGACTATGTGGCAACTGCGCTCAATCGCCGCTTCGGTATCGGCGGTGGCGTCGGCCGCGTCGTCATTGGTGTCGGCGACGCGCTGAAGGTAACGATCTTCGAAGCGGGCAGCGACGGCCTGTTTTCCACAACAGATTCGAAACAGACGAATATGGATCTGGTCGTGCAGCCGAATGGCATGGCGACGATCCCCTATGTCGGCCCTGTCCAGTTCGCGGGCAAGACGCTCGAGCAGGCGCGCCAGACAATTCTCGATGCGCTCGTCAAGAAGGCCGTCGAACCGGATGTGATCGTTACGAGCCTATCGACGGCATCGCGCAACGTCACCGTGTCGGGTGCGGTCGGCCGTGCGTCGGTTGTACCTCTCAGCCTTGTGAGCGAGACGATCAACGAAGTCATCGCCAAGGCGGGCGGCCCGGTGGCCCAGCCTTATGAAACTTACGTTACATTGGTGCGTGGCAAGAAGACCGGCACCGCACTGTTGAAATCCATCATCGAAAATCCGTCTGAAAACGTTCGCGTTCAACCCGGCGACCAGATTTTCGTCACGCGCGATCCGCGCACCTTCACGGTTCTCGGTTCGACCAAGATCAACAAGCGTGTCGAATTCGGCGCGAGCGAACTCAACCTGCTGGAAGCCGTGGCGCTTGCTGGCGGTGGTGACGACAACACGATTGACGCCAAGGGGTATTTCGTCTTCCGGTATGAAGAGCCGGATGTCGTCATGAGCCTGCTGGGAACTGAAAAGTTCAATGCGATGCTGCGCAAGGGCATGGCACCGGACAGTGTCGGGCGTTATCCGATCGTCTATCGTCTCAACATGACGCAGCCCGATAGCCTGATCGTCGGGCAGACCTTCCCGGTCAAGAGCCGCGACGTGATCTATGCATCACGCCATCCGTCCGTCGACTTTTCAAAGTTCATGGCATTCGTGGCCAGACCGATTGGTATTGCGAATGGCGTTACGAATGTCGCGCAGGACATTCAAGATCTGGAAAACTGATTACCGTCGGCCGAACACTTCTCCACACTATGAAAAACCGGCGCTCGAGCAGAGCGCCGGTTTTTTCATGTTTTGACCTGTTAAGCGTTTGTCTATTCAATCAGAACGAAAGATCCAGCATGCGGTCTTCGAACAGGCGGTTGCGGGAGCCTTCGAGGTGGAGGCGCATGGCCTTCTGTGCATCGTCGGCACGGCCATCGGCGATCGCCTGATAGATGGCGTTATGCTCGTCGAAGACCTTTTCCAACCCCAGCCGCGGCCCCATCAGCGACAGGCCATGCAGATGCATGCCGACGGCGATGTGCGGCTTCAGTGCTTCGATGGAGGCCGTATAATAATGATTGTTGGCGGCTTCCGTAACGCTGCGGTGAAACACGAAGTCGGCGTCGGTACGGTGCAGCTGGTGGCTGGTCGCTTCGCGCAGGTCGGCAAGGGCGGCGGCGATCTTCTGGATGGCGGCTTCGTCGCGACGCTGGGCGGCAAAAAAAGCGGCAACCGGTTCGATTGTCAGGCGGAACTCATAGCAGCGCTGGATATCGGCGATGGTCTTGACCGGTGAATAGGCAAGATGGGTGGCAGGCGAGGCCTGGGCGCTAACGAAGGTGCCGGCGCCCTGGCGCGAATAGACCATGCCTTCCTCGCGCAGGCGCCCAAGTGCATCGCGCACGATCGGGCGTGAAACGCCCATGATCGAGGCCAGTTCATGCTCGCCCGGCAGGCGGGAATCCGGCGGATAGTTGCCGGATCGGATGCGTTCGCGCAGCTGATCGAAGACGCGATCGACCAGTCGCACGGATTTGACGCGCTCCGGTTTGGCGTTCGGGCCGGGCTCTTCGATTGCGGGGGCATCCTGCGCCATTTTCTTCACCACGCCTGTTTTTCGATCCTTGTCAGAGGGGACGTTGTTTGACTTAGCAGATTCTCGGGTACGAGTTTTAGCAAAGAATCGATCGTACCGAAGCCCCCCGATTTGACCGCACAACAGATTGTCCGGGCGCCCATGATTTCTATTTGAAACCACGGGATGCCCGCTTCGATCTCGCCATTGGGGATCAGCACGCTGGCACCGACCGCTTTCAGGATTGCAAGTGCTGTGTCGCCGCCGCCCATCATCAGCATGTCAGGCCGGGTTTTCTCGACCACCCGCTGTATGCCGCCGGCAAAGCGGGAAACGACCTGCTCTGGGCTTGAAGTCAGGGCGCCGGAGCAGCGTGCCACAGCCGGGAGCTCGCAGATATCCTCCTGCGACAGTTCCCCGGCGGGCGCGTCTGCAATGGCGGCAAGCTGCCGATGTTCGGCTAGATGTGCGATCTGGTCCGAGGTGATGGGATCGCGCGATCCGAAGGCAAACAGGGTTTTGGCGGATACCGGCAGTGCCGGGCGAACGGCAGCTGGTCGTGCCAGAGAACGGGCAAACGCACTGCCAAGACCACGCGCGCCGACGGCGACCACGGTTGACCAGTTGGCTTGCCGAACGAGATCATCCAGATCGGCATCGGTGCTGGCGTCATGAACATCGAGCGTCAACGCATTGGCTGGAAAGAGGACGCGGACCGGCAGCGGTGTTTCCACGCCCCGGCCGGTCACGGCGCCGTCGATGGTAAAACGCTGCTGGTCCGGAATGGCCGGCGCCACGACGATCCGGCTTCGGCCGGCAACTTCCGCAAGCGCCAGGCTTTCCGCTGCGACATTGCCCTTCAGCCGGGAGTCGATCTTCTTGAACAGAATGGGCGGTATGGCCGATCCCAGCGCGGCAACAGCCGCCTGCACCTTGCGCACCGCCTCGTCAGCCGAAAGCGCCCGCGATGCCGTGTTGATCACGATCACATCTGGAGCGTACGTCAGCGCTTCAGCTACGGCTTCGATGTCGATTGCCACCGCCACCTTCAGGCCAGCTTCGACAAAGGGCGTTCCGGTATCGAGTGCGCCCGTCAGGTCGTCGGCAATGATGGCGGCTTGCAGCGTCATCCAGACAATCCCTCCGTCACCGCGTGACAGGCAACCATGTGGCCCGGCCGCGCCTCGCGCCATTCCGGCACCGCCTTGCTGCAGACGTCCATAGCGATCGGGCAGCGGGTGTGGAAACGGCAGCCGGATGGCGGGGATAGCGGGCTTGGCACGTCGCCCTGCAGGATCTGCCGTTGGCGGCTGCGCTCATGCGCCGGATCGGCCTCCGGCACGGCGGAGAGCAGGGCCTTGGTGTAGGGATGCAACGGATGCTCGAACAGTTCTTCTCGGGTGGCAAGTTCGGCGAGACGGCCAAGATACATCACGCCGACGCGATCGCTGATATGGCGGACGACGGCGAGGTCATGGGCGATGAACAGATAGGTCAGCCCGTATTTCTGCTGCAGATCGAGCAGCAGGTTGATGATCTGCGCCTGAACGGAAACATCGAGCGCCGAGATCGCTTCGTCGCAGACGATGAATTTTGGCTGGCAGGCGAGTGCCCGGGCAATCGCCACGCGCTGGCGCTGGCCACCGGACAGTTCGTGCGGATAGCGGGAGGCAAAGCGTGGCGGCAGGCCGACATCGGCAAGCAGTGTCGCGATCCGGTCCTTCAGCTCGGCCTTGGTGGCCAGCTTGTGAAACAGGATCGGCTCGCCGACGGCTTCCCCGATGGTCATGCGCGGGTTGAGCGTCGAATAGGGGTCCTGGAAGACGATCTGCAACTGCCGGCGATAGGGCCGCATCGCCTTTTCGTCGAGCTCGACGATATTCTTGCCCTGATAGATCACCTTGCCTTCGGTGGCCCGGTGCAGATTGAGCAGGGTGAAGCCTGTCGTCGACTTGCCGCAACCGGATTCCCCGACAAGGCTCAAGGTCTCGCCCTCGAGAATATCGAAGGTGATATTATCAAGCGCATGCACGGTGGCCGCCCGCTCCCCGAACGCGCCGAGCCGGACGTGGAAGTGTTTGACCAGATTTTCGATGCGCATCAGCGGCTGAACACCCATCACGCGGCCTCCAATTTTCTTTGGGCGACGAAGCAGGCGACGCGGTGCGCGCCGTTCTGGCCAAGGCCTTCCAGGGACGGAACGCGCTCATGACAGATCGCTTCCGCCAGCGGGCAGCGCGGCGCAAACGGACAGCCTTTTGGGCGGCGGCCGGGTTCTGGCGGTGTGCCGCCGATGGAACTGAGACGCGTCGAGCGCTCGTCGGACAGTTTCGGGATCGAGGCGAGAAGCCCCTGCGTATAGGGGTGGCTCGGATTGGCAAACAGCGCGTCGACAGGCGCGTCCTCGACCACCGTGCCGGCATAGAGCACGTTGATGCGGTCGACCAGACCGGCAATCAGCGCCAGATCATGGGTGATCCAGACCACCGACATGCCGAGCTTGTCACGCAAGTCCTTCACTAGGTCGACGATCTGCGCCTGGATCGTTACGTCGAGCGCCGTGGTCGGTTCGTCAGCGATCAAGAGCTGCGGATTGCAGGCAAGACCGATGGCGATCATCACGCGCTGGCGCATACCGCCGGAGAGTTCATGCGGATAGGCGTCGAGACGATCTTCGGCGCCGGGAATACCGACAAGCTTCAAGAGTTCGCCAGCCCGCTTGCGCGCGTCCGCCTTCGACATGCCGCGATGATAGATCAGCGGCTCGGCCAGCTGCTGGCCGATGCGCATCACCGGATTGAGCGAGGTCATCGGATCCTGGAAGATGAAGCCGACATCGCCGCCGCGCACCTTTCGCAGGTCCGAATTCGACATTTTCTGCAGGTCACGTCCGGCAAAATTGGCTTCGCCCTTGGTGACTTTAATCTTGTTGGGCAGAAGCCGCATCATGCTGAGCATGGTCAGGCTCTTGCCGCAGCCGGATTCGCCGACGATGCCGAGCGTCTCGCCCTTATCGACATGCAGGTCGATGCCGTCAACGATGGTTGCCGGACCGCTGCGGGTTTCGATCTCGATGGTCAGGCCCCTGACGTCGAGCAGGCGCTCGCCTGTCTTGGCCGGCGGTTCTGGACGGATATTGTTGGCCATCATCATCACTTGGCTCCGCGCGGATTGAGGGCATCGTTGAGACCGTCGCCGAGGAATGAAAATGCGACGGAGGCAAGGCCGAGGACTGCGGCAGGGGCGGCAAGCAGGTGCGGATAATGCTGCCAGACGCGCAGGCCGTCGGAGATCATGTTGCCCCAGCTTGGGGTCGGCGGGTTGACGCCGACGCCGAGGAACGAGAAGGCGCTTTCCAGAACCATGGCGGTGCCGAGACCGGCGCTGACTGCGACGATCAGTGGTCCCAGCGCATTCGGCACGACATAGCGCATCAGGATGATGCGGTTGGTCAGCCCCAGCGCCTGGGCGGCGGTGATATAAGGCCGCGAGCGGATCGACAGTACCTGAGCGCGCACGAGACGGGCATAGGGCGGCCAGGAGATCAGCGCCATCGAGCCGAAGACCAGCAGGAAATCGACCCAGATGGTTTCGCGATAGAAGGGATTGAGCGTCGCCAGGTAGCGGCTCTCCATCCAGCTGGCGATCGGCGTTTTCAAGGATGCATTGATGACGACGACAAGCAGCAGGTTGGGGATCGACATCGTCATGTCGGTCAGCCACATGACGATCCGGTCCAGCCAGCCGCCGAAGAAGCCTGCCAATGCGCCGAGCGTTACGCCGATCACCACAGCTATGAAGGTGACGACGATGGCGACGAGGAACGCTGTGCGCGTACCGTAGACAACGCGGCTGAAGACATCGCGGCCGAGGTCGTCGGTGCCGAACAGATGCGACAAAGAGGGGCCCAGATTACGCGAATTCAGGTCTTGGCTGAGAAAGTCGTAGGGCGTCAGGTACGGCCCGAGCAATGCGGTGAAGGCAAGGATGACGACGACGGCGAGACCGAAGACCGCAAGCTTGTTGCGGCGCAGGCGGTGCCAAGCATCACGCCAGAGGCTGACAGGCGGTTCGATCTCGATGGGAGTGGTGGTCATGGGAACGACGGACATGGTCAGCGGCTCCTTCTTGTATCGTTGGCGCGCGGGTCGAGCAGCGGATAGAGCACATCGACAAGTAGATTGGAGATCATCACCAGGAACGAGCCGATCAGCGTGATGGCGAGGATGACGGGATAATCGGTATTGGTCAGCGCCTGAACGGTGAGGCGGCCAAGACCGGGCAGGCCGAAGACCAGCTCGACGAAGATGGCGCCGTTGACGATAGTGATCATGATCAGGCCGAGCTGAGTGACGACCGGCGTCAGCACCGGCCGCAGGATATGGCGCAGTGCCACGATTACTTCCGGAACGCCCTTGGCCCGGGCGGTGCGGACAAAATCCTCCGACAGGACCTCGATCACGGCAGCGCGGGTTTGGCGCACGATCAGCGCGATCGGCTGGAAGGAAAGAACGAGCAGCGGCAAAAGGATGCGCACGTCGAAGACTCCGCCCCAGCCATAGGGCACGGCGGAGCCCGGCAGGATCATGATCAACATCACCATCAGCATCGGGCCTGCGACATAGGCCGGGATTGCCCAGAGAAACAGCGCCGAGCCGAGAATGGCATAGTCGGTGCGGGTGTTCTGGTTGAGCGCTGCGATCAGCCCGAGCGGAATGGCAACGACGGCGGTCAGAATGACAGAACAGAGCGCCAGCTTGAAGGATACGGGGGCTGCGGCCGAAATCATCGCCCAGACGGAACGGCCTGAGCTCAGCGAATTGCCGAAATTGCCATGCAGCAGGTTCCAGATATAGCTGCCGAACTGGATGAGGAACGGCCGGTTGAGGCCAGCACTTTCGCGGATCGCCTCGATACGCTCGGGATTATAGGCAACGTCGCCGGGCGCGCGCAGGAAGATCAGCTTGATCGGATCGCCGGCGCCGTAATAGGCCAGCGCATAGACGCCGAGCATGACAAGAAGGACGGATGGAATCCAGACGACGAAACGGGTCGTGATATAACGCAGCATGGCAGTCTCCCACCCTTGGTTTCAGAAGATGAAGCTTCGAGCTTTGCCCTGCGGGGTCAAGCGCCGCAATCATACTCCAGCATTCGCAATCTGTGCGGAAACGGTTTCCGCCTCCGCACAGAATAAGGTGTCAGCGCGGCGGCTTAGCCAGCGACCGAAATGTCCCAGGGGGCAACAACCTGCCAGTCGAGGTTCTTGCCCATGCCGGTGACCTTGTCGGTCGCCCAGCGCGACATCGCCTGCGCGTACCAGGGGATGAAGCTCCAGTCTTCGCGGAAGGCCTTCTGGGCTTCGAGCGCCAGAGCAACACGCTGCGGGTCGTCCACCGACTTGGTGGCGGCTTCGGCGAGCAGGCTGTCGACCTTGTCGTTCTTGTAACCGCCGAGCTTGTTCTGCGCGTTCGACGAGGTCGAGGCGATGGAACCGGCGAGATAGGAGACGGCATCGGGAACACGGGTACCGACGTCGTCGCGGAAGATCTGCACCGCATTCTGGTCAGGCCCGGCATAGGCATCCTGCTGCGGCTTCATGTCGACGGCGGTGATGCCGAGGTTCTGGCGCCATTGCTCGGCAATGAACTGGGCGGCAGCCTCGATGGCGGGGCCGGAAACGCCGACAAAGAGCAGCTTGGGCAGACGTTCCGGGCCGCCATAGCTGGATTCGGCCAGCAATTTCTTGGCGCCTTCCGGATCATAGGGATAAGGCTCGAAGCCGGAGTTGTCGGCGCCGGGGACGGAATTGATGACCTGGTCGGTTTTCTTGTGGGGGCCGTCCGGGAAGGACGCCTTCATCAGGCCATCGCGATCGACAGCCATGATCAATGCCTGACGCACTTTCGGATCGTCCATCGGCGCGCGCGCCGAGTTGAACCAGAAATGCTGGCTGGTCGGGATCAGCGGGCCTTCCGCAAAGCTGGCGCCGAGGTCCTGGATGATGGTCGAGGTGACCAGTTCCGTATGGGCATTGTATTCGCCGGACTTCAGCAGCGACGTCGCGGTGACGTTGTCTTCGATCGAGTCGATCTCGATACGGGCGAGCTTCGGCTTCGGGCCGAAGAAATTTTCATTCGGTTCGAACACCAGTTTTCCGGCATCGAGATCGATGCTGGTCAGCTTGAAGGGGCCGGAATAGACGGCGCTGCTGGTTGGCATGTACCAGTCGGTGATTTCCTCGCCATCTTCGCCACGCGATTGCGAGGCCTTGGTGATCGGCGCGATATGGTTGCCGAGACGCATGAAGAAGATCGGATCTGATTCCGACAGGGTCACCACAATCGTGCCTTCATCCGGCGTCGCGATACCGGAAATTTCTTTGGCCTTGCCGGCGCTGACATCCGCATAGCCTGCGACCTTGCTCAGCACCTGGTCGGCGCGCTGGTTCTTGGTGTTTGGCATGGCCGAAACGTTCCAGGAACCCTTGACGTCTTCCGCGGTGATCTTGCTGCCATCCGAGAAGACGGCCTTCGGATCGATCTTGAAGGTCCAGGTCTTGCTCTCGGCATCCGGCTCCCAGCTTGTAAAGACGTAAGGGTGCAACTCGCCCTTCGAGTCGAAATACATCGGCGACGCCCACCAGGCGGAATTCCAGCGATACGGCACGCCACCGCCGCGCAACGGTGACCAATCCTGGTTGAAGGCCGGGTTCGCGACCTTGAGTACCTGGCCTACCTGGGCCATGACAATGCGGGCATTCAGGCCGAACAGGCCAAGCGCCACGCTGGTGCCGAGGCCGAGTTTCAAGGTATTGCGGCGCGTCATCTGCGGCTGCGACGAGCCGCCTTCCTTGTTCTGATTAGACATCTGATCCTCCAATAGATGCTGTCATCGCGCCCTCCTTCTGCCGGTTCGGGGCAGTCTGCCGCGCCATGATGAGGCCGGACACTGGATCGTTATTGTAAATATGTCAACATTAATTCTTGGTTATATTCACTCCCATCGGAAAATGTCATATAAAATTGATATTTTTCAATAGGATAATTTTCTGTTGAAATTTTCAATGAAGAATTTTTCTTGACAAGTTGTCATGATTGGAGAAAAAGCGAGGGGCGGCGGCGCCAAAACGGCCGGACGGCTGCGGGAGGAGTTTGCGAAAATGACGATTCACAAGATCACCGGCGTCTACAGCGCCGCTACGACGCCGCTCAATGCCGATGACACGCCCGATCTCGGCCTGTTCACCGCCCATTGTCAGCGGCTTCTGAGCGAGGGCTGCCACGGCGTGGCGCTGCTCGGCACGACCGGCGAGGCCAATTCGTTTTCGTCCGCAGAGCGCCGCGATATTCTCGAGGCGGCTCTGAAGGCTGGGATATCCGGCGATCAGTTGATGCCAGGGACGGGCGTAGCGGCCATTCCGGAGACGATCGAGCTGACGCGGCATGCGTTGTCCAATGGCGTGAGCCGGGTCGTCATGCTGCCACCCTTCTATTACAAGGGTGTATCGGACGACGGGTTGTTTGCCGCCTACGCACGGATCATCGAGACGATCGCCGACGACCGGCTGCGCGTCGTTCTCTATCACATTCCCCAGGTTTCCGGCATTCCGCTGACCCTGCCGCTGATCGGCCGGTTGATCGAGGCTTTCCCGGATACCGTCGTTGGCATCAAGGATTCGGCCGGCGACTTTGCCAATATGGAAGCGCTGCTGGCGGCATTTCCAGGCTTTTCCGTGCTCGCCGGTGCCGATCCGCTGCTTTTGCCGCTGATCAAGGCCGGTGGCGCAGGCTGCATCACCGCAACCTCCAATCTGGTCGCAGACTCTCTTCGGACCGTCTACGATCATGCCAACGATCCGGCTCGTGCAGTTGAGGTCGAGACGGCGCAGGTACGCATCAACGCCTATCGTTCGCTGTCCAACTCCTACGTCCAGATCCCAACGATCAAGGCGATGGTCGGCCTGAAGAATGGCAATTCCGCCTGGGTACGGCCGCGGCCGCCGCTGATGGCGCTGGGCGCCGCCGACCAGACGGATCTCGCTGTCAAATTCACCCAATTGCCATAGGAGGAGCGCGTTATGACATTGGGTTCCGGGCTGAAACCTGAGGAAATTCCGCCGCTTATGAACGGCGCCATCCTCTCTCATGAGGCAGAAAGTCATCGTTTCGATGCCTTCCTGCCGTCGCCTTGCGTACAGAACCACGCCGCCAATCTGGCGTTCCTGGCGGATGGCACGCTGACCTGCGTCTGGTTTGGCGGCACGATGGAAGGCATGGGCGATATCTCGATTTACATGTCGCGGCTGGCCGCCGGTTCCACTGTGTGGTCGGTGCCGGAGAAGATGTCGGACGATCCGCAGAAATCCGAGCAGAACCCGTTGGTGTTCACGGCGCCGGATGGAAAAGTCTGGCTGATCTTCACGTCGCAGACGTCGGGAAACCAGGACGGCGCGGTCGTCAAGCGGCGGATTTCCGAGGATGGCGGGCGCACATTCGGTCCTGTCGATATTCTCTGCGATAGTCCCGGCACGTTCGTGCGCCAGCCGGTCATCGTCAACCGGAACGGAGACTGGCTTTTGCCGGTGTTCCGCTGCATTGGCGAGCCCGGCCAGCGCTGGACCGGTAATGCGGACACGGCTGCTGTTCTGCTCTCGCAGGATGCCGGAACGAGCTGGAGAATGGTTGATCTGCCGGGCAGCGTGGGCGCAGTCCATATGAACATTGTCCCGCGTGGCGATGGGCAAATGGTGGCCTTCTTCCGAAACCGCTTTGCTGAGCAGATCCTGCGCAGCACATCAAGCGATGATGGCCTGACCTGGAGTGCGCCGGCGCCAACCGCGTTGCCCAACAACAATTCATCGATCCAGGCCGTTGCTCTCAAGGATGGACGAATCGCAATTATCTACAATCATTCCAATGCGTTGACATCCAGCGACCGGCGCCATTCTCTTTATGATGAGATCGAGGCGGAGGAGGGTGTGCAGGCTGTATCGGCAGAGGCGGGTTCGTCTGTCGACGGCAGGCCAAAGGCGATCTGGGGCGTGCCGCGCGCGCCGATGAGCCTCGTCTTTTCCGGTGATGGCGGAGAAACTTTTGCTGCCCCGGGACATCTGGAAACCGGTGAGGGCTATTGCCTCACCAACAATTCCAAGGATGCTCTCAATCGCGAATATTCCTACCCGTCGATCATCGAGGGACCGGATGGCGCGCTCCACATCGCCTACACCTATTATCGCCGGGCGATCAAATATGTGCGGCTGGAGCCTGGGTACGGTTCCTAAGGTCTCGCTGCAGGGGCGAGGTTGCCTTCATCGGGCGTGAAGTTGCGGGTCTTTGTGGCTGTGAAATTGAGCGCGGCCCAAGGCGATTTTGACAAATAGAGTTTTATTTTGCGATTTCCGCGCCGAAGGGCGCGGAAATCGCAATCTTGTTTACAACAGATGTATTGATTTTGACGCCCGGCCTGCCGGTCCTCTTGTTCCTTTAATGCGGCTGTCGGTATCAGGTTTGTTATAGGATTATATATTAAAAACAATAAGTTGATAGTTTGTACTCTGCGTTCGCGTCGCCTGATACGGGTGCGAAAGGCGATAAAAAGCGGCTTCCACGCACCTTGGCCCTTGCCAAGAAAGCCTGTTTTGGATAACAAATTTACATGTTGATTGCGATCCCCAGTGGATGAAGCGACGAAAACGACGAGGATATGTCCATGACCAGCTTGAGCGCCCCCATCACGATCATCCGGCCGGATATCATCGAATTCGGCGTCGGCGTGGCAGGCAAGCTTGGACAATGGGCGAAGGGTCAAGGCTTTGCGCGCATCCTCGTCGTGTCGGATGCGTTCAACGCATCGCGTGTCGGCATTCTCGATCTGCCGGGAGAGGTCACTGTCTTTTCGCAGGTAAAGCCCGAGCCGGATACCGACAATCTCGATCTGGTGCTGGCGGCTGCCGATGGCGCTCAGGCCGATCTGATCGTCGGCTTTGGCGGCGGCAGCGCCATGGATCTGGCCAAGCTCGCCTCAGTCCTTTCCGGTTCCAGCCAGACACTGCGTGATGTCGTTGGCGCGGGCAAGGTGGCGCAGCGCCGCCGGGCCGGACTGGCGCAGGTACCGACCACGTCCGGAACCGGCAGTGAGGCTGGTATTCGCGCCCTAGTCACCGATCCCGCAACGCAGGCGAAGCTGGCGGTTGAAAGCATCCACATGCTGGCCGACATCGCCGTCATCGACCCCGGCCTGACTTTCACCGTGCCTGCCGCGACGACGGCTGCGACCGGCGTCGATGCCATGGCCCATTGCGTCGAGGCTTTCACCAATCGCAAGGCCCACCCGATGATCGACCTCTATGCGATCGAAGGCGTGCGTCTGGTCGGGCGTTATCTTGCCCGGGCAGTTGCAGATGGCGCGGATGCTGAGGCCCGGGCGGGTCTGTCGCTTGCGTCGCTTTATGGCGGCTTTTGCCTTGGGCCGGTCAATACCGCTGGCGGTCATGCGCTTGCCTATCCCCTCGGCACGCGCTGGCATGTGGCGCATGGCGCCGCCAATGCTCTGATTTTCCCGCACGTGCTGGCGTTCAACACGCCATCCGTTGCAGAAAAGACGGCAATGGTGATTGCAGCGCTTGATCTTAAGGCCGCTGCCGGCCAGGCCTCGGTCTTTGATGCTGCATTCGGCTTCTGTGCTGATCTCGGCATCGAGATGCGGCTCTCGGCGCTGGGGGTGCCGGAAGCTGATCTCGGCATCATGGCTGATGACGCCTTTTCCATTCGCCGCCTGCTCGATAACAATCCGCGCGATCTTTCGCGCGACGACATTCTTTCGATCTATCGAGCCGCCTACTGATTGAAACAACAATCCTGCCACGGCAGTGCCGGAGTGCAGGGACGGCCTAAGCGCCGCACGGAGGACCTGAACATGATCACATCGCGCGTAGCCGTCACGCTGGGGGACCCGGCGGGTGTCGGCCCGGAAGTCATCGTCAAGGCTTTGGCGTCACTGCCGGAAGTAGACAGGGCAAACTTCGTCGTCGTCGGCAATGTCGAGGCGCTGGAGCGGGCCAACAAAGTGACGGGAACGGAACTGCATTTCTCCGCAACGCCCACCGCAGGCACGATCGCCGTCGATGAGGTTGCGATCGATGGAAGCCTGCCTGCGATCGGCAAGGTAAGCCCGGTCGCCGGCGATGCGTCGGTGCGCTATATCAAGCGCGCGGTCGAGCTGGCCATGTCCGGTGCGGTCGATTGCATTGTCACTGCGCCGATCAACAAGGAGGCGATGAACCTTGCCGGCCATCATTTCGATGGCCATACCGGTCTTCTCGCGCATCTGACGGGATCGAAAAGTTCCTTTATGCTGCTGGCGTCTGAGCGCCTGAACACCATCCACGTCTCGACGCACGTCTCGCTGCGCACCGCCATCGAGCGGGCGACTGTCGAGCGGGTGCTGGCAACGATCGAGGCTGGCCACCGCCATTTCCTGCGTCTCGGCAAAAAGGCACGTATTGCGGTTGCCGGCATCAACCCGCATTGCGGCGAGGGCGGTCTGTTCGGCGATGAGGATACGAAATTCCTGGCGCCTGCCGTCGAGCTGGCGCAGGCCAAGGGTATCAATGTCGTTGGCCCGATTTCCGCCGATACCGTCTATGCCCGCGCCTATGGCGGCGCCTTCGACCTCGTCGTCGCGCAATACCATGACCAGGGACATATCCCGATCAAGCTCGTTGCCTTCGAGACCGCCGTCAATGTCTCGCTCGGCCTGCCGATCGACCGGGTGTCCGTCGACCACGGGACGGCCTTCGACATTGCCGGCACCGGCAAGGCCAACCATGTCAATATGCTGTCGGCGATCGACTATGCGCGGATGGTGGCCCGATCACCAAGGACGGCTGCCGCCTGACGCGCCAGCGGAACCTCTAGTTCTGATCGAAAAAATCGCTGCGAATCTCCCGCCGGATCAGCTTCAGCGAGCGGTCCGGCTGGATGATGTAGGTCTCATAGGCAACGCCGGTCACCGTGCGGAACGAATTGTGCACGACGCTGCCGATCGGCGATTTCGACAGCTTGGTTCGTGGCTGGCCGCCATAGGTGATGCTGCCGGGGATCGGCTCCACATCCGGCGTTGTGCACGAGGCCAGCATCAAAGCGGCTGCGGCCAAGAGAATGAGAGATTTCATCGGGCTTACTCCGCAAGTATGCTGATTGAGAACATGTAAGGTGATCGGCGGTGCTTTCAAGTTTGCCTGCGGCCGTTTCGTTGGTCTCCGCAGGCTAAATCTGTACGCTGTAAAAGCAGCTTATGCTGCCCTGCAATTGAAATGGTTCTATTTGGCCGCCGGCTCTTTCTGGAGTTTGGCGCTGAGTGCTGCGATGCAAAGGGCAAGGGCGGGCGTATGGGCGGTGAAATAGGGTCCGTCGTCGATTTTGGCAGTTCCGCCCTGTGAATCCCAGCTGACGCCGCCGACGCAACCCGGCGCGAGGCTTTGTGCCAAGAGATAGGCATCATCGAGCTTGGCGGTAAAGGCGGGCAGGCTGCTCTCATCGCCATTGTCAGGATAAAGCCAAACGACCTTTCTCTCCTGTTCGCTGCCATTCTCCTTGTCCGTTGTCACATGGCGTTTGTAGCCCATGACGATCCCGATGGAGATATCGAGTTCCTTGTTTGGCTCCTTGGCGTGCTGGAGTTGCAGGATCAAATCGGAAATTGCCATTATCGGAACTCTGAGACTCATTTCAATGCGGCTCTAAGTAGACCGGCACCGGCGTGCAATCAATATCTATGCTTGAATCAAGACGGCCTGGGTCGCGCGATGGGGCTGCCCGAGGTGGTAAAACGGTGAGAAGCTGTCTTTGCGGCGGGTGTGCTGTGCGATCCCGTTTTTCCCTTCTGCCAGCGCTTATAGTTGGTGCCTAGTGCTTTGGGTTACCCGTGTTTGACGCGGGAAATATAAAATGAAGCTGGCCTGATTTGATCGAGGCGCGTTCGATGAGTGCCTTGTGTTCTTCCCGCATCGTCTGCGAACGCTCCCTGAATGCTCTGGACCGTGCCAGAACCGCCTGCGTCCGCGCCGTAATTTCATCAACATGGCTCATGTCTTGCCTCAATGGTTACCCAGTGAACTGATGCGCCGGGGATTGACGCCTGGCTGGCCTACGCCGCTCCTGATGTTCACTATATGTTCTATTTTTGAGCAAAAGTCAAGGGGTTGCTGCGTTCGGATGCAAGCACTCGGATTGAGCAAGAGAAAATGGATTCACCAAAAGCAAAATGGTGCCCGGAGGCGGATTTGAACCACCGACACGCGGATTTTCAATCCGCTGCTCTACCAACTGAGCTATCCGGGCATCCTTGCCGTCAGGCAATGGTTCCGCTTGAAGAACCGTGGGGCGTTGGTTTCGCCCCGGAAGCGAGCGGGGTTATAACATCTTGTTCGGCGGTGTCCAGCACCAAATGACGTTTTTTCGACAGGAAAATGTCATTTGGTGCAAATAATTGAAAAACAACGGATATCCCGCGAAAATCCGGACGTTCTCAATCTTCTCCGTTGGCTTTTGATTCATCGTCGGCGACTGGAATGGCATAGGAGCCGGTCAACCATCTGTTCAGATCGACATTGCGACAGCGGTCCGAGCAGAAGGGGTAGTGTTCGCGGTGCGACGGGCGCTTGCACTCGGGGCAAGACACGGCCTTGCGCAGTGGCGCCACGTTGGAGGCGCCCTTGGTTTCGTCTGAGCTCATGGCCTTAGCCCTTCATCCAGCTGTCATGCACGTCGTAGCCTTCGCCTGAAAGCAGACTGACGGTCTCATAGAGCGGCAAGCCGACGACATTGGTGTAGGAGCCCACCAGCTTGACGACAAAGCTGCCAGCGATGCCTTGGATGCCATAAGCGCCCGCCTTGCCGCGCCACTGGCCGGACGCCAGATAGCTGTCGATGTCGTGACTGGAAAGGCGCTTGAAACGAACCTTGGTATCGATGACCTTCTGGCGCACCGTCTTGTCCGGCGTGATCAGGCAGACGCCGGTATAGACGCGGTGGCTGCGACCGGACAGAAGGTGCAGCGCGCTTGAGGCTTCGCTGACCAGTTCCGGCTTGCCGAGGATACGGCGGCCGACGGACACGACAGTATCGGCGGCGAGGATATAGCTCCCCTCCCAGCCGGGCTCGCCTTTGATGGCGGCAAGTGCCGCTCCTGCTTTTTCAGCCGATAGGCGCCAGGCGAGCGAGCGCGGATGCTCGGTGCGCTTCGGTGTCTCGTCGAGATCCATCGGCATCAGGCGCGCCGGCTCGATGCCTGCCTGCGCAAGCAGTTCGACGCGCCGCGGCGAACCGGAGGCCAGGATCAGCTTATGTGTCAATGCCATCGCAACAGGGCCATCGATCTCGAGTTTGCGGCTAAGGCCGCACTGCGCTTACTTGAAGCGATAGGTGATACGGCCCTTGGTCAGGTCGTAAGGCGTCATTTCGACCAGCACCTTGTCGCCGGCGAGAACGCGGATGCGGTTCTTGCGCATGCGGCCAGCCGTATGGGCAATGATTTCATGCTGGTTTTCGAGCTGGACGCGGAACGTTGCATTGGGAAGCAATTCGGTAACGACGCCCGGGAATTCGAGAACTTCTTCTTTCGCCATGTAGGGTATTTCTTTCTGTGCTTCGATAGAGGCGCGTGCCGCACCCTTTAAAAATTTGGCGGAAACTACACAATCGCCGCGGTTTTGTGAACAGCAGCGACTTCATTTTCCGGTTTGGTCAGCGCCCTATGCCATCTTATCCGGCATTTGTCCAAGCAAACGATGCTTGAGCAGGGCGGCAATGTGATTCCGGACTTCGCGATAGGCCGAAACGATCTGTTCGCGCGTACCCGTCGCGACCGTCGGGTCCGGTGTCGGCCAATATACCACGTCGATCGCCATCGACCGCGTCAGTTCCAGTGCCGCATGATGCGCCTCCGGCGCCAGCGTGACGATCAGGTCGAAATAATCGTCTTCCAGTTCGTCCAGCGTATGCGGCTGGTGCCGCCCGGCCGTCAGCTCGATCTCCTCCAGCACCACATCGACGAAAGGGTCGCGCTCTCCGGGGCGGACCCCGGCCGAAGCGACATAGGTACCCGGCGGCAACATCGCCCTGGCCAGCACTTCCGCCATCGGCGAGCGGATCGCGTTCATGCCGCACATGAACAGCACCGATCCTGGCGATTTGACGCTCCGCTGCGGTTCGTTGGGGGAAGCAGCGATGGTCACCGTCACCCCCGCCAGTAGAGCACGCAGACAAGCGTGAACAGCCGCCGCGCCGTATCGAAATCGACCTTGATCTTGCCCGACAGCCTGTCCATCAGCGTCTGCGAGCCTTCATTGTGGATACCGCGCCGTCCCATGTCGATGGCTTCGATCTGACTTGGCGTCGAGGAACGGATCGCTTCGTAATAGCTCTCGCAGATCATGAAATAATCCTTCACAATCCGCCGGAAGGGTGTCAGCGACAGGATATGGGTGGCAACCCCGGCATCGGTCTCGGTGGTAATCGCAAAAACCAGCTTTGAATCGACCAGCGACAATTTGAGCCGGTAGGGGCCGCCGATATGACCGGCCGGCTCGAAAAAATTCTCCTCGATCAGATCGAAGATCGCAACCGCCCGTTCATGCTCGACATCGGGCGTCGAACGGCCGATGGTTTCGTCGAGCAGGACATCGCAAAGACGGTGGCTGGACGTCATCCCTCGCCCCCGAGATTGAGGCGGATGGCAACCGAGCGTGCATGGGCCTCAAGGCCTTCGGAGCGGGCAAGTGCGATGGCGGCCGGTCCGAGATCGCGCAGCTGATCGGCGCCAAGGCGCAGGATCGAGGTGCGCTTCATGTAGTCGAGCACGCCGAGGCCGGAGGAGAACCGGGCAGAGCGCGCGGTCGGCAGCACGTGGTTGGAGCCGCCGACATAATCGCCGATCACTTCCGGCGTATGGCGGCCGACGAAGATCGCACCAGCATTGCGGATTTTCGGGATCATCGCATCGGCATCGGCATCGGCAAGGGCAAGCTCCAGATGTTCGGCGGCAATCCGGTTGGCGAGCGGCACGGCCACGTCAAAATCAGGCACCAGGATGATGGCACCAAAATCACGCCAGCTGGCGCTCGCGGTTTCCGCTCGCGGCAAGGTTCGCAGCTGGCGCTCGACTGCGGCCTCAACCGCTGCCGCAAAGGCTGCGTCATCGGTAATCAGGATCGACTGGGCGCCAACATCGTGTTCGGCCTGGGCCAGAAGATCGGCGGCGATCCAGTCCGGATCGTTGTCGCGGTCGGCGATGACAAGCACTTCCGACGGGCCGGCGATCATGTCGATGCCGACAGCGCCAAACACCTGTCGCTTGGCAGCGGCGACATAGGCGTTGCCCGGCCCCATGATCTTGGCGACCGGCGCGATGGTTGCCGTGCCATAGGCAAGGGCTGCGATCGCCTGGGCACCGCCGATCCGGTAGATTTCCTCGACGCCAGCCATGCGCGCGGCGGCCAGGACGGCCGGGTTGATCACGCCGCCATTGGCGGGAACGACCATGACGATGCGCTCGACACCCGCGACCTTGGCCGGCAGTGCATTCATCAGTACCGAGCTTGGATAACTCGCCGTACCGCCCGGCACATAAAGACCGACAGCATCGATCGCCGTCCAGCGCGAACCGAGGCCGACACCCATCGAATCCTCGTAAATATCGTCCTTGGGCCGCTGGCGGGCGTGATGCGCCTCGATGCGCACGGCAGCGACCTTGAGCGCGCCCAGCACCTCTGACGGAACGGCATTGATCGCCGCATCGATCTCGTCAGCCGTTACCGCCATGCCGGTAACAGCGAAATCAAGACCGTCGAATTTTCTGGTATAATCTGCCAGCGCCGCATCACCGCGCAGGCGAACATCATCGATGATCGTCTTGACCACGGCGTTGACGTCTTCGGACACTTCCCGCTTGGTTGTCAGAAAAGCTGCGAATTCGGCTTCGAAGCCCGGGGTCAGATAGTCGAGACGGATGGCCAATGAAAACGTCCTTGTGGATAGTCGGCAGAAATGCGCGGCCCTGTCAGGCCGGCAAACAGAAAATCAGGCGCCGGCAGGATGGCGCGGCTTGAAACCGGTTTCCCACGCACCGCCGGTATCTGCAAGCTGAACCTCGATACATTCCACATCGAGCATGATCGAGGCTTTACCGGACAGGATGAACTCGACGGTTCCGTCAGGCCCTTCGCCGTTTTGTTCGAACTGGATGGCCAGAAGCGACAGGACCTTCTCGTCATCCTTGCGGCTGAAACCGATGGAGCGGACGGCCGTGACGCGCTTGAAGGCGAGCAGGCTGCGGCGGCGTTCGAACGATTTGCCGCGGCCCTCGGCCGTTTCCCAGACGAAGCGGTTGATGACCAGCGACAGTTGTTTGGAGCGCGGCGCATAATCGAGGCCGGAAACCTTGAAGACCGCGTCCTGCACATGGGCGGACACGATCTCCAGGTCTTCCTGATCCAGCGCCATCAGCTTCAAATCGTCCATGCCATTCATCCCTTGCCTGCGCAGCCGGTGGGCCGCCACCATCATGACAATGGACATAGGACGGCGGCACCGAATCCGCAACAGCGCGACCCGATGCCGGTGTCAGATCAGTCGCTGACGCGTTCCACCTGGGCGCCGCAATTGTTGAGCTTTTCTTCAAGCCGCTCGAAACCGCGATCGAGGTGATAGACACGCGACACCATGGTGTCGCCTTCAGCCACCAGGCCGGCAATCACCAACGACACGGATGCGCGCAGGTCGGTTGCCATGACCGGTGCGCCCTTCAGGCGTTCGACGCCTTCAATCTTTGCCGTCTGGCCGGACAGCGTGATCTTGGCGCCGAGACGGGCCAGTTCCTGCACGTGCATGAAACGGTTTTCAAAGATCGTCTCGGTGATATGCGAGGTGCCGGACGCCTTGGTCATCAGGCCCATGAACTGCGCCTGCAGGTCGGTCGGGAAACCTGGGAAGGGATCGGTCACCACATCCACCGGCTTGATGCCGCCGCCATTGCGCACGACGCGCAGGCCACTTTCGGTCTCGGTGATTTCCGCACCGGCGCGGCGGATGGCTTCGATCGCCGTGTCCAAGAGCTTGGCATTGGTGCCTTCCAGCACGACATCGCCGCCGGTCATGGCGACAGCCATGGCATAGGTGCCGGTCTCGATCCGGTCAGGCAGGACGCGGTGGCGCGCACCTGACAGCGAGGTGACGCCCTCGATGGTGATCGTCGATGTGCCGGCACCAGTGACCTTGGCACCCATCGCATTGAGGCAGTTGGCGAGATCGACAACTTCCGGCTCGCGTGCGGCATTGCCGATCACCGTCGTGCCGTTGGCAAGCGTCGCCGCCATCATCATCACATGGGTGGCCCCGACCGAAACCTTCGGGAAAACGTAGCGTGCGCCGATCAGGCCACCTTTCGGGGCCGTCGCATTGATATAGCCGCTGTCGATCTCGATATTGGCACCGAGCGCCGTCAGGCCTTCGATGAACAGGTCGACCGGCCGTGTGCCGATGGCGCAGCCGCCCGGCAGCGAGACGCGGGCCTTGCCTTCGCGGGCGAGGAGCGGGCCGATGACCCAAAAGCTGGCGCGCATCTTGGAGACCAGCTCGTAAGGGGCGGTCGTATCGACAATGTTGCGCGAGGTGAAATGAATGGTACGCGAATAGCCTTCGCCCTGGCGCTCGCGGCGGCCATTGACGGAGATATCGGCGCCATGATTGCCGAGGATGCGGATCAGCTGCTCGACATCGGCCAGATGTGGAACGTTTTCGAGCGTCAGCGTGTCGTCGGTCAGAAGCGACGCGATCATGAGCGGGAGCGCGGCGTTCTTGGCGCCGGAAATCGGGATGATGCCGCGCAGCTCGTTGCCGCCGGTAATTCTGATGCGATCCATAGGGTACCTTACGGGCGCTGCCCGCCTTTCCTGATAGTCCGGACTTTAAGAGATTGGCGCCTCCATAAAGGAAGCACCGTGAAATGAGAAGCAAATTGAACCGATGCCGGAAGTGCATCCATATGGACGCGGTAGCGGCACGGATAATGACTGGCATTCGCAGCGATGCTTCATTGATCAGATGAGGCATCGGGCGTGCGGAAGTGATATTGCAGACCATCGCGACCCGCCCCCGGATCCGGTCGATGGTGTTGGCGCAGTCTATTCCGCAGATTCGTCCGTTTTTGCGGCAGGCAGGCCGGATGTTTCATCGGCAGCCCCTGCACGCCGCGCCCGCCCTTGCTGCTTGCGCCGCAAAAGATTGTCACGCAGCGTCTTTGCCGCTCGCTCGCGTCGCGCCTCGGCCTGCCGCTCGGCCTCGTGCCCCGGTTCAAGCTTGCCCGCTTCGAGCTTGCTTGGCGCAGCAGGCGTTCCGGCGTGTTTACGTGTCTGATCGTTATTATCTTGCATGACCGCTCAGATACCGCAAAACCAAGCCCTCCGGAAGAGTGGCGTGTTTTTCGAACACGCCATCCAATGAAAACTTCGATTTGCTGCTTGCGCTCCGCAACAAGCTATGGCAATAGGCCCTCGCTCGCGCCGGACAAACACTGATCCAGCGCACGATGCTGCTATAGCTCAGGGGTAGAGCACTCCCTTGGTAAGGGAGAGGCCGAGAGTTCAAATCTCTCTAGCAGCACCATTTTCTCCCAAGAATTCTGGATTTTTAGATGTTTGCGGGCACCAGTGCCGTTTCAACCCACCTTTCTGCGCTCGCTTGAAGCCTCATCACGGTTCCGTGATCGGAAACCCGGAAGCCGCCAGACGAAAAAACTCCAATTCGGTCATATCTTGCGCAATGGACCCGCGCCGCTCGTCGCATCAGGTGCGAAATCGGAGACCATCCCCGCCGCGTCCACTGTATCGACTGCTGCAGGCGGTCCATCATCAACCCACTCCCTGGAACAAAACTTATTTGCCGTAATCCACCGTGCGTAGGTTGAATAAATTACGCGCGCTTCAATCATCGTTAACGAATTGCCAACCATAATAGGACGGTGGGTTGCAAGCGGCCTGCCAGTCGCATGATGCGTCTCGATCACATTTGTTTCGAAGAAACGCACGTAGCGTCACAAGTATCAGCGTACAGACAGCATACGGTGCACCACCCCGATGGGGCATTCCGTGAACAAGAGCAAGCGCCCCTCCCTTCACCGGCCGATCGTTCTGAGGTTGCTCTCCGGCGTCGCCCTGATCCCTCATGTGCTGACGATAACGCTCCAGATGGAGCGCTCGGCGATGGCTGGCAGTTGCACCGTCGGCGCGGTGTCCGTCTGCTCCGGTCCGGCCTCCGGCGCAGATACCACGCAACTCTACGACTACAACGGCCCGATCGATATCACGACCTCGCAGGGATTCGGTCTGAGCGTTACCGGCGACTATGGCATGGATATTTCGGGGGTGGGCGGCGTCTCCTTCATCGATGATTACGGGTCCGCGATTGCGTCTGACGACTTTTTCGGCGTCTACGTGGAAAATGACATCGGCGGCGATATCAACTTCGTATCGACCGGGTCCATTGTCTCGACCGGAACCAATGGCGATGGCATTCGCACCGACAATTTCGGGGATGATACCGTACTTCGCCTTCATGACGTGACGGGCGACTTCAACGGGGTCAATGTCAATCACAACGGCACCGGTTCGATTTACGTCGCCTCAACCGGCACCCTCACAGGCCATAAGGCAAACGGAATTTCCGTTTACGGCAATTCCGGAACCAGCCTAACAATCGAGGCGGTCGATACCCAGGGCGTTGTGCAGGGCATCTGGGGCTCCAATCGGACCACCGGGGCGCTGAACATCACCTCGTCCGGGCTTGCCGTGGGCAGCAACGGAGACGGCATCCGTGCCGATAACTACGGTACCGACGTCACCGTGACCGCCGCCGACACGCACGGCGGAAATCTCGGGATCATCGCCCAACACTACGGGACGGGCGCCCTTCAAATCGATTCGACCGGGACAGCCATCGGCGATAGCAACGCCGGTATTTACGCCTATGCCGGCACTGCAAGTACGAATGCTACGATCAACGCGGTCGATACGCAGGGCGGCACTACGGGTATCGATGTTCGGTACTCCGGTATTGGATCGGTCGCGATTGCCTCGACGGGGACTGCAATTGGCGGCTCTAGCCAGGGAATTGCCGTGCGAACGGGTAGCGCAAGCAAGGCCTTGACCATCACTGTGCACAACGCACAGGGCGGCAACCACGGTATCAAGGCCATACACGAAAGTGCCGTCGGCACGCCGGGCAATGCGGCAACGATTACGGTCACCGGGCATATCCGGGGCGGCTCAGGCTATGGCATCTCGACAGAAACGCTTGCCGGTGTTCTGACGAACATCAATGTCGAGGCTGGTTCCGTTGTAGAATCGACTGACGGCAACGGTGTTTACAATGGCATCGGGGACAGTGACGTCACCGTTGCCGACGGCGCGACCGTCAACGGGCGTATCGATCTGGGTCTGGGCAGCGACACGCTGACACTGCGGGGCGGTCTTTCCGGCACCACAGTTCTCGACGGCGGCGGCGGCGGCACCGATGTCCTGACCGTGTCCAACGCCGCGGATGAGACCCGGGTGGCAGGCGACATCCGGAACTGGAACGTCATCAACCTTGACGACAGCACCCTGACCCTGACCGGCGGCAACATGACCGTCGGAACGGCAGGCGACATGGCGACCGGCATCTTCTTGCGCAGCGGTTCGATCCTTGACGGAAGCCAGGACAAGTTCTCACTTGCCGGCAATCTTTCGCTGGCGGCAGGCACACGCTTTCTTGCATCCGGCAACGGTGGCGGGACGAGCAGCATTAACGGCAATGTGGTGAATGCCGGAACCATTTCCGCGGTAGGCGCGGGCGCGGGCGATACGGTCAGGATTGCGGGCGACTATACCGGAAACAACGGCACCATCGCGCTTGAAACGGCGCTCGGCGGCGACATGTCGGCAACCGACCGGTTGGATATCCAAGGCGACACATCCGGCACGTCGGTACTGTCCGTGGTGAATGTCGGCGGCGCGGGCGCGGCGACAAGCGAGGGCATCGAACTCATAACAGTCGGTGGCGTTTCGAACGGGACCTTCACCCTCAAAGGCGACTACGAGATCAGCGGCGTCCCTGTGGTCGTCGCCGGCGCCTACTCCTACCGGCTGTTCAAGGGCAACCGGACCGGCACGGAAACCGATAACTGGTATCTGCGGTCGCAGCTCACCAATCCTACAGACCCGGTGGATCCGCTCTACCAGCCCGGTGTCCCGGTCTACGAAGCATATCCGCAGGCCTTGCTTGGCCTGAACAACCTATCCACGCTGCAGCAGCGCGCCGGCAACCGCTTCTGGCTGGCCGGAGGCAACCCGGAGCCCGGCGATTTGTCGAGCGCATTGCTCGCGACTTCCGGCATCTGGGCGCGGATTGAAGGGGCGCACAGCGAGATCCACCCGCGTTTCGCCACCGCCGGAACGGCATTCGATCAAAGCGCCTTCCGGGCACAGGCGGGCATGGACGCCGCTTTCCACGAAAGTGTGGCTGGCACGCTGATCGCCAGCATATCAACCCACTATACACACGGCGAGACAGACGCCGATTCCATGCATGGCGTCGGGCAGATTTCTACGGACGGCTATGGCGCCGGTGGCGCACTGACGTGGTATGGCAGCGATGGAACCTATTTCGACGGCCAGGCGCAGGCCACATGGTACGAATCGGATCTGCGCTCCCTCACGGCCAACCGCTTCCTGGTGCGCGGCAATGACGCATTCGGCTACGCTTTTTCCTTGGAGGGCGGTAAGCGGATAGGGGTCGATGATGGCTGGTCCATGACACCGCAGGCTCAGATCGTTTACTCGCGCATCGATTTCGACAGATTTTCGGATGCTCTCGGTGCGTCCGTCAGTCTCGACAGGGGCGCAAGCCTTCAAGGCCGCCTGGGGCTGACGCTGGATTGGGAAGCGGCATGGCAGGCCGGCGGTCGGACAAGCCGGGCCCATGCCTATGGCATCGCCAACATCTACCGCGAGTTCTTGAACGGGACCCGCGTCGATGTCGCCGGCGAAAAATTCCGCTTCCAGCAAGATCGGGTCTGGGGCGGCCTCGGTGTCGGCGGATCCTTCAGCTGGAATGACGATATGTACTCAGTCTATGCGGAAGGCCTCGTCAACACGAGCTTTGCCCATATCGGCGACAGCTATTCGCTACAGGGCAAAATCGGCCTCAAGGCAAAGTGGTAAGAAGTCGAAGAGTGAAATAGCCTTCCCGTGTTGCGGCAGGCGCACCTTGAGGAGACCGCGATGAAATTGTTCGACTGGCTGACAGGCTATAAACCGGCGCCGAAGGGCGTGGACCGCGAATCGACAGCAGTGCTTCGCAACAACCTCCTTGCCATCAATAGAAAGACTGCGCCGTTCATCATTCGTGACGGCAAGCCGGAAGGCGTCGATCTCGTCGCGGAATGGAAGATCGTTGACGCCCGCTGGTACGAACTATTTGCCAAGGCCGGGCTGCAAAAGGTGTTCAAGGTGTTGATGAAATTCGATGCTGCCGATTGCGAAGTCCGTGCCGTCGATCAGGAATGGTCTGTCGAATGGCGCGCCGGTGTACCCACGCTTGCATTGAACGCTGATGCGTTTCGCGGTCGAAAGTGGGAAAAGAGCTTCGACATGGCCTTTGCCTTCAAGGAGGATCTGTCCTATGGCAAGGTTTACGAATATCGCTTCAATACCGCCGAAATAAAGACCCCTCTCATTGACGCCGCTCATCAAGCCGGCTGGGGTTGGAGAAGCGTCGCGTTCGGGAAGCTGTGAGCCAGTCCCAAACCGCGCCATACCGGCTGTCCTCGATTTCGGCAAGGTTCGCGACAATGGCCGTGTCTCGAAGCGAGGTGACAAGATGACAGGGTTCCATGAACGCAACGCAGTTTGCGCGACTGGAAAACGATAGTCGATTATCGTCACGGCGCGGCACTTCAAAATTTTTGACCGTATTCCGGAATACGGTCAGGAAGCTGGCCCACAATATTGGTGCAGCAGCATCCTTGTTTCCCCATTCGTCGAAATGTCCGCGTTGCGCCGCCTAGCGCGTGCCGGCTCTTTTCAGCGCGGGCCTCTCAAGGCAGGGCGGTTTTCGTTGCTCTGTGTATCCCTCTGCGCGGAACCGGCCGGCCGGAGTGCTCCATATTTGGTGGTATTTCACTTGATGGTGGCATGAGGAGACGCGAACAAAAACGCATCCCTGTTGAATTGGTTGGCTGCCAGTATTCCGTTGCGTTGTCGAAATGATCGTTTCTTGTCGATAATAATAAATATAAACAATTACTTATGTTGAATTTTGCACTTTCCGGTCGCCACGATCAAGAGTTGATTTTTGTCTGAATTTACGAGGAATGATTGTATCGTTGCCCGTTGCATTACACCTGCCTCATTCATGCCGCATTCACATTAGGAGCGCTCTAAAGCCAGCAGCCGATTGGGCTTTAGGGAGTAGAAAATGCAGAGAATGAAAATCGCCGTTGCCGCTGCTGCGGTGTTGTTGAGCGCCAGTGTCTCTCATGCGGAAGATCTGGTCTTCACGCTGAAGAACGGCACGAAATCGGTACTCAACAATTTCCACGCTTCGCCTGTTGGCGTCGACAAGTGGGAAGACGATATCTTCGGCAGCCAGGCGCTTGGTCCGAATGAAACCATGGAAATCACCATCGCCGACGGCCGCGACGTCTGCAAGTACGACATGCGTTTCGAATTCCAGGGTGATGATCTCGACGTCACCACCGACACCCAGGATCTCTGTGAACTCGGCGAATACACCATCGAAGAATAAGCGTTCGAACTCTTGATCTGCCCCGTCACCGCTTCCGTGGTGGCGGGTTTTTTACGTGTCCTCTGTGCGGCAGCCAGCAAGGTGTCAAGGAACCGGAAATGGATCCACAGGACAATCGGCAACAGCATCGCCTGAGACACGACGTTTTCAAGCTGAAAGTGCCTTCCTTCTCCGGGGAAAAGCCTGAAACTGTGTGATTTTGGTGACGGGCGATCAGCATGTTGTGGGTATGCCGGTGCCGGGCGGGAGCTGCCTTCGAAATGTCCTAATAAGAGGTGAACAGTTGAGTGTCTGTCATCTGCAACCGATCTACGTTCTGGCTGGTCCTTGCGTTATCATCCCACTCGGGATCGCTGCAACATTCGATGACTGTTGTGAATCTATCGGCTGAATGGCCGCGTGCGATGTGCGGCCCCGGTTTGAGAAGGAAAAATGATGAAGAGAACCCTCGCTTTGGCGCTCACCGCCGCGACCCTGTCCCTGACGGGCGCAATTGCCGCCCAGGCTGCCGATCTGGCAAGCGGTGCGCCGGCCCCCAGCTATCAAGAGAGCGACGTGCGTGGCGGTGTGAAGATCGGCTACCTCGAATGCGAAGTCGGTGGCGGCGCCGGCTATGTGCTCGGCTCGGCCAAGGAAATCGATTGCACTTTCCATTCCTCGGTCGGCAAGGAACGTACGGACCATTATAGCGGCGCTATCCGGAAGATGGGTGTCGATCTGGGCTTCACCACGCGCAGCAAGCTCGTCTGGGCGGTGCTGGCGCCGACGGCCGGTTACCATCAGGGTTCGCTCAGCGGCCTCTATCAGGGCGCAAGCGTCGAAGCCACGGTCGGCGCAGGCATCGGTGCAAACGTCCTCGTGGGTGGTACCTCGGGCTCCATCCACCTGCAGACGATCAGCGTGACGGGCCAGCTCGGCCTCAATCTTGCGGCCGGTGGCACGTCGGTAACGCTGACAGCCATCAACTAAACGATGCCGCTTCCCCGCCGTCTCTTCGGTGGGGAAGCGCGCAGTGGACCTGCACTGCCAGTCACTCCGCCTGTTCAATCCGCCAGTTCAGGATTATCCGCGCGAAGGCTTTTGGGCCTAAGCAGGCGGATCGCCTTGCCCGCCGGGCTGCTCTGGAGTTGCAGCGTGCGGGTAAAGAAGCGGTTACCCGACGCCACCCTGCCGATATTGACGATGGCCGCGTCATCCAGTTCCTGCTCCATGAAGGTCAGGACCTGCTGGTAGGCATCCCGGTCCAGGGTATCGAGCGCCTCGTCGATGATGATCCAGGCCGGTTTGTGCAGCCCAAGCCGCGCAATGGCCAGAAGCCTGATTTCGACTTCATTCAGCTTCAGTTTCGTCCGCATGTCCTGATCAAAGCTGTTTTGCAGCTTGCTCAGACCGACCTTGGACAATACCGACACCAGATCGGCTTTCTTGAAGCGGCCCGGGTTTTCCGGATAGCTGAGGACTTCTTCCAGCGTTCCCGGCGGAAAGTAGGGTGTTCGCGGCACAAAGGCGATGTCGTCGCCATCGGGCAGGGCAATGCGTCCATGTCCCCACGGCCAAAGCCCGGCCAGAGACCGGAAAAACGGTGCCTTTTCCACATCCGAATCGCTGGTGACGAGAACGCGGTCGCCGGGCTTGATCTCGACATGCTGATCGGCCAGCTTGATGCAGCCGGAAGGCAGGGCGATCTCCAGCTGGTCGATGGTCAGCTGGTGGCCGTTCGTCCTGGCAAATTCGATGCGCTTGTCGTTTTCGTGCCGTTCATCGGTCATCAGGATCGCAGAGCGGAAGGCGGCGACACGCAGCAGGGTTGCCCGCCAGTCGGCGATGCTGTCGATATTGTCGACGAACCAGCGCAGTGACGCATTGACCTGATTGAATGCGCCGACCGCCATCATCAAGCCGCCGAAGCTGAGATCGCCGTTGAAATAGACCGGGGCGGCGATGACGATCGGCGCAACGACGGTGACCCAGCCATATCCGGCCGTCACCCATGTCAGCCGGGTCAGCGCCATCATCAGCTTGTTGCTGATCTCAAGCACCGAGGCGAGATCGCGCTGCAAACGGCGCTTTTCGTTTGCCTCGCCTGATGACAAGGAGACGGCTTCGATATGTTCGTTGACCCGCATCAGCGAGAAGCGCAGGGCAGCTTCCCTTGCGTAGTGATCGCCATTGATCTTGACGAGTGGGCGGCCGACGAACCAGCTAAGGGCCGCGGCGGTGCCAGCATAGAGGAACGCCGCCCAGACCATGTAGCCCGGGATATTGAGATCGTAGCTGCCGACATGGAAGACGAAGCCGGCGGACAGCGACCACAGCACACCGACGAAACTGGCAAGCAGAATGCCCGATTGGAACAGGCCGATGGTCAAACCCGCCGTGAGGTCAGCAAGGTGGCGGGCATCCTCATGCACGCGCTGGTCGGGATTGATGCCGATCGCGCCGGCATTGGCAAGCCGGAAGGCGCGGGCCGGTTTCATCCATTCGCCGATGAGGTCGAGCGTCAGGCCCTCCCTCAGCTTGATCCGGATCCACTGGCTGAGCCAGGTCTGCATCACATTGAGGACCAGAAGCGTTCCGGCAATCTGGCCAAAGGTGATGAACTGCATCAGAAAGGCTGAAAGATCGCGCCGCTCGAGCGTATCGTAGAAGGGTTTATACCATCGGTTCAGCATGATCTGCCCGAAGGCGGTCGCCAGGATGACCGTGACGATCCCGATCGCCAGCCAGATGATCGCCCTGCGAACCGGCGAAGCGACAAAGGCCCGCTGCATCATGCGGAGTTGATCGAAAAATGGCTGCTCGTCGTCGGCCTCGGTACGCTGATTGGTCTTGCTGTTCATGTCATGCGGCATCGGCGCGAATCTCTCCACCACGGTCTTCACCTCCGAAATATAGCGCGTCCGAGGCGCTACCCCTAAGAAAGATTAGCAGGGCAGCATGGAGCGAGGCAGTTCATCGCGCTTGTTTGCCGGCTATCATCGCAAATTCACGGGGTGATGGCTGTTCACGTTTCGCGGAGCTTGGCGTGCACGAAGGCCTTGGCCCCGGCAATCGCGGTGGACAGCGTGTCGCCGAAGGCCAGCCGCGCCGCAATCGCGCTGGCCAGCATGCAGCCGGTGCCGCGCATTGCCGCAGCAAGGCGTGGCGCATCGAAGGGCTGGTCAGCATGCCCCGCCCGGAAGAGAATATCGGTGGATTTCGCGCCGTCGCCATGCCCTCCCTTGACCAGAACCGCCTGCGCACCCGCCCTCAGAAGGGTTTGCGCTTGATTGGACACGCTTTCCGCCGAGATGGTTGAGATAGATACTGCCAAAGCCGAAAGCTCCGGCAGATTGGGTGTGATCAGGGTGCAGGAGCCGAACAGGCCGCGCAGGGCATCCGTCGCGTCCAGGGTTAGCAGGGCGCGGCCGGAGGTGGAGACCAGCACGGGATCAAGGACCACCGGGATTTCGGGATGGTCGGCCAGAACCCGCGCAACGGCGGCAATTGTCGCCGATGCCGCCAGCATGCCAATCTTGATCGCTGCGATAGGGTTGGCTGATAACGCGGCGCACATCTGTTGTGCCACGCGCTCCGGCGCCATGGCATCGACATACTCCACACAGTGATGGGTCTGGACGGTGACGGCGGTGATTGACACCGATGCCTTGGCGCCGAAGGCGGCCAAGGTCTCGATATCGCGCACGATCCCGGCGCCACCGGACGAATCCGAGCCCGCGACAACAAGCACGTGCGGCATGTGATTCATCGCGGCGTCCTCACCGGAAACGCGCCGTGCGCACGATCCATTCCCGCACGCGTGCTTCCGGATCGGCATTGAGGGTGATGTCGGTGACAACAGCGGCGCTATCGGCGCCGTGGGCAAAGACGCCGTCGATCCGGTCGACATTTAGTCCGCCGATCGCCACCAGCGGCAGCGCACCGATGCGTGTCTTCCAGTCGCGCACTTTCTCCGGCCCCTGCGGCGCCCACTTCATCTTCTTCAGGATGGTCGGCCAGACCGGTCCCAGCGCCACATAGTCCGGCGCTGCCGCAAGCGCCGTCTCCAGTTCCGCCTCGTCATGGGTGGAGAGCCCGAGCTTGAGCCCGGCGGCGCGAATGGCTGCAATATCGGCCTCGGCCAGATCTTCCTGGCCGAGATGGACGAAATCGCAGCCTTCCTCGATTGCAACGCGCCAATAGTCGTTGACGATCAGCTGGCAATCATGCGCAGCACAGACCGTTCTGGCGCGGCGGATGGCAGCCCGCAGCTCAGCATCGGTGCAATCCTTCATTCGCAACTGCACCAGCTTGACGCCGAGCGGCACGAGGCGGTCGATCCATTCGGCGCTGTCGACGATCAGATAGAAAGGGTCGAGCTTCATGAAAACACCGCCTTGCCGATGACCGGCGTCGAGGGAACAGCCATGTCGCGCGGCTCCAGCATGCCGGCGTGAAATGCTGTGCGGCCCGCATCAATCGCGCCGGTAAAGGCCGCGGCCATCGCGGCAGGATCGGCGGCTCCTGCGACGGCTGTATTCAATAGCACGGCGTCGAAGCCAAGCTCCATGACAGTAGCTGCATGCGACGGCCGGCCGATACCGGCATCGACGATCAGCGGCACATCGGGAAAACTGGCCCGCATGCTGCGCAGCGCCGGCAGGTTGACCGGCCCCATCGCCGAGCCGATCGGCGCGCACCAGGGCATCAGCACCTTGCAGCCGGCTTCCAGCAACCGTTCCGCAACGACAAGATCGTCGGTGGTGTAGGGAAAGACCTTAAAGCCTTCACCACTCAGAATACCGGCCGCCTCGACCAGCGCGAAGACGTCTGGCTGCAACGTGTCATGATTACCGATCACCTCAAGCTTGATCCAGTCGGTGGAAAACACTTCGCGCGCCATCTTGGCGGTCAGGACTGCTTCGGAAACAGTGTGGCAGCCGGCAGTATTGGGCAGAACCCGGACGCCCAGATCGCGGATCAGTTCAAAGAAGGCGCCGCCTGCCTTGCCGCCCACCGTTTCGCGGCGTAGCGACACCGTGACGATATCGGTTTTCGATGTCCGAACCGCTTCGGCGAGAATGGCGGGTGAGGGGTAGCGGGCGGTGCCGAGCAGCAGGCGGGATTGAACCTCGACATTATAGAGTTTCAACATGTCAGCCCCCCTGCATGGGCGACAGGATTTCGATCCGGTCGCGTTCGCCCAGAGGAAATCCACTACGCTCTTCACGATGCACAAGCTCACCGTTGACGGCCGTCGCCAGCCATTCGCCTTCGTAATCGAGAGCGGTCAGCAGATCGGCGAGTGTCGCCGCTGCAACCTGCTGTTCCTCGCCGTTGATGATGAAAGTCATGAAGCCCTCCTTTCGGGTTGTCTTTGTTCTGCAAGCAGACGCCGTGCCACCTCTCCAGCCATGGCGGGCGCCAGCAGGTAGCCATGGCGGTAAAGGCCGTTCACATGCAGAGTGCGCCCCTCCTCGGTCACGCGCGGCAGGTTGTCGGGATAGGCAGGGCGCACGCCTGCGCCGGTCTCGGTCAGCCGCGCCTCTCCAAAGGCGGGGTGGAGTGCATACGCTGTATTCAGCAATTCCATCAGCGAGCGGGCCGTGATGGGGCCGGCATCATCGCTTTCGATCATGGTCGCGCCGGCCATGAAACGGTTCTTTCCACGTGGCACGATGTAGATCGGGTGACGTGGATGCAGCAGGCGGACGGGGCGGGAAAGGCTTATCTCGCCGGTCTCGAGAAGGAGCATCTCTCCACGCACACCACGAAGATCGGGCAGCAATCCGATCTGTGCCGGTCCGGTGCAATCGACAATGCGGTCGTATTGGGCTTCCTCCAACGCGCCCTCGGCGCCAAACAGGAAACGCATTCGGGCTTCCTCCAGCCCTCCGGTCAGCGCTGATAGTGCCTTGCGCGGATCAAGATGGGCTTCCTGCCGGAAAAACAGGGCCTTGCGGAAACGGCCGGCGAGGTCGGGTTCCAGTGCCGCAATCGCCGCTTCGTCCAGCCACTCCCAACCAGCGGTGCGGCTGGCAAAACGGTCCAGTTCGCCGGCGTCACGGCTGCCCGCCACCACCAGCGTGCCGCAGCGCTGCACATGGCCGGGGAGTGCCGCCTCCCACCAGTCGGCAGCCATCCGGCCAAGTGTCAGGACGGGTTCATCCGCGCTTTCCCGCTCGCACCAAGGGGCCAGCATGCCGCCGGCAAAGCCCGAAGCACCGGTGCCGATCCTATCAGCGCGTTCCGCGATGGTGACCTCGAACCCGTGGCGGTAGAGTTGCCAGGCAACCGTAAGGCCGGCAACGCCGGCCCCTTTGACGAGGATACGCATGGTCACTCTCCGGCTGGCGTAACGGTTCCATCGGGGCCAAGTGGCATATAGAGCGCGCCGCCCGCCTGGAATTTCGCGGCCATCGCCTCCAACCCCTCCTTCTGCGCCTCGGCACGGATATCGTGGGAAATCCGCATGGAGCAGAATTTCGGCCCGCACATCGAGCAGAAATGCGCCACCTTATGAGCTTCCTTCGGCAGGGTTTCGTCATGGAAGGAGCGTGCCGTTTCCGGATCGAGCGACAGATTGAACTGGTCTTCCCAGCGGAATTCGAAACGTGCTCGTGAGAGTGCGTCGTCGCGCAATTGTGCGGCCGGATGCCCCTTGGCGAGATCTGCGGCATGGGCGGCGATCTTGTAGGTGATGACGCCGACCTTGACGTCGTTGCGGTCGGGCAGGCCAAGATGCTCCTTCGGCGTGACGTAGCAGAGCATTGCCGTGCCGAACCAGCCGATCATCGCAGCGCCAATGCCGGATGTGATGTGGTCGTAGCCGGGGGCGATGTCGGTCGTCAGTGGTCCAAGCGTGTAGAAGGGAGCCTCGCCGCAGACTTCCAGCTGCTTGTCCATGTTTTCCTTGATCTTGTGCATCGGTACATGGCCGGGGCCTTCGATCATCACCTGGCAGTCCTTCGCCCAGGCGATTTGAGTCAGCTCGCCCAGCGTTTCCAGTTCGGCAAATTGCGCGGCGTCATTGGCATCGGCAATCGAGCCGGGGCGCAGGCCGTCGCCGAGCGAGAATGTCACGTCATAGGCGCGGGCAATGTCGCAGATCTCGTCGAAATGCTCGTAGAGAAAGCTTTCCTTGTGATGATGAAGACACCACTTGGCCATGATCGAGCCACCGCGCGAGACGATGCCGGTGACGCGGTTGACAGTCAGCGGGATATAGGCGAGCCGCACCCCGGCATGGATGGTGAAATAATCGACACCCTGTTCCGCCTGCTCGATCAGCGTATCGCGATAAACCTCCCAATTCAGGTCCTCGGCGATGCCGTTGACCTTTTCCAGCGCCTGGTAGAGCGGCACGGTGCCGATCGGGACCGGCGAGTTGCGGATGATCCACTCGCGGATATTGTGGATGTTGCGGCCGGTCGACAGGTCCATGACGGTATCCGCGCCCCAGCGGGTCGCCCAGACCATCTTCTCGACTTCCTCGGCCATCGACGAGGTGACGGCGGAATTGCCGATATTGGCGTTGATCTTCACCAGAAAGTTCCGGCCGATAATCATCGGTTCGGATTCCGGATGGTTGATATTGGCCGGGATGACGGCCCGGCCGCGGGCAATTTCCTGGCGGACGAATTCGGCTGTGACGTGATCTGGAATACTGGCGCCGAAATTCTCGCCGTCGCGCACCAGCGCACCTTCCGGCGGCCTGCGGCCAAGGTTTTCGCGAATGGCGATATATTCCATTTCCGGCGTGATGATCCCGGCGCGGGCATAGGCGATCTGGGTGACGGCCTTGCCGTTTTTGGCGCGCAAGGGCTGGTTGCGGATCGGAAATTCCGGCGTCAGCCGTTCGCCGGTGGCAAAGCCGTTGTCTTCGGGTTTGACGTGCCGGCCGTCGTAGGCCTCGACATCGCCGCGGGCGGTGACCCAGGCCTGGCGCTGCCGTGAAAGACCCGCGTCGATCGAGACGAGATGCGCCGGGTCCGTATAGGGGCCGGAGGGGTCGTAGACGGAGACAGGCGGTTCGCCCGAGGTCGGGTGTACGGAAATTTCGCGCATCGGCACACGGATATCCGGATAGAGTTCGCCCGGAATATGCACCTTGCGGGAGGCCGGCAGCGGACCGGTGGTAACGGTGGGAGTGAGGTTTTTAGCGGCAATAGTCATGGTTGAGGCTCCAAAGTTGGAGACCCAGTCATCAGAGCCGGAATGATGAAAAGACGCTGACGCGAATCCGCAAACGGAATCCGAGTCTGAGCAGCGCTTGCACCGTCCCTACGCCAGTATGAACTGGATCAGGTTCAACGGGTCACTGCGCTGCTTGAGGGAGGCAAAAGCCACCGTTCGCGCCAGCAGAATCTCAGCCCCTTGTCGGGACCCCCCTGGTGAATGCACCAATCTAGGCACAGTTTTGGACGGAGCGTCAAGGGCCGTTGCGCGTCGCATCATCCGGCCGCTGCTCTCTGCCCGTCGCAAGACTGTGAAGATGTTCAATGATTACAAGCGCGCCCTCGACAGCGCCGCCCCGGCAAATTATCTATAAAACATGACCTCAGCGAGCGAAGACACCATTGCCAGCCGCATCAGCCGCATCCTTGCCGACAGGATCGTCACCGGACAATTGGACCCGGGTACGAAGCTGCGGCAGGACCATATTGCCGAGGAGTTCGGGACCAGCCACGTGCCGGTGCGCGAGGCTTTCCGGCGGCTGGAGGCGCAGGGGCTTGCGGTCAGCGAGCCACGCCGTGGCGTGCGGGTCGCGTCCTTCGATCTGAAGGAAGTGCGCGAAGTGGCGCAGATGCGTGCAGCGCTTGAGGTTTTAGCCCTTCGCCATGCTGCACCACATCTGACGGCCGCCATCCTCGATCAGGCCGAAGAAGCGACAGTCGCGGGCGACAATTCCCGCGATGTCCGCTCCTGGGAAGAGGCAAACCGGCGCTTTCACACGCTGATTCTCACGCCCTGCGGCATGCCGCGGCTGCTGGCCGCGATCAGCGATCTGCATGCCGCCAGCGCCCGTTTCCTGTTCGCCAGCTGGCGGTCGGAATGGGAAGTGCGCACTGATCATGATCACCGCGCCATCCTGACCTTTCTGCGTCAGGGCAATATCGAGAACGCTGCTCCCGTCCTTGAGCGTCACGTGCAATGGATCGGTCAAAAACCCGTCCGCAATGCTTCCGGCGCCACGCGAGACGCCTTCGCCATCGTCGGCTGAGAATTATTTTCCGCTTCCTTTTCTCCTGATTTCGGCTGCTTTTGGCGCGTCCCGCCGGATTGTGGAAACGCGTATTGCGTGAATTTTCACGCCGAACACCAAAAAGGCGGTTGCGATTTTGTAGCCTTAGATAAATTATAGATAATTATTATTTTTAATCTATCAGATGGGATCCCTGATGCTGAGAAACGAAAATCGTGCCGATTTCCCGGTTGAAAAGGGTATTTTGGCAGGCGAACCTCAGGACGAAGGCGTTGGCATAGAGCGTTGTTCCGTTGCTGACGCAAAAATTATCTATAATTCCCCATTCAATGATCTGCTCTTCCGGGCGCAATCGGTTCACAGAGAAAACTTCGATCCCAACGCGGTGCAGATCAGCCGGTTGCTGTCGATCAAGACAGGCGGATGCGCCGAGGATTGCGGCTATTGCAGCCAGTCGGCGCGGTCGCCGACGGGTCTGAAGGCCTCCCGGCTGATTATGGTGGAAAAGGTTTTGGCCGAAGCGAGCAAGGCCAAGGCCGAGGGCGCCAGCCGCTATTGCATGGGAGCCGCCTGGCGCAGCCCCAAGGACCGCGACATGGAAACGCTGGTGGCGATGGTCGAGGGGGTCAAGGCGCTTGGTCTGGAAACCTGCATGACGCTCGGCATGCTTTCGCCCGAACAAGCGGGAACGCTGGCCGGGGCAGGGCTCGACTATTACAACCACAACATTGACACGTCGGAAGAATTCTATCCCCAGGTCATCACTACCCGGACGTTTGCCGACCGGCTGGATACCCTTGCGAATGTCCGCGATGCCGGCATGAAGGTCTGCGCTGGGGGTATTCTCGGCATGGGAGAAACGACGGATGATCGCATCTCCATGCTGGTGACGCTCTCCAATCTGCCGGAACCACCGGAAAGCGTGCCAATCAACATGCTGATCCCGATTCCCGGCTCGCGGCTTGCCAATGCCGAACCAGTCGATCCGATTGAATTCGTCCGTACCATCGCGCTCGCCCGCATCCTGATGCCGCGCTCGCATGTGCGCCTGTCGGCCGGGCGCACCCAGATGAGCGACGAGATGCAGGCGCTCTGTTTCTTCGCCGGTGCCAACTCGATCTTTGCCGGCGATACGCTGCTGACGGCGGATAATCCGGGCGAGGATTACGACACGGCCCTGTTCCGCCGCCTTGGCCTGAAGCCGATGGACCTGGGGCCGGGCGAATGATGGATCAGGGCCTTGCCCGTTATGAAACCACTCTGGCGGGGCTGGAGCGAAAGGGCAGGCGGCGCATGTTGGTCCCTCAGGCCGGGGCCGATTTCAGTTCGAACGACTATCTGGCGCTTGCCGGATCGGCACGGTTGGCGAAAGCGATTGCGTCTGCCCTTCAGCGCGGCATTCCGACGGGAGCCGGCGGTTCCCGCCTGTTGCGCGGTAATCACCCGGAGCACGAAGCGCTTGAGGCTGAGGCGGCCGTCTTCTTCGGAGCCGAGCGAGTCCTCTATTTCGGCAGCGGCTATGCCGCGAACGCTTCACTTTTTTCGACCCTGCCGCAACGGGGTGATCTCATCGTCTACGACGCCCTAGTGCATGCCAGCGCCCATGAAGGCATCTTGGCCGGCAAGGCGCAGACTGCGGCCGCTGCCCACAATGATGTCGAATCCTTCGCGCAAGCGATAGAACAGTGGCGCGCAAAGGGCGGAACCGGCTATCCGTGGATTGCTGTCGAAAGCCTCTATTCGATGGATGGCGATCGTGCGCCTCTGGCAGAGCTCGCGGCCCTTGCCGAAAAGCACGACGGTTTCCTGGTGATCGACGAAGCCCATGCGACTGGCGTCTTCGGTCCCGACGGACGCGGTTTCGCCGCCGATTTGGAAAATCGTGAGAACGTCATCGTGCTGCATACCTGCGGCAAGGCGCTCGGCGTCTCCGGCGCGCTGCTCGGCGCAAGTGCGGTGCTCTGCGATTACCTCGTCAACCGGGCGCGAGGTTTCATCTATTCGACCGCGCCATCGCCGCTGATGGCGGCTGCGGTCCGTGAAGCCTTGCGGGGGCTGGTGGATGAACCGCAGCGCCGCACCGATTTCGACGAATTGCGCAATTTCGCCAATGCCGAACTGACCGCGAAACTCGGCGTCGCCGGCAGCGGATCGCAAATCCTGCCGGTGCTGATCGGGGACAACGGCCAAGCGGTGCGGGTCGCTGCGCGCATGCGGGCGGAAGGTTTTGATATCCGCGCCATCCGGCCGCCGACGGTGCCGGAAGGCACGGCAAGGCTGCGCATCGCCATCACGCTGAATGTCGACCGGTCAACGATAAGCCGCATGTTCACCCGGCTGGCAGCCATAATGACAGAGGAGAGACCATGACGCGTTTCGTGGTGACAGGCACCGATACCGGCATCGGCAAGACGGTCTTTTCCGCCGCACTGGCGGCGGCACTTGACGGTTACTACTGGAAACCGGTGCAATCGGGGCTGGACGAGGAGACAGACAGCGAGATTGTCCACCGGCTCGGCCGCCTGCCGCTGGACCGTATCCTGCCAGAGACATACAGATTGCAAACACCGGCTTCGCCGCATCTTGCGGCCCGGCTGGACGATGTCGAGATCGACCCGGAGCGGATCACGCCGCCGGAGACAGCCGCGCCTCTGGTCATCGAGGGTGCGGGCGGCCTGCTGGTGCCGCTCACAGAAACGGTCGTCTTTGCCGATGTCTTCGCGCGTTGGCAGATCCCCGTCATTCTCTGCGCCCGCACCGGGCTCGGCACCATCAATCACACGCTCCTGTCGCTTGAAGCACTGCGCCACCGGGCCATCCCGGTCTTCGGCGTCGCCTTCATTGGCGATGAACAGGCCGAAACCCAGCGGATCATCGCGGCGATGGGCAAGGTGCGCGTTCTCGGACGCTTGCCGCGTCTCGATCCGTTGACGCCAGATGCCTTGCAACAGGTATTTCGCGAAAACTTTCAACTTTCTTCGTTCCGGGAGAAAATGGCATGAGTTCTCCGGTCTGGCACCCCTTTACCCAGCACGCGCTGGAACCTGCGATGAGACGCATCGTGCAAACTGACGGCGCCTGCCTGATCGATGACAGCGGCTCGCGGATTTTCGACGCCATCTCCTCCTGGTGGGTGATCACGCACGGCCACCGCCACCCGGCCATCATGGCGGCCATTCAGGCGGCCTGCGAAAACTACGACCAGATCATTTTCGCCGAGTACACCCATGAACCGGCCGAAGAGCTGGCGCGCGGTCTTTTGCGGATCGCGCCGCAAGGGCTGTCGCATGTGTTCTATTCCGACAGCGGATCGACCTGCGTCGAAGTCGCCTTGAAAATGGCCCTCGGCTTCTTCCACAATTCCGGCGCCCAGCGCCGCCGCATCTGCGTGCTGGAACACGGCTATCACGGCGATACGATCGGCACGATGTCGGCAGGGGAACGCGGTGTCTTCAACGCGGCCTATGAGCCGATGCTGTTTGGTGTCGATCGCCTGCCGTTTCCCAAGCCGGGTCAGGAACAGGAGACGCTGGATGCCTTCGAGCGGTTCTGTGCGACAGGAGATGTTGCGGCCTTGCTGATCGAGCCGCTCATCCTCGGGGCGGGCGGCATGCTCACCTATCCCGCCTCGGTTCTCAGCGAACTGAAGCGGATTGCCGAACGCCACGGCACTTTGTTGATCGCAGATGAAGTGATGACCGGCTGGGGCCGCACCGGCACTGTCTTTGCTTGCGAACAGGCCGGTGTAGCGCCGGATATCCTGTGCACCTCCAAGGGTTTGACTGGTGGCGCGCTGCCCTTGGCGGCAACTTTGTGCACGGCCGAGATTTTTGAGGCGCATCTTTCGGCCGACCGCCGGAAGACATTTTTTCATTCCAGTTCCTACACCGCCAATCCGATTGCCTGCGCCGCCGCCGTCGCCAATCTCAATGTTTGGGACGATGAACCAGTGCGGCAACGCATCGGCGCGCTGGAAGTCATGCAAGCGGAAAAGTTGGCACGTTTTGCTGCCGATCCACGCTTTGGCAATGTCCGCCAGACCGGCGCGATCACCGCGCTTGATCTCACGGTCCCAGCCGGGGGGTATCTCTCAGAGGTTGGCCCGAAGCTCAGGGCATTCTTTCGCGAGCGCAAACTGCTGATCCGGCCGCTCGGCAATGTGATCTATCTGATGCCGCCCTATTGCGTCACTGCTGCGGATCTCGACCGGGCCTATGATGCGATCGACGAGGCGGCGGCATGGTTCGCGGCGGGCCGTCTGTGAGGCCCGTCCGCTCCTCCCGGCTTGTCGGCTTCGGCCATAGCTTGCCGGGACGGCGTGTCGAAAACGCCGAGATCGAGGGCAATCTCGGTCTCGAACCGGGCTGGATCGAGCGCCGGACCGGGATCAAATCACGCTATTGGGCCGAATCCGGCGACACGCTGTCGGGGCTTGCGGCCAGGGCAGGCGAGGCGGCGATCGAGGACGCGGGCATTGCCCGGGACGATATCGCGCTGACGCTGCTCGCCACCTCAACGCCAGATCACCTTTTGCCGCCGTCCGCCCCGCTTCTGGCCCATCATCTCGGATTGACGCAGTCCGGTGCAATCGATCTCGCCGGGGCCTGTTCCGGATTTCTCTATGCCTTGACGCTGGCGGATGGCTTCGTTCGCGCACAAGGGCGCCCGGTATTGGTGGTTGCCGCCAATATCCTCAGCCGCCGCATCAATCCAGCCGAGCGGGCAAGTTCCGTGCTGTTTGCCGACGCAGCCGGTGCCGTGGTTCTGACGCCTTCGGACGATGATGCTGCGGGTTTGCTGGGTGTCGATCTCGCCTCGGACGGCAGCAGATACGATCTGATCTCGATCCCGGCCGGCGGCAGCAATCGTCCATTTTCTGCCGATATGGCTGCGCAGGATTGCCTGATGACGATGCGCGACGGCCGGGAAATGTTTGCGCAGGCGGTCCGGATGATGAGCGATTCCGCGCGCCGGGCGCTCACTCATGCTGGGCTCGGGGTGGCGGATATCCACCGGTTCATTCCACATCAGGCCAATGCCCGCATCTTCGACGCCGTCTGCGGCGATCTTGGCATCGTGCCGGAAAAAACCGTCCGCACGATCGGCGAATATGGCAACTCTTCCGCCGCCACCATCCCGCTCTCCCTGTCGCTCGCCCATCAGGCCAGACCGTTTGTACCGGGAGAAAAATTGCTGCTGACCGCTGCTGGTGCCGGATTGACCGGCGGTGCCTGCGTTGTTGGAATGTAAGTTACTTCTTACCGTATTCTTTGCAGTCGCTGCGAGACCGCGCAGGAAACGGGTGGCAGGCGGCAGCACAAACCGCCATTCAACAAGGCATCCACCGTCGCAGCAATGGAGGCTTTGACATGAATGCACATTCGACAAACGTACCGGCGTCCGCTGACGCGCGTATCGCCGGATATGACTGGGACCATCTCGGCGAAGACCTCAACGGTTTCGGCTGCGCAGTGTTTAACCAGTTGCTGGCGCCAGAGGAATGCCGGCAGATCGCCGGGCTCTATCCTGAGGAAAAACACTTCCGCAGCCATATTCACATGGCCCGGCATGGTTTTGGCAAAGGCGAATACCGCTATTTCAAATATCCGCTACCAGATCTGATCGGGACATTGCGCACCGCGCTTTATCCGCGGCTTGCGGGTGTCGCCAATGCCTGGAACGAGCGCATGGGCATGGACGAACGTTATCCGGCCGAACATGCCGCATTCCTCAAACAGTGCCACGATGGCGGCCAGACCCGGCCGACGCCGCTATTGCTGCAATATGTGCCGGGCGATTTCAATTGCCTGCATCAGGACCTCTACGGCGACCTTGCCTTTCCCATCCAGGTGGCGATCCTGCTGTCAGAGCCCGGAGACGATTTCACCGGTGGCGAATTCGTTTTGACGGAACAGCGTCCGCGCATGCAAAGCCGGGTGGAGGTCGTGCCCCTGCGCCAGGGCGACGCCGTCGCGTTCGCGGTCCACAATCGGCCCGTTCAGGGCACGAAAGGCAATTACCGGGTCAATCTGCGCCACGGCGTCAGCCGTCTTCGCTCCGGCATGCGTCATACGGCCGGGATCATTTTCCATGATGCCAGATAGCGCAGCCATGACCTGCAGAATGTGGAGATCAGCCCACTCCAGCCGGGCTTAAGCGGGGAGCATCGGTTGCGCGAACCCATCATCTTTGGTAAATTTTGTCTAAAGATTGATGGAGCGAGCAGCAATGTCGAGCGTCACGCATCGTTTCGAAAATTACATGAGAAACGGTATGGGCGGCTGGGCGCGATCGCAGCCCACCGTCATCCGGGCGCTGCTGTTTCTACCCTGCCTGCTGGAATACCTGATCGTCTATGCGGTCTGTACCGCGGCAATTGCCGCGGTGGTTTTTCTGATGGCGCTTGTGGCGATCTTCGGGCTCGATAAGGAGCGCCAGCCGGGCCTGCGCTGAGGATAAGCCTCAGCGTCCGGCCTTCAAGGGCTGTTCGATATAGTAGCTCTCATAGTGCTTGCGGTATTTTTCCGCCGCGCCGAAGTCGCTGTATTTTCCAAGCTCATCCATGTCCGTCTTGTTGAGCATTACGCCAAGAATCTTGGCGTTGAACTGCGGATCGGAATGCAGCACGTCCCGCACCAGACGGGCCGGAGTCTTGCCCCATTCGATCACCATCAGGAACCCATCGGCAAACGGCGAGAATGCCTTGGCGTCGATGACGGGAGCCAGCGGCGCAAGGTCAACGATGACATAGTCGAAATTCTTGCGGGCATTGGCGATCAAGGTCTCCATGCCCTGCGAGGCCAGCAGTTCGTTGGTGTGATAAAGGTGTTCGCGCGGCGCGATCGGCAGGATTGCAAGCCGGGTCAGCGGATCGACCCTGAGCCCGACCGTCCACTCTTCTTCACCCAAGACCGCTTCCACCAAACCTGTCTTCGGTGCAGGCGAAATCATCCGGCTGATCGCAGGGTTACGGATGTCGGCGTCGATCAGCAGCGTGCGTTTGCCGCTGGCGGCAAGCAGGCCGGCAAAATTCGCGGCAATGGTCGATTTCCCTTCGCCCGGCAATGCCGAGACGACACCGATCACCCGGTTGGGGCGACCCTGCAGGATGACGTCGCTGGCAAGCTTGGCGTTGCGTAGCGTCTCGGCAAAGGCCGACCGTGGCGCATCGACCGCAATTCGGGTCATCCGCGTCAAGGGCATGTCGGCATCCGCAGCTGCGTCGGGTTTTTCAGGTTCTGATTTTGACAGGCGCTCGCGCGTCTTGATCCACATGCTGACGGTCTTTTTGCCGATCAGCGGCAGGTAGCCGAGAGACTTGTGGCCGAGTATCGAGCGGACCTCTTCCTCGAGGCGGAAGAAACGCTCGCGGAATTCCTGAAGGCCGGCAAGGATGGCGCCCAGCATGAAGCCGAGAACGATAGAGAGGCCGAGAACCATCGTCCGCTTGGGGCTGGATGGCGCGGTGGGAATCCCGGCATCCGAAATGATCCGGGCTTTCGCAATCGGGAATGAACGTTGCTGGGCCGCTTCTTCGTAGCGGCCGAGATAGGATTCGTACAGTGTCTTCAGCGCCGTCGCCCGCTGTTCCAATTCACGCAGGTGGACCAGCGACCGGTTGGCCTCGGAATTGTTGCCGACCACGCCTTCGATGCTCTTGCGCAAGGAGGCTTCGCGGGATTTGGCGACTTCGAATTCGTTGCGGTAGCTGCCGGTGATCTGCTTCAGTTCCCGGAAAATCTGACCGGCGAGTTCCGATTTCTCGGCCCTCAGAGCAACCGCCTGCGGATGGTCGGCCGAAAAATTCTGGACGATGACTTGCTCACGTTTGCTGACTGCAAGATAACGCGTCCGCAAATCCTGAATGACCGAGTTGTCAGTCTGGTTCGAGGAGATCGTCGCATTGTTCACGGCGTTTTCAGCGCCCTGGTCGATGATGGATTGGAACTGATTGTAGCGGGCCGAAGCACTGGCGCTGTCGGCCTGCGCGACGATCAACTGGCTGTTGAGGTCGGACAGCTGCTGTTCCGACATCAGTTCGCCGCGCGTCGAGGTCAGGCCGTTTTCCGCCTTGAACTTTTCCGCATCGAGGGACGCAGCCTGGGCGCGCTGGCGAAGATCAGTCAGGCGTTCCTGCAGCCAGACGGAAGCGCGCTCGGTAGCGTCGAAATTCGCGTTCAGCTGGTCCGTCAGATAGGCTTTGGCATAGGCACGGGTTATGGTTGCGGCAAGCTTCGGATCGGTCGATTTGTAGGACAGCGCAACGACGGAGCTTCGTGCGACGCGCTCGACCGTCAGCGCCTGCTGGATATAGGCCGCCGCCGTTTCCCGCTTGCCGTTGCGGGCCGCGGCTTCGGAGATTTCCGGCCGCGAGCCGAAGATGCCGGTAACGGATTTGACTGCCGATTTCACCATCGACATCAGCGATTGCGGTGGATTGAGAACGGTTTCGTTTTCGCCGAGGTTTTCCGCGTCGGTCACGCGCAGGGCCAGTTCGCCCGATTTCAGGATTTCGACCGCGCTGGAAAGCTGGGTGTCGGCCTGCTGGGCGCTCTGGGGCGAGGGAGCTTCTTCCGCATATTTGGACAGGTTTTCGTCAAGCAGAATCTGCGTCTGCGAGGTGTAGACCGGTGTCGCGAACACCAGATATGCCACGCCAAGCATGAAGCAGAGAAGAACGCAGAGGGCCACGACCCTTGAACGGCGAAGCGCGATCGCGGTCAGCCGGTTCAGATCGATGAACGTGTCGGACTCATCACTCTGCAGCGATGGAACCGTGTTCAACGGAAGAGGTCTTTGATTCATGGGCCGTCGGGTCTCCAAGTGCTTTTGCGTGGTCGGTTCTCACCCCAAAAGGCGGCAGGGGTGAGACCAGATTTACCAGCAGCACCAAGCTGCTGGTAAATCAGTGTTTTCAGGCGGCTCGAATCGCCTGTTCGTGCGACAGAACCATCTCACGGACGGATTCGAACACCAGATTGCCGATATCGGCCCGCGCCAGCGCGAAGGCGACATTGGCCTCGATGAAGCCCTGCTTGGAGCCACAATCGAAGGTCCGGCCTTCATACGGATGGGCGTGGAACGATTGGTCTGCCGACAGGCGCAGCATGCCGTCGGTCAGCTGGATCTCGTTGCCGGCGCCGCGCTGCTGATGGGCGAGGATCGAGAAGATTTCCGGCTGAAGGATATAGCGGCCGTTCAGGTAGTAGGTGGACGGTGCCTCGGCGACGGGTGGCTTTTCGACCATCTGCGTGACTTCGAAGCCATGCCGGGTTTTATCACCCATGCCGACGATGCCGTATTTCGAGGTGTCCTCAAGGGCGCACTGCTCGACGGCGACGACGTTGCCGCCGACATCATTGTAGAGGTCCATCAGGCCGGCCATGCAGCCGCGTGCGCCATAGGAAATCATATCCGGCAAAAGCAGCGCGAACGGCTCGTCGCCGATCAGGTCGCGGGCGCACCAGACGGCATGGCCAAGGCCAAGCGGCGCCTGCTGGCGGGTGAAGCTGACGGAACCGGCCGTCGGCAGCATGCGCGCCAGTTCGGAAAGCTGGGCATCCTTGCCTGAGCGCGTCAGCGACGAGATCAGTTCCGGCACATCGTCAAAATGGTCTTCGATTGCCTGCTTGTTGCGACCGGTGACGAACACGATGTGCTCGATGCCAGCCTGCATCGCTTCCTCGACGGCATATTGCACGACGGGACGATCGACGATGGTCAGCATTTCCTTCGGCATCACCTTGGTTGCGGGCAGGAACCGCGTGCCGTTTCCGGCGACGGGAATAACGGCTTTGCGAACGGGTCTGATAGGAGCCATAGAACTATCCTTTGCTCTTGTGCGGGCGGTTGCCCGGGGTGGTTCTATTCATCGTTTCCGGCGGGGGACCGAAAGGGCGAATTGCAGTGAACGGCGCCATCAGGCGCCGCAGTCTGACGGCGATCGGCATCCGCAGATGCCGGATTGCCGCCGGATTTCTCCACGCGGTTCTAACCGCGCCGGACAGGGATCGTGCCTTGATCTGGTCGACCAAGAGGACGAAGGACCGCGCATTTTCGATGCTGCGGTAGCGCCGCTCCTGTGCCGCCATCGAGGCCGCATCCAGCCGATGATTTTTCAGAAACTCGGCATCGGCGGCCAGCATCGCATCGACCTGATGCAGCTTCAGCACGCGCGAGATCGACCCGCTGCGGATATAGTAGGTGTAGCCGGCGGATGGTTCGACGGCGCAGCGGCCGCCCTTCGCAAGCGCCGACGCCAAAAGCAGATAATCCTCGCCGATCGGCAGGCTTTCGTCGAAGCGCAGGCCGTGTTCCTCGATGAACCGGCGCTCGAAGACAGGCTTCATGTAGCCGTAGTTATGTTCGGACTGAAACAGCACATTCGAGCCGATGAACGCCGGAAGCGTCAGCGTTTCCAGAGCTGCCAGCTCAGCCTCGTCGAACATCCGTTTCATCTCGCCGTCGAGCGGCACGACATCGACATTGTCAACGACGATCTCCGCCTTGGCGGCCTTGGCTCGTGCGATCATCCGGGCAGTCCGGCCGGGCGATACCGCATCGTCGGAATCCAGAATGACGATCCAGTCGCCGCGCGCAACGGCAAGGCCCGCATTGCGGGCGCCGCCGGGGCCGCGATTCTGTTCGAGCCGGATCAACCGAACGCGCGGATCGGTATAGGCATCGACAATCCCGGCCGTGTCATCGGGCGAACAATCGTCGATAACGACAATCTCGACGTTGACACCGGTTTGCGCCAGCGCGCTGTCGATAGCGCGCTCGATCGTCTCTTCTGCCTTGAATGCGGCGATGATGAATGTCGCGTCGGGGCGGTGCTGTTCCATCACGACGGCCTTACCTCGGCTGCACCATACTGCTCGATTTCCCTGACGCCGAGAAGTCCGACGACGGCGCCAGCATGCAGGCAGGCGCGCAGGAGATAGCGGTTGCGGCGAACAGGCGAGAAAAACAACAGGGCGCTGGCCAGCGCGCAGAACCCACATTTGGCTCCAGCAAGCGCCAGCGCACGCACCTTGCCCACGCCACCGGCTCCAGCACCGATCAGCCGGCCATGCGTCTGGCCGAAGCGGAATTTCCGCTTTGCCAGCCACGAAAAGCTGGCGCGTTTGGCCGGCACGGGTTCCTCGACCCAGGCCCCCGGCGCATAGGCTATCTTGCCGCCCATCCGGTGCATGTGGGTAAAAAACTCCGTGTCCTCGCCGCCGCTGCGTCCAAGCGCCAGGTTGAAACGGCGCCCGGCAAGCGATGGCGCCGCAAGGCGCAGAAGGACATTGCAGGTGTAACCGGTGATGATCCGGTCGCCGACCCAGACGGGGAATGTCGAGTGAAAGTCGCCGCGCTCCATCCATCCCGGCGCGTTTACACCGTAGATGGCCTTGACCGGGCCGAGCACCGCATCCGCTGCGGTTGATGTCGCCGTTTCGATCAACCGGACGATCCAGTCCGAGCTGGCCGTCTCGTCATCGTCGATGAACGCCAGGAAGTCCCCCGTGGCATTGTCGAGGCAGGCATTGCGGGCGATCGAGATATTGGCCGAGGGGCAATGAACGTAGACGATCTCGTGTCGAACGGCGGTGCGCAAGGCATCCACCCGTTCCTTCGCGCTGGGCGTCGCGTCATTATCCGCCACGATGATCCGGATCGTTGCGCCGTCGGGAACGGTAATGCCGTCCAGCGAGCGCAATGTCTGTTCAAGTTCCGGGCGCCGGTAGGTACAGACGCCGATATCGATGCGGATGGGATCCATGGCTGTTTTCATCAGGCGATCCGGCGGTTGCGGAAATCGAGGAGCTCACGCCAGAAGCCGGCCGACCAGGCAAAATGCATCACCATCGCGGAAACGGCGGCGAGCGGGCCATAGGGGTTCTTCTGCCCGAGTGCCATCCAGACGCCGTAACCAAGGCATGCGACGGCCCAAAGGCCGAACGGAATGACGGCAGCCCAATTGATGATCGCCAGTAGGGCCCCGACTGCAACAGGCGCGACGGCAAGCGGCAGCATCTGGCGGATGCTCGGCATGGCGCGATGCTTGAGAAAATTCTTGGCCCGGCCACGGCCATAGCCGAAATACTGGCGGAAGAGCGCCCGCGCCGTGCTGCGCGGATGATAGATCATGCTGGTCTTGTCGGTCATCCAGATCCGGTAGCCTGCCTTGTTGAGGCGGTAGTCGAACTCGGCGTCCTCGTTGTGGCTGAACATTTCGTCATAGCCACCGACGGCCTGGAACGCTGCAATCCGCATCAATGCGTGATGGCCGTGATCCGCCCAGTGACCGGTGGCACCGGTGCGGTGCTTGGAGCCGCCATTGCCGAGCTTGGAATTCTGTGCATAGGCCGTGGCTTTCTGGAAGGTGCTGAAACCAACCGTCTGCATTGCAACGACAACGGAATCAGCGCCGGTCATAAGCGCGTCTTCCATCAGGCGCTGGCAATAATCATCCGGATATTCGCCGTGTGCATCGATCCGGATCATATATTCATAGTCCGCGCCGAGCGTTCCGACGGCGAGATTGATGGCGGCACTCTGGATCTTCTTCGGATTGGCGAGCAACCGGACTTTCGGATTGACCGTGGATATCCTCTGGACGATCTCGACCGTGCCGTCGGTGCTGCCACCGTCGACCACGACCAGATCGGCGCCGAGATCGCACATGGCGCCGCCAAGCTTGATGATAAGCGCCTCGATATATTTGGCCTCGTTGAGGCAGGGAATGACAATAAGGCTGCGGCCATGCTTCGGATCATCGGCGTTCATAGCAGTCCACCCTTGTTGCTGTGCGTTTGGGAGAGTTCGTGGCGTGAGGCGGCCTGGGCGTCGGTGGTGCGCAGTGCCGCAAGCCGGTTGACCAGTCGCTGGCAATCGGCGCGGTCAAGGACCCAGGCCTGCGCGCCCGTGGCCGCCACCTTGCCGAATTCGGCGAGATAGCGCTCCGGCGTCATGCCGGCAAACAGGGCAGCAAGTGCGGCGCTGTCGGCATCGCCGAGGACGAGGCCGATATGTTTCGCGCTGATGAAACGGGCCGTTTCCGTGCCGCGCATGGCAATCGGGACGGCATTGTAACGGCAGCCCTCGTACAGCCGGTTCGGCAACAACCAGCTGGAATTCAGACCTTCCTCGAAAAAGTCGATGCCCCAGGAAAACTGGACGTCGTCGTAAATCCGGGCGAGATCCTCGGGGTTCTTGTAAGCGCCGTGAAAGTGCATGAAGGGTTCGTTGCCGACGAAACCGTCGAAATCGTCGAATTCCGAATAGGCGGGACGCCCGCGCAGCACGACCTCGAATTTCCCGTCCATGGCACGGGTGAATTCTGCAAGCAGTTTTAGCGATTTGCGGCATCGCAACGCACCGAACCATCCGATCTTCCAGGGCTCGCCCGGCTGCGGCAGACGGGGCCGGGCGGTCTGCATGCTGGCGGTACCATCCAGGTCGATCACCTGGTTTTCCAGAAGCAGCGTGGGTGCCTTGAGACGCGAGACCGGCCGGAAATAATTCTCGATGAACGCCGGCGAACTGGTGACCAGCAGGCTGACATTGCGCCCGAGATAATGTTCGGCGGAGCGTAACGCGCGGCCGGCAAGATCATTGCGCAGCAGAAGGCGATGGATATCGAGGCATTCGTAGACGATCGGCACGTCGCCACCGAAAAGCGCGTTCGCCCGGTTGGCAAGCGCCAGCATTTCGAGGTTCCGGGCGATGATGACGCCCGGTTTTGCGACGCCGCGAAGCTTGCCGCCAAGCATCAGCGCCGCCTTGCCAACGGCTGCAATCCGCTGGCCGAACCGCCCATCCCGGGTGATGCCGAGTTCGATATGTCCATCGATCACAGGCATATCCGCGCCGCGCCGGAAGCCCGCCACCGTCACGTTCGCACCACCCGCCGCAAGCATCAGGGTTCTACGCCTGATCGCGGGGTCTGCCACATCATGTGCCAGGTATAGTACATCCAGCATGAAAACTTCCCGTTCTCCGCTCAGCCTTCGCCGAGCTTAGTTCAGTTTTTTGTGCATCGCAACATTCATGTTGCGAATGCTAATAAGCGTCAATCGAGCGTGCAGGTGAGGGATTCCGGAAACAGGCATTTTTCGCCGGGAGCCGTGTAGGCCACGCGGTCGATCTGCATCTTTGCCGGGCTCGTGTAGTCGAACTTGCCCATCCAGTCGCTCAGGGTATCGGTCCCCCAGAGGCTGAAGAAAATCTTCTGGTCGTTGACCGGGATCTTCGCGGGGTCCGTGACCTCCTGCACCAGCTTGCCGTTCAGGTAGTAGCGCAGCCTGTCCTTTTCCCAGACGAAGGCATAGTCGTTGAAACCGGCATTGGCGCCACCTGCGACATCGACAAGCTTCTCGTTGCCGCCCTTCGCCGAAATGTACTGGTTGACCTGAACCTGGCCGGGATCCTTACCCAGAACCTCGAAATCGATCTCGTCATGCGGCTTCTTGTCGGTCGGGCCGATATAGGTGAAGAAAGCCGAGTTTAGTCCGGAACCATCAGCCGTCTTGATGCGCGCCTCATAGGTGCCGTAGCCGAAGCGTTTGTGGGTCTGGATCTCGCCGCAGGCATAGTCGCGCTTACCGGTTTTGCGCGCCTCGAAGGTGAGTTCGAGCACGCCGTTTTCGACCGCAACCTGGTCCTTCGACCACGTGCAGTTCTGATGGGCGCCATTGTCCCAGCCGTCCGAAATGTACCAGACCTTGCGGTTGATCCCGTCGAAATTGTCGACGAAGGAGGCGCCTGCGTTTGCGCCCTGCGCAAGGGCCGATGCCGGAACGGCAGCGGAAAATGCTGAAAGGACGAGAAGCAGTCTTGAGGTCGATTGGGTCATCGTGTTGCTTTTTCCTTTGCGGGTTCGGACCAGCTCTTCTGGTTTGTCCCGTTTTCCGGCATGCGCTGTGATGTGGAGCGGGAACCACCCGCGCGGCTGCCGGTCAAAACGGCATGCAGCCTGGGCGTCAGGCGTTTAGCAACATTGTGCGAAACAATGAGGATGACGAGGGCGAGAACAGGCGTTGCGAAGTAGAACAGCGGATAAAGGCCAGGATGCGACGCGCGGTTCCAGATCATCCAGAATGCGACGAGCAAGGGGTAATGGGCGCAGAATATCCAGAAACTCAGGCCTTCGGAGCGGGAAAGCCGCTCTCCGAGGCTCGAGCGGACCAGCAGCGCCGAAATCGCCCAGGAGCCGACAATGCCGCAGATGGCCGTCAGGCTGCGCAGCATGTCGATCCACACCGGATAGTCCGGCCCGGTCCAGTAAAGCGCTGTCGCCAGCATCACGGCTGCCGTCAGAAACAGCGCGGATATCATCGCCGCATGTCGGTCGACTGCGCGGATGTCGAGGTGATGAAGGCTCGCATAGATGCCGCAGCTGAAGCCGAACAGGATCGATTTCTTCAGGAAGATACCGCTGGGGACCGGCAGCACGGCGTAGGCAAAGAAAATCGCCAGCACTGTCAGTGGATAGCGCTTGATCAGGATGCCGAGAACCGGCGCAAGCAGGATGCACAGGAGCAGGTCCCGCAGGAAGTAAAGCGGAACATTGACCGGCAGGTCCTCAATCGCAAAGGCAAGTGTCGCCAGTTCGCGCGGGCTCGCATTGATCGTGTCGGGGAGATAGCCAAAGCCGATGCCACCCATCTGTACCAGCACAACGAGCGCCAAAAAGGAAAGGCTCCAGATCACGAATGGCAGCAGAACAGTGCGCGCCTTGGAGCGGATGGTCTTGCCATAGTCGAAGGCGTCCAGCCCACGGCGAAACATGAGATATCCGGAAATAGCGCTCAGGCACGGCACGCCAACCCGAAACAGGCTGTCGCCGAGAAAGACCCTGATCCAGTCGACGAAGCCATTGGCGCCGAGGAACGGACTTGTCTGCGGATCGAAAGGAACGTGTACGAAGACAATTCCCGAGATGAGCAAGATGCGCATCAGATTGATCCGCGATGATATGTTCGCGTCGATAACCAAGACGACATCCCCTGTCGGGCCACTTCCCCCGAAGTGGCGTTTCAACCAGAGCAGGCTTGAACCTGCATCTCGAAGATAGGGCAGTCTGTCTCGAGAAATATGGCACTGCAGCAGAAAAACGCATGCCAATGCTGCAATGCACGCGATTTCTGCGCGGAAAATCCGGCCGCGAAAAATGCCAGGATTTTGATTGGAGACGCGAAAAAAACGCGTGGGGGTAGGGTGTTGAAGAATATCAGAATATGATCATATGTCCGCCACGGCGGCGGTCAGAGGACGCAGAAAATAGTTTCGAAAATGCGCAATTCCACACGTCACGGTTTGTGAAATCATCATCCTCTCAGGCCGTCTGTCCCGAAATAAGGCGTCCGTGCAACTCCTCCGGCGTGTTTTGTAACAGTTCACGCCGGAGTGTCCTGGCCCAGGCTTCAGGCCCGTCTTTTTTTGACGAGCTGGTAGATTTTGGTGAGCAGCGGCCGTTCCGACAAGAGCACGAACACGGCATAGATCAGGCCACCGATCGCAGCGCCGGCGAGGATCTGCAGGATGGGGTTGGGCAGCAGAAAGCCGAAAGTATCGAGCAGGTACCGGACCGCCAGCGCCATCACCAGTGCCATCAGCATCGGGCGGCTGCTGATATACAGGCCCTTGAAGAACGGCGTTCCATCCGCTTTGAAGACAGCCCAGGAATAACCGATCAGCGTGACGGCATTGACGATGCAAAGCCAGATCATCGCGTCGATCAGGTTGCCGGTGCTGGCGCCATAGGCAACGGCGGCGCAGGTCACCACGGCGCGGATGATCGCCGACCAGAACAGCGCCCGGCCATGGCCGACACCCTTGAGATAGGGAATGAACGTGCTGCAGGGGGTGAGGATGCCCTTGGACAAAGCCAATAACCCAAGCACTGGCCAGGCATAGGCCCATTGTGGGCCGAACAGCACGCGCATCGCCGGTTCCGCCAGTGCCCACAGGCCAAACATCATCGGCGCCAGCAGCACCGTCGTTACCTGCGTCGAGAACATCAGTGCCTGCGAACGCCGTTCCTTGTCATCCATCATGCCGCTGAATGCTGGAAACAGAACGCCCATGACGGCAGACAGGACCACCTGGTTGGGGATGCTGGCAAACCGGTTGGCGGCCGAATAGGCGCCGGCGTCGGCAAGGCCGAGATAACGCGAGATGATCACCATCGGCGACTGGAAGGTGATGAAGTTGGCGACTTCCGATCCCATCATGCCGAGGCTGAAACGGCTTAGACCCAGAACCCGCCGGGGACGGAAGACGAAGCGCGGCATGTAATGCGAGACGGCATAAAGACCACAGAGACGCACCAGCGCCGAGACGAACAGCTGCGCCATCAAGGCCCATACGCCCCACCCCAAAAGGGCCAGAACGACGGCGACGATGGCGCCGAGCGATTCGGAAATCATGCTCCAGACGGCGTCCTTGCTGAAATTCATCCGCCTTGCAAGCAAAGAATAGGCGACATCGCCGCCAAGCTGGATGGGGATGAGAAAGCTCATGATCTTCAGCAGGTAGGCGGCTTCCGGCGCGCCCAGAAGGGTCGCAAAGAAGTCCGCCCAGATGAAAAGGCCGAGCGCCATCAGGCAGGAAATCGCCAGATTTGCCCAGAAGACGGAGTGGACCGTCTCCATCTCTTCCTCGCGCTGGATCACCAGCGCCGAGGTCAGTCCGGCTCCGCCGATCATGGCCAGAAACTGCACGACGGTCAGCGCCACGGCGACGGCACCGAACTCCTCCGGCGTCAGAATACGGGCCAAAATCGGCACGGTGACAAACTTAAGCCCGAATGTACTTGTCTTGGATAAAATGCTCCAACCGACATTGCTCGTGACGGATTTGACGTTAACTGTAGGAGGCATGGCGTAAATCCTGTGTGGCGATGGGGAGGATCAAGGACAGAGGAGACGCGCTAGACACGCAGTCGCAGCCTGATGGGAGGAACCAGGAAGCACCTTCTAGGAAAACCGTAGGGGCAAAAAGATGGCGAAGTTTACAGTTGTTATTCCGTACTACCAGAAACAGGCAGGAATTCTGCACCGGGCCTTGGGCTCCGTCTTCGCGCAGACCTACCAGGATTTTGATGTCGTCATCGTCGACGACCAGTCGCCATTCCCGATCGAAACCGATCTTGAAGCCTTGAGCGACGAACAGCGGTCGCGCATCCGCGTCATCAAGCAGCCGAATGCCGGTCCGGGCGGCGCGCGCAATACGGGTCTTAACAATGTCCCGGCGCAAACCGATTTTGTTGCGTTCCTTGATTCCGACGACCTGTGGACGCCGGACCACCTGCAGAATGCCCAGGTGACGATGACCCGCTTTTCGGCCGACTGCTATTGGGCGTCGATTACCGGCGGCGATGCCTTCTACTATCATTTCGACATGGCCGAACTGGAAAAGACCGAAAAGGTCACGCGCCTTTCCGAGAAGCCGCTGGTTCTGGAAGTGCCCGAGTTTTCGCAGGTGATGCTGCGCAACTGGAGCTTTCTCCACCTGTCCTGCATGGTGATCGGACGAAAGCTGTTCGAGACGGTACGCTTCGAAGCGGAGTTGCGGCTCGCGGCAGAGGATGTGCTGTTCTTCTGTGACTGCGCCATCGCGGCCAGCCGCATCGTCCTGTGCAACGAACCGGGCGCCGTGCGGGGTGAGGGGATCAACATCTTCCACAGCATCGATAGCGATTCTCCGCAATTCCTGTCGCAGCAGTTCAATACCTGGGTTGCACTCGACACGCTGGAAGGGCGCTTTTCCCGCAAGCCGGCGGAAATCGCTTCCATTCATTCTTACAAGCATACTGCGCGCCGGCAGGCCCTGTGGAGCCAGGCCCGGCTGATCAAGCGGCGGAAGATGCCGCAGTTCAATCTGCTGGCCCGTTGGGTCTGGCGTGATCCGAAGTTGCTGCAGAGTGCGCTTCAGCTTGCCGTCGGCAAGTTATCACGATAGCCTTCGCAGGTGCAGCATTTTTTGCTGCGGCCATTGAGGCGCGTGACGGCATTGCCTGTCACGCGCAAAAAGTACCCTGAGCAACGCATGAAGGAGACGGGCATGGACCCTTACTACTGGGAATCCGCACACGGAAATTTCGGCGACGATCTTAATCTGTGGCTCTGGGATTTCCTGATCCCGGGATTCCGCGATGTTCATCGCGAAACACTTCTCGTCGGGGTCGGAACGGTGCTGAACCGCGCGCTCTTGCCGGAGGGGCGGCACAAGCTGGTGCTCGGCAGCGGGTTTGGTTACGGCGCCCTGCCGGACATGAGCAACAGTGCGGAATGGGACATCCGCTGCGTTCGCGGGCCGTTGACGGCGCAGAAGGTCGGCGTCGATCCCAAGCTCGGGATTATCGACCCGGCGGTCATGGTTGCCGAGATGCCCGAGTTCAAAGGCCTGCCGAAGAAATACAAGAAAAGCTTCGTGCCGCATTGGGAATCGGCAATTGCCGGCATGTGGCCTGCCGTCTGCCAGATCGTCGGCCTGCACTATATCGACCCGCGCGGCGACGCCAAGGATGTCATCCGCGAGATCGCCCAGTCGGAAATGATCGTTGCGGAATCGATGCACGGCGCCATTCTTGCCGATGCTTTCCGCGTTCCCTGGCTGGCGGTGTCGACGTCCAACAGCATCAACAGCTTCAAGTGGAACGATTGGGCCCACACCGTCGGTGTCACGTATCGCCCGCGGCATGTTCCGGTGTCGAGCCGGGCAGAGGCCATCATCAAGGGGGCGAAGTTCTGGGGCGTCGATTTCGATGCGCACCAGCCGGCGCTCGATGATCCGAACAAGCGCCAGATTGATGAAAGCATCATGGTTGCAGTCCGTGCTCCCAAGCAGACCTCATTGCGGGTTGCTGCCAAGCAATTGCTGGCTGCCCCCTCGGCGCTGTCACTGTGGCAAGCGGCGCGCGCCGCGCCGCAACTGAGTGCCGATCACGCCCTTGTGGAGCGTAAGGAGCGCTTTCTCGATGTTATCGCCGGCGTGCGCCGCGACTATTTCTAGATCACGGGCACCATTGCGGCCGCCATCAACAGCCTATCGGGCAGCGGATGGCGGTTGCAGCAGATAGCGCAAGCCGCCCGATCCGCCCAGCGCAACCGGGGCCGCGTCGGACTGGCGGCGAAAACGGTCCGTCTTGTCGGCGAAGATCCCGGAAGCGATGGCCGGAATGGCCGCCGGATTGCCAAGCGCGTGGAACAGCGCGGCTCTTGAACCGGATTGCCGCTTGATATCGAGAAATTCCCGAAGCTCGTATCGTCCCCGGATGTGATGTTCGTGGCGGGCAATCAGCGCGCGTGCCTGCGGCGGTAAATCGCTCTGGGCAAGAATTGACCTGTCGGCTTCATAAAGCCGCTTCAGGTCGGCCGTGCGGTGGCTGCTGCTGAGGGAATCGCCGCGCACAACGGCACCGTAGCCACAGCTGTGGATGATCTTGTAGCGCGCGCCCCTGGTCAGCGCCCGGGCATACAGATCGTAATCCTCGCCCAGGCGCAGGTTTTCCTGATAGCGGAGGCGGTGTGTATCGAGAAAATCGCGCCGCATCAGCGGTTTCAGGAAGCCGATCTCGCCCCGCCGGACGCCGCGCTTGGAGATATTGCCCTTGATGAACTCGCCGAGGGTGAGAATACGCGGGGCTGCCGGAAAGGCCTCAACGGCAAGCTGCGCGTCGTCTGCCGCCGCCTCATCGACAAACGCGATGTTGTCGGCAATGAAATCCCAATCCGTCTGGGCCAGGAGGTTTCTCAAGCGCCCGGGAAAGAAGAAATCATCGGCATCGAGGATCGCCAGTACTGGGGATTTCGAGATTGAAATGGCATGGTTGCGGGCGGCGGCAGGCCCTCTGTTGGCCTCGAACCGGGCGATAGTCAGCCGGCCACTGCCATCGTCCGCCTTTCGCGAGGCATCGCCGGTGCCGTCAGTCGAACCATCGTCGACGACCACCACCTCGGCTGTTTCAGGCTCTCTCAGTGCCGAGATGACGGCTCGCCCGATCGTTTCGGCCGCGTTCTTCGCGGCGATGATGACGCAGACGTCTGCATTCGGTTTCATGATCGCATTCCTTCATCGCTGTCGGGCCGAACCTAGGTCGGGTTTGGACACGCGGCAAGGCGCGATGTTGCAGATGCGAAGAAATAGGGGGTAGGCAGACGCGAAACTCAGCCGTCATCGGCGAAGGCGCAGCGACGGTCCAGCGGTTACTCAGGAATTGAAATGGCGAGGGTTGTTCGGCACGCGGATCGTTTTGGCGTCCTTGTCGTCACTGGAAGCGGCAGACCCAGGCGACTGACGCTGCGCAGTGTTGCGGCGGTCCCGGCCTTCCTTGGCCACCAGAAACAGCACGGCGATGAAATATCCGGCTTGCACAAGCACCGCGCAAACCAGCGTCTGCCATGCCGTCGTCCAGGCAGAGCCTGTCAGGATGAAGGTCACAATGGCAAAAACGGCGAGCGCTCCGATCATGCTGATGAAAACACGCGGCGCAAACATCAAAACGTCCTCAATATTATGTCTTGATCTGCAAACATCATTGAAAAATCCACCTTCTCCTCTTAGGCGATCATTAACATATCGAACATGCTTTGCGGCTTCAATCGCTCGGAGCATTCTGCTTCATTACATTTACGTCATTTAACGTGAGAATTCTTAGCCTGCATTTAAAATCATCTATCGATTGCCCGGCAATCGTGATGTTTTTGGTGCGATGCAGTGCCAAATCCCCCGGATCGTGCTGGATCTCGACGCGGGAAGTGCCGTTAACAGGATTTTGCCACATTTAGGGATGTATCGCCATGCCTGATGCAATCAGGAGGCGTTATTCGTCGGGCGCCTATCCCCTGGCGGTGAATTGGTTCGTCTTGTTAATCAACTTTTGTTACAAAATTAGCATATACGAATATATTGCGTTGCAGTGCAAAAATAATGCTGCACTGCAATATTTTGACCGAAAGGGAAACGATTTTCGTATTCCTTGCGACAAATGAAAGCTTTCAAATATCGTAGTCGCCACGTTTATGTCCGCAAAAGGCATAAGCAGCGTAAACAACTTATAGTTTTCAAGAAAAATCACGGATTGTCAGAATTTACACTATATCCGAACGTATATTAGCTGTTTCTTTGTGAATTGGAAAAAGCGGCCTCAATTTTTAACTTGGCCGCATTTCACTTGTGCGGCGGCATCATCCCGAAAGCTGCCTTTAAAAATCAAAATCTCGCTCTACACTCCCAGATGCAATCAAACCCAGTGCCCGCTGGGAACCCGACCAATCGCCAACCCGAATGGAGTTTTCTCCCATGAAGTCTGCGACTCGATCGGCAAACTCGCCGTATTTTACGACCATCGAATCCGGGGGACACCGGCCGATAGGGGGAATATCAAAAAGGGGTTTCGATATCTTCGCCGCGTCAATGGCGCTCATCGTCTTCAGCCCGCTGTTTCTGTTGCTGATGGCGCTCGTGAAGTTCTCCGATGGCGGCAAGGTGTTTTATGGACACCGCCGTGTCGGTCATAATGGCCGCTACTTCCATTGCCTCAAGTTCCGGACGATGGCGCCGGACGCCGACAAGATTTTGCAGGAGCATCTGCATAAAAATCCCAAGGCCTATGAGGAATGGCAGGCAACCCGCAAGCTGCAGGACGACCCGCGTGTTACCGTCGTCGGCAGTGTTCTGCGCAAGCTGAGCCTCGATGAACTGCCGCAGCTGCTCAACATCATCCGCGGCGAAATGAGTGTCGTCGGCCCACGTCCCGTCGTTGAAGACGAACTTGAGCTTTATGAACACTCCGCCGTCTTCTATCTGAGGTCGCGCCCCGGTCTGACTGGCCTCTGGCAGGTGAGCGGCCGCAACGACGTATCCTATGCCGCCCGTATCGCCTTCGATACGCATTATGTGACCAACTGGTCGCTGTTCAACGATGTGGTCATCGTTGCCAAGACAATTCCTGCTGTCTGCCTTTCTAAGGGCAGTTACTGAGTCACAGTCACCAGCGTGAATATGCCGTTTCCGTCATAACGCCGGGATCGGCTTTGTTGTTAAGTAAGGAAGTTTCATGAACAGAAGTCTTCACCAGGGACTTCCAGCCCTCGGCCGCAAGGTCCGGGGCGCTGCGCGTCTTTCCGCGCTCGCCATCGCCATCAGCGTTTCCGGCATCCATGGCGCTTTTGCCGGCGAGTATACGCTCGGAGCCATGGATAAGCTGAGAATACGCGTCGCGGAATGGCAGACGGCGGAAGGGGCAGTCCGGGATTGGTCTGCCGTCAGCGGCGACTACACCGTCGGCGCCTCCGGCGCCATTTCCGTGCCTTTCCTCGGCGCCGTGCCCGCGTCCGGCAAGACCACGTCGGAAATTGCCGATGAAGTCGGCTTGCAATTGCAAAAGCTGTTCGGCCTGCCCGACCGGCCGTCCGCGTCGGTGGAGCTTGCACAATACCGGCCGATCTACCTCACAGGCGAAGTCCAGACACCAGGCGAATATCCGTTTGCGCCGGAGATGACGGTTCTCAAGGCGGTCAGCTTGGGTGGCGGTCTGCGCCGGGCTGAAAACGGCCAGCGGTTTGCGCGCGATTTCATCAACGCGCAGGGTGAATCGTCGGTGCGGCTCACCGAGCGAAACCGGCTGCTGGTTCGCCGCGCACGCTTGCAGGCCGAGATTGCCGAGAAAACTGAAATTGCAATGCCTGGCGAATTGAAGGGCGTTGCAGAGGCCGCTGATCTTCTCGAAAGCGAGAAGGCGCTGATGGTCTCCCGGGACAAGCGGCAGAAGCTGCAATTGACCGCACTGGCCGAGCTCAAGGCGCTTCTGCAAAGCGAAATCGATTCACTCGGCAAGAAATCGGTGACGCAGACGCGGCAGCTGGATCTTGTTATCGAAGACAAGGGGCGCGTCGACGTGCTGGCGGAAAAGGGGCTGGCGCTCAGTGCCCGCAAGCTTGCCGTCGAACAGCGGGCCGCCGATCTTCAGGCGGCATTGCTCGATATCGATACCGCCTCGCTGAAGGCCAAGCAGGCTGTCAGCCAGGCGAGCCAGGACGAAACCAACCTGCGCAACGACTGGGATGCACAGCTTGCCCAGGAACTGCAGAACACCGAAGCCGAGTTGGACACGCTGGCCCTGAAGCTGATCACCAGCCGTGATCTGATGACGGAGGCGCTGGTTCAGTCGGCTGATGCGTCGCTGATGCCAAAGCCAGGCCGTACGGTCGACATCAACTATTCCATCATTCGTCAGAAGGATGGAAAGTCGACGACGATTGCGGCGAACGAAGGAACACCGATACAGCCCGGCGATGTCGTGAAGGTCGAACCGACGCTCAACACGCAATGAGGGTGGGCGGATGAAGATCGCCAAGGCCAGTCTGGTAAAACCGGGCGAGAACCGCCTCTATGCGGTTTTCGCCTTGATGGTCTCCTATTTCGTCTTCGCCTATTCCGGGCGGTTCGGCCAGGTTTCGATCCTGCTTTATTATGCCGTGTGGCTGCCCCTGGTGCTGGTCGATTACCGCCGGGTGCTGGGGAGCTACCGCAAATATATCTGGATCTTCGCCTTCGCGATCTTTGCCTGCATCTCGGTGTTCTGGTCGGCAGCGCCCGGCACGACCACACGGGCCGGCGTCCAGTATCTCACCCATGTCATCTGCGCGCTGATTGCCATGCGGGTGCTCGATGTCAGAACACTGACGCTGGGTTCGGTGGCGGGCGCGGGTCTCGTGCTGGTCTATTCGCTGCTGTTCGGTGTCTATCATTTCGATCCGCTGGATGGCACCATCAGCTTTGTCGGTGCCTTCGCTTCCAAGAACCAGCTCGGTTTTTATGCGTCGCTTGCGGTATTCTTCAGTTTTGCAGCGGTAGTCATCCTCGGTCAGCGCGGCCTCTGGCTTGCCGTTTGTGGCGTGGTTGGCCTGCTTGCAGCCTACTGCCTGCATGCGTCCCAGTCGGCGACCTCGGTTCTGACCACGGCCGCCGTGATCGGCCTCGTCATCGGCATGCGGGTCTTTTCGCTGCTGCCGCCGAAAAGCCGCAAGCTACTGTTCATCGCAGCCTCGGTCTTCGGTGTCATTACCGTGATCGCCGCCGTCTATGGCGGGGCGGTCGATAGTATTCTCGGCGTCTTCGGCAAGGATTCGACCCTGACCGGGCGGACCTATCTCTGGCAGCAGGGCATCGAGGCGGCGATGGCATCGCCGGTGATCGGCATCGGTTACCAGGCCTATTGGGTACAGGGTTTTTCAGAGCCTGAGCGGCTTTGGGAGGAGTTCTTCATCGGTTCGCGCAGCGGATTTCATTTCCACAATACGTTTATCGAGACGATGGTGGAAATGGGTGGGATCGGTCTGGTTCTGTTGACCGGGCTTCTGCTCGCCGGTCTGTTCGGTCACTTGAAAAGAGTGTTGAGCGAGAAGGAGAGTTCCGAGCCGCTCGTGCTGTTCGGCGTTTCCGCGCTGCTGTTCGTGCGCGCCTTTGCCGAGATCGACGTGATCTTTCCCTATCAGATCGGCTCTTTCCTGCTTTACGTCGCCGCAGGCAAGCTGACCATGCCAATCGCGCCGGTCGCTTTGCCCCGGGTTTTCAATGTCCGTGAAGACAGCCTGCGGGCGATAGTCCAGCCACTGGGCGGCGGACCGGCCTATCCGCACAGATAGGCGCGCTGCTGTTTGCTTAGAAGGCAAAGACCCCAATCGGTTCGCTTAGGCCCCTTAACGTGTAGGAGCCGAGATTTTCCAGGTTGGTCTGGCACTTGGCCATTTCGGCAAAAGCCTGTGACAGCAGAACCGGCCGCTTGAGTTCCTTTGTCAGGCTTTCGAGCCGTGAGGCGACGTTGACCGTCGGGCCGATGACGGTGAAGTCGAGGCGGCTGCGCGAGCCGATATTGCCATACATCACGTCACCGACATGGACGCCGATGCCATAACCAAGTGCTTGATGGCCTTTTTTGACATTTTCCTCATTCAGTGCCGCCATCGCAGCCTGCGCTTCACGGATCGCCGCAAGGAGATCACCGCAGGCACTGATCTTGTCGAGCGGGAAAATTGCCAACAGGCCGTCGCCCATGAATTTCAGAATCTCGCCGCCGTGTTTCTCGATCGGGTCGGCCATGGCGTCGAAATAGCCGTTGAGTAGCTCGATGACGTCGTCGCGCGGCCACAGATCGGAAATGCCGGTAAAGTCGCGCAGATCGCAGATCAGAATGGCAGCACGGACGGTAACTCCGCTGCCGCGTGTCGTGGCACCGGCAAGGATCTGCTCGCTTGCATGTGGCCCGACATAGGTTTCGAGCAGCGTCCGGGCGAGGCGGTTCTTCAGGCGGATTTCACTGACCAGCGCAAAGGCCGGCAGCAGGCCGGCAAGAACCGCAATATCGTCATCGGTGAAGCCGCCCGGTCTGTCGCTACCGAAAGTAATGATGTGGTGCTTGCCCAACGTGTGCTCGAGTGGCCAGGCGATGTAATCCGTGTGACCTTCAGCGCGCAGTTCGTCATAAAGAGGATAGGGTGGGGCGCCGGCCGAGGCTGCCGGTTCGAGGCGCTGGCGGACCACCTTGGCGCCACTGTGAATATCGTTGACGGGGCTGTTGCGATAGCGGTCGCTGTCCTCGACACCGAAACCGAACGTCTGGATATCAGCCTCTGTCAGGCCGCGTTGCCACAAAATCCGCGCTCCCAGCCATTGCGGGTGAAGAATACGGAAGTGAAGCGTTCCACGCGAGACGGGAATACCCGCCTGATTAAGCCTACCGCACATTTCGACGAAGATATTGTCGATGAAGCGCTCGTCGCGGGTCTCGGTCATCAGCCAGTCGATGATACTGCTGCTATCGCCCGGCAGCGTGACAGCGCTCTCGCGGGGCAGGCTGGAAACGGCGCTGGATGGAACTTGCATGAATACACCCCGTCAGGATCTTCAGACGCTCTGAGCCGTACACTTAGTAACAGTGGTGCGGGAATACCAGTGCGGGAATTTGCCTATTGTATTTGAGGCAAGGGATGACGGTGCCCCCCCCGCAATCCGGCAGGGCTGCGCCTTCGAAAAGGCTGCCAGATACAGTCATGGCGCCAACCGGGTGGGTGGCGCCATGAACATTCATATCGAAAAGCCGAAAAAGCTTAAGCTGCGGCCGAAACGCTGCCTGCAGCCGGGACTTCGGCAATCGTCTTCAGGATCTGCGAAGCGATCTGGTAAGGGCAGCCCTGCGAGTTCGGGCGGCGGTCTTCCAGGTAACCCTTGTAGCCATTGTTGACGAAGGAATGCGGCACGCGGATCGATGCACCGCGGTCAGCAACGCCGTAGGAGAACTTGTTCCACGGAGCCGTTTCGTGCTTGCCGGTCAGGCGCTTGTCGTTGTCCGGTCCGTAGACGGCGATGTGGTCCAGAAGGTTCTTTTCGAAGGCTGCCATCAGCGCTTCGAAATATTCCTTGCCGCCGACTTCGCGCATGTACTTGGTCGAGAAGTTGGCGTGCATGCCCGAGCCGTTCCAGTCGGTGTCGCCGAGCGGCTTGCAATGGAATTCGATGTCGATGCCGTACTTTTCCGTCAGGCGCTGCAGGAGGTAGCGGGCCATCCAGATTTCGTCGGCGGCGCGCTTGGAGCCCTTGCCGAAAACCTGGAATTCCCACTGGCCCTTGGCCACTTCAGCATTGATGCCTTCATGGTTGATGCCGGCTGCGAGGCAGAGATCGAGGTGTTCCTCGACGATCGTGCGGGCGATATCGCCGACGCTCGAATAACCGACGCCTGTGTAATACGGACCCTGCGGAGCCGGATAGCCGGTTTCCGGGAAGCCGAGCGGGCGGCCGTTCTTGTAGAAGAAATATTCCTGCTCGAAACCGAACCAGGTGCCTTCGTCGTCAAGGATCGTCGCGCGGCTGTTGGAAGCGTGCGGGGTGACGCCATCGGGCATCATCACTTCGCACATGACGAGCGCGCCGTTGGTGCGGGCCGGATCCGGGTAGATCGCAACCGGCTTCAGCACGCAATCCGACGAGCGGCCTTCAGCCTGCATGGTCGAGGAGCCATCGAAGCCCCAGAGCGGCAGCTGCTCGAGCGCCGGAAATGCGTCAAATTCCTTGACCTGTGTCTTACCGCGAAGGTTCGGGACCGGGGTATATCCGTCGAGCCAGATATACTCGAGCTTAAATTTCGTCATTTCTAACCTCTCATGGGTTGATGATGCACAGCGTCCGGAAAAGTCCAATGACGCTGCGCCGCCAACGGCTGACTACCTATATGCACGGGGCATGCCAGTTTGAGATGGGCGCGAGAAAAGAGGCCAAATTTCTTCTCAAGGGCAAAAAAGAGGGATCGGCGTGGCGCCAGGCGCGGGGTTGGTCAGAAAAGTTGAAGTCACTGGCGAATTTGAGCTTTTCGTCGCCGATTTCGAACTTTTCACTTCGTTTCACGGCCTGTTCCGGACCGATGTGGCCGGGTTTGTTCAAAAAATACGCAGAAGTTGCGACAATTTGACTGGAGTGCACACGCACAAAATTTATCTCAAAAATCCCGTGCAAAACGGAGTGCCCAAAAAATGGCCTATTTTTTGGGCGGAATGATTTTTTTTTAATCAATCCGCGCAAATCGCGCCCAAGTCTGCTATGGTCTCCGCAAGCAGCCCGCTGAGGTCTGTGAAAAAGGACAAGGCACAATGGCAATGATGTCTCCGGCCGATACGGCCAAGATTTATGAATTCCCCGCCGGTGGGCGGAAATTGGGTGGCCGCCGCTTCGAGCAGTCTGCCACGATCGCTGATATTCGCCCGAAACAGGTTATGACCGTCGACTACAGCAACTGGTACCACGACGAAGCTGTCCGTGAGGAACAGAAGCCGAAGTCCTGATTGTTCTACCGATTTCCTGTCACCGCTGCTGCGGACACAGTTGCGCTATGTGAGCGCCATCTGCGCGTTGAAGACATTTCCGCGCCGATCCCCGAGGGCGATTGAGCCCGGCCATCTCTCGACCATCCGATCCTGAAAAGCCTGCCTCTGCCACGGTGGCTGCAGTTGCGTGCCTCCGGCCCGGCGCCGGCTGCGGGACATGACGCAGGATCATGGTTAACAATTTTTTTTGACCAGGCCGATGTGGCGTTATTTTAACACTTTTGGCGCAGCTTCTTGAGTGAAGCTTCCATCGAAATGGATCGCAACGCTGCTGATTCGTTGGGTGATGAAAGATTTGGCGCAATCGGCAACGGTGTTGTCAGGCGGGCGAAGATCACTGCAGGCCGGGAGCCATAGGGGTCTCACGTTTCCCTGCGGAGCAAAGGATGCTCGGCATGACGGATCACATCATGAAGACGCTCTTGAACATCATGGCTGCCCTTTCGCTGGGCTCGGCCATGGTCCTGTACATCGTTCTCTAACGGCAACGATAAGCGCGGTTCACGGATAAAGGTAGTGCGCGTCCCACTCGTCATGCGGGATGAGATCGCCAATCTTGTAGTTGAACGACAAGACTTCGATATGGTCCGGCCCGGTGGCACATTTGTATTTCAGCTTGTACCATTCGCCCTTGCTGCGAAACACGGCACCCGGCGCCTTCAGATTATCGGCATCGACGATCGGGTCGGCGAACGTGTAGGCAATCACCTTGTCAGGCTTGAACGATGACTGGTCGGCGCTGATCTTCCACATCGCCTCGGTGTCGCATCGCTGTTCCAGGCGGGTCTGCGGGTCGAGTTTCTCGAATTGCTTGACCAGTGACTGATCCATGGCTGCTGCCGGCGCCGCAATCGCGACTGTCAGCAAGAGCGGGCAAACAAGCCTGTTCATTGCGTCGTCAACTCCTCGTCATTTCAGAAAGTGCAAACGGAAACGGGCGCTTCCGGTCGAAGCGCCGCCACATCCTTACGTTAACTTCAAGGAAACCTTTGTGTTCATTCAAAGGCAAAAACGGGCTAAACCTCGGAAACGTCGATCCATTCCGCCGACGAAAGCAGAGCCATCCGCTCGGGATTGATCCGCACCGCGGCGTGCGGAGCGCCGGCGGCGGGCACCACTTCATCGTAGGCCCTGAGTGAAATGTCGCAATAAACCTTGTGCGGTTTGGCAAGGCCGAAGGGGCAGACGCCGCCGACGGGATGGCCTGTTTCTTCCTCGACTTCATCGAAACCGAGCATGCGGGCCTTGGTCGCAAATCGGGCTTTGTATTTCTTGTTGTCCAGCCGGGCATCGCCGCGCGTGACGATCAGGATCACCTCGTCTGCCACCCGCAAGGCCAGCGTCTTGGCGATCTGCGCCGGCTCGACGCCATGCCCTTCCGCCGCAAGCGCCACGGTGGCGGTGCTTTGCGGAAGCTCGATGACGGCGATATCGGGGGCGTGTTCGGCAAAGAACGTCTTGACGGAAGAAATGCTCATCGGATGGCGCGACTTTTCTGGCAGGGGCCGCCCGGATGGTCCGGGCGATAGACTGCGGGTAATCTTTCAGTCGTCGTTCGACGCGTCAAGATTTTCCGGGCGCGTGCCTTCCTGGTCGTGCGGCAGGTAGCCATGGTTGGTGAACCAGTTGATCAGGATTGCGGCGATCGCCTCGTCACGGGTGTGCATGCCGGGGTGATCGGAGATGAAGGATTGAATCGCTTGTTCGATCCGCGGATCATAGATGTGGGACATGATGTCTCCCGAAGAAAGGCCGTGGATGTGCCGGTGGTCAAACCGGCACGATGCCAGGATGCGTCAAGCTTGCTTGACGATACGGATTAGCACGAGAAGGATGACGGCGCCGATGGTCGAATGAATAATCGCGGCCAGAATACCGCTGCCGATGCTGACGCCGAGGTAGGGGAAGAGTGTGCCGGCGATGAAGGCGCCGATAATGCCGATGACAATATTCCCGATCAGGCCGAAGCCGAAACCCGAAACGATCAAGCCTGCCAGCCAGCCGGCAATGGCGCCGACGATAAGAAAGACAACAATGCTCTCGATACCCATGGATGGTTCCTTTCCGTTGTATCTTGGAAAGAAACTAGTGCAGGAACCGGTTCGCGATAAGGGGAGGTTTTCAAAAATATAGGCGATTCCAACGCCCAAGCGGCAAATTTATGGATTGCCCCTCACCCTAGCCCTCTCCCCGCGGGCGGGGAGAGGGGACTACGGAGTTTGCCGCTTGTCCCTTCTCCCCGTTTTGACGGGGAGAAGGTGCCCGTTAGGGCGGATGAGGGGCCTCTTGCTGGATCAACGGACGGTTTAGACGATGCCGCCACCGCCGCTTTTCGATGCCGGCCGTTCGCGGGAAACCTTGGCGCGGTAACCGCTGGCCCGGTAGGCGGCAACCGGCGCGATAGCCCCGCCTGCCTCGAAGCGCGCCATGGCCAGGATCGGCTCGACATGCGTGCGGAATGCGGCCTTCAAGGTTTCGGTCGCCATCAGAGCGTCATTGCTGTCCTGATAGCCTTCAAGCGCCTTGCGATCGACCAGCAGCGCCTGCGCATAGGCGCGGCTGACTTCGGTCGCCGAGTTCATCAGGCTCTCGATCGGATCGGTGACATTGTGGCTCTGGTCGAGCATGTGCATCGGCGCAAAGCCATCGGCCTTCCGTGTCTCCGCATCGACCAGTTCGTTGAAGACGAGGAACAGCCGGTAGGGATCGATCGAGCCCGTATCCAGATCGTCATCACCATATTTCGAATCGTTGAAATGGAAGCCGCCGAGCTTCTTGAACTGGATCAGCCGGGCAACGATCATCTCGATATTGACGTTCGGTGCATGGTGACCAAGATCGACCAGGCAATGCGCCTTGGGGCCGAGTTCCTGGGCGATCAGGTAGTTGGTGCCCCAGTCCTGCACCACGGTCGAATAGAAGGCCGGTTCGAACATCTTGTGTTCGGAAAAGATCTTCCAGTGGTCCGGCAGGCCCTTGTAGATCGCCTTCATCGCATCGAGATAACGCTCGAAGCTTTTGGTGAAATTGCTTTGGCCGGGGAAGTTCGAGCCGTCGCCGATCCACACAGTCAGCGCCTTGGAGCCGAGCGCCTTGCCGATGGCGATACATTCGAGATTGTGATCGACAGCCTGCTGCCGGGTCGCCGCATCGGCGTGGCTGAGCGAACCGAACTTGTAGGAATGTGCCTGATCGGCTGCGTCGGAAAAGGTGTTGGAATTCATCGCGTCGAAGCCCAGGCCCAGCGCGTTGCCCTTTTCCTTCAGTTCCGTGAGGTCGTCGACCTTGTCCCACGGGATATGCAGCGAGACCGTCGGCGTCGCTTTGGTCAGCTGCTGGATGACCGAGCAATCCTCGATCTTATCGAAGATATTGCGCGGTTCGCCGGTGCCTGGAAAACGGGCAAAGCGGGTGCCACCGGTGCCGACGCCCCACGAGGGGACGGCCACTCCGTAAGCGGATACCTTCGCTTTGATCGCGCTGATATCGATGCCCCGGCGCGCCAGCTGCGTCCCGAGGTGGTCATAGTCTGCCTTCAGGTCGGCAAGACGCGCGGCATTGTCTGCGTCGATGACGTCTTGTGTGATGATCCGTGTCATGTCGTTCTCCGGATCAGCGTGTGAACGACTGGGCATTGCCCGCATCGACATTGATGATGTTGCCGGTCGACTTGGCCGACATGTCGGAAGCAAGGAAGTAGATCGCTTCGGCAATGTCTTCCGGGAAGACGCTGAGCTTCAGCATCGAGCGTTCGCGATACATCGCCTCCAGTCCTTCCATGTCGGTCTTGTAGACAGCGGCGCGCTGTTCCTTCCATTCGCCGCTCCAGATCTTCGAACCGCGCAAAACGGCATCCGGGTTGACGACATTGACGCGGATCTGGGCGGATGCGCCTTCGAGCGCCAGGCAGCGGGCGAGATGGATCTCTGCAGCCTTGGCCGTGCAATAGGCGGATGCGCCGGGGGAAGCGGCAAGGCCGTTCTTTGAGGCAACAAAGACGACGTTGCCGCCAGCCTTCTGGTTGCGGAAGATGCGGAAGGCTTCACGCGACACCAGGAAATATCCGGTCGCGAGAATGTCCATATTCTTGTTCCACAGCGCCAGCGTCGTGTCTTCGATTGGCGCGGAGGAGGCGAGCCCGGCATTGGAAACGAGAATGTCGAGACCGCCGAATTCGAGCAGTGTATCGGCAAAGCTCTTTTCGACGGCGGCTTCATCCGTGACGTTCATGGTGACAGCGCGGACGAAATCCTTGCCGTAGCGGCCGCCGAGTTCACCGAGCGCCGAGGCAAGAGCTGCCTCGTCGATATCGGCGAGCACGACGCAGGCGCCTTCCTGCATCAGGCGGTGGGCTGTCGCCTTGCCGATGCCGCCGGCGCCGCCGGTAACCAGCGCGATCTTGCCGGCCAGCATTTTCGGTTTCGGCATGCGTTGCAGTTTGGCTTCTTCAAGCAGCCAGTATTCGATATCGAAGGCTTCCTGTTCCGGCAGGCCGACATAGGTCGAGACGCCGGAAGCACCGCGCATGACATTGATGGCGTTGACGTAGAATTCGCCGGAAATGCGGGCTGTTGCCTTGTCCCTGGCAAAGGTGATCATGCCGACGCCGGGAATGAGATAGACGACCGCATTCGGGTCGCGCATGGCCGGGCTGTTGTCGCGCTTGCAGCGTTCGTAATAGGCGGCATAACCGGCGCGGTATTCGGCGATGGCGGCCTCAAGCCCGGCTAGAGTCTTGTCGATGTCCGGATTGGCCGGATCGAAATCGATCACCTGCGGGCAAATCTTGGTGCGTAGGAAATGGTCGGGGCAGGACGTGCCGAGTGCCGCCAGCGGCTTGAGATTCTTCGAGGTGACGAAATCAAGTACGGCCTGGCTGTCGTCGAAATGGCCAAGCTTGCGCTCGTCGGCGCTGATCATGCCGCGAATGACCGGCATCAGCTTTTGCGCGATAGCGCGGCGCTCAGTGGCCGGGAGAACAGGCTTGATTGCGCCGCCGAAGGCCGACGCGGTGTTTTCCGTCTCGAACCAGGCGATCGCCTTGTTGATGATCTCGACGGTGGTCTCGTAGGCTTCCTTGGCCGTGTCGCCCCAGGTGAACAGGCCATGGCTTTCAAGGATCAACCCGCGTGCGTTCGGGTTTTCAGCGCAGAATTTCGACAGCCACAGGCCGAGTTCGAAGCCGGGACGCTTCCAAGGCAGCCAGCCGATATCGGCGCCAAAGATTTTCTGGGTCAATTCCCGGCTGTTCTTCGATGCGGCAATGGCGATGATCGCGTCCGGGTGCATGTGATCGACATGCTTCTTCGGTACATAGGCATGCAGCGGCGTGTCGATCGAAGCGGCGCGCGGATTGAGGTTGAAGGTGCAATGCGGCAGGTAGCCGACCATTTCGTCTTCATGCTCGAGGCCGCGATAGAGGCCTTTCAGGGCTTCCAGCTTCTCCATATAGAGTGTCGAAAAGCCGTCCATCTTGATGGTGCCGACGTCGCCGCCGGAACCCTTGACCCAGAGAACCTCGGCTGTGCCGCCGCCGAGCGGGTCCTTTTCCATGACCTTGGCGGACGTGTTGCCGCCGCCGTAATTGGTGATGCGCTTGTCGGAACCGAGCAGGTTGGAACGATAGAGAAGCCGTTCCGGCTCGCTCATCGCGGCTGCCTTGGCGTCATCCCAGAGATTGGCAAGGCGCGAGCCTTGTTGCTTGTCGAGCATCGATCATTCCTCCCGGTCAATTCTGCGCTGGCCCGCTGGATTTTGCGGGGCAAAGGGCGCATTCGTTGCGATCAGATCACACAAAGATCGGCCGCATGTCAATCATAAACGATCAAAAACAATCATACTGCACTGCACAATGAAAAAATATGATTGTTTGTGATTGACAATGCGCGGTTGTGATGGAAGCATAGACAATATTGGAGGAGCCTAATGCACGAGAAAGAGCGACACAGGATCATTCTGTCAGCTGTCCAGGACAAGCCGGTCATCACCGTGCCTGAACTGGTCGATCTGACCGATAGTTCTGAAGCGACGATCCGCAGGGATATCGCGGCGCTGCATGTGCAAAAACGCCTGCGCCGGGTGCGCGGCGGTGCTGAAGCGATCAATCCACCGCAGTTCGTCGGTCTTGCCGGCCGTCCGTTCAGTGTCAACGAGGGCCTGCATGCCCGCCAGAAGCAGGCGATTGCCAAGGAAGCCGTCGCACTCTGTCAGGATGGCGAGCCGATCATCATCAATGGCGGCACCACGACATTCCAGATGGTGCATTTTCTCGCCAATCGCCGCATGCAGGTGTTCACCAATTCGTTTCCGATTGCCGAGCACCTGCTCAAGCACTCCAAGAATACCGTGATGCTGTCCGGCGGCACGATCTACCGCGAGCAGAACATCATTCTCAGCCCCTTCGATAATGACGTGACGCGCAATTTCTATGCGCGCCGCATGTTCATGGGTGCGCAGGGGCTCGGCCCGCTCGGCCTGATGGAAGGTGATCCGCTGCTGATCCAGGCGGAGCAGAAGCTGATCGACCAGGCCGATGAACTCGTCGTCCTGATCGACTCGTCGAAATTTCACAAACGCTCCAGCCTCATTCTCTGCGGGCTGAAGCGCATTACTACGGTGATCACGGATTCGGGCATCGAGGACCGGCATGTCCAGATGCTTGAAGATGCAGGCGTCGGCTTGGTTATCGCCAATACGCGGTCCGGCATTGTTGAAGAGAATGCTTCCTCGTCGGCGTAAGGCCGGCGGGAGGAGGGGAGTGGGAACCGCCGATGGCTTCACGCCGGCTGGCAAAGTTTTGAGAGCATACGGCCGAATGAACGCGATCATTGTGACCGCGCGGCTTCAGGGAGGAGAACGTCATGAAAATTTTCAAGGCATTGATGGTCACGACAGCGGTTTCGCTGGCACTGATGACAAACGCCGCGCATGCGGAAAACAAGAAGATCGCCCTCGTTGTCAAGGCGCTCGGCATCGGCTTCTTTGAAGCCGCCAACAAGGGGGCGCAGGAAGCCGCCAAGGAACTCGGCGATGTCGAGGTAATCTACACCGGCCCGACGACGACGACGGCCGAAGGCCAGATCGAAGTGATCAACTCGCTGATCGCCCAGAAGGTCGATGCGATCGCCGTATCCGCCAACGACACCGACGCCCTGGTTCCGGCGCTGAAGAAGGCCATGGACCGCGGCATCAAGGTTATTTCCTGGGATTCAGGCGTTGCCAAGGACGGCCGTTCGATGCACCTGAACCCGTCGTCCAGCCCGTTGATCGGCAACATGATCATCAAGCTTGCCGCCGACCAACTGCCGGATGGCGGTGACGTCGCCGTTCTCTCTGCAACCGCCACCTCGACCAACCAGAACACCTGGATCGAGGAAATGAAGAAGGTTCAGGGCAACTACAAGGGCATCAATGTCGTTGCCACCGTTTATGGTGATGACCTTGCCGACAAGTCCTATCGCGAAACGCAGGGCCTCATCCAGTCCTACCCGAACCTGAAGGCGATCATCGCTCCGACCTCCGTCGGCATCGTTGCGGCAGCCCAGGCCGTTGAAGACGCGGGCAAGGTTGGCCAGATCAACGTCACGGGTCTCGGCCTTCCCTCGGAAATGGCTGGCCACGTCAAGGCCGGTTCGTCCAAGTCCTTCGCCATCTGGAACCCGATCGACCTCGGCTATTCTGCTACCATGATCGCCTATGACCTGATCGGCGGCGCGGAAGCAAAGCCCGGCGCCGAACTGAAGATGGGCCGCATGGGCACCGTCAAGCTCGACGACAACAATGAAGGCGCCATGGCCGACCCGTTCGTCTACGACGCCAAGAACGTCGAAGAGTTCGCTAAGATCTTCTGATTTTGAAGGTCTTCTTCTCCCCAGCGGGGAGAAGTGCCGAGTGAAACGAGGCGATGAGGGGGCGGTGCGGCATATATTGATGATGCCGTAGACCCCCTCATCCGACCCTTCGGGCCACCTTCTCCCCGCTGGGGAGAAGAGGGAGGCTGCCGAACCCCCCCGCTATTCCAATGAAACCCAACCAGTGGATTGCCTCTTGCTGCAGGAAACGACCACATCGCGGATGAAACCCGCTGTTGCGCTTGAGGGCATATCCAAGTCCTTTCCGGGCGTTAAGGCGCTCTCCGGCGTCTCGCTCGCCTTGTATCCCGGCTCTGTCACGGCACTGATCGGTGAAAACGGCGCGGGCAAGTCGACGCTCGTCAAGATCCTCACCGGCATCTATCAGCCGGATGGCGGCACGATCCGGGTCGACGGGGAAGAGACCCATTTCCCCACAGCCATGGCCGCTGCCCATGCAGGCGTCACCGCGATCCATCAGGAAACCGTGCTGTTCGATGAACTGTCGGTCGCTGAAAACATCTTTCTTGGCCATGCGCCGCGCGGCCGTTTCGGACTGATCGACTGGACCAAGCTCAACAACAATGCTCGCGATCTGCTGCGCCGTGTCGGTGCCGATATCGATCCGACCATCCGGCTGCGCGACCTCGGCATCGCCAACAAGCACATGGTGGCGATTGCGCGTGCTCTGTCGATCGACGCCAGTGTCGTCATCATGGACGAGCCGACGGCCGCCCTGTCGCACAAGGAAATTCATGAGCTTTATGAACTGATCGACCGGTTGAAAGCGGATGGCAAGGCGATCCTTTTCATCAGTCACAAGTTCGATGAAATCTTCCGCATTGCCGACCGCTACACCGTGTTTCGAGATGGTGGCATGGTCGGCGAGGGGCTGATTGCCGATGTCACCCAGGATCAACTGGTCAAGATGATGGTCGGCCGCGATGTCGGTCAGGTCTTTCCGAAGGTCGATGTTGCGATCGGTGAACCGGTGCTGACGGTTTCGGGCTACCGTCATCCGACCGAATTCGAAGACATCAATTTCGAGCTGCGCCGCGGCGAAATCCTTGGCTTCTACGGTCTGATCGGTGCAGGCCGCTCCGAATTCATGCAGTCGCTGATCGGCATCACCCGGCCATCCGCCGGTGCGGTCAAACTTCACGGCGAGGTGCTTGTCATCCGATCTCCCGCCGAAGCGATCGAGGCCGGGATCGTTTACGTACCGGAGGAGCGGGGCCGTCAAGGCGCGATCATCGGCCTGCCGATCTTCCAGAACGTGACGCTGCCGTCGCTGCAGAAGACTTCGCGGGCCGGTTTCCTGAAGCTCGCCAATGAGTTTGCCCTGGCGCGCGACTATACGCAGCGCCTCGATCTTCGTGCCGCCTCGCTCGATCAGGATGTCGGTACGCTGTCAGGCGGCAACCAGCAGAAGGTGGTGATCGCCAAATGGTTGGCGACGCAGCCGAAGGTGATCATCCTCGATGAACCGACCAAGGGCATCGATATCGGCTCCAAGGCTGCGGTGCATGCCTTCATGAGCGAGCTGGCAGGGCAGGGGTTGAGCGTCATCATGGTTTCCTCGGAAATTCCCGAAATCATGGGCATGGCCGACCGCGTCATCGTCATGCGCGAGGGCCGGATCGCCGGGCGTTTTGAGCGTGCCGAACTGACGGCTGAAAAGCTGGTGCGGGCCGCCGCCGGCATCGGGGAGGCTGCGTGATGGCAAAATTGCTCAAGAACCGCGAAATCCTTCTGGTCATCGCCATCGCCGCGTTGCTCGTCGCGATCACCCTGCGCTTTCCGGGTTTCGTAGCGCCTGCCAATCTGGCGCGTGTCTATAATGACACGTCGATCCTGATCATTCTGGCGCTCGGCCAGATGGCCGTCATCCTGACGCGCTGCATCGATCTGTCGATGGCCGCCAATCTGGCGCTGTGCGGCATGGTCGCCGCCATGATCAATGCCGCCTTTCCAGGCATTCCGATTCCGCTGGTCATTCTGGTGGTCGTGGCCCTTGGCGCTCTCCTCGGTTCGATCAATGGCCTGCTGGTCTGGAAGCTGGAAATCCCGCCGATTGTCGTGACGCTCGGCACCTTGACCATCTATCGCGGCACCATCTTTCTACTGAGCAAGGGCGCCTGGATCAACGCCCACCAGATGAGCGACGCCTTCAAGGCGCTGCCGCGCACATCATTGATCGGCTTTCCGGTTCTGTCCTGGCTGTCGGTTCTGGCAATCGCCGCCGTCTATATCCTGATGACGCGCACGCCGGTCGGGCGAGCCTTCTTCGCTGTCGGCGGTAATCCACATGCCGCCGTCTATACCGGCATCGATGTCGGCCGCACGCGCTTCTTCGCCTATTGCCTGTCCGGTGGTCTCGCGGGTCTCGCCGGTTATCTCTGGGTATCGCGCTATGCCGTTGCTTACGTCGATATCGCCGCTGGTTTCGAGCTTGATATCATCGCGGCCTGCGTCATTGGCGGCATTTCGATTGCCGGTGGAATAGGCTCGGTCGGCGGTGCCGTGCTCGGCAGCCTGTTCCTCGGCGTCATCAAGAATGCCCTGCCGGTCATCAATATCTCGCCCTTTGCCCAGCTGGCGATTTCCGGAACGGTGATCATCATCGCTGTTGCCGTCAATGCCCGCACCGAAAAGCGCAAGGGCCGTGTCATTCTGAAGAAAGCGGAGGCGGTCTGATGGCTGAGCTCAATCTTTCACCAAGGATCATTCCGGATCGGTTGCAGAGCCGTGGCAGCCGGGCGCTGAAGAGCTGGGAGAGCCTGCTTCTGGTCGTGGCGATTGCGATTTTCGCGATCAATTCCTTCGCCTCGCCCTATTTCCTCGACCCGTGGAACCTGTCCGACGCGACGTTCAATTTCACCGAAAAGGCACTGATCGCGTTTGCCATGGCGCTGGTCATTATTTCCGGCGAAATCGACCTCTCCGTCGCCTCGATTATCGCCTTGTCATCGACTGCCATGGGGCTTGCTGTCACCATGGGCGCCGATACGCCGATGCTTGTCGTCGTCGGTCTCGGCACCGGGCTTCTATGCGGTGCTGTCAACGGTCTGCTGATCACCGGCCTTGGCCTGCCATCGATCGTGGTGACTATCGGCACGATGAGCCTGTTTCGCGGCCTGTCCTTCATTATATTGGGCGATCAGGCCTATACGGGTTATCCGGCCAGCTTTGCCTATTTCGGCCAGGGCTATGTCTGGTGGGTTTTCTCGTTCGAATTCGCGCTGTTCGTGTTCTTCGCAATTGTCTACAGCGTGCTGCTGCACAAGACCAATTTCGGCCGCGCTGTCTATGCCATCGGCAACAATCAGACGGCGGCGCTGTTTTCCGGCGTCCGCGTCGGCCGGGTCAAGTTCATCCTGTTCCTGCTGACGGGCCTGATGGCCGGGATCGCCTCGATCTGCCTGACCTCGCGCCTCGGCTCCACCCGTCCGTCGATCGCGCTCGGTGTCGAATTGGAAGTGGTAACGATGGTGGTGCTCGGTGGTGTCAGTATTCTCGGCGGCTCCGGTACGATCCCGGGCGTCGTTCTCGCCGCCTTCATCATGGGTATGGTCACCTTTGGCTTCGGGCTGTTGAATGTGCCTGGTATCGTCATGTCGATCTTTATCGGCGTGCTGTTGATTTCCGTCATCGCATTGCCGATCCTGTGGTCACGTGCCCGCCGCCGCAGGGCGCATTGAGGACATCATGGAAAAATACGCTTTTCGCATGCGGCTCAATCCCGGCATGACTGAAGAATACAAGGCGAGGCATGACGCGATCTGGCCGGAACTGTCGGCGCTGCTGACTAACGCCGGTGTTTCGGATTACTCGATCCATCTCGATGAAGAGACCAACCTGCTGTTCGGCGTGCTCTGGCGGCAGGATGACCACACGATGGCCGATCTGCCCAAACATCCGGTGATGCAGAAATGGTGGGCCTATATGGCCGACATCATGGAGACGAAGGCCGATAACGAGCCTGTCGCCATCCCGCTTGTTCCCGTCTTTCATATGAAGTGATCCCATGAAAACCATCGCCGTCATCGATGTTGGCAAGACGAATGCCAAGGTCGCCCTCGTCGACCTCGACCGTTTCGAGGAAACGGCGGTGCACAAGACCGCCAACGGCGTCGTGACCGAAGGTCTCTATCCGCATTTCGATGTCGAGCGCCTGTGGCGGTTCATTTCGGAAAGTCTGGCCGCGCTCAATGCGGAAGCCTCGATTGATGCGATCTCGGTAACCACCCATGGCGCGACAGCCGTCCTGTTGGACAAGAACGGCGATCTTGCCCTGCCGCTGCTGGACTATGAACATGCCGGACCTGACACGCTGGCCGGGGACTATGACAAGGTGCGTCCGCCCTTTGCCGAAACCGGTGCTGCCCGGCTGCCCGGAGGCCTGAACATCGGCGCGCAGATCTACTGGCAGGAACAGACGTTTCCTGATCAGTTTGCCAATGTCGTCAGTATCCTGACCTATGCGCAATATTGGTCCTACCGGCTGACCGGTGTTCTTTCCACCGAACTGACGTCGCTCGGCTGTCACACCGATCTCTGGAATCCGTATGAAGCTGATTTCTCGAGCATGGTCGACGCTCGTGGCTGGCGGCCGCTGTTTGCACCCGTTCGGCGTGCCAGCGATGTTCTGGGTGGATTGACCTCGCAGGCGGCGAAAGACACCGGCCTACCCATCGGTCTGCCGGTCTATTGCGGCATCCACGATTCCAATTCCTCGCTGCTTCCGCATGTACTGACGCGGGCCGCCCCTTTCTCGGTTGTGTCCACCGGAACCTGGGTGGTGATGATGGCGATGGGCGCAAGGAAAGTGGCGCTCGACGAAGCTCGCGACACGCTGATCAACGTCAATGCACTCGGCGATCCCGTTCCATCGGCGCGGTTCATGGGTGGGCGGGCGTTTTCGACGCTGATCACTGATCCGGCAGTCAAGGTTTCGGAGGATGTCGAGGCGCAGGTGGCGGCTGCCCAATGGATGCTTCTGCCGTCGGTGCCGGAAGGTTCGGGGCCTTTCCCGCATGACAAGGCACGCTGGACCTGCGCCGAGGCATCTTTGACAGGCCCGCAGCGGCTCGCCGTCGTCTCCTTCCATCTGGCGATGATGACGGCCAGTTCGCTCGATCTGATCGGCGCTGAAGGTGAGATCGTGGTCGAAGGGCCATTTGCGGTCAATTCGAGTTATCTGCGGATGCTGAAGGCCGCAACCGGCAGACCGGTGTTGATCGGCAGCCAGAGTGCTACGGGAACAAGCCTTGGGGCAGCATGCCTTGCCGATGCCAGCCGGGCTCAGGCGCATACTGTGGAGTTTCAGGGTTCCGTTCCGGAAGCGTATGCCGCCTATGCAGCAAGCTGGATGAAAAACGTCCAGTCTTTATAGGAGAGCCGGGACCCACGCGCCGCTTATGCCGTTCCCGGCCGGTTGTCGGCACAGAAGATTGCTGACAACAGGCCCGGAAACCGCGCCTCCAGATCATCCTGCCGCAACGACATATAGATGACCCGGCCCTCCGGCCGCTGCCGGATGACCCCGGCCTCGCGCAGCACGCGCCAATGATGCGTCATCGTCGATTTCGAAACATCGGTCACGAAATCGCTGCAGATACACTCGCCGAGCGCAATCTGTTTGACCGCGGCCAGCCGGATGGGGTTTCCCAGAGCGAGCAGGATGTCGGGCAGACGGAGGTCTTCACGCGTGGGATGATGGTCGTTCATCATCCGAAGATAATAAACAGTTCGCGTACAGTCAAACTTTTTGACTGCGTCACGTTGACAATTGTACGATTCTATCCGTACTATCAAATCATCAAGACTGCGCAGCCTTGCTCCCGCAACAAAGAGATATCCATCATGTCACCATCACCCGCAACCGGCGGTCACCGGCGGCTGGGCTGGACGTTGTTCCTGCTCGCTTTCGCCCAACTCGTCATCGCTGTCGACTACAATATCGTCTTCGTCGCATTGCCTGACATCGGCGCGCAACTTGGGTTCTCGCGCCAGACCCTGCAATGGGTGGTCAGCGCCTACGGTGTCGCCTTTGGCGGCTTCCTGCTTCTGGGCGGCCGCGCCGCCGATCTTCTCGGCCGCCGCCGGATCTTCATCTTTGCCCTTGCACTTTACGGCGTATCCTCGCTGGTCGGCGGCTTGGCGGAAAGTCCAAGTGCCATGATCATCGCCCGCGCCATCCAGGGCGTCGGTGGCGCCTTGCTGTTTCCCGCAACCCTGTCTCTCGTCACCACATTGTTTGCCGAGGGCCGCGAGCGCAATCGCGCCCTGGCGATCTGGGGCGGTGCCGGTGCTTCCGGCCTCACCGTCGGCGCTCTTCTCGGCGGCATCCTCACCAGCGCCTATGGCTGGCCCGCCGTCTTCTTCGTCAACGTGCCACTCGTTGTCATCATCATCGCCGGTGCGTTGATCGTCATGCCGCGCGATGTCAGCCAGGGCTCGCATCGCAGCTTCGATCTTCCGGGTGCGCTGACCGCGACAATCGGCATTACGCTGCTGGTTTACGTCCTCGTTGAAGGGCCGGAAGTTGGCTGGGCGTCGTCTTCGATCCTAGTGGCTCTGGTTGCCGGTCTGATCCTGCTGGCAGCCTTCTTCGTCATCGAAGCCCGCAGTGCTGATCCGCTGATGCCGTTACGGCTGTTGTCCAACCGCTACGCGCTGGCGGGAATGCTGCTGACCCTGTTTTTTGGTGCCACCTTGGGTGCGTTGCCCTACTTCGAGACCGTCCTCTTCCAGGGCATGCTTGGCTTTGATGCCCTGTGGACTGGCCTTGCGTTCCTCGTTCCCGCTGTTGCCATCTTCATCGGTACGCAACTGGGTGAACGCATGGCAACCGGCTCCGGCGTTCGCACCAGCCTGGTGATCGGCCAGGTCCTCAGCGTCGCCGGCATGGTTGCCTTCGGCTACGGGATATCGCCGGAATGGGGGTACGCGGGGCTTGTCCCGGGCATGGCTGTGCTCGGTGTCGGCCAGGGCATGGTCTGGACCGCCATGTGGATCGTCTCGGCAACTGGGGTTGCGCAGGAGGAACAGGGCGTCGCATCGGGCATGGCCTCGACCAGCCTGCAGGTTGGATTGGCCGTTGGCCTCGCCATTCTTGTTGCCGCCGCCAATGGCGTCGGCGAAGCGACCGGTCAGACGGCTGTAACCGGTCTGATCGAGGGAACCCGGTTCGCTGTCTATCTGGCGGCTGTCGGAACTGTTTTGGGGCTGATCGTTGCCCTGACACTGCCGCGCCGTGCCGAAATCCCGGCAGGCGCGCAATACGCTCCAGCCGAATGACCCTGCGGCCCGCCCTTCGGGGCGGGTCTCACCGGCTGTAGCGTTGGCGCTCAAGGAGCCGTGGGAAAGTGAAGGAAGAAAAACGGCAGCTGCAGCCTTCAAGGTCTGCGGCACTTCGTGTGTCCAAGGACACGCAATGATAGCCATGTCCTGCAGCACTTATATGCTTCCAGGCCGGCGTATGGTTTGACTATTTCCTAGAAGATCCGGGCATTCACAGACTTGCTGTCATCCTCGATATTGAGGAGGATGGAGACTGCTGCCAGTGTAAGGGTGGCGATAAGCGTAGCGCTTAGTCCCAGAACAATCATTGCCCGTTCCTTCTACGTCATCATCATGATGCCGCTTCACCTTGGCCGGCTATGCTTGCGCATGGCTTGTGCCGGTCAGAATAGGCAGTAGTTAATGGCGGGGTCTCTCAAGATCAACTCCCAAGTTTTACCATTGAAAACCTGTTGTTTCTCCAAGGGCGCGCAAACCCCCGTTTCACAGGCGGTTGCGCCCCGTGAGGGCAATATGCAGCCAATTTTAGTGAAAGAAGATACGGACGATCAACCGTTAACCTTCAAGCAAGGAATTAACCATAAACATGGTCGGACACGTTGGAGTGGGAAAATCTACTTCCCCGCAAGGCATGACGCCGTACCGACGAACCGGTTCTGACCCGGTATGCACTTTCACCGGATATCTCTTGGGAACGAAGCGGCCGATCGCCGTGGCCAGCCGGCAATAGCCGCCGCCACTTGGCGTCTTGCAGGACGGCACGCTTGGGCAACGCCCGTTTGGAACATCCGGTGGCGAGTGGATGCACCGTGCGCCGTTCATGGCATGCGGACATGCCGCAAGAGTTTGATTTTCTACAGGATACCTCTGAAAGCCGCGCGGTTTGCAGAGATGAGATACCGGACCGGGGAAAAGCGTGAGGCAGGAAACATCGCCAGATCAGACGAGGAAAGCTCAGGCAGGCAGCCTGCTGGAGCGCTTGCGTTTTGCCGGGCTTGATGAAGACCAGACCGGCGTTTTGCGCAAGCACCGCCAGTCTCTCGGCGCCGAGGTCGAGCTTGCGTTGCGCGACCTGTTCCAACGCCTTCAGACCTTTCCGGATGCCGCACGCCATTTCACCAGCGACCGCCAGATCGACCGGCTGCACGACCTCCAGTCCTCACATTGGAGCGTGCTGACCGACGCCCGCTTCGACAGCCTCTATGCCGAGCGCGTCAAGGTATTGTCGGATACCGAAAGCAAGATGGGCCTCGATCCGCGCTGGCAGATCGCTGGCCACGCCGTAGTGCTCGAACGCCTGATCTGTTCGATGATCGAGCAATTCTGGCCGAAATCGATGCTGTCGCTCGGCAAGGCGAACCGGCAGGAGCTGGCCGACCTCGTCGCTGCTCTCGTCCGCACCGTGTTCGTCGATACCGAGATTTCCGTTTCTCTGCGCTTCAACGAACAACGCCACAGCCACCAACGCCAGCTCGCCGAACAGCGCAAAGCAGGCGAAGCCGAGGCGCTGGCTCTGTTTGGCGATGTCACCCAGGCGCTTGGCCGCGGCGATCTTTCCGTCCGCACGTCCGAAGACGTGGCCACGGCATACCAGCCGTTGGCTCAGGGCCTGAATGGTGCGCTCGATGCCATCCAGAACGAATTCATCGGCCTTGCCGATCGCGCCGTCACGCTCGAAACATCGTCGCGCGATCTTGCCGGTCAGACCGGACACTTTGCCGAGGTTGCGCAGCAGCAGTCGGACGTGCTCGGCGAGACCGTCCGGTCGCTTGGCGCCATCGTCGACCGGGTCAAGCACAATGCCACCCAGACGCGGGCGGCCGAAAAGAGCGTTGCCGTGACCCGCCAGTCGGCTGAGCACAGCGGCGAGATTGCCGGACAGGCGATTTCGGCGATGGCCGATATCGAAGCGTCTGCGGAAAAAATCGGGCAGATCATCGGTGTCATCGATGAGATCGCCTTCCAGACCAACCTGCTGGCGCTGAATGCAGGCATCGAGGCCGCACGTGCTGGCGAAAGCGGCCGCGGTTTTGCCGTCGTTGCCCAGGAAGTCCGTGCCCTGGCGCAGCGCTCCGGCGATGCGGCCCGCGAAATCAAGCAGTTGGTGTCAAGCACCAAGTCCCAGGTCGAGGCGGGTGTCGAACGTGTCGGCCGCACCCAGGATGCCATCAGCAATATCGTCGAGCAGGTCCGCGGCATCAATGATGCGATTGCGGGCATTGCCGAAGAAACCGCCGAACAGGTCACCGGTCTTCAGGCCGCGACATCCGATCTCGGCCGCATCGGCGCCGAAATCGGCGCGAGCGCCCAACAGGCGGCCGGCGCCAAGGAAACTTGCGACGACTTGCACAGCGTCATTCTCGAACTCGGCCAAACCATCCGCCAGTTCCATGTCCAGCGGCAGGCACCGAAGACCGCCTTCGCATCGTCCTATTCGACGCCCGCGGTGATTGCGCCAGCCGGACGGCCGGGTGAAATCATCGGCGAAAACAATGACGGCTTCGATGAGGGCTATGGTCTTCAGGGCCGTCTTGCCGGGTGGGCGCGCTGATGCAGAGCCGTTGCAAACACACGTTGCCGAGACCGGCGATCTTTGCGGGGCAGCATCTGCGTTTGCGTGGGCGCGCCGAAAACCAGTTGAACCATCCGTGTAAATTACTCTCAGCCAGACAAGGAAAGTAGAGATGGCAGCCAAGAAAGCCGCTCGGAAAAGTTTGAGCCTCGCACCGGTCCTCGACCTCAACGAGGCCAACGCGCTGCACGGCAAGCTGATGGCTCTGCGCGGCAATCCGCTCGCGATCGACGCATCCGCGGTCGAGCGCGTCGGTGCGCTCTGCGTTCAGGTCCTGATGGCTGGGGCAAAAAGCTGGGAAGAGGATAATCAGTCTTTCACCTTCGCCAAGGTGTCGGACGCATTCACGAAAACGACACAGCTCATCGGGGTCAATATCGACCACCTGATGGCAAAGGAGATTTGAGACATGAAAAAGAAAGTTCTCACAGTCGACGATTCCAGAACCATCCGGAACATGCTCCTGGTGACACTGAACAATGCCGGTTTTGAAACGATCCAGGCTGAAGACGGCATCGAGGGCCTCGAAGTCCTCGAAGATGCCAACCCGGACGTCATCGTCACCGATATCAACATGCCGCGTCTCGATGGCTTCGGCTTCATCGAAGGTGTGCGCAAGAACGAGAAATTCCGGGCAATCCCGATCCTGGTCCTGACGACCGAAAGCGACGCGGAAAAGAAGAACCGCGCCCGCCAGGCAGGCGCAACCGGCTGGATCGTCAAGCCGTTCGATCCGACCAAGCTGATCGATGCAATCGAGCGCGTAACCGCCTAACGCCAGGATTCCCGCCATGGATATGAACGAAATCAAAGAGATTTTCTTCCAGGAATGCGAGGAGCAGCTCGCCGAACTGGAATCCGGTCTCCTGAGGCTCAATGACGGCGACCGTGACCCGGAAACGGTGAATGCGGTTTTCCGTGCGGTCCACTCGATCAAGGGTGGTGCTGGAGCGTTCGGGCTGGATGATCTGGTCTCTTTCGCGCACGTGTTCGAGACTACGCTTGATTGCGTTCGTTCCAACAAGCTGGAACCCAACCAGGATGTCCTGAAGGTCATGCTGAAATCGGCCGACGTCTTGGCCGACCTCACCAATGTCGCCCGCGACGGCGGCAGTGTCGATCAGGCGCGCTCGGCGCAGTTGATCCGTGAACTTGAGGCATTGGCCAAGGGCGAGGCGCCACCGGCTGCCGCTCCTGTCGCCGCAGCCCCCAAGGCCGCTCCGGTTGCTGCCGCACCGGCGCCTGTTGTCAGCGATGACGGTTTCGTTCCGGTCGCCTTCTCCTTCGATGATTTCGGCGACGACGACGTCTCCGCCGATCTTCCGGCTTATGACGTCGTCTTCAAGCCGAAATCGGAACTCTATACCAAGGGCAACGAGGCAACGCTGCTGCTGCGCGATCTCTCGCGTCTTGGCGAGATGAGCATCCATTGCAATATGGACAGCCTGCCGCCGCTGGATCAGATGGATCCGGAAGCTGCCTATTTCTCCTGGAAGGTATCGATCAAGACCGACAAGGGCGAAGATGCCGTGCGTTCGGTGTTCGAATTCGCCGAGTGGGATTGCGATCTCGAAGTGGCGGCACTGGAATCGGGTGACGTTGCAGAAGCCACCGGTGACGACCTGCCGATGCAGCCGGTACCGTTTGATCTGTCTGCGCTTGACGATGAACTCGATGCACCGCTTGGCGTAGTCGAGGAAGAAGAACAGATCGCTGCCGTGCAGGAAGCCGTCGCTGCTGCCGAAGCCGCGTCCAATGTCGTCCAGATGGCCGCCAGCGCGTCGCGCGGCGCTGCCAGTGACAAGGGCGCTGCCGCGGCTGCTGCCCAGAACAATGCCCAGCAGGCATCCGCTGCCGCACCGACCATCCGCGTCGATCTCGATCGTGTCGACCGGCTGATCAACCTTGTCGGCGAACTCGTCATCAACCAGGCGATGCTGTCGCAGAGCGTCATCGAGAACGACTCGAACGGCGTGTCCTCGATCAATATGGGTCTCGAAGAGCTGCAGCAGCTGACCCGCGAGATACAGGACTCGGTTATGGCGATCCGCGCCCAGCCGGTAAAGCCTGTGTTCCAGCGCATGGCGCGTACTGTGCGCGAAATTGCCGACATCACCGGCAAGTCGGTCCGCCTCGTCACTGAAGGTGAAAACACGGAAGTCGACAAGACGGTCATCGACAAGCTTGCTGAACCGCTGACCCACATGATCCGCAACGCGGTCGATCACGGCCTCGAAATGCCGGAAAAGCGTATTGCCGCCGGCAAGAATGCTGAAGGCACCGTCAAGCTGACCGCCAAGCATCGCTCCGGCCGTATCGTCATCGAACTCTCCGACGACGGCGCCGGTATCAACCGTGAAAAGGTGCGCCAGAAGGCGATCGACAACGATCTGATCGCGGCCGACGCCAATCTGTCGGACGAGGAAATCGACAACCTGATCTTCCACGCCGGTTTCTCCACCGCCGACAAGGTCTCCGACCTTTCCGGACGCGGTGTCGGCATGGACGTGGTCAAGCGCTCCATCCAGGCACTCGGCGGCCGCATTAACATCTCGTCGAAACCCGGCCATGGCTCGGTCTTCACCATGAGCTTGCCACTGACGCTGGCCGTTCTTGACGGCATGGTCGTCACGGTTGCCGGCCAGACGCTGGTCGTGCCGCTGACGGCGATCGTCGAAACCCTGCAGCCGGATGCGGCAGCGATCCATTCCTTCGGCGCGACACAGCGGTTGATCTCGATCCGCAATTCGTTCTGCCCACTGGTCGATGTCGGCCGTATCCTGAATTTCCGCGCAACCCAGGCCAATCCGGTCGAAGGCGTGGCACTTCTGGTAGAATCCGAAGGCGGCGGCCAGCGCGCACTGATGGTCGATGCCATCCAGGGCCAGCGCCAGGTCGTCATCAAGAGCCTCGAGGCCAACTATACGCACGTGCCCGGCATTGCGGCCGCCACCATTCTCGGTGATGGCCGCGTTGCGCTCATTCTGGACGTCGACGCAGTCGTTTCGGCATCGCGCGGCCAGTCCCTCCACACCGAAACATCGCTCGCTGCTGCAGGGTAAGGACTATGACGCTTCTCGCAAAAAATCTGACCAATGGAGAGCGCGAACTCATCGCCTTTCGAATCGGCGATCAGGAGTTCTGCGTCAACGTCATGTCGGTGCGGGAAATCCGCGGCTGGGCACCGGCAACGCCGATGCCGCATGCGCCGCAATACGTGCTGGGCGTCATCAATCTGCGGGGCGCAGTGCTGCCGATCATCGACCTGTCGGCCCGTCTCGGCATGAAACCGGCCGAGCCGACAGTGCGCCACGTCATCATCGTGACGCAGGTCAGGAACAGGGTCGTCGGCCTGCTCGTCGAGGCAGTCTCCGACATCCTGACGATCAAGGACGAGGATATCCAGCCGACGCCGGATATGACGTCCGAGTTCGAGCGGACTTTTGCCCGCGGCATTCTGGCGATTGAAGGGCGGATGATCTGCCTGATCGAGCTGGAGGCCGTATTTCCTCATATCGAAAGTGAAGCTGCATGAGCATGCCGGCCGCCTTTGACAGCAAGCTACCCCCGGACGAGTGCCTGGCGAGCGGAGAATATCCGCTGACGCGCCGCGACCTTTCCGAGATTGCTGCGATGATCTACGCCGATGCCGGCATCTATCTCAATGAATCGAAGGCTTCGCTCGTCTACTCGCGGCTTTCCAAGCATATTCGTAACATCGGCCTGAAGGGGTTTCGCGAGTATTGCCAGCTGGTCTCGTCGCCCGCCGGTGCCGCCGAGCGCCGCGACATGCTTTCGCACCTGACGACGAATTTTACCCGCTTCTTCCGGGAGAACCACCATTTCGAACACCTGAAATCGGATGTACTGCCGGAACTGATCGCCCGCGCCAAAAATGGTGGCCGTGTGCGCATCTGGTCGGCGGCCTGCTCGGACGGGCAGGAGCCCTATTCGATTGCGCTGACGGTCCTGTCGATGCTGCCGAATGCGGCGGACTATGATTTCCGTATCCTTGCGACCGATATCGATCCGAAGATCCTGGCATTGGCCCGGGCCGGCAGCTATGACGCCACCGCCCTGGAGACCGTCAGCCCGGCGATGCGCAAGCAGTGGTTCACCGAAACCTCCGTCAACGGCCGCCAGAAATGGCAGGTGGACGACCGGGTGAAGAAGCTGATCACCTTCAACGAACTCAACCTGATGGCGCAGTGGCCGTTCAAGGGCCAGTTCGACGTGATCTTCTGCCGCAACGTCGTGATCTATTTCGATGAGCCCACCCAGATGAAGATTTGGTCGCGCTTTGCCGGCATGCTGAATCCGAAGGGCCACCTCTATATCGGTCATTCCGAACGTGTCTCGGGTGACGCGAAGTCGGTCTTCGACAATATCGGCATCACCACCTACTGCTACACCGGCAAATCGCATGGAGGCCGCTCATGAGTGCTGCGCGCGTTCTTGTCGTTGACGATTCCGCCACCATGCGTGGGTTGATCACCGCTATCTTGGGCAGCGATCCGGACATTCAGGTCATCGGTCAGGCGGCCGATGCGATGCAGGCGCGCCAGGCGATCAAGGAGCTGGATCCCGACGTCATCACGCTCGATATCGAGATGCCCAACATGAACGGGCTGGAATTCCTCGAAAAGATCATGCGCCTGCGCCCGATGCCGGTGATCATGGTCTCGACGCTGACGCACAAGGGCGCGGAAGCATCCCTGGCTGCGCTGGAAATCGGTGCCTTCGATTGCGTCGGCAAGCCGCTGCCGGGCGATCCGCATCCGTTCCGCGATCTCGCCGAAAAGGTGAAGGCCGCGGCCCGCTCGCAGCGCAAGTTCATCATTTCCGGTAACAAGGTCGCGGCGCCAAGTGCTGCTAACGCCAATGCGGCCGCAGATTACCGTGCCGGACGCAAGATTGTCGCGATCGGATCGTCGACCGGTGGCGTTGAAGCCCTGATCACGGTCCTGCAGAAATTCCCGGCCAATTGCCCGCCAACGGTGATCACGCAGCATATGCCGCATACCTTCACCAAGAGCTTTGCCGAGCGTCTCAACCGCATCTGTGCGCCGACGGTGGCGGAAGCAACGGACGGCGCCCGGCTGGAAATCGGCAAGGTTTATCTGGCCCCGGGTGGCGAACGCCACCTGCAGGTCGTCAACCCGACATCACCCAGCTGCCGCCTGCTGGACCGCGAGCCGGTCAACGGTCACCGCCCGTCCGTGGATGTGCTGTTTGATTCCGTGGCCGAACTTGCCGGACGCAATGCAGTCGGTGTGATTTTGACAGGGATGGGCCGCGACGGCGCATCCGGTCTCTTGAAAATGCGCCACGCAGGTGCCCGCACATTCGGTCAGAATGAAAAAACCTGCGTCGTGTATGGAATGCCGAGGGTTGCCTACGAACTGGGCGCCGTCGAAACACAACTCCCCCTCGGCTCAATCGGGGAAGAAGTCCTGAAAAGCACCGCCGCCCGAAGAGAAGGAAGCGAATAATGTCCCTAGCGGAAAAAATCAAAGTTCTGATCGTTGACGATCAGGTCACCAGCCGCCTGCTGCTGGGCGATGCTCTGCAGCAGCTCGGTTTCAAGCAGATCACGGTTGCCGGCGATGGCGAGCAGGGTGCCAAGATCATGGCAGCACAGCCTCACCATCTGGTGATCTCCGATTTCAACATGCCGAAGATGGACGGCCTTGGCCTGCTTGCTGCGGTGCGCAACAACCCGGCCACCAAGAAGGCCGCCTTCATCATGCTGACTGCGCAGGGCGACCGCGCGCTGGTCACCAAGGCAGCGGCGCTGGGAGCCAACAATGTGCTCGCCAAGCCTTTCACCATTGAAAAGATGAAAGCTGCAATCGAAGCCGTTTTTGGGGCATTGAAATGATCACTGAGGCTGCGACCAGGCGTGTGCATGTCATCCAGGGCGAATGGAAGGTGGTCAACGATCCAGATGTCGTGCTTTCGACCATCCTCGGCTCCTGCGTGGCTGCGTGCATGCGCGATCCGGTCGCGGGTGTCGGTGGTATGAACCATTTCCTGTTGCCGGGTTCGGCAGATGCCATTTCGTCGGGTGGCGATGCAACGCGCTACGGCGTGCATCTGATGGAATTGCTGATCAACGGGCTCCTGAAGAAGGGAGCCCGCCGCGAGCGGCTGGAGGCGAAGATCTTTGGTGGTGCGAAGACGATCGCCCGCTTCTCCAATGTCGGCGAGCAGAATGCACTGTTTGCGCGCCAGTTCCTGATGGACGAAGGCATCCAGGTGGTCGGCGAGAGCACCGGCGGCGATCATGGTCGCAAGCTCGAATACTGGCCGCTCAGTGGCCGCGCCCGGCAATATGCGCTGACGGGTGTGGAAGCGCAGAAGGCCGTTGCCCAGGAACAGCGCCCACGGCCGGTTCCCAAACCGGTCGACAACGCGATCGAATTTTTCTAGCGCTTGGGCGGCATCCCGGAAGCATCCGGGATGTGCTTTGGCAAGGTGTTTAGCGTAGCCGTCCGGTGGGGGTCGTCCCGGGTGGTCTTAGTTGCCAGCGTGAGGGCGTGAAATGCTGACTGAAATGAAGAGCCATATGCCGCACGTCGATGAGGCGCTCCCGGACGTGATGATGCGCATCGTCTCGGAACTCTATGATGTCGCCTATCTCATCGAGCGGATCGAACCGATGCTGAGCGACATTCATGGCGAGGCGGTGCTGCAATCTGCCGACCGGATAAAGGTGCTCCAGGGCATCGATCTGGCGGTCCAGAAGACACGCGGGCTGGCCGAGTTCATCGACACCGTCACCGCGGCCATTCCGCAGTCCTGGCTGGTGGATGTCACGACGGCGCTCAATCTCGTCAAGCTTGCCGACATGCAGAAGTCGCTCGGCAACGGCATGCTGCGTCACGGCCATTCTCAGCCGCTGACCGAGGCAGCCGGAGATTTCGAAGCCTTCTAGCCGATAATTACCTCTTTCAACCACCTTTCGCCGCCGCCTCGACACTCGTCATCAGGCGGCGGTTTTGTTTTTGCGCTGCCGATGACGTTGTGGCCAGAGGCGAGCCTTCAAGACAAGTTCGCGCAAGTTTCGTTTTCTAGTGTGCCAATCGGGACTGGTAGATTTGCGCGTGATTTGACGAAGCTTCATGCGTCAAATCCATCAGCAGCCCGAATGTTTGGATCTGCGCATGTTCACTCCACCAGGCGATGTTGTCTGAACGGAACATGCGCCACTGGGTGCGGAAACAGAATGAATCTGTTGGATCAACTTTCGACGGTCACGAAAAACCTGGCCAGTCTCGGTCAGGGTAAGCTCATCGCGCTGATTGCAGCCGGGGTTATCGCAGTCGGGATCGTTCTCGCTGCCGGGCTTTACGTCAACAAACCTTCCTACGAAACACTCTATGTCGGGCTGGAGAGCGGCGACCTCAATCAGGTCAGCGTTGCCCTCGCCGAAGCCAACATCAATTTCGAAGTCGGTTCGGACGGGAAGAGCATCCAGGTTCCGGTCGGCATGACGGGCAAGGCCCGTCTGTACCTGGCCGAACGTGGCCTGCCCAACAGCGCCAATGCGGGTTACGAGCTCTTCGACAATGTCGGATCGCTTGGCCTCACCTCCTTCATGCAGGAAGTCACCCGCGTTCGCGCCCTTGAAGGTGAGATCGCCCGCACCATCCAGCAGATTTCCGGAATTTCCGCCGCACGCGTCCACATCGTCATGGCCGACCGCGGCAGCTTCAGAAAAGCCGAGCAGAACCCGACGGCCTCGGTAATGATCCGCGCCAGCGCCAATATCGGCCGCAATGCCGCCGCCTCGATCCGTCACCTGGTGGCTTCGTCGGTTCCGGGTCTCGGCATTGACGACGTCACGATCCTCGATTCAACCGGCCAGCTTCTGGCCTCCGGTGACGATCCTGCCAACAGCGCGATGAACCAGTCGCTTGGCATCATCCAGAACGTCCAGAACGAAATCGAAAACAATATCGACAAGGCCCTGACGCCTTTCCTCGGCATGGACAACTTCCGGTCCAGCGTTACCGCCAAGCTGAACACCGATACCCAGCAGATCCAGGAAACGGTCTTCGATCCGGAATCGCGCGTCGAGCGCTCGACCCGGGTGACCAAGGAACAGCAGAAATCCAGCCAGCAGCAGGCCGACAATGCGGCGACGGTTCAGCAGAACGTTCCGCAGGCCGCTCCGACTGGTGGCGCGACCGGACCTCAGTCGAACGACCAGACCGAGAAGAAGGAAGAGCAGACCAACTACGAGATCAACTCGAAGACCGTCGCTACCGTCAAGAACAGCTATACGCTGGAGAAGCTTTCCGTCGCCGTGGTGGTCAACCGCGGCCGGGTTGCCGCCATGGTCGGCGAAGGTGCGGACCAGGCAAAGATCGACGCCTATATCCAGGACATGCAGAAGATCGTTGCAACGGCCGTTGGTCTCGATCCGGCGCGCGGAGACATGATCACGCTGACAGCCATGGATTTCGTCAACACGCAGTTGCTTGACGAAGCGGTTGCCGGTCCCGGCATCATGGAAACGCTGACCCGTAATATCGGCGGTATCATCAATGCACTTGCCTTCGTCGCAGTGGCCTTCGTGGTCGTGTGGATGGGAATGCGTCCGCTGGCTCGCTCGATGGGCCTGACGGGTCCGGGCGTTGCGCTCAACGACAACGAGCCGGTTGGCCTGGAACTGCCGGACTTCTCGCCAGCCGCAAACGGTGGTGCTGGCGGTGCTTTGATGGAAGGCTTCGGCTCCGACTTCGGCTTCGACAGCACCGACGATCTGCTAAGCCTCGGCGACGACAGCGAAGGCGGCTTCAACCGCCGGGTCAAGGAGGGGCCGGAACGGAGGCTCTCCCGCATGGTCGAAATCAGCGAAGAGCGCGCTGCAAAGATCCTGCGCAAATGGGTCGCCGAAAAAGCAGCCTGAGACCAGACACTTTCTCAGTCTTGAACATGGTCCTTTTAAAACCCGCCTTCGCCGGCGGGTTTTTCGCGTGGAAGAACAGGCCGCTCAATGGAGGATGACAGGCCAGCGCGAAGTTTTCCTCAAGTGTGCACTTGAAATCGCGCTGGGCTGTTGGGCGCCGCCTCGGCGGCGGGAAGCGGGATCCTGCTCCAAAAGCTAGAAGTTCAGCTGTTTTCTGTATTACCTTCCCCCCAGGGTAAGGTTGCAAGAATCAGCGGGTGCCCGAACGATGTAACGGAGCGGTTCGGGATTCGTTATATTTAACAAATCGTTAATTTTTCTCTGGGGAAAATGGCGTTTGCCTGCCGCTATGTGTGCGGCACGGCAGGTATTGATTCCGGATGTCAGTAGTAATTCAGATTTAGTGAAATATTACGGAGGGTTTATCCTCATTGTTGCTTGTGTTTTTGTTTTGTTCTCCGGTTTAAACGTCAAATGTTGATGATGTAATTTCGCAACAGGAGTAAAAACAAATAAAAAAATGAAAACTTGACAAAATGGCGGCGATTCAAACGCCGGTGATTTGCGTTGCCGTTTCGGGGGTGCCGTTAGGCGCGCGCTCTTGCTGTGCTGGCGATGTGAAATGGTTTTCCATAATGCGCGGTCGCCAAAAAACAAACGATTACAATCGGCTAAAATGTGGTCGACTTTCACCTTTCAATGGCGGTTCGTTTTTTTGCGTCCGCCGCCGCGAATCGATTCATGGATTCCTCAAAAAGTAAATCCCGATAAGGGGGCAGTAGTTTTTCGCAAGGGGCGATGTACATTTTATGTAGTGATTCGCGTACTGATTCGCTTGTGTCGAAGAATGCGGACGCTTCGATGCTATTGCCGGCGGCGGCGAAGGCGGTTTTGAGCACGGACGAATCCATTACGGGGGTTGATGTCATGAATGCTCTACAGACAGAGGTTGCGGCTTGGCCATTGCCAGGGTCGGCGCCGCGCGGTGTTGGGCGGGTTCCCTCCAAGGAGCAGCTCATTCGCAGGCTTGGCGAATTTGCCGAGCGCGGCAATCTGAGCAGAGGACTGGCGGCGCTGACGGATTATGTGGGAGCAACCCACTATCTCCTCGCGCGCTATGATTTGTCCCAGGATGAGGGGCTGGATTTCGTCGTATGTTCGGACTGGCCGTTCGATGTCGTCAAGCGCCTCGGAAAGGTGATGTCGCAGCTCCATTCCAAGACCAATGAGATGGAGAAATGCCTGTCGGTAATGCAGCCGGCGTTCATGAGCCTGCCGGACGATATCGACATCAGCCGTGGCATCAGCCGCGAATATTGCTCGATTACCTTCAATGTCGGGCGCGCCCGTCTGTCCTTGATGCTGCTCTTCCCGCAGGACGTCATTCTCTCGCAGGAAAGTCTGAGAGACGTCGGTCTGCTGACCGGCTATTTCGCCAGCTTCACCAGCGAGCGAGGCGGCCGCACCGACCGTGATTTCGAACTGACGGAGCGTGAACTCGAATGCCTCTTCTGGATCGCCGAGGGCAAGACCAGCGACGAGATCGCGGTGATCCTCGGTATCTCGCGCAACACGATCAACAATTACATCACCAGCGTGATGCGCAAGACGGCGACGAAGACCCGCTCGGAAGCCATCGCCTATGCCGTTCGCAACAATCTCGTCTAGGAGGCGGTCATGACCTATTTCCTCCCGCATGCCCGCACAGGCGATGACGCCAAGACCGGAAGGCTGCAGGCAAGGGCGTCAAAGGCCGCAACGCTTGTGGCGCGGTTGCAGGCAATGCAGAAACAGATCAATGCCAAGAATTTTGCCGTTCTGCGGCTGAATGGAAACGGCCTGCCGGCATCACGCAAGCTGAATTGCGCCCTCGACAACTGGGGTGCCGATGCCGAGCCCATGGCGCATGAACTGCTGTCGGCCTATGGCGAGCAGATGCTGGCGCATCTCGACACCTCGCTGTTGCCGCTGATGTGGAACGGCGTGGGTGAACACCAGGCGGCGGAGACGCCGGATTTCGCGCGCTTTACCCAGCGTCTTGCCGGCCGCGTCCTGCCTTACTCCGGCATTGCCCTGCCGGTCAGGCTCGGTGCGCAGGGTAATGGCTATGTCGTTTTCATGGGGAGCTACATTGATCTGTCGAGCGAGATGATCATCGATCTACACGGCCGCAGCTGCCAGATCATGACCGATCTTCTGGCCGCCGACGAACGCCGCATGCTGCCGTCGGAATCGCTGAGCGACCGCGAAATCGGCTGCCTGCAGATGGCCGGCGACGGCTATATCAGCGAAGAAATCGCCGAGAAGATGGGCTTGTCGGTGCATACGGTCAACGCCTATCTCGGGGCAGCAACGACCAAGCTGGATTCGGTCAACAGAATCCAGGCGATCGCCAAGGCCATTCGTCTCGGTTACATCAGCTAAGGGGATTTTTCGGCCATCATGGCCGGGTATCCGAAGATCAGCTCGCAAGAGCGGTCGGATAGGATTTGACGAATTTCGCCGCGTTCAGGCTCTGGGCCAGGAACGCCGTATTCTCGTCCGGATCGCTGGACGGGCTTTGGAATGCGATATGGTTGATTTCGAGACCGGCCGTGTTCTTGCCAAGAGCCAGCTGCGCATAGACGGTGACGCCATCCGGCTTCAATTCGAGATCAAGGGTGATCTCCGGCTCCGTACCCCAATCCAGGGAATAGTTGCCGCCGATACCGAAATTGACGGTACCGGGCAGAAAATAGAGTTCTGCGGCCGATGAGACCAGGTCCGCCAGGCTCCCATGCGATTCAAAACGCAGCATCGCGATAAAGTCGGCGGCATCGATCAACCGCAATTCCGTCGCTACAGGACGGATCGCTTCGGCTACTATTTTTTCGCGTTGTTCCGAATATTCGCATTTTTTCATTGGGATCACGTCATCCGTTTCGGCTGCGTTGCATAGATCCGGTGAATGAGTTCGGCGACTGCCTTATAAAACACCGGTGGAATCACACTATCCACCGAGACTTGCGCAAACATTGAGCGTGCGAGGGGCGGGTCCTCGAAAACCGGGATGCCGTTTTGCTCGGCGATCTCGCGAATCTTCAGCGCGACGAGGTCCTGACCCTTGGCAACCACCACCGGCGCATCACCTTCCTCGCGGACATAACGCAGCGCAACGGCATAGTGCGTCGGGTTGGCGATGACGAGCGTGGCGCGCGGAACCGAGGTAATCATGCGCCTGCGGGCCCTGTCGCGGGCAATTGAGCGAAGCCGCGCGCGGATGATCGGGTCGCCTTGGGATTGCTTCAGCTCTTCCTTGACCTCCTGCTTCGTCATCATCAGCTCGGTGTACCAATGATGCCGGGTCCAGAAGAAATCGGCGATGGCGATAACGGCCGTGGAGATCAGGATGACGATCATGATCTTGTTGAAGTCCTTCGACATCGTCGCAAAGATCGTCAACGGGTCGGAAAACATCGAATCGAGCGTGGCGTAATAGTCGTTCCACAGCACGAGCACGATGATCAGCGAGACGACCGCCACCTTGGCAAAGGCCTTGGCGAATTCGACGATACCCTGAATTCCATAGATCCGCTTGAACCCGCCGATGGGTGAAATCCGGTTCATCTTCGGTGCGACGCGGTCAAGCACAGGGCTTGGTAGGTTCTGCAGGATGGATGACCCGATCCCGAACACGATGAGAAGCACGAAAAATGGAATGAGCAACGTTCCGGCCGTCCGGAAAAGGTGCGATATCAGCGCGACCACATCCGTTGATGTGTTGAGTTGCCAGGCTTCCGGCTGCTCGAAAATATCCTTGAGGGATTCGGCCACGGCGGCGAAGCCCTGCGGCAGGAAGAAAACGACAAATATATAGATGGCCACAACCGAGGCGAACATGGTGACCTCGCGCGAGAACGGGGTGTTCCCCTTCTCCATGGCGTCGGTGATTTTCTTCTCGGTCGGTGATTCTGTTTTACTGTCTTTGTCCTGATCGTCCGACATCGGATGAAGACCTCTTGCATCTGGCTGCAGCAGTGTTTGCTGTCAAAGCTGTTGTGAGCCGGGGCAGGAGGGCATGCAAGGAAGATATGCGCGGGAAAGCAACGCTTCACAGAAAGTAGACGGACGCGGGCAGGCGCCCAGCAAAAAGCCCTCCAACCGCGCTTGGTTGAAGGGCTCCAGATATCAGTCCGGCGGTGAAGCGGCCGGTCAGGCGGCGACGGCTTCCTTTTCCTTCAGTTCGATCTGGCCGCTGGCGGCGAGGCGAATGGCTTCCTGCGTGATCGAGCGGCGGGCAATGGCGATATCGCGCGGATTGATGCCGACGTCGCCGGCAGCAAGATCCGATTCGATCATGCGGCGCTGACGTGCGCCAATCGAGGCGAGGACCGATTCGCGCAGTTCCATGCCGGAGCCGCGTAGCGCCATGGTAATGATGTCGCCCGATACGTCGTTGAACAGCTGCACGCGGCTGCGCTGCGGCATATACAGAACGTCGTCGAACAGGAAGATCTTAGGACGAACCTTCTTGACCGATTCGGTGCTGATCGATTCCAGCGAAGCCAGCAGCGTGTCGACCTGGGTCTTTTCCAGTTCGTTCATGACTTCGGCGATCTTGATCGAGCCGATCGAGTTCTTTTCGGCGTCCATCTCGCGCATCATCTCGACCACGCGGGCCTCGATGATCTGCGCCGCTTTCGGGCTGACGCCCTTCATGTTGACAGCACGGTTGATGATGTCGGCGCGGCTGGCTTCCGGCAGCTGCAGCAGAACCTTTGCGCCGAAGGTCGATGGCATCATCGACAGCACATAGGCGATGGTCTGCGCATGTTCCTTGCCCAGGCTCTGGGCGACGAAGGCCGGGTCGGAATCCTGCAGCCGATCCCAGATATTGGCTTCATAGGCGGCAAAGGCGGTGCGGCGGCCGAGCAGGCCATCGACTTCGTCCGGCGACAGGCCCTCTTCGAGAATGCCTTCGATGGCCTTGGCATTGTCCATCAGGCCGGCACCTTCGGTGAACAGGTCCTCGAACTCGTTCACCAGGATTTCCAGTTCGTGGGGCGGGATTGAGCGGAGCGACTGCGCGGAAGCGATGATGCCCTGCAATTCGCTCTGCGTGAAGAATTTCAACAACTTGCCGGCAATGGGCTTGCCCATTGCAAGCAGAACCGCTGCGGCCTTGTCCATCTGGGAGAGTGGCCTTGTGGGCGCCGAAGCCTCGAAATTGTCGAAATCCATCATGGATTGATCCTCATGACCCTAACCGGGTTCAAACTTTACTGGTACCCTTGATTTCGATGAGTTTTACACCGAAACGCGTTTCGTCTTCGTCTAGGACGGTGATTTCGCCGCGGCCGATGACCCGGCCATTGACGACGATTTCCACCGGTTCGCCGATCCTGCGGTCGAGCGCGATCGTCGCGCCTTCCGTGAGGTTCATCAAGCCGGAGACCTGCATGCGGCTGGTGCCGAGTACAATCTGGACATCGATCGGGATATCCATGATCAGGTCGAGATTGGCGGTCATGCCGCTACCGGGTTCACCGGCGGGCTGGTCTTCGAACGTGTCACCGCCGAATGTTTTTGTGCCGAACGAACCGGCGTCGAAAGCCGGTGCGGCTGTGGCCTGGTCCAGGTCGGCGAAGCTGTTGCTGGCGCCAAAATCGCCGCCAAAGCTGCCGAGGTCGGTTTCAGCCGAAAATGTGCTGCCGAAATCGGATGTTTCGCCGGTCGCGGGGGCCGCGGCGAAATCCATGCCGAAATCATTGTCCAGCCCGGTCCCGGTGGCATCGCTTTGCAGGACGCCACGCAGATCGTCGATGGCCTGATCGAGCTCGGCATCGCCGCCGCTCAGGATCGCCTGGTCTTCTATTGGTGCTTTCTTCGGTGCCATGTGCAAACTATTCCAGTTGAAACTTGCCCCAACCATGTTGCCGGGTAAGGCAGGGGGTTTTTAACTCATCAGGTGGTGGAGAATGTCGCTCTCCGAACCGTGGGTATCCTTGATCCGCACCGTGTATTTCGTGCCGGCGCGCCCGAATTCGCAGACGTAGAGGTCGCGGCCGTTAGCGTTGATCTCGACGCGCACGTCCTTGGCATCCTGGAATGGAATGACGTCGCCGGGCTGAAGGCGGCTGATTGTATCCAGCGTCAGGCTCTGCAGCTTGATGCGCGCTTCGAGGCTTACCGTCGAACGGCGAACCTGCTGTTCAAGCTGCTCGCCCCATGCGCCCTTGGCCTTGCGGCCCTGGCCGACACCCTTCGGGAAGACAACGGCCGTTTTCAACAGGGTCTGCTGCGGCACGATGATCGAGAAGGTCGATAGAACGGGGCCGAGGCCCATCGTCACGTTGATGCAGGCGGCATAGACATCAGCGACATCCGGATCCGGAGCCGGCCGTTGGCTGGCATTGTAAGGCCGCCCGACGACGGGTTCGAAACTGCCCGCAACCGTGACTGCCGATTTCAGCACGTCGGCGACCTTTTCGAAGATCATCGTCGCAACATCGAGCTCGATGTTGGAGAGCGATCGGGGCTTGGGCTCTTCGATGGCATTTGCCGGTGCGCCGAGCAGGATTTCCATCAGTGTGATGATCACCGGGCTATCGCAGCTGATGACGAAATCGGGGCACCAGTTGCGCAGCGACGTGTCGCAGAGCGCCACGCCGTTGCCGAGATTGGCGATCAGTTCGCTCTTCAGGCCGGTATCGAAGCCGGCATAGCCGATCTCGATGTCGAGGCCGGTCTCGTTCTGGAAAATGTCGGGCAGGAACTCGGCGAAGACGTGGCCGAGATCGCTGCACAGCTTGCTGATCGTCTTGGTATCGCCAAGTGCGCCGGTCATCCGGGCGAGAAGCTTGCGGTCGAAGGTGTAGACGTTGTTTTGGGTCGTTGAGGTCATCGGATCAAGCCGCCTTGCTTTCGCTGCCGCCACCGGGGTTCATCATTTCCTGCTCGACCGCGTCGATCGAAGGACGCTCATAGGCCGAGATGGTCTTGCGGCCGTATTCGAGCGCAACCTGTGGCACAGAGCCGTTCATGTAGGCGAGCAGCGTCTGCTTGACGATGATGTAGAGGCGGTTCTGCTTGTCGCGGACGGCCTTGATGTTGGCGATCACGGGGCTGGCGATACAGTAGGACAGGAAGATGCCGAGCATGGTGCCGACGAGGGCGGCTGCGATCTTGCCGCCGAGAACTTCCGGAGATTCCGAGATGGCGCCCATCGCCTTGATGACGCCGAGAACGGCGGCGACGATGCCGATGGCCGGGAAGGCGTCGCTCATCGTCGTCAGTGCGTGATAGGGCTTCATCTTGTCGTGGGTAATCGTGTTGATTTCCTCGTCCATCAGCGCCTCGATCTCGTGGGAGCGGGCGTTGCCGATGATGATGAGGCGGACGTAGTCACAGATGAAAGCCGTCAGTTCCTTGTTCTTCAGGACGGTCGGGGCCGACTGGAAGATCGAGGATTCATCCGGGTTGTCGATGTGGCTTTCGATCTCGTTGCGCGACTTGGTGCGCAGGTCGCGCATCAGGCTGTAGAGAACGCCCAGCGTGTCGAGATAATTGCGTTCCTTGGGAACCTTGTGGGTGAAGGCCTCGCCGAGTGCCTTGCCGGTATCCTTCAGAACCTTCATCGAATTGGCCATGATGTAGCCGCCGATGCCGGCGCCGCCGATGATGACAAGCTCGAAGGGCTGATTCAGGACCTCCATATGGCCGCCCATGGCAATGAAGCCGCCGAGGATACAGCCCAATGTCAAGAGGAGCCCGATGATGATGTTCATTTCGATACCTGCCGCAATGGTGGATTTTCGACGGTATCGTTAGGCCGCCAGCCTTGCGTGAGGCTGGCTGTTGACCACTTTTGCCCGGCCTTGCAGGGAAACAGGTTCGCGCAAGCAACAGCCGTCAGGTTTCCGTTCAACCGGCGCGCGATGCGTCTTTCGAATGGATGAACGGGGAAACGTCGTGACGACGACTTACACCAGCTACCAGATGATTGCAGGCAACCTCAGCAAGTCGCTGGAGCGGGTGTCCGAGCAGCCGGACGTTGCCCGCGAAACCGAATATTATCTGGCCAATATCGGCAACGTCAAAACGATCGACGACTTCTTCGCCGATACGCGGCTTTATAATTACGCCATCAAGGCGCATGGCCTTGAAGACATGGGTTATGCCAAGGCGTTCATGCGCAAGGTTCTGACCGAGGGCATCGACAAGGATGACGCATTTGCCAAGCAGCTCACCGACAGCCGGTATTCGAGCCTGGTGGAATCGCTGAACTTTGCCCGCAACGGCACGGCGGCAACCTCCTTCGACAAGGCCCAGAAGGGCGTGGCGGACAAATACATGCGCCAGACGCTGGAGCAGACGGCAGGCGAAGACAATGCCGGCGTCCGCCTGGCCCTCTATTTCGAGCGCACCGCGCCGACCATCACCAGCGCCTTCGGCTTGCTGGCCGACGACGCGCTGGCGCAGGTCACGCGCACTCTGCTGCAGATGCCGGACGAGTTTGCCGCTGCCGATATCGACAAGCAGGCGGCGGCCATCGACAAGGCAATCGATATCAAGGACTTCAAGGATCCGGCAAAGCTCTCGAAACTGCTCGAACGCTTCACGGCTCTTTGGGAACTCAACAATTCTTCGGACCCTTATGACCCGCTTGCCGTCTTTGGCTCATCCAGCGGTTATGGCATTTCCTCCGATCTCCTCCTTTCCATCAATACACTGAAACTCGGGGGACGCTGAAATGCAGACCGGTCTCTATGTTGCCGTCTCTTCGCAGATGGCGCTTGAAAAACGCATGAACACGCTGGCCGACAACGTCGCCAATTCCAGCACCGTCGGCTTCCGCTCGACGGAAGTGAAATTCAACCAGATCCTCGGTGACACCCGCCCGACGAAGGTTTCGTTTGTCTCCGAGGGCAAGGAGTTTCTCAACACCAATAATGGCGGTCTGACCCAGACGGGCAACCAGCTGGATTTCGCCATCAAGGGCGATGCCTGGTTCCAGATTGCGACGCCCGGCGGCACGGCTCTGACCCGTGACGGCCGCTTTACCATGACGGAAACCGGCGATCTGGTCACGCTGCGCGGATATCCTGTGCTTGACGCGGGCGGCGCGCCGATCCAGCTCAGTGCACAAGCCAGCGAAATCAAGGTGAGTGCCGACGGCGCCATTCACCAGGATGGAACCCAGGTTGCCGCACTCGGGCTCTATGAAGCCAATTTCGCCAATGGTTTTTCCCGCCACGACAACAGCGCCGTGATCCCCAATTCTGCAGCGGAACCGGTCGTCGATCGTTTCGATGTCGGCGTGATGCAGGGCTATGTCGAAGAATCCAACGTCAACCCGGTTCAGGAAATGTCGCAGCTGATAATGGTATCGCGCGCCTTCGAGAACATCTCGGCTCTGATGCGCGATAGCGAAACATCACTGGGTGAAGCGATCAAGACGCTTGGCGGCAGCAAGTAGCATTTCTGATTTTCGACAGGACTAAGGCCTCGCCCCGGTGCTTTTCCGGCATTGCGGGCAGACGGCAGGAACCGGCATGCAGAACGACAAGATCCAGATCAGCAATTCGTCGACATCTCTTGCAGCGCTTGGCGGCCTCGTCGGGCGCTATTCCAATCCGGAATTCTCGATCGCACCGGGCGGCCACGTCCAGTCGATTTCGGCGGGATACTATACCGTCACCGGCCTTTCCCGGCATGTCCGCCTTGGCGATTTTGTTGCGCACAAGAGTTCAACCGGCGTCCATCTTGGCGAAGTCGTCAAGGTCGAACAGGAAACGGTGGTTGTCTGCCCGATCGAACCGGGCGATCCGATCGGCATTCATGACACGGTGATCCGCAAGGGGGCCTTCCGCATTGCGCCAACGGAAAGCTGGTGCGGCCGCACGATCAATTCGCTCGGCGAACCGATCGATGGACGCGGTCCCCTGCTGCAGGGTGATATCCGCCGGCCGATCTCCAATACGGCGCCGCCGTCGATGACCCGCAAGCGGGTCGAGCATGGATTCCGCACCGGTGTGCGGGCAATCGATATCTTTTCTCCACTCTGCCTTGGCCAGCGTCTCGGTGTCTTCGCCGGCTCCGGCGTCGGCAAATCCACCTTGCTGTCGATGCTGGCGCGTGCCGATGCGTTCGACAAGGTCGTCATTGCGCTGGTCGGCGAACGTGGCCGTGAAGTGCGTGAATTCATCGAGGATACGCTCGGCGAAAACCTGTCCAAGTCGGTTGCCGTGGTGGCAACCAGCGATGAAAGCCCGATGCTGCGCAAGATGGCGCCGCTGACCGCCGTGACCATCGCCGAGCACTACCGCGACCAGGGCGACAACGTCCTTCTGATCGTCGACAGCGTCACCCGTTTTGCCCATGCCATCCGCGAGGTTGCCACCGCCTCGGGTGAGCCGCCGATCGCCCGTGGGTATCCTGCGTCGGTCTTTACCGAACTGCCGCGGCTGCTGGAGCGGGCAGGCCCAGGTGCGGAAGGGGCGGGGACGATCACTGCGATTATCTCGATCCTCGTCGACGGCGACAATCACAACGACCCGATCGCCGACTCGACGCGCGGTATTCTCGACGGCCATATCGTCATGGACCGCAGCCTTGCCGAGGAAGGCCGCTACCCGCCGGTCAACCCGCTGGCGTCCGTGTCGCGCCTGGCGCGAAAGGCCTGGACGCCGGATCAGGAGAAGCTTGTCGGGCGGCTGAAGTCCTTGATCCACCGCTTCGAGGAGACCCGCGATCTCCGGTTGATCGGCGGTTACCGGCCAGGCAGCGATCCGGATCTGGACATGGCGATCAAGCAGGTTCCCGTCATCTACGACATCCTGAAACAGACACCCGGCGAACGCCCGGCCTTCGATGCGTTCACCGACCTCGCCAATGCGTTGAAGGCGGCGGCCACTGCCGGGCAGGCCGGAAACATGCGGAGGTGATAAGCCATGATTGATTACGACGCCGATGAAATCGTGCCGCAGCGTAAGCGTGGCGAACGTACGCCGCTGATCGACAAGGCGCTGGGTGTGACGGGCGTTGCGCTTGCCGCAGCCGCGACCTTCTTTCCCTGGTATGCCTTTCTGCATCAGGATAAATTCTCGATGCCAGCACTTTGGCAGGGCAACACGCGCGATGTGCCTGGCCGCGAAGGCCCCGGCGGTTCCGCGTCACCGACAGCGATGATGGAGCGCGATGCGGAGACGCAATCGGCCGTCGATCAATTGACGACGGCAACGGTCCCGAACGCCGATGGCCCGAAAAAGGCTGGCGTCCAGGAAGACCTGGAACAACCATTCCCCTCTGCCAACGGCTTCAAGCTGATGCATGTCGCCAATGGCCGGGCGCTTATCGAAGACAGCAGCGGCATGTACATTGTCCGTATCGGCTCCGCACTTCCCGATAACAGCCGCCTTGCCACACTCGAGCAGCGCGATGGGCGCTGGGTGATGATCACCTCCAAGGGCGACGTCTACCAGGCCGACTGATCCGTCCATCGGACCAAACGATCCACGATTATCGAGCATAACCCGTAGTTTCCCGGCTCCTTCAGCCGGAAATGGGTCGGGCCTGTTTTGCAGGGCGCCTCAGCTGCTCGATGCATTGCGGCGGCGCAAGGCCCGTTGCAGTGCCGAAAAGCATCACTTCGCGATGCCCGCATCCCCCGCATTTCCGATACGCCATCCACTTCAGTCCCACGCAAGATTGCGTGCCTAGGTTCTCCAGCAACAAGCATGGAGTCGCATGATGCAACCTATACAGCTTTTTGATCTCGCGTCCCGGCAGGCGCAATGGCTGGCAGTCCGCCAGAACGTCGTCGCCGGGAACATCGCCAACGCCAACACGCCGCATTATGCAGCCAAGGACGTCAAGCCGTTCGAAAGCGTGATGCAGCAAACCGGCTTCCAGATGGCGTCCACCAATCCAGCGCACTTTACCGATGGCAGCAGCGCCGCGCAGGTGACGGAAACCAGCATGCTGGATGACGTCGAGGTCCAGCAGTCGGGCAACAGCGTCCAGCTGGAGAAGGAATTGATGAAGACCGGTGAAATCAAGCGCGACTACGAGCTCAATGCCGGGCTCGTAAAGGCGTTTCACCGGATGATGCTCATGACGGTACGGAAATAACGGCCATGGATCCTCTGGTTTCAGCTCTCAAGGTTTCGGCCTCCGGTCTCGAAGCGGAATCGACGCGTCTGCGCATCGTTTCCGAAAATATTGCCAACGCGCGCTCCAGCGGCGACGCACCGGGCACGGACCCCTATCGTCGCAAGACGGTCAGTTTCGCAGCGGAAATCGACCGTGCCAGCGGCGCATCGACGGTCGAGGTTCAGCGCCTGGGAACCGACGATTCCGACTTCTCCGTCGAATTCGATCCGGGCAACCCGGCGGCCGACAGCAAGGGCATGGTCAAGATGCCGAATGTCAACGTGCTGATCGAAATGGCCGACATGCGGGAAGCCAACCGCTCCTACGAGGCCAATCTCCAGACCACGAAGCAGGCACGCGACCTGATCTCCGCAACTATCGACCTTCTAAGGGCCTCGCAATAATGATCGACGCAATCAAAACCATCAGCGCGGCAATTTCGACCGTCAAGGACGTCACTTCCACGTCATCAGCCTCGTCCGCCCAGAGCATTCTCGGCGGCGCAGCCACGGCCGGAAAATCGCAGAGCTTTGCCGAAGTCATGGGCAATATGGCGACCGAGATGACCAACGGCCTGCGGCAGTCGGAAGTCAATTCGATCCAGGGCATTCGCGGCGAGGCCAATACCCGCGAAGTCATCGATTCCGTCATGAATGCCGAGCAGTCGCTGCAAACCGCCATCGCCATCCGGGACAAGGTCGTCAGCGCCTATCTCGAAATCGCACGCATGCCGATCTAAAGGAAAAATGTAATGAAGGCTCTTTCGATCGCCGCGACAGGCATGAATGCCCAGCAGCTGAACCTGGAAGTGATCGCGAACAATATCGCGAACATCAACACGACCGGCTACAAGCGCGCCCGCGCCGAGTTCTCCGACCTTCTCTATCAGACCGAGCGCGCTCAGGGCGTGCCGAACCGCGCCAACCAGGCGATCGTTCCGGAAGGTGCCATGGTCGGTCTCGGCGTCCAGACGTCCGCCGTCCGCAACCTGCATCTGCAGGGCAGCCTGATCAGCACGGGCAACAGCCTGGACATGGCACTGATCGGCCGCGGCTGGTTCCAGATCGAGACGCCGGATGGCGAGACGGCCTACACCCGCGCCGGCGCCTTCAACACCAATGCCGATGGCCAGCTCGTGACCATTGATGGTTATACGGTCGTGCCGGAAATCACCGTGCCGCAGAACGCCAGCGAAGTTACCGTCAGTGCGTCAGGCGAAGTCTCGGTTCGCATCGGCAATGCCACCATTCCGACCGTGCTTGGTCAGCTGACGATCGCCAACTTCGTCAACGAGGCGGGCCTCGAGCCACAGGGCGACAATCTCTTCAAGCAGACGCCGGCTTCCGGCGATCCGGTCATCGGCACTCCGGCTGATCCGGGTTATGCCCAGATCAAGCAGAAATACCTCGAAGCGTCGAACGTCGATCCGGTCAAGGAAATCACCGACCTCATCTCGGCGCAGCGTGCCTATGAAATGAACTCCAAGATCATCCAGGCCGCCGACGAAATGGCTGCGACGGTCAGCAAGAACCTGAGATAAAAGAGGGGTGGCAAACATGACGTTTCGCCGGATTGCCAATGTGTCGCTCTTGAAAGCTGCCACTCCCCGCGGAGGTTTCCTTCTGCGGGCACTGGCCGTCGCCGGGATCGTGTCTGCCGGGCTTCTCTCTGCGAAGCCCGCGTTCGCCGAAAGGCGCATGGCCGTTATTCCGACACAGACGATCTATCCCGGCGAACTCATCGATGCGCAGCGTTTGGAAGAAGTCGAGGTGACCAATCCAGCCCTGACCGGCGATTATGCAGTCTCGACCGACCAGGTGACCGGCAAGGTGTCTAGCCGCACCCTGCTGCAAGGACGCGTCATTCTCGTCTCGGCATTGCGCGAACCCTATGCGGTCGAACGCGGCAAGGCTGTCCGCATCGTCTTTACCAACGGTCCTCTCACGATCACTGCCGGCGGCGCACCGCTGGAGAATGCCGCAGTCGGCGATCTGATCCGGGTGCGCAACACCGATTCCGGCATCATCGTCTCCGGAACGGTGATGGACGACGGAACAATTCACGTGGTGGCAAAATGATCTTTCGTTTCGGCAAATGGTGCCTGGCAATCGCTGCCGTGCTTTCGATGACGATCGCCCCGGCACAGGCCGCGTCGCGCATTAAGGACATCGCCTCGCTGCAGTCGGGCCGCGAAAACCAGCTGATCGGCTATGGTCTGGTGGTTGGGCTGCAAGGCACGGGCGACAGCCTGCGTTCGGCGCCGTTTACGGCGCAATCGCTGCGCGCCATGCTGCAGAATCTCGGCATCTCGACGCAGGACAACGAGTCCCGTTCGAAGAACATCGCAGCGGTCCTGGTGACCGCCAATCTGCCACCCTTCGCCAGTCCCGGCAGCCGTATTGACGTGACGGTCGGGTCGCTTGGCGATTCCACTTCGCTTCGTGGCGGCACACTGGTCATGACCTCCCTTTCGGGCGCTGATGGTCAGATCTATGCGGTCGCGCAAGGATCCGTCGTCGTCACCGGTTTCAGCGCGCAGGGCGATGCCGCGTCGGTAACGCAAGGGGTCACCACATCAGGCCGTGTTCCAAACGGTGCGATCATCGAGCGCGAATTGCCGGCCAAGTTCAAGGACGGTTTCAACCTCGTTCTGCAGCTGAGAAATCCGGACTTTTCGACGGCGGTCGGCATGGCAGCAGCCATCAACCGCTACGGCAAGACGCAGTTCGGCGGCAGCATCGCCGAGGCCCGCGATTCCCAGGCGGTCGTGATCGACAAGCCGAAGATGGCCGATCTGTCCCGGCTGATGGCCGATATCGAAAACCTCGTCGTCGAGACCGATGTGCCCGCGCGTGTGGTCATCAATGAGCGAACCGGAACGATCGTCATCGGGCAGGACGTGCGGATCAACCAGGTCGCTGTCAGCTATGGAACATTGACGGTTCAGGTCACCGAAACACCAACCGTCGTGCAGCCGGAGCCGTTCTCGCGCGGCCGTACCGAGATCGAGCCGAATACGACGATTCAGGCGTTCGAGGAGGGGGGCACTGTTGCGATCCTCAACGGCCCCAACCTGCGCTCGCTGGTATCCGGCTTGAATAGTATCGGCGTGAAACCGGACGGCATCATTTCCATTCTCCAGGGCATCAAGACAGCCGGTGCCCTCCAGGCGGAGCTCGTCCTGCAATGATGACACATAACCTCTCCAGCGCGTCCAGCAGTCTGCGCCGCCGCCTGCTGATGATTGCCGCCGGCTGCACCATGCTGGCCATGCCCGGAGCCTTTGCACAGGAAGTTGCAGCACCGGCCGTGGCTATCCCGGCCAATGGCGACGAGATCCAGCAGTTCTGCACCAATATCGCCGACGCGGCGCGCGACCAGCGGTATCTGCTGCAGAAGAAGGATCTTGAGAAGCTGCAGGCTGATGTCGACGAACGGATTGCGACGCTGGAGAAGCGCCGCGACGAGTACGAAGACTGGTTGAAGCGCCGCAACGATTTTCTCAAGCAAGCCCAGATCGGCCTCGTCGGGATCTACAAGACGATGAAGGCGGATGCGGCGGCAGCCAAGCTGGAGCTCGTCAATCCCGGGGTCGCTGCGGCAATAATCATGTCGCTTCCGCCGCGCCAGTCGAGCCTTATTCTCAGTGAAATGAGCAATGAGAAGGCAGCGGTTGTCACCAACGTCATTTCCAGTGCCACAGACCCTGACACATCGAAGGAACCGTCATGAGATATCCGATTTCGGTTCTTCTTGCCGCCAGCATGCTGGCAGGTTGCCAGAACCAGACACTCAACGAGATCGGCAGAGCCCCATCCATGAGCCCTATCGGCAGCGGGCTGCAATATGCGCAGACGCCGCAGATGGCGATGTATCCGAAGGAATCGCGCCAGGTGATGAATGGTTATTCGCTCTGGAGCGACAATCAGTCGGCTTTGTTCAAGGACGCCCGTGCACTCAAGGTCGGCGATATCCTCACCGTCGATATCCGTATCGACGACAAGGCGTCGTTCGACAACAAGACGGATCGCAGCCGGACCAATGACAGTGGTTTCAACATCGGTGCCAATGGCAAATCCCAAACCAGCGGCTTTGGCTGGAGTGGTGGGCTCGACTATGGCTCGAACACCAAGTCCAAGGGCGAGGGTACGACGGAGCGCGCCGAAAAGCTTGTATTGCTCGTTGCAGCCGTTGTCACCGGCGTGCTCGAAAACGGCAACTTGCTGATCAGCGGTTCCCAGGAGGTCCGGGTCAACCACGAAATCCGCATTCTCAATGTCGCCGGTATTGTGCGGCCCTACGACGTCGATGCGAAGAATATGATCTCCTACGAGAAGATCGCCGAGGCACGTATCTCCTACGGTGGACGCGGCCGGTTGACCGAAGTCCAGCAGCCGCCATGGGGCCAGCAGGTCATGGACATCGCCTCGCCGATCTGACGGCACGGCAGAGCTGCTTGAGCGGCCAACTCTTGATGGATTTTGAAGATGGAAGAAGCCGATCTCGCCAATGGCGGTCCGAAGAAGTCATCGCCGGTCATCATGATCGCGGCACTTGCGGTCCTGACATTGATCGCCGGCGGCGGTGGCTGGCTGGTCGGCGGCATGCTCGCTCCCAAGCCGCTCAGCAGCGAGGAAGCCAGGGTACTTGAGGAAGCCAAGGCCGCGGTTGCCTCAAAAAATGCCGGTCAGAAGCCTGTGGGTGAGGCCGGCACGAAGGACGAAGGCTTGCCGAAAGTTGCAACCGAGGCCAACGGCGTCGTTCAGCTGGATGCGATTACCACCAACCTTGCCTATCCGACCGAAAACTGGATCCGGCTTGAGGTCGCCCTTCTTTTCAAGGGCGCTCCCGATGCGGCGATGGCAGAACAGATCCACCAGGATATTGCCGCCTATCTGAGGACAGTGTCACTGCAACAGATCCAGGGACCACGCGGATTTCAATATCTCAAGGATGACATCGAGGAACGGGTTGACCTTCGCTCCGAAGGGCGCGTAACCAATGTCATCTTCAGGACATTTGTTATTCAATGATTCGCTCATGATCCGGACCATCGCATTCATAGCCGCCATGGTGGCGATGTCAGGTATCGCGGGAGCGCAAGGCTTTCCCGCCGATATCCTCAACACGCCTATCGATGGCTCGGTCGCTTCCTGGATTATCCGCACATTCGGGCTTTTGACCGTCCTGTCGGTCGCACCCGGCATTCTCATCATGGTGACGAGCTTTCCTCGCTTCGTCATCGCCTTTGCGATCCTGCGCACCGGCATGGGGCTCGCCACCACACCGTCCAACATGATCATGGTCAGCCTTGCGCTGTTCATGACGTTTTACGTCATGGCGCCGACCTTCGACCGGGCCTGGCAGAATGGCGTCAATCCGCTCCTGCAGAATCAGATCAACGAAACGGAGGCGATGACGCGCATTGCCGAACCGTTCCGCGAGTTCATGCTCGCCAATACCCGTGACAAGGATCTGCAGCTGTTCATCGATATTGCCAAGGAAAAAGGGCAGACCGTCGTCGTCGGCGACAGGGTCGATCTGCGTGCCGTGGTGCCGGCCTTTATGATTTCCGAAATCAGGCGCGGGTTCGAAATTGGCTTCCTGATCATGCTGCCGTTTCTGGTGATCGACCTGATCGTCGCCACCATCACCATGGCGATGGGCATGATGATGCTGCCGCCGACGTCGATCTCATTGCCCTTCAAGATCCTCTTCTTCGTCCTCATCGATGGCTGGAACCTTTTGGTTGGCAGCCTGGTGCGATCTTTCAGCTGATCCCGCCGTCGTGGTTAACGTTTCGTCTCTTTTTCGAGGCATGTTGACTGCGGAGTATTTTTTCAAGCTATTGAATTTTATGTATAATTATTGATGGTTCGCGATTTCGGCCGCGTGCGCTCAGGGATGGTGATGCGCGCACATTCGCCGGGCATTTAAACATATCGCAATGTTTGCCTGCGACATTACCCTCACATAACGGATTTGGATTTCCTGGCGAACAGGAACCGAGTGGCATGATGCCGAGCCGTTATCACCGGTAAGTATTTAGTCCGGTATGTCCCCAATCTTGTATTTTGTATCTAGAGGGACAACCCCAATGACAAGCATCCTGACAAACTCTTCTGCAATGGCAGCACTCTCGACGCTGCGCTCCATCAGCTCGGACATGGAAACGACCCAGGGTCGTATTTCTTCCGGCCTGAAGGTTGGCACCGCTGCTGACAACTCCGCTTACTGGTCGATCGCGACCA
>UCNE01000022.1 GCA_900473685.1 Hyphomicrobiales bacterium
GTTTCGCGCCCTCGATACGTTTGGTCAAATCCTGCCGAAAATCGAAGTGCGCCGGCCTCAAGCGCCCTTCGAGAACAGCGATGCGAAGGTGCGCTTGGGGGCGGAGAAGCCCTTCATGCTCTTGACGATGACCATCTGGCTGATCTCGCCGCGTTTGAACGCCTTGAGGAAGCGTGGATATTCCTCAAAGGCAACGCAGCCATGGGAATCGCCGCGGTTTCTCAGGAGATAACTATGGGCGAGCAGGCCGTCGCGGCCATGCGGCGCAACGCCATCCACTGGCGTCAGACGCACGGCGGCAACACCGTGAAACAGCGACTCGCGCATCGTCACCTTATAGGTGCCGGGCGGCGTCGGCCCCTTCATCTTGACGTGAACATAATCGGGATTGTCGCGCATCTTGCCGATGCCGGAATGCGCTTCCAGTTTCTCGCCGTTCGGCATGTAGACCACGCCCGCCGAGATATCGTAATAGGCCACCCCTCTTTTGCCCCGGAACACCGGACGAACCTCGTTGCCGTCGTCCATGGGGAGGTCCGGCTTGGCGTAGGCGAGTTCCTTGGCGGCCGGTTTTGTTGCCTTGTCATCAGGCTTACGGGCAGCATCGGCCAGGCTTCGCGGCTTTGCCAGCGGCAACGGCCCGAGATCCGGCAGCATGCCATTCAGCGATGATGCCGGTTCCGGCATGACCAGACTGAACGGCTTGCTAAGCCCCTGTTCCTTCAACGACACGGTTTCGACAAGCGCATTGGCCGTCACCGGCGTCGAGCCGGTGATGACTGCATCGCCCCTCGCCGCCGCAGCCGTCGCCAATGCCAGGACCTGCGTCTTTTCAGCAAAGTCGACGGCAGGCTTGACCATAGCGACAGCAGCCAGGCTCTTTTGCGGAGTAACCGTCGCGACAAGATTCATGCGCGGCAGAACGGTGAGGCGCGAAAATTTGGAAAGACGCACGACGCGCTGCTGCGGGGCGGCGTGGATGATCGGGTTGAGGCCCAGCGAAGCCTCAAGCCGCGGACCTTTGCCGGACGGCAGCGAGGACCCCATGTTCTGCATCGCCGCGAAGGTCGCAACCATCCAGACAGAGGCGGCAATGCCGATACCGGCGATGGTGGCGCCGGCGAGCAATAGCGACAAGCGCCTGGGACGCACCGCTGCCCGGCCGGAAGATGCGGGATGACTGCATTTTTCTGCTGCAAACGCCATGATACTCGTCACCCGAAACGCATTACTCAATCGGAGAACAACAAGACGCATTGCCGCCGAGGCCGGTCCAAAGCCCACGATGCGCCGTATTGCGCGCTTGCCGGGGCCTGCCGGTCGATCAAAAGAATGACAAAGTATGGTAACCAATTCCTTTACACGGGCTCCAAGAATATCAGGGAGCGAGGTGGGCATAGGAGAGCGGCACCTGCCGCAGGCAAAAAAGCGAAGAAAGTATCCCTCCCCGCCCAGGACATCATGGTCTGACAATCAGCGAAAACACGCGCGCTTCGGCGCTCGCGTTTCATCTAAAGCTCAAAAACTGCATTTGCGTCCGGTCTCAGAGCCTTTATTTTTGGCGAGAATAAGGAGACGCTCACATGAGTGATATTTTTTGCCGTTATTGCCCGACCATCCATTCGGCACAGCCGACGATTCCTTCCGACCGGAATGAGAGGGAAGCGGCGTATTCGGCACGATGGTTTTCACCAGTCCCCCCCCGGCTTCCAGCATCAAATGCGGGAGCATATCAGCCCTTTTCGAAGCATTCCCGTATCCGGGATTCGCTTGTAGCCGGGGCGTTTGAAACGCTGGCGGAGTGTACACCCTGCCTGTTTTCACGGCGCGCGGGCGTGCTTGATCTTCCACCGGATAAATACCCGTGGAAATTGCATCACGATCATGGAATCGGTTAAAATTGCAGTGATTTTCGATTGAAAAAATTAAAGCGCCAACTCTACGAATTTGGCCTTATCCGCTGCAACGGACCAAGTTTTTTTGATCATCACCCGGCAGGAATCCGCGCCTATGAGCTTTCTTTCCGCCATCGCCGTCATTTCTCTTTTGGTCATGTTTCCGGTGCTCTTGTCGCTGCGCAAGACGGGTGTGCCGGGCATCGCAAGCTTCTGCGCCTCCTGCCTGCTGACGGCCCTTGCGGCCTCGGTAGCGTTGGCCGCCAGTGTCGCCCCCGCGTGGTTTCACTCCATCCTCGGCGGAACATCGATTGCCGGCGCCGGTCTTTTGATGCTGCGGGGTTTCCGGCAGTTTCTCGGCTGCAAGCCGCTCGGCGCATGGCCGATTGTGATCACCCTTGCCGGTGTTGCAACTGCCTTGGCGTTCTTCAGCTATGTGGTGGACAGTCACCCGGCCCGGATCGTGATCGGCACCGGGCTCCTCAGCCTGACCTGCTTCCTGATGGGGGCGACCATCCTGCGCCATTGGCCAAGACAGCAGGCCCTCGCGCCCTATATGTTGTATTGCTGCGTCATGGCTTTCCTGGTCGCCGCCCTCCATGCCTTCCGGGTGGCAACGATCGCGACAGGTTTAGGCAGCATGGACGGCGTCCTTGATCCACCGATCTGGACGTCGGCATTCCTCGCCGCCCGCCTGCTGATCATGCCATTGTTCTTTCTGGGTATCATCTTGGTGCTGCACGGCTGGATGATCGCCAGCCTGCGCCACATGATCGCCCATGACGACCTGACCGGTGCGTTGTCGCGGCGCGCTTTCATGACCGCATTCGAAAAGATGTTTTTGGCGCAGGCAGGCGCTAACCGGCAAACGGCATTCATGCTGCTTGATCTGGACCGATTCAAGCAGATCAACGACCTCCATGGCCATGCGGGTGGTGACGCAGCACTTGTGCACTTCACCCGGATTGTCCATGAAACCCTGGCCGGCCGCGGCATTCTCGGACGCCTGGGTGGCGAGGAATTCGGCATCGCCCTTGCCGGTATTGGCCGGCTGGAGGTGGCAGAGATCGCCGGGACGATCTGCACGGCTGTCCGGACAACACCGGCTTTTGCAAACAAGGATACGGAAATCGGCCTGACGGTCAGCATCGGCATTGCCATGGCCGATCCGGGCAGCTCACTGGCCGACGCCATGGTCCAGGCGGATGTCGCGCTTTACGAGGCCAAGGCATTGGGACGCGACAGGCTGAGCATTGCCGGAAGCCTTCACGCCGCGTCCGTCGCCAGCGCCCGCGCGCTTGCCGGTGCTGCAGCCCAGATGCGCGCCGCCGCCGGACCGGCGCAGCCCCTGTCCCATACGGGCTGATATCCGCGCAGGCCGCTTGCATTGCCGGCTGCCGATCCTATGTGATTTGGCATCGCATCCGGAGAACCAACAATGCCGCTTCCCATCCGTTTCATCAGTGCCTGCGCTTTTCTTGCGGCAAGCCTTGCCGGCTTTTCCACACAAGCCGAAACGGTTGGGGAAGTCGGTGTCGACTGGCTCGGCAACGACATCACCATCGATGCCGTCAGCGATCCGAAGGTCGCAGGCATCACCTGCCATGTCACCTATTTCGACCGCAGCGTCATCGACCGCCTGAAAAACGGTAATTGGTTCGAGGATCCGTCGAACAATTCGATCTCCTGCCGTCAGACCGGACCGGTGACGATCGGCGATATCGAGCTTGGCCAGGGAGGCGAGGAAGTGTTTCGCGAAGGGCTGTCGCTGATCTGGAAGAAACTCGTGGTCACCCGCGTCTACGACAAGAAGAACAACACGCTGATCTATCTCGCCCATTCGCGCGAATTGACCGATGGTTCCGCCAAAATGTCGATCTCGACCATCCCGCTGTTCGAGCAGCCTGTGACATGGACCAACGGCGCGCCGAAATAAGCGCGCTGAAGGCGGCCGTTTATTCCCCTGCGAAAACGTCCCCGGATGTCACGATGTGAACACCAGCGGCGGCCATCTCTTTGATCGCAGCTTCGACGCCGTGGGCATCAATGCCGCGGCTTGCATCGGCAATGAACCGAACGCTAACGGCAGGCAGAAGCACCTTGGCATCAAGCGCCGAAGCCTTGACGCAGTAGTCGCTTGCAAGGCCGCAGATATCGAGAGTGCCAATACCCGCACGCGTGAGGTAATCCGAAAGCCCCGTCAACGCCGACTGATCATTGTCCCGAAAAGCGGAATAGCTGTCGACGTTGCGATCTTCGCCCTTGCGCTGCACGTGGTCGATGCCTGCCACATTGAGGCCCGGATGGAAGTCGGCATCAAGGGTTCCCTGGACGCAATGATCCGGCCAGAGCACCTGCGGCTTGCCGCTGAGTGTGCCCATGTCGAAGGGCTTGCTGCCGGGATGCTGCGATGCAAAACTGCCGTGATCGGCTGGGTGCCAGTCCTTCGAGGCGACAACGAGATCATATTGGCCTTCGGCGATCAGCCGGTTGATGATCGGCACGACCTCCTCACCGTAAGGCACCGCAAGATTCCCTCCTGAACAAAAACCGTTCTGGATATCGACGAGCAGCAGGCATCTCACGGGTAATCTCCTGAAATTAGGCTTCGCGCAGACATGCTATTCGCAACAGCTACAGCGCACAATGACGTAACGCGTTTCGCAAGTCGTGCCGCCTGTCCAAACGCGAAAAAACGCCAACCGGTTCACGGATGGCGTCCTTGTTCCATTCAGCGCGGCTTGTTTAAGCGGCCTGCGCCAGTTCGTCGGCGATAACGGTATCGAGATTGAGGAAGCAGACCATGGTCTTTTCCAGCGCCACGATGCCACGGCAGAAGGCGCGCTGGGCTTCCGGAATGATCTCCGGCGCCGGCTGCAAGGCTTCGCTTTTGATGGTCATCATGTCGGAAACCTGCTCGACCAGAAGTCCGACCAGCTTGCCGGCGATATCGGTGACGATGATGGCCGAACGCTCCGACGGCTCCGTCATCTTCATGCCGAGACGGCAGGCCATGTCGATGACCGGGATCACCGCGCCGCGCAGATTGATCAGGCCGAGAACGTAAGGCGGTGTGTGCGGCATCGGTGTCACCGGCGCCCAGCCGCGGATTTCGCGGATCGCCATGATATCGATGCAGAATTCCTGGTCGCCCAGGTGAAAGGATACGATTTCCAGATAGGCGCCGGACTGCTTGATTGCGTTTGACATAATCAGAACTTTTCCCACTTTTCGGCGGAACCCGATGCCCTCGGCACGGACGACGCGGATCGAAGGCGCCCGCCAGCAACCCTTCACGCATCTCAAACATGGCAAACACAAATTAAACTTTTGCTAAAATGGTTGACGACTTCTTGTGCTTGGAGCCCGCCCTCGCATCCGCCTGGGTTGCGAAACGGCTTTCAAAGTTAAGGCCGGCAGGATATCATTGCCTCATGAACGACGAAGCCGGAAAGCCGCCACTGAACCTGATGATCACTGCCCTTGGTGGCGTGTTCCTGCTTCTGTGCCTGGCAGCGTTTCTGGGATGGATCATCCAGGGTCCAGAAATGCTGTTGACGATGGCTGAAAACGGCATGTCCTGGTGTTTCTGACAAAGCCTGCCGCATTTTGACGCTGGCTGCGTAATCTTTTGCAACGTTCCGACCAAACCGCTATCTGAGCAGCGATATTTGGCAGGTTTTGAGCGGACATCATCATGAAAACACTTCGCATCGTTCTTTGGGCGGCCGTTGCCGTCGTAGCAGCTTCACTTGGCTGGATCAGCTATCAGATGACCACGAACAAGGAGCAGATCGCGGCCGGTCCGTTCGGCGTGCCCTTCGAGCTGGTTTCGCAGACTGGACAGCCGATCACCCAGGCGGCGTTCACCGGCAAGCCGACGGCCCTGTTCTTCGGTTTCACCCATTGCCCGGAAGTCTGCCCGACAACCCTGTTCGAACTGAACGGCTGGCTGGAAAAGGTCGATCCCGACGGCACCAAGCTGCAGGCCTACTTCATCAGCGTTGATCCCGAGCGCGACACGCCGGAAGTCCTCGGCCAATATGTCTCCAACGTCTCCAAGCGTATCACCGGCATTTCCGGCCCGCCGGAAAAGGTAATGGAGATGGTCAAGGGCTTTAGGGTCTATGCCAAGAAAGTTCCGCTGGACGAAAAGCAACCGGACGGCGACTATACGATGGATCATACCGCTTCCGTGTTCCTGCTCGATTCCGAAGGCAAGTTCACCGGCACGATCGCTTATGAGGAAAATCCGGAAACCGCAGTCAAGAAACTGGAAAACCTGACCAAGAGATAAAGGGTCGCCACGAGGGCCTGATGGGTGAACGCAGCGAAAAGTCCATTCTGATCGCCGGGGCCGGCCCAACCGGACTGACCTTGGCGCTTGAACTGGCGCGGCGGGGTTTTCGATCCCGCCTCATTGCCAAAGCCAGCGGCCCCACTCCCATCCACGAAAGCCGGGCGCTCGGCGTCAATGCCAGGACCCTGACGCTGCTGGAAGCCTCCGGCGTCAGCGCCATGATCCTTGCCAAGGCCCGCCGCTTGACGAAGTTCAAGATATTGGCCGCCGGGAAACCACTGGTGACGATCGAGACCGAAACCTTCCGCAGTCGCTATTGCCCGATCCAGATCCTGCCGCAGGGCGAAACGGAACGGCTACTGCTGCAGAAACTATCGTCTCTCGGCATTGCTCCGGAATGGTCGACCGAGCTCACCGCATTGTCCGGCGATGGTAAAAAGCCGGTGGTCACCCTTCAGCACGCGGATGGCCGGACAGAGACGGTGGCGCCGGACATGCTGGTTGGTGCCGACGGCGCCCATTCCGCCGTGCGCAAGGCCTTTGGGTTTGCCTTCCCCGGCAATGCCATCGACAGCCGCTTTTTCCTCGCCGACTACCGCTACGCGCAGCCCGTCGATACCAGTTTCATCGAGATGAACTTCCTCAATCCCGGCGTGCTCGGCCGCCTGCCGGTGAGCGAAGACACTATGCGCTATCTGTCGACAATCGAGGATTTCGAAACCCGAATCGACCATCCGGCCATGGTGCAGGAACGCACCTGGAGTTCGGAATTTTCAATCAGCTTCCGCCATGTCGAGACCATGAACCGCGGTAATGTTTTTCTGGCCGGAGATGCCGCCCATGTGCATTCGCCGGCGGGCGCCCGCGGCATGAACCTCGGCATCGAGGACGCCTGCTGGCTGGCCTTTCTCGTATCGGAAGGCCGGGAACGGGAGTATTCGGACCTGAGAATGCCGGCGGTCAAAACGGTGCTCAAGGATACCCGGCGCACGACGGCCTTCATCACCTTGAAAAATCCGGCCCTGACAGGGTTGCGGTCACTGCTTTTGCCGCTGGCCAATCATATGCCCGGCCTCACAAGGGCTTTTTTACACAACGCTGCCGGTCAGGACACGCCGCCACCGCCCTGGATTCCCGGCGCACAATAGGCGCTGCGCTTTACCTGATATCAACCGGCATGCTAGAGCCGCGCAAGCCGTCCCGACGGCAAGCACTTGCCGACAAGGACAAAGACATTGAGCGACCTGCGCCTCTTCATCACCACGACCGAAAAGCTGTCCGAAGTCCTGATGGACCTGATGACCGAAGCTTTCGAAGACGACGGCTATGCCATCGCCACCATGGAGATGGACGAGAAGAAGGATATCTGGGAAGCCTCGCTCTATCTCGATTTCGACGAAGAAGACGAGATGCGGGTGCGTTTTGCCGAGGTTGTCGCAGAGCAGTTCCCGGATGCGGTGATCGAACGGGAAGTCATTCCGGATGTCGACTGGATCGCCAAGTCACTCGAAGGCCTGTCGCCGGTGCGCGCCGGACGTTTCCTCGTGCACGGATCCCATGACCGCGACAAGGCCCGGCTGAACGACATCGCCATCGAGATCGATGCCGGCCAGGCATTCGGCACCGGTCATCACGGCACGACGGCCGGCTGCCTTGAAGTCATCGAAACGGTCATGCGCGCCCGCAAGGTCCGCAATGCGCTCGATCTGGGCACCGGCAGCGGCGTCCTGGCCATCGCCGCGCGCAAGATCAAGCCGGTTCCGGTTCTGGCAACCGACATCGACCCGATTGCTACCCGCGTCGCTGCCGAAAACGTCAAGCGCAACGGCATCGCCACCGGCATCACCACGATCACCGCGCCCGGTTTCCACTCGCCGGCCTTTGCCGCGCATGGCCCGTTCGATCTGATCATCGCCAACATCCTCGCCCGCCCTTTGATCAAGATGGCACCGCAGCTTGCCAGCCATCTGGCGCCGGGCGGCTCCGTCATTCTCTCGGGCATTCTGGCGTCGCAGCGCTGGAAGGTGCTGTCGGCCTATAACGGCCAGCATCTGCGCCATGTCCGCACCATCTGGCGCAACGGCTGGGTGACGATCCACCTTGATCGCGCCTGAAAGGGCACGTTTCTAAGTTTCGGATAAAGAAAAAGGCCGCTGTCCGTCATGGACAAGCGGCCTTTTCAATACAAAGGCGATGCCGAAGCACCGCCCGCTGACCGGCAAGCCGGTCATGTCCGCGAGCTTGAGGAGGAGGAGCGCTCAAGCGGACTCTTCACAGTCTGAAATTGGACACCCGGGAGGGAGGAGGAGAAGGGTGACCAACCATGTTCAGACCGTGCAGCTCTTGCCAACAGGCATTCGCGTGAACAACAGATTTGCATCCGTGTTCGTTGAGAGGATTTATAGACTATTTTTAAAACGGGTCTAGCTGCAATGCAGCATGGGTGCCATGCACATGATGCATACGTTCCACAACACGCAAAAATCGTTCAACAAAAATCAGGCAAGAAAGACGGGCTTTCGCAGCGCCGGTTGTTTCCGCTAGACTGCTTGTACTCTTTGAGGAATCGATCTTCGTCGCACGACGCGATCCCGCCGGCCGGTTTCTCCCCCATCGCAGGAAAAGTCCATGTTCCAGTCTTTTGAAGTCAAATCCACTCCGCAATTCGGCAAGGTGCGCGTCGACGCGCTGCGGGCAGCACTTGCCGCCTTGAACGTCGACGGCTTTCTCGTCCCCCGGGCCGACGAATATCAGGGCGAGTACGTTCCCGCCTCGGCTGAACGCATGTCCTGGCTCACCGGCTTTACCGGGTCTGCCGGTGTTGTTCTCGTCACGCAGAGTCAAGCAATTGTCTTCGTGGATGGCCGCTACGTCACCCAGCTTAAGGAACAAGTCGACGGCACGGTCTTTACCGGTGGCGATCTGGTCGGCGAGCCGCCGCATCTGTGGCTGGAACACAACGGCAAAAAGGGCTTCCGGCTCGGTATCGATCCTTGGCTGCACACGGGCGCCGAAGTCCGTAAGCTGGAAAAGGCCCTGGAAGGGCTTGGCGGCGCTCTGGTCTTTCTCGATCACAACCCGCTCGATCGGCAATGGAAGGACCGGCCAGCCGCACCGCTGGGCCGCGTCAAGATTCAGCCGCTCGATCAATCCGGCATTCTCGCCAAGGACAAATTGACAACAATGGCGGCGGAGATCGCCAAGGCTGGCGCTGATGCTGTCGTGCTGACCGATCCGTCATCGATCGCCTGGACCTTCAACATCCGCGGCAGCGATGTGCCGCACACGCCGCATCCCCTCGCCCGCGCCGTCGTCCATGCCGACGGCAGCGCCGAGTTGTTTCTCGACAAGCGCAAGGCCGGGATCGAGGAAGAAGCCTATCTCACTCAGCTTTCAACGCTTGAGGCCCCCTCTTCCTTCGAAGACAAGATCGCCGCCCTCGCCGCGACCGGCAAGAAGATCATGATCGATCCCGACCACGCGCCCTTCGCTCTGGCCGAACGCATCCGCGTCAGCGGCGGCACGGTCGTTGAGGCGATCGACCCCGCCCGCCTGCCCCGCGCTTGCAAGAATGCGGCCGAGCTGGAAGGCTCCGCCCGCGCCCATCTGCAGGACGGCGCCGCCATGGTCGAGTTCCTTGCGTGGCTTGACCAGACTCAGCCCGGCACAATCTCCGAGATTGCAGCCGTCGAAAAACTCGAGGACTGCCGCGCCGCCGTCGGCCAGCGGATGCAGAACCCGCTCAAGGACATTTCCTTCGACACGATCTCCGGTGCTGGCGAGCATGCCGCGATCATGCATTACCGGGTCACCACCGACAGCGATCTTACCATCGCTGATGGAACCATGTTCCTGATCGATTCCGGCGCCCAGTACATCAACGGCACCACCGACATCACCCGCACCGTCGCGATCGGCACCGTGCCGGAAGAGCAGCGCCGTTTCTTCACACTGGTGCTGAAGGGCATGATCGCCATCAGCGTTGCCCGTTTTCCAAAGGGTTCGCGCGGCGTCGATCTGGATCCCTTGGCACGCATTGCCTTGTGGAAAGCCGGAGCGGATTTCGCCCACGGCACTGGCCACGGCGTCGGCTCCTATCTCTCGGTGCATGAAGGACCGCAGCGCATTTCCCGCGCTTCGATGCAGGAACTGCTGCCCGGCATGATCCTCTCCAATGAGCCCGGATACTACCGCCCCGGCGCCTTCGGCATCCGCATCGAAAATCTCGTGCACGTGTTTGCGGCCAGCGACATCGACGGTGGCGACCTGCCGATGCTGGGTTTCGAAACACTGACCTTCTGCCCGATCGACCGCCGCCTGGTCGTGGCAGCCCTGCTGACAGACGAAGAACTGTCCTGGCTGAACGCGTACCACCAGGAAACGCAGGAAAAGCTCTTGCCGCTGATTTCGGATGAGGCGGTGCAAACCTGGTTGAAAGCAGCGACCGCACCGCTCAGCCGCTAAAAAATCAGGCCCGCTTCGCAAGAAGCGGGCCTTTTTATTAGACCAGGAGATGCCGGATCGCCATCACGACGAGCCAGCCGGCCAGCAGCATCCAGAGCGATGAAAAGCGCAGGCCGATAACCAGCGCAACAAGCATGGCCACGGCGACATCCCAGCCGCCGGAAAGGAAGGCCGGTGCGACCAGCGTCGATAGCACAGCCGCCGGCACCGCGTTCAGCGCTGCTTCCATGCGCGGCGGAATGCGCTTCATCTGCGTGATCATCACATAGCCGCCAATGCGGGTGAGAAACGTCGCGACGGCGGCGGCGAGGATCACATAGATCAGCTGCATATGCTCTGCATTATCCATGATCAGACCTCATGCTCCAGCGTGACGGGTTCTTCATGCCGTTTCGACAACGGCATGCAAGCGGCAAGCAGGATACCGGCGATGGCGCCGATGCTGACATGCCATGGCGATCCGACGACATGCATGGCGGCAATTGAGGCCAGCGAGCTGACCGCGACGACCGGCAACCAGTTGTCGCGCTTGCGGAAACCGAGGACCAGTCCCATGAAATAGATCGGCAGGAGCACATCGAGACCGATCGCCTTGGGGTCGCCGATCATCTGGCCGAAGATCGCGCCGAGCAGCGTCATGATCTGCCAGGGCAGATAGATGATCATCCCGAATCCGAGATACCACGCAAAAGTCACCGGCTCGCCGCGCTCCGCCCGCTTTTCCGTTTCGGCATATTGCGGATCGACCAGCAGGAAGAAGGCAAAGAACTTCTGCAGTCCGGAGAAATGGCGGATATGCCGGGCGATCGATGCCGAATAAAGAATATGGCGGAAATTGACGGCAAAAATCGACAGGACAATCAGCCAGGGCTGAACGTTGTGGCCGAACAATTCAAGGCCGACCATCTGGCTGGCACCGGCATAGACCGTGGCACTCATGAACACCGCGTCGAAAACGGAAAACCCGTTATCGACCGCCAGCGCCCCGAACAGCGCTCCGAAGGGCGCGGCGGAGACCATGACAGGAAACCCGCCACGCACACCCTGCCAGAAATCGTCTTTTGTCATTGAAGGAAACTTTCCGGAGTGACGGCGGCCATCGGCGAAGTCACACGTGCCGAGATACGTTCGTGATGAAACGCACAGATAGGCCCGGCGGGCCTATCGAACAATTCAATAAGATTGATGTTGTAATCCAAATTTCTGATCAGACGGAAGCCGGGCTCTCCCCGGCTTCTTCAGTATCTTAGCGCTTCACTTGAAACGTATGCTCGATGCCCGGAAACGTGCGCGCCTTGACCTCATTCGCATAGGCCTCGAACGCCGCCGACATCTGCGGCGCGAGTTCGACGAAATGCTTGACGAAACGCGGCTTGAAATCACTGAAAATGCCGAGCATGTCGTCGGTCACGAGGATCTGGCCATCGCAGGCCGGCGATGCGCCGATGCCGATGGTCGGAGCCCGCAACGTTTCGGTGATCTCGCGTGCCAGGGGTTCGATCGTGCCTTCGACGACGATGGCAAACGCGCCGGCATCGTCGATGGCCTTGGCGTCGCGCCGGATTTTGGCAGCTTCCTTGTCGTTGCGGCCGAGCGAACGGTAGCCGCCCATCGTGTTGACGAGCTGCGGCATCAGGCCGACATGGCCAAGCACAGGAATGCCGCGCTGGGTGAGGAAATCCACGGTTTCCGCCATCTCCGCGCCACCCTCGAGCTTCACGGCGCTGCAGCCGGTTTCCTTGAGGATGCGGGCGGCACTGTTGAACGCCTGTTCCTTGGATTCCTGATAGGAACCGAACGGCAGATCAACGACGACACAGGCCTTTTCAGACCCGCGCATAACAGCCTGGCCGTGGGCGATCATCATGTCGAGCGTTACGCTGACGGTCGAATCGAGACCGTAGAGCACCATGCCGAGCGAATCGCCGACCAGCATGAAATCGACATGCGGATCGAGCAGACGCGCGATCGGCGTCGTATAGGCCGTCAGGCTTACGATCGGCCGCTCGCCCTTCAATGCCTCAATGCTACCGGGGCTCAGGCGCCGCTTTACTGCCTGTACACTCATGCTCATGCCACCTTTGCAAATTTTGCGGTTTTTGGGCTGAAAACCCGGTTATCGAGCAGCTTCGTGCTCCCGAAGCGGATAAAAAGCAACAGAAGAACCGGTTTTTCGCCGATTTCGGTCAATTCATGCAGGGTTTCGGGATCGCGCAACGCCACCAATTCCGGCTTGGCCAGCGGCTCGGAAGCGATGAAATCACTTACTGCCTTTTCAAGCGCAGCCACGTCGGTGATGCCCTCGGCGATCAGTCTTTCGGCCTCGTCGAGCGCCTTCGGCACGATGGCCGCAGCCGCCCGCTCAGCCGGCGTCAGGTAGACATTGCGCGACGAACAGGCCAGCCCATCGGCCTCGCGCACCGTTGCCACGCCGACCACCTCAACCGGCTGCGCCATGTCCTCGACCATGCGGCGGATGATCTGCAGCTGCTGGAAATCCTTCTCGCCGAAATAGGCACGGTCCGGCTGGACGATATTGAACAGCTTGGTGACGACGGTGGCCACGCCGGCGAAATGACCGGGACGGATGGAGCCTTCGAGCTCGCTGCCAAGTGTTGGCACATCGACCACCGTTTCCATCGGGTGCGGATACATATCCGACACGCCGGGCGCAAACAGGAAATCGGCACCGCCTTCGACCAGCATCGCCTGATCGCGGGCAAGATCGCGCGGATATTTCGTCAGGTCCTCATTGGCGCCGAACTGTAGCGGATTGACGAACAGGCTGACGACGACGATGTCGTTTGCCGCCCGCGCCCGGGCAACCAGTTCCATATGACCGACATGCAGATAACCCATGGTTGGAACGAGACCGATGGTTTTTCCGGCGCGGCGATGGCCATTCAGGCGTGCGCGCAGGTCGGCAATGGTGGTGATTGTTTCCATCTCGGGATCCTCCAATCCGCAAGCGTGCCGCCGTGTTGACGACGGCTGTCCTTGCCGGGTCTTTGCTTGGGGCATCCACACGAAACCCGGTGCGGTTTCCTAACGTGTGCAGTGCAAAAAGACAATTCAAGAATCGAAGGCAAGAATTATCACGAGGAGAAACGGGCTCCGGTTGCCCCGGAGCCCGGCCTCGTCATTTGCCGCGAGCTTCGACCGTCTGCTCGATAGCGCCGAAGATCGAGTGTCCCGCCTTGTCGTTCATCTCGATGCGAACCACGTCACCCGCTTGCAAGGGAGTGTTGACGACGCACGAGCCGGTCGCGACGATGCTGCCTGCGATCAGCGGCCGTTTCGCGACCGCTGTAACGACGGCACTGGCGTTGTCCTTGGTCCCGCCTTTGCCCCCGTCGACCGGCTTGTTGTTGCAGCGCACAATCAACGAGAGATCTGCCCCGCCGCCCAACTCATCCGGGGTGACTGCGACCGGCGAGAACGACGAAGCAGCAACGGCACCATCGGCGGAAACATCATTGGCGAGCAGAACGAGGAGAATGGCCTGCCCTGCTTCGTCGGCGCCCGCCTGCGCATCGACGTCATCGACAATCACGGCAAGCTGGGCGGCCGCCGAAATGTTCGAAGCTCCCTCCTTAACCTGGATCGGATCGCGGGGACCGGTAAAACCGCCGGAGCCGCCAGCCCAGAAAAACGCGCGCGGCAACGGCGAAGCAGCATCATGCTCATGAAACCGCATGGTCGGCTGCGCGCCGGTCTCAAGGCCGACGGCAACCCGCGCCAACCGGGGACCGGCATGCGCCCAGTCATCGATTGCAGCCTGAAGCGTGCGGGCAATATGGCCGACTTCCGAGCAGCGGGTCAGATCCTTGGAGACGACGACGAGTTTGCCGTCGCGTGTACTGTCTTTCAGAGTGGCCAGTTTCATCGCTTGCGTGTTCCTCGGGTTCTGGTTGACACCGGCAGTTCTTTGACCGCCTGGCCCATAGGATACTATTTGACGACAGGTGTCGCGCCGAATTTACAAAGAAAGCCGGGAGGCATTGGTGCAGCGCATCAGGTCGATTTCCATTTGCAATACCGGTAGGCCGGAGAGCCCTGCCCGACAAGGGACGGCCGCAGCGCCGTGCAGGCAAAAATTCATTGATGAGGGTGCAGCATTATCCTGCAACAGTACACGTAAAAGTAATATATAATACAAGACGCAACATCTGTTCAGCGCTTGATAACAGGTTCCAGTTACCCTCGCGACAATACAGGCCAGCGGCCATTAATTGCCGGCCAGAGAAATGCCACCACCACTGAACCAAATCGGGATTTCGGATGGACACGGATACGGCTGATGCGGACACGAGCGGCAAGATAGAGCGCGGCCGGTTGGAGGCGTTGTCAAACCTGTGGATCGCCGGGACGGCGGCAGAACCGCGCTTTGATACAATCGCTCACCTTGCCGCCCAGCTTTTCGACGCACCGATGGCTTTCATCACACTGGTCGAAAAGGATATGCAGCGTTTCAAGGCCCTGCATGGGATCAGTGTTCCCGATATCGCCCGTTCCCTGTCGGTCTGCACCCATACGATTAAGAGCGGTGAGACTCTCGTCATTAATGACATGCTCGAAGATCCCCGTTTTTCCGGTAATCCGCTGGTCACCGGATCGCCATTCATGCGGTTCTATGCCGGTACCCCGCTGATCACTGCCGAGGGCTTTCGCATTGGTGCGCTGTGCATTGCCGATACGGTGCCTCGAAGCGATTTCAACGAACACCAAAAGACAACGCTCAAACTTCTCAGCGCACTGGTCATGGAACAGATGCGGCTGCGCCGCGCGGAGATCATCCGCTCGACGGTGATGAATTTTTCCGACGCGACGGAGCTGGCTTTCTTCGCGATCGATACGGCGGGGCGGATCGAATTCGTCAATCGAGCGGCGCTCAACCTCTTCGGCTATCGCCAGGACGAGATGGTCGGCCAATTGATCGACATCATTATTCCGGACCGGTTTCGCGGTGCCCATCACGCCGGGCTTGCGCGGGTTCTGGCAGGAGGCACGACAAAACTGATCGGCAAGACCGTCGAAGTGGTGGCCCGCAAACGCGACCAGACCGAGGTGCCGATCGAGATTTCGATGTCGCTGTGGAAAGACGAGCGCGGGGTCGGTATGGGGGCGGTTATCCGCGACATTACCGACCGGCGCGAGCGTGATACCCGGCTGCTCAGAATGGCCAATCAGGATACGTTGACGGGCCTCAACAACAGGCACCGGTTTGAAAACCTGCTGCAGGATGTACTGTCGGAAAACCGGGCTGTAACCGTTGCCCTCATCGATCTCGACGGCTTCAAGGATGTCAACGACAGCCTCGGCCACGCCGTCGGGGATGCCCTGCTACAGGCCGTCGCGGTCCGGCTGCCATCGGTTCTTGCCGCCAATGTCAGCGTGGCGCGCTTCGGCGGTGACAAATTCGCCATCCTGCTACCGGGCGACCGGTCCGCCCATGAGGCAATGGGAGCGATCGACGCGGCTCTTTCGGCCTTCGAAGCGCCGTTCGATGTCGGCGGCAATGTTTTCCAGCTCGCGGCATCCATCGGCATTGCGCTTGCGCCGCAGCATGGTGCCGATGCCGAAGAACTGCTCGCCAGCGCCGATTTCGCACTCTACCGGGCGAAACAGGCCGGTGGCGGCACCATGATGATGTTCGAGCCCGAAATGCGCAGCGCGTCTCTCGCCCGGCGGGCCACCCAGGACGAGCTGCTGCGGGCGCTGAAGAATGGCGAACTTGTCTTGTACTATCAGCCGCAGGTCTCCCTGGAAGACGGGCATATCCTTGGTGTCGAAGCGCTGATCCGCTGGCAGCACCCCCGGCTGGGCCTGCTCTATCCCACGGACTTCCTGCCGGCCGTCGAATCAAGCTCGCTCGCTTTACCAGTCGGTTGGTGGGTTTTGCGCGAAGCCTGCCGTCAGGCGGCGGAATGGCGGGCGATCGGCTTGCCGCTGATCAAAGTCAACGTCAACCTGTTTGCGGCCCAATACCGGGCGGGTACGCTCGTCCAGCATGTCATAAGCGCGCTTGCCGATCACAAGCTGCCGCCGTCGGCCCTTGGCCTTGAGGTAACGGAGACGATAGCGCTGCTGAACGACGACAATGCCTTTGCCGCCGTGCACCGCCTGCGTGATCTCGGGGTCGGCATCGCCTTCGACGATTTTGGCACCGGCTTTGCGTCCTTAAGTTCGCTGCAGCGATTTCCGCTGACGACATTGAAGATCGACCGGAGCTTTATCAGCGAGATGACGGAGAACCCGCACGATGCGGCCATCACCAGGGCAATGCTGATGATGAGCGCCGAACTGGGCCTCGAAACAATTGCCGAAGGCATCGAAACCGAGGAGCAGGAACGGGCTCTGCGGCGGCTCGGCTGCAAGGCGGGCCAAGGCTATCGCTACGGCAAGGCACTCCCCCCGGACCAGACAGCAGTGCTGCTGGCCATCGGCATAGCCGGGCAACCGGCACGGCAGCTGAACTGAAGCGCGGCACCATCTTCTGCCGCGCAGCGACCTGTTCGCTTAGAGCAGGCCGACCAGGAAATAGAACAGTGCGGATATCAGCGCCGCCGCCGGCAGGGTGACGATCCAGGCGATCAGGATATTGCCCGCAAGCCCCCAGCGCACCGCCGAGACGCGCCGTGCCGCACCGACACCGATGATGGCGCCCGTGATCGTATGCGTGGTCGAAACGGGAATGCCCAGCCATGTCGCAGCAAACAGGGTGATCGCCCCGCCGGTTTCCGCGCAAAACCCCTGCATCGGATTGAGCTTGGTGATCTTCGAGCCCATCGTGTGGACGATCCGCCAGCCGCCGAACAGGGTGCCGAGCGCCATCGCCGACTGGCAGGTGATGACCACCCAGAACGGCACGAAGAACGTATCGCCGAGATAGCCCTGGCTGAACAGCAGCACAGCAATGATACCCATGGTCTTCTGCGCATCGTTGCCTCCGTGGCCGAGCGAGTAGAGCGAAGCCGATATGAACTGGAGACCGCGAAAGCTGCGATCGACGGCAAACGGCGTCTGCCGCAGGCAAACCCAGGAAACGATGAGGACGAGCAGCAGCGCCAGCGTGAAACCGATCATCGGCGACATGAAGATGGCACCGACGGTTTTCAGAAGGCCCGAGAGAACGATCGCATCGCCACCGGTCTTGGCAAGACCAGCGCCAACGAGACCACCGACCAGCGCGTGCGACGAGCTTGACGGGATGCCGAAAATCCAGGTGACGATGTTCCAGATGATTGCACCCATCAGGGCAGCAAAGATCACCTGCGGCGTGACGATGGACGGATCGATGATGCCGGTTCCGAGCGTCTCGGCAACATGCAGGCCGAAGAACAGGAAGGCGATGAAATTGAAGAAAGCCGCCCACATGACAGCATATTGCGGCCGCAACACCCGCGTCGAAACGATCGTGGCGATCGAATTGGCGGCATCATGCAGGCCGTTGAGAAAATCGAAGAACACCGCGACGCCAATCAGGGCGACGAGCAGCGGAAAGGCGAGGGTCGCGTCCATCAGACGTTCTCGATCAGGATGCCACTGATTTCATTGACGACGTCCTCAAAACGGTCGACGACCTTTTCCAGTTCGCCATAGATCTCGCTGCCGATGATATAGGCCATCGGGTTCGAGGTGCCGTGGCGGCGGAACAGATCCTTGAGACCCTCGTCGTGCAGCTGGTCGGAACGCCCCTCAAGCCGGGTCACTTCCTCGGCAATGGCGGTCAGGCGCGGTACATTGGCGCCGATGCGGTCGAGCAGCGGGATGGCTTCTGCGACCAGCCGGGCGGAATCGATGATCAGCACGCCCATTTCGCGCATGCCGGGATCAAAACTCGTCTGTTCGAACAGCCGGATGGTCTTGACCGTCTTGTGCATCATGTCGATGGCATCATCCATCGACTGGATCAGGTCCTTGATGTCACCGCGATCGAACGGCGTGATGAAGCTCAGGCGGACCGCAAGCAGGACGTCACGGGTAATCGCGTCGGCCTGGTCTTCCAGTGCGATGATCCGGTCGCAATGGGCATCAAGATCACCCTCGCCGGCCAGCAAGGCTTTCATCGCCTCGGCGGCGCCGACGACCGTGCGCGAATGCGCCTCGAAGAGCTCGAAGAACTTGTCTTCGCGCGGCATCAGCTTGCGAAACCAACCCAGCATTGTTCATCCACCTATCTTCGCGTTGTCACGAAACTGTCATAATCTGGCAGCCCTCATAGAGAAGACAGGGGATCGAGGGAAGCTTTTTAAGGCAACGGAAGAGCGATTACCCACCGATTAGGACGAACCAGCCATCCTCATCGGTGGTTTCGACGCCGAGTTCGCGGGCTTTTTCGAGTTTCGAGCCGGCGCCGGGGCCTGCAACCAGAAGATCAGTCTTCTTCGACACGGAGCCTGCAACCTTGGCTCCCAGCCGCTCGGCCATGGCCTTGGCCTCGTCGCGGGTCATCCTTTCCAGCGATCCGGTGAACACGACAGTCTTGCCCGCGACCGGGCTGGAACTTGCCACCGGTGCCTCGGCATCCTGCGGGGTCACCTCATCAAGCAGGCGCGACACGACATCCATGTTGCGCGGTTCCTTGTAGAATTCAACGATCGCCCGGGCAACGACATCGCCGATGCCGTCGATCGTATTCAAGTCGCTCCACGCCTCCGAGGTGATATCGCTGGCCGCCTTCATTGCGTCCGCGAAGGCTGTGTAACTGCCATAGGAGCGCGCCAAAAGCTTTGCCGTCGTTTCGCCGACATGGCGAATACCGAGCGCGTAGATCAGCCGGTGTAACGCCACCTGACGGCGATCGTTGATGGCATCATAAAGCTTGCGGACGCTGACCTTGCCGAACCCGTCGATATTCTCCAGCTTGGTCAGCGCCGAGGCAGTCTGCCGCTTTTCCAGCGTGAAGATGTCCGGCGCGGTCTTGATCGACAATGCCGGGTCCTCGGCCTCAAAGAAGAAATCGATCTGCTTCGAGCCCAACCCTTCGATGTCGAAGGCATTGCGCGAAACGAAATGCTTCAAGTGCTCGACGGCCTGTGCCCGGCAGACGAAGCCGCCGGTGCAGCGGGTGACGGAATCAAGCTTGCCGGTCTTTTCGTTTCTCTCGCGCACGGCGTGACTGCCGCAGACCGGACACACCTTCGGAAACTGATAGCGCTCGGCGGTCGCCACGCGCTTTTCCATCACCACGTCCAGAACCTGCGGGATCACATCCCCTGCCCGCTGGACGATAACGGTATCGCCAATGCGGATATCATGATCCTCCTCGCGGATGCGCTCGCCGCCGTTGCCGATGCCTTCGATATAATCGGCATTGTGCAGCGTCGCATTGGTGACGACGACACCGCCGACCGTCACCGGCGTCAGCCGTGCCACCGGCGTCAGCGCACCGGTACGCCCCACCTGGATGTCGATATTCTCGACGGTCGTAAACGCCTGCTCGGCCGGGAATTTATGCGCTGTCGCCCAGCGCGGCGAGCGCGAGCGGAAGCCCAGGCGCTGCTGCAGATCAAGGCGGTCAACCTTGTAGACGACGCCGTCGATATCATAGTCGAGATCGGGGCGTTTCAGCCCGATATCATTATAATGGTCAAGAATAGCCTCGATCGAAGACATCAGCTGCGTCAGCGGGTTGACCGGGAACCCCCAGCGCTTGAACACCGCGACCATGCCCGATTGGGTATCGGCCGGCATCTCCGAGATCTCGCCCCAGGCATAGGCGAAGAATTTCAGCTTGCGGCTGGCGGTGATCGCCGGGTCAAGCTGGCGAAGCGAGCCGGCGGCCGTGTTGCGCGGGTTGACATAGGTCTGCTTGCCCTCGGCCAGCATCTGCTGATTCAGCGCCAGGAAGTCGCTCTTGCCCATATAGACTTCGCCGCGAACCTCGACGATCGCAGGTGCACCGGCCGGCAGGGTCTGCGGGATTTCCTTGATGGTCCTGATATTGGCGGTGACGTTCTCGCCCGTCGTGCCGTCGCCACGTGTCGCGGCGCTGACCAACCTGCCGTTTTCATAACGCAGCGACATCGACAGGCCGTCGATCTTTGGCTCGGCGGTGAACGCAATCGAATTGTCCGGCAACAGGCCGAGGAAGCGGTACACGCTGCCGATGAAGTCCCGCACGTCTTCGTCGGAAAAGACGTTGTCGAGCGACAACATCGGCCGGGCGTGAGTGATCTGCTGGAAGATACCGGATGGTGCCGCGCCGACCTTGCGTGACGGGCTATCGGACCGGACCAGCTCCGGAAAAAGCGCCTCGATCTCCTGGTTGCGCCGCTTTAGCGCATCGTAGTCCGCGTCCGAAATCTCCGGCGCATCCTTGCCGTGATAAAGGGCGTCGTGATGGGCAAGCTCGGCCGCCAGCCGTTCCAGCTCTGTTACCGCATCTTCAAGCGTCAAATCTTCAACGGCGATGGATATGGTCGACATGCTGGGACTCCTGATTTGAGAGTCGTTTTAGAGAATTTTGGGGGAATGGGAAGATGCTCGCTCCCCCTCACAACAGGGATAAAACTACCCGTTACCGGCCAGCAAACTTGCTGCAGCTGCCCTCGCCTCGTCGGTCACCGAGGCACCGGCCAGCATGCGGGCGATCTCTTCGGTACGGGCCTTGTCGTCCATCCGGGCGACGCGGGTGGCGATGGTTTCGGCTTTTTCCGCCGAAGGTCCCTTGGAAATCAGCAAATGCGTGGCAGCCCGTGCGGCCACTTGCGGCGCATGGGTGACGGACAGAACCTGGACGGTTTTCGACAGCCGCTTCAGCCGCTGGCCAATAGCATCCGCCACCGCACCGCCAACCCCGGTGTCGATTTCGTCGAAGACCAGCGTCGGCGCCGAACCGCGATCGGCGAGCGCCACTTTGAGCGCCAGCAGGAAGCGCGACAGCTCACCGCCCGACGCTACCTTCATGATCGGCCCGGGCCGCGTACCGGGGTTGGTCTGGACATGGAACTCGACCACATCGATACCTTCGGCAGCAGCAATATCGGGATCGGACGTCACTTCAACCATGAACCGGGCACGCTCGAGCTTCAACGCCGGGAGCTCTGCCATGACGGCTTCGGACAGTGCCGTTGCCGTATTGTGGCGCTTGGCCGACAGGCCCACAGCCGCCGCATCAAAAGCGCCCTTGGTCAGGCCGAGCCGGGCTTCCAGCTGTTTCAGCTTTTCTTCACCGGCATCCAGATCAGCGAGATCGGAGATCATCCGCACGGCAAGCGCCGGTAGCGATGTCACCGGTACGGAATATTTGCGGGCGGCGGCGCGCAGTGCAAACAGCCGCTCCTCGACACGCTCCAGCTCCTTCGGATCGTATTCGGTCTTGCGCAGCGCCGCCTCGACGGCCGTCTGTGCGTCGGAAAGCTGGTTGAGCGCTGCATCCAAAAGCTCGACGGTCTCTTCGAGGAGACCCGGCGCCTCATGGCTCTTGCGTTCCAGGCGGCGCACCATCGAGGCAATCATCGGAACCGGCGAACCGTTGCCGTTGAGAAACTCGCTGGCTTCATTGATATCGACGGCGATCCGTTCGGCCTTCATCATCCGCGAGCGGCGCTCGGCAAGATCGTCTTCTTCGCCGTCCTGCGGCGACAGGGTTTCGAGTTCTTCGACGGAGGAGCGCAGATAATCGGCCTCGCGGGCAGCCGCCTCGACCTTGTCGCGGTGCTTCTTCAGCGTCCGCTCGGCATCCTTCCAGATGCGGTAGAGGCCGGACACCGCCTGCGCCTCCTCGGCAAGGCCGCCAAAGGCGTCGAGAAGGGTGCGGTGGGCATGGGTATCGACAAGCGCGCGGTCGTCATGCTGGCCGTGGATTTCCACCAGCAGCTGGCCTGCCTGGCGCATCAGCTGCACCGAAACCGGCTGATCGTTGACATAGGCCTTGGTGCGGCCATCAGCCGATTGCACCCGGCGGAAAATCAGGTCGCCGTCGTCGTCGATGCCGTTTTCGCGAACGAGAAGCCGGGCCGGATGTCCCATGCCGACATCGAAGACCGCCGTCACCTGTCCCTTGTCGCCGCCGTGGCGAACGAGCGAACCGTCGCCCCGGCCGCCAAGGGCCAGAGACAGGCTATCAAGCAGAATGGATTTCCCGGCCCCGGTCTCGCCGGTCAGCACGGACAGGCCGGCATCGAAGGACAGATCAAGCCGTTCGATCAGGACGATATCGCGGATCGCAATCTGTGAAAGCATCCCGGTTCAAATCTCTTCGCTGTCGATCCTAGGCGCCCAGAAGCTGCTTGCCTGCGCGCGAAATCCACGAGTTACCGTTTTCACGCGGCTCCAGGCCACCGCTCTTCAGGAGCTTGTAGCTGTCGGAATACCACTGGCTGTCCGGATAGTTGTGACCAAGAACGGCTGCCGCCGTCTGCGCCTCGCCGGTGATACCCATGGCGAAATAGGTTTCGACCAGACGCGCCAGCGCCTCTTCGACCTGATTGGTGTTCGGATAGGATTCGACTACCGAGCGGAAGCGCGTGATCGCGGCCAGATATTCCTTGCGCTCCAGATAGTAGCGGCCGACCTGCATTTCCTTACCGGCCAGCTGGTCCTTGGCAAAACGCAGCTTGGCCTGCGCGTCTTCGACATATTCAGAATCAGGATATTTGGTGATGACAGCCTGCATCGCCTCGATGGTCTTGAAGGCGGGTTTCTGGTCCTGCGTTACTGCCGGGATCTGCTTGGAATAGGCAAGGCCGACAATGTACTGCGCGTACGCTGCATCTTCGGATTCGGGATAGAGGTTCAGGTAGCGGCTCGCCCCATTGATGGCGTCCTGATACTGGCCGTTGCGGTAATTGATGAAGGAGCGCATCACCAGCGCCTTGCGGGCATATTCCGAGAAGGGATGCTGCTGGTCGATCGCGTCGAACTTGCGCGCCGCCTCCGTCGTCTTGCCCGCGTTCAGGTTGGCAAGGCCCTGATTGTAGAGCACTTCCGGCGGGTCCGTCTCGGCGGCCAGCTTGGTGATGTCGATGTCGGGATCGTTCTGGCAGGCGGTGATCAATACGCTGCCCGCGCAAGCCGCAAGCGTAATGACAACAACACGTGCCATCTTCTTCAATTCAAACTGGCCTGCAATTACCATTCGTAAATCCCAACTCCCGCGCCGGTAAGAATACCGCCGCCTATGAACCGCGTTTTAGATCAAGATGCAACAAGACCGCAATGTCATGATGATTGATTAACGCAAATTTGTGGCAGTCTTATCATGAAAAAGCCGGTCAAAAGACCGGCTCTCATCAAACATCAGACCAGATTTTCCCTTTCAGGAACAAATAGCTGCGCTTTATGGCGCATTGACGGCAATCACTTCGCGCGGTGCAGAGCGCTGGCGCTGCGTTGCAGTCTCGACAATTTCGTAGGCCGTCGGATCGCTCATCAGCGCCTTCAGCGCATGGGCGTTCATCTTGTGGCCGCCGCGATAGGAACGGTAGCAGCCGATGAACGGCGCACCAGCCAGAGCCAGGTCACCAACGGCGTCCAGCGTCTTGTGGCGCACGAATTCGTCCTTGTAGCGCAGGCCTTCCATATTGATGACGGTGTTGTCATCGGCAATGACGACCGAATTTTCGAGCGACGAACCAAGGCCGCGGCCAGCCGCCCACATGCGCTCGACATCGCGCATGAAGCCGAATGTACGGGCGCGTGACAATTCCGTCTTGAACACTGCCGGCGTAATGTCACCCTTCCAGGCCTGGCGGCCGATCAGCGGGCAATCGAAATCGATCTCCACTTCGAAGCGCATGCCGTCATAAGGCGTGAATTCCGACCAGGAGGCGCCCGATTCGATACGGACAGGCTTCAGGATGCGAATGTAACGGCGCTTGACCGACTGTGCCTTGATACCGGTCTGCTCGATAGCCTCGATGAACGGAGCCGAGCTGCCATCCATGATCGGCATTTCAGCACCGTGCACTTCGATCAGAAGGTTATCGAGGCCAAGCGCATAGACCGCCGCCATCACATGCTCGATCGTGGCGATCGAGGTGGCAGGCGAAAAACCGAGGATGGTGCAGAGATCGGTATTGCCGACCTGCGAGGAGACAGCCTTGAATTCGCTGATCGTCTGTTCGCCGACGACACGCTGGAAAACGATGCCGCTGTCTGTTTCCGCCGGATGAAAGGTGATTGCTACCTCGGCGCCAGAATGTACGCCCGTGCCGCTCAAAGTTACAGAGTGTGCAATCGTTGTCTGAAACCCAAGCAGTCCAATTCCCAGTCCCATGCTTCTCGCCTTCAAATGCTACGTGGCGTTGCCGCCGAATGTCTCAAGGGGACCAGAGCCGCGCGTTTTCCAAAGCCGCAAGACACACCGTCGGAAAGTGACGCCTTGCGTCACCAACCGGTCCAACATGCCAACCTTCGCGCTTAGAATCGCAATGCTGCCCCATCAGTCCTGATTGTGAAGATAATTGCTGCGGGCCGTCATTCCAAATCACTGTTTCTTTCGCTTTGTTACGCGACGCACACACGGTGCTTAGATATTGGAAGAATTCAATAATTCATAAAAAATGCCCGGGCGCAAACCCGGGCATTTCGGCAAGGAGGAAGGTGGGTTAAAAAATCAGTTCGACTGGCGGCGCAGGAACGCCGGGATTTCGAGCTGATCGTCTTCATGTGCACGCGGCTGCGAGGCAGCGCGGGCACGGTCATCGAGAGGAGCTGCCCGGCGCGGCGCATAAACGCTGGCTTCGGGCGACAGCGGACGGCGCTGCTGCGACGACGCGGCCGGCGCACCGGAGGTCATGTCGGCAGCCACATCATGCGTTTCTTCTTCGCGGCGTGCGAGCGAATTGGTGATTCGCTTGAGCAGGCCCATCGGACCGCGCTCTTCATGCTGAACCGGCTGTGCACGGTGTTCCGCTTCGGCCTTGACCATCGGCGGGAAGTCTTCGACGCGCGGCATGCGAACCTGTTCGGCCTGCTGGCGGATCACCGGAGCGACAGGCTCCTGGCGAACCGGAGCCTGGGCGACCGGCTGCTGGTAGACCGGCGTTTCGATCGCACGCTGAACCGGAGCTGCGGCCTGGAGGACAGGCTGCTGTTCAACCGGTGCGGCACCTGCGAAAAGCTTGCTCTGCGGACGGAAATCGTCCTGAGCCTGCTGAACCGGGGCAGTTGCACCACCGCGCGGCATGGACAGGAACAGTTCGCGTTCCAGTTCGGCTGCACGGATGGCTTCGGCAATCGAATCGCTCGTCTGCTGAACCGGCTGGGCGGCCTGCTGCTGCTGAACGACTGGCTGCTGGGCAACCGGAGCCGGCTGCTGAACGGCAACCGTCTGCTGGACCGGAGCGGCCGGGATGGCGATGGACGGACGAACGATCGGCTTGGCTGCTACCGGACGAAAGTCAGCAGTACGGCCGGCCACCTCCGCAGCCGTCCGATCGATACCCGTTGCCACGACCGAAACGCGGATGAGGCCTTCGAGTTCTTCGTCGAATGTTGCGCCGAGGATGATGTTGGCGTCCGGATCCACTTCTTCGCGGATACGGGTTGCTGCTTCGTCGACTTCGAACAGGGTGAGGTCACGGCCACCGGTGATCGAGATCAAGAGGCCCTGGGCGCCCTTCATCGAAGTTTCGTCGAGCAGCGGGTTGGCGATCGCAGCTTCGGCTGCAGCCATTGCGCGGCCTTCGCCGGATGCTTCGCCGGTGCCCATCATGGCCCGGCCCATCTCGCGCATCACGGAACGAACGTCCGCGAAGTCGAGGTTGATCAGGCCTTCCTTGACCATCAGGTCGGTGATGCAGGCAACGCCCGAATAGAGGACCTGGTCAGCCATTGCGAACGCGTCGGCGAACGTGGTGCGGTCATTGGCGATCCGGAACAGGTTCTGGTTCGGAATGACGATCAGGGTATCGACGGACTTCTGCAGTTCCTGGATGCCCATGTCGGCGAGACGCATGCGGCGCTGGCCTTCGAACTGGAACGGCTTGGTGACGACGCCGACCGTCAGGATACCCTTGTTGCGGGCAGCCTGGGCAACGACCGGAGCAGCACCGGTACCCGTACCACCACCCATGCCGGCAGTGACGAAGCACATATGCGTGCCATTCAGGTGATCGATGATCTCGTCGATGCACTCTTCAGCCGCCGCACGGCCGACTTCCGGCTGCGAACCGGCGCCCAGACCTTCGGTCACGGCAACACCCATCTGGATGATGCGCGAAGCCTTGGTCATGGTCAGCGCCTGGGCATCGGTGTTGGCGACGACGAAATCGACGCCTTCAAGGCCTGCGGTGATCATGTTGTTAACGGCATTGCCACCGCCCCCGCCGACACCGAAGACGGTGATGCGGGGCTTCAGCTCGGTGATATCCGGCTTTTGCAAGTTGATCGTCATTGTACCCGTTCCTTCCTGGTTTCTGGCCGCCTTGCCGAGCCGGCCAAATCTCTAAATCCCGTATTGCATCCCGTCAGCATGAAGCCGAAGGGCTCAAAAGCTTTCCTTCAGCCATTGGCCCATCCGGGCGATACGGCTGTTGTTTCCTGCAAGCGACGTGAGCAGACCGCCCTGCGCCGCATGTGTTTCCATGTCCGCGACCTGCGGATAGATCATCAGACCGACGGCCGTCGAAAAGGCCGGACCTTTGGCTGCTGCCGGCAGTCCGGAAACGCCGAGCGGACGGCCAATACGGACGTTGCGGGCGAGAATCCGGCGCGCCGATTCGGGCAGACCGGTCAGCTGTGCTGCGCCACCCGTCAAAACGACGCGCTTGCCGACGATCGGAGAGAAGCCGGACCGCTGGATACGGTCGCGGATCAGTTCCAGTGTTTCCTCGATGCGCGCCCGCACGATGCGCGAAACCAGTGCGCGCGGCACATGTGTCGGCTGATCGCGGTCGTCCTCGCCGATCGGCGGAACGGAGACGATGTCGCGCTCGTCGGCGCTATTGGGCAGTGCCGAACCATGAACGACCTTCAGGCGCTCGGCATCTTCGATGCGGGTCGACAGACCGCGTGCGAGATCCGTGGTGACGTGGTGGCCGCCCAGGCTGATCGCATCGGCGTGAACCAGCTTGCCCTCGGCAAAGACCGAAATCGTCGTGGTGCCGCCGCCCATATCGATGGCGGCGCAACCGAGTTCGACTTCGTCATCGACCAGCGCGGCGAGGCCGCTTGCATACGGTGTCGCAACAATGCCTTCGACCGACAGATGCGCGCGGTTGATGCAGAGTTCGAGATTTTTCAGTGCGGCGCGCTCGGCGGTCAGCACGTGCATGTCGACACCCAGCGCATCGCCGAACATGGCCAGCGGATCACGGATGCCGCGCTCGCCGTCGAGCGAGAAGCCCGTCGGCAGCGAATGCAGGATGACGCGGTCCTGACGCAGCGACTGCTGGCCGGCAGCGGAGAGAACCTTCTTCAGGTCGGCAGAATCGACTTCCTGGCCACCGAGATCGATGGAGGCGGTGTAAATGTCGCTCTGCAAGCGGCCGGCGGAGATGTTGACGATCAGGCTGTCGATTGTCAGCCCCGCCATGCGCTCGGCGGCATCGACCGCCAGACGGACGACACTTTCGGCGGCATCGAGATCGGCGATCACGCCGTTCTTCATGCCGCGCGACTTGTGGTGGCCGATACCGATGATTTCGATCGAATGCGTGCGGCCCGGCAGGATCTGACTTTCGGCGCGCGGCGTCAGCCGGCCGATCATGCAGACCACCTTGGTTGAGCCGATATCGAGCACGGAAACGACATGCGACCGCTTGGAAGAAAGCGGCTTCAGACGCGGCAGCCCAAAATTCGAGGAGCCGAAGATGCTCATGTACGGCCTTCCTTTTCCTGCTTCTTCAACAACTTCGTGCGGGCTTCCAGAACAGTCTGACGGCGGGCGGCGGCTTCCGGGGTCAACTGGACCGTGGTGCGATCCTCCAGCCTCAGATCGACTGCGGCGATGTCGCGTTCGAGCAGTTGCTGCCCCTCTTCCATCGTCGAGAGCACTTGCATGGCGCGATCCAGATCGTGCTCGGGCAGCTTGATGGTGATGCCGTTGTCGAGCATCAGGTCCCAGCGGCGGCCGGCAACGCGAACATAGGCTTTGACCCGCTTGCTGATTTCCGGCCACTGCTCGAAGCGGGCGTAGAAGGCGGCAGCGGTGGTCTCGGCATCACGGCCGACGAACAGCGGCAGTTCCGAGAATTTATTGTCACGCAGCGGCGCAATCACGCTGCCGCTTGCCTCGATCAACGAAAGATCGGTGCCATGCTGCCAGATGCCGAACGCCTTGCGCTCCTTGAGATTGACCTCGATCGTGCCTGGATAAACCTTGCGCACGGCAACGTCCTCGACCCAGGGCATTTCGCTGATCAGCTTACGCGCCACGCCGATGTCGAGGGCAACCAGCGAGGTCGCACCGTCGAGACCCAACTGCTGCAGGATGTCGATTTCCGAGGTCTGGTCATTACCGGATACCTTGACGTCTTCGATCGCGAAACCGGCGGCCGTCGTGGTCGTCTGGGCAAAATCCTGGCTGTGACCACCAAGCGACATGCCATAAAAACCGGTCGCAGCGAAAAAGGCCGCGGCGGAAACAGTGCCGGTATACGGCATAAAGTGAATGCGGCCGGTTCCGAGGCTGACAAGGAAACGCACGACGCGACGCAGCGGCCGCGGCAGTACGCGCTGACCATCCAGATCAGCCGCCTCCAGCGGTGCCCGTCCTCTTCCGGCCTTCCTGCCCTTCAACGCAAACACGACGCGTCCTCCACGATCCACTTAAGGAATTCACCAAACGTATGGCCTGCATGAACGGCCATTTCAGGAACCAGAGAGGTGGGAGTCATTCCGGGCTGAGTGTTAACCTCCAGCCAGATAAGCTCTCCTTCTGCAGAGAAACGGTCGTCAAAGCGGAAGTCGGAGCGGCTTACGCCGCGGCATCCAATCGCCTGATGCGCCATGAGTGAGAGTGTTTGTATTTTTTGGTAAATATTTGGTAAAATATCCGCCGGAATGACGTGTTTTGAGCCGCCTTTCACGTACTTTGAATCGTAATCGTAGAAGGCGTGTCCCTGCGGTATCACTTCGGTGACGCCAAGGGCCGTATCGCCCATGACGCCGCAGGTGAACTCGCGGCCATGCACATAGCGCTCGACCATGACCCGGTCGCCATAGCGCCACTCGCTGGACGTGACGATCTGCGGCGGATGTGACTGATCTTCCTTGACCATCACCACGCCGAAGCTCGAGCCCTCGCGAACCGGCTTGACGACATAAGGCGGCTTCATTGGATGAGTGGAGCCGAAATCATGGCGATCCATGACGCGCGCCTCGGCAACAGGAATACCGGCAGCAGCAGCAACGAGCTTGGCCTGCGCCTTGTCCATAGCCAGCGCCGAGGCAAGAACACCGGAATGCGTATACGGAATCTCAAGATATTCGAGGACGCCCTGGATCGTACCATCCTCGCCGAACGGACCATGCAGGGCATTGAAGGCAACATCGGGACGCAGATCAGCCAAAACCGACGCAACATTGCGATCAACGTCGATTCGGGTGACGCGGTAGCCTTCAGCCTCCAGCGCATCGGCGCACGCAGCCCCGGAAGACAGGCTCACCGGCCGCTCCGAAGAAAATCCGCCCATAAGGACAGCCACATGCTTGCTCATAAAAACCCCCGACATTACGCCAGCCTTACAAATCGCCGCTTGCGCCTAGCTTGTTCGGACACACGAGTCGCATCCTTCAGGCACAGTCTCACTAGAGCGGCATTATGGTTAATGAACCGTTTACTTTGGTTAACCCTATCCAAGACATGGGTAAAATATTTCGTGCCGACTCATTATCCAGCACTTCGATTCATCGCTTAGAATCAGAGTGTTAATTGTAGTGCAAGGGAAAAGACCCATGACGGTGGCGATAAAACGGAAAGGCCCCGCAGCGATTTGCGCGGGGCCTTCGGTAAGCGGGACATGGCAGATGGCAGTGTCTCAGTCGTCTTCGCCGACGACTTTCCAGATGATGGCACCGATAGCGGCACCGACGATCGGGGCAAGCCAGAACAGCCACAACTGCTGCAACGCCCAGCCACCGACAAACAGCGCCTGACCTGTCGAACGGGCCGGATTGACCGATGTATTGGTAACCGGGATCGAGATCAGGTGAATGAGCGTCAGGGTCAGACCAATGGCAATCGGCGCAAAGCCAACAGGCACGCGGCCGTGGGTCGCGCCGAGAATGACGAAGATGAAGAAGCCGGTGAGAAGCACCTCGATGACCAAAGCCGAGGTCAGCGAGTAGCCGCCCGGCGAATGTTCGCCGTAACCGTTGGCGGCGAAGCCGCCAAGCTGGAAGTCAGCCTTGCCGCTGGCAACCAGATACAGAGCTGCGGCCGCGACGATACCGCCTGCCACTTGCGCAATGATGTAGCCCGGAAGCGACGACGCCGGGAACTTGCCGGCAACCGTGAGCCCGACGGATACGGCCGGATTGAAGTGACCACCCGAAATGCCGCCGACGGCATAGGCCATTGTCAGGACGGTCAGGCCAAAGGCAAACGAGACACCGAGCAGGCCGATGCCAACTTCCGGAAAAGCCGCTGCCAGCACGGCGCTGCCGCAGCCGCCGAAGACAAGCCAGAATGTTCCCAAAAATTCCGCAGAAAGCTTCTTGAACATGGTTTCCCCTTCAAACGGAGCAAATGCTCCAAAAGTGCCTGATGCGCATATTAACCGCCTCCATCAGACCCCCTGAAGGAAACGCACGCACATCCAGCCTGTTTGCCGCACCCGGTCGCCGAGTGCACAACCCAAGATTTGCGACAATTCGATTCTGGTCAAGGATGGCGCGTGCAGAGAAGTGATTCAGAGGCATTTTTGATCACAGCGATGAAAATCTTCGCAATCAAACGGCGGTTTCGGCGACATTTTAACCAAAGGTAGCCCATGAAATCTTGCCGATAGTTGCGTTTGAAGGGTTTTATTGCCGCTTCGTCTGCGTTAAAGCCGGGCCGCTGCCTCCCAAGACGGCAATAACATTCCCAATACGGACACATGATAATGAGCGACACACTCTCCACGTCGTCGCCGACGGCAGAGCCGTTGAACAAGGGCCCCCTCAATTCGCCAGCCCGCGTTCTCCTCGCAAGCCTGGTCGGCACGACCATCGAATTCTTCGACTTCTATGTTTACGCCACCGCCGCAGTGCTGGTGTTCCCGGTACTGTTCTTCCCGAACAGCGATCCGACCACAGCGCTGCTTGCCTCCTTCGCCACCTTCTCGATCGCCTTCTTCGCCCGCCCGTTCGGCGCGGTCGTGTTTGGCCATTTCGGCGACCGGGTCGGCCGCAAGACCACTCTGGTGGCGGCTCTTCTGACCATGGGCGTCTCGACGGTTATCATCGGCCTGTTGCCCACCTACGAGCAGATCGGCGTCATCGCACCGCTTCTGCTGGCGCTGTGCCGGTTTGGCCAGGGCTTTGGTCTCGGTGGCGAATGGGGCGGTGCCGTCCTGCTCGCCACGGAAAATGCGCCGGAAGGCAAGCGCAGCTGGTACGGCATGTTCCCGCAACTCGGCGCCCCTGTAGGCCTGTTCCTGTCCTCGGGCGCGTTCTGGCTGCTATTGCACCTGATGACCCAGGAGCAATTGCTCAGCTGGGGCTGGCGCATCCCGTTCATCGCCTCGATCATCCTGATCGCCGTTGGTCTGTGGGTCCGCCTGTCGATCACCGAAACCCCGGCGTTCCAGAAGGCCATCGACAAGCATGAGCGCGTCGAAGTGCCGGTGATGGAACTGTTCCGCAGCCACAAGCGCAGCCTCTTCCTCGGCACCTTCGTGGCACTGGCAACCTTCGTGCTGTTCTACATCGGCTCGGCCTATCTGCTCTCCTACAATGTCAAGGTCCTGAAGATCCCGTTCCTCGACGCGCTGGAAATCCAGATCGTCGGCTCGATCATGTTCGGTATCTTCATCCCGATCGCCGGCAAGCTGGCCGAACGTTTTGGCCGGCGCGAAGTGCTGATCGCAACGACGGTGTTGATTGGCATCTTCTCGTTCTTCCTGAACGGATTGATGACCTCAGGCGAAGGCTCGATCTTCGTCTTCGCTATAATCGCGATGGCACTGATGGGCTTGACCTACGGCCTTATCGGTACGGCGCTTGCCGCCCCCTTCCCGACCAACGTGCGCTATACCGGCTCGTCGATCACCTTCAACCTCGCCGGCATTTTCGGAGCCTCGCTTGCTCCTTATGCCGCGACCTGGCTGCAGGTGAACTACGGCATGGCCTATGTCGGCTACTATCTTGGCGCATCAGCCGTGATCACGCTGATCTGCATCCTGCTTTCCGGCAAGGACGAAGTCTGAGCCTTAGCGAACGTCAAACACCAAAAAGCCGCCGGGGATCACTCCACGGCGGCTTTTTTATATCACGGTACTGGCAGATTAGGCTGTCAGTTCGCCCAAAAATTCCTTGACCTCGTAGCCCGGCATGAACGCACCGACGCGCTTGATTTCCCATTCAAGCGAAATGCCTGAGGTTTCAAATACGCGCTGGCGCACGGTCTCGCCGAGATATTCGAGCTCGTAGCCGCTCGCCTGGCCGGTGTTGATCATGAAATTGCAATGCATCGGCGACATCTGCGCGCCGCCGATCATCAGACCGCGGCAGCCTGCCTCGTCGATCAGCTTCCAGGCAGAGTGCCCCTCCGGGTTCTTGAAGGTCGAGCCACCGGTTTTCTCGCGGATCGGCTGCACGGTCTCGCGATGCTGGCGCACCGCATCCATGTCGGCACGAATCCTGGCCTTGTCCTCAAGATAACCTTCGAAAATCGCATGGGTGAAGATCAGGTCTTTCGGCGCCGACGAATGGCGGTAGGTGTAGCCCATGTCGGCATTCGACAGCACATGCGTATTGCCCTTGCGATCGACAGCATGCACCTCGACAACGCGCTCGCGCGTCTCGCCGCCATTGGCACCGGCATTCATCCGCAGTGCGCCGCCGATCGTACCGGGAATGCCGTAGTAGAATGCGAAACCGCCAATGCTGTGATCGAGCGTCATCGCCGCAAGGTTCTTGTCGGGGCAGATCGCTCCGGCCTTGACGCGTGTTTCAGAGACAAGCTCGACATCGCCAAAACCCTTGGCCGACAGCCGGATGACGACGCCCGGAATGCCACCATCGCGGACCAAAAGATTGGAGCCGACACCGGCAACCATGACCGGCACTTCGGCAGGCAGCATCTTCAGGAAGGTGACGAGATCGTCGGCGTCATGCGGCTGGAACATCAGTTCGGCGAGACCGCCGGCACGAAACCAGGTGACGCGATCCATCGGCGCGTCCGGCGTCAAACGCCCGCGCAGTTCCTTGACGCCGTCCCCGAGAGAGGCCAGCAACTTTTCTCCGTGTACCTGTTTCATGCGGAATTTCCTGAAATGCCTGCGAGTTCCTTCGGAAGTGCGGCAGCCCAATAGGTGATGCTGCCAGCCCCCAAGAGAACCACAAAGTCACCCGGTTGTGCAATGGCCGATACAATCGGGGCGATTGCTTCCGGACCGTCGATGAAGCGCGCGTCGCGGTGACCGCCGGCCTTGATGCGGGAGACGAGTTCCTGCGAATTGATGCCCTCGATCGGCTCTTCGCCCGCCGAATAGACCGGCGCCAGAAGGATCGTGTCGGCCTCGTTGAAGCAGGCGGAGAAATCCTCGAACAGGCTGTGCAGGCGCGAGAATCGGTGCGGCTGGTGCACGGCGATGACGCGGCCCTGACAGGCTTCGCGCGCAGCCTTCAGCACAGCTTTGATCTCGACGGGATGGTGACCGTAATCGTCATAGACGCGAACGTCGTTCCATTCGCCGGTGAAGGTGAAGCGGCGCTTGACACCGGCAAAAGAGGCCAGCCCCTTGGCGATATCCTCGGGCGAGATGCCGAGGCGCTGGGCAACGGCAATCGCCGCGGTTGCGTTGGAGACGTTATGACGGCCGGGCATCGGCAGGCGAAGATCTTTCAACTGGATGACCTTGCCCGTGCGGCGGCGGCGGATCTCGACGTCGAATTCCGAGACGACACCGTCCATGCGGATGTTGGAAAAGCGCACGTCGGCCTGCGGGTTTTCGCCGTAAGTGATGACCTTGCGGTCTTCGATCTTCGACACCATCGTCTGCACTTCGGGATGATCGAGGCACATGACGGCGAAGCCATAGAACGGCACATTCTCGACAAACTGGCGGAAGGCTTCTCGCACAGCATCGAAATTACCGTAATGATCGAGATGTTCCGGATCGATATTGGTAACCACGGCGACATCGGCAGGAAGCTTCAGGAAGGTGCCGTCTGATTCGTCGGCCTCGACCACCATCCACTCGCCCTCGCCCATACGGGCATTGGTGCCATAGGCATTGATGATGCCGCCATTGATGACGGTCGGATCGAGACCACCGGCCTCGAGAAGCGTCGCGACCATCGAGGTCGTCGTCGTCTTGCCATGCGTACCGCCGATGGCAATCGCATTGCGGAAGCGCATCAGTTCGGCGAGCATTTCAGCCCGGCGCACCACCGGCAGCAGCTTTTCACGCGCGGCGATCAGTTCCGGGTTGCTCTTCTTGATCGCGGTCGAAACCACGACCACTTCGGCCTCGCCGATATTCTCCGCCTTGTGGCCGACGAACACCTCGATGCCCTTGTCACGCAGGCGCTGAACATTGGCGCTGTCGGACTGGTCGGAGCCCTGAACCTTGTGGCCGAGATTGTGCAGCACCTCGGCGATACCGCTCATGCCGATACCACCGATACCGATGAAATGAACCAGGCCGATTGTCTGCGGCATTTTCATGAGCGTGCTTCCTTGAACTGTGCAATCGTCGAACCGCTGGCAATAGCTTCAACCAAGGCGGCAAGCAAGCGCGCGGCATCGGGTTTGCCCGCCTGTTTGGCGTTCGCCGCCATCGTGGCGAGCTTCTCCGGGCTGGTCATCGCTCCGGTGAGGATCTTGCTCAGCTTCTCCGGCGAAAGTTCGGCCTGGGCGATCACCTTGGCACCGCCTGTCGCAGCCAGCGCTGCGGCATTGGCCGCCTGATCGTGATCAAGCGCATAGGGATAAGGCACCAGGATGGCCGGGCGGCCGATCACCGCGATCTCAGTAACCGTCGAGGCGCCCGAACGGCAGATGACCAGATGCGCCTTGGCGATCCGCTCGGCCATGTCGGTGAAGAACGGCGCGATATCTGCGTTCATCTCCAGCTTGGCAACGCATCCCTGCACCATCGGCATGTCTTCGGCACGCGCCTGCTGCGTCACCTTCAACCGCTGTCTCAGATTGTCATCGAGCAGGCTGATGGCCGTCGGCACGCTTTTCGAAAAATACTGGGCACCCTGGCTGCCGCCGAACACCACGAGGCGAAATTCCTCGCCTTCGCCAGATGGCTGATAAGGAACCTTCGCCGCCTCCAGAACGGCCGGACGCACCGGATTGCCCGTCGTCACCGTCTTTGCCGCATAGGGGCCATCGGTTTCGGGCAGGAAACCACCGGCAATCGCCCGCACGCGGTTGGCCAAGGCTTTGTTGGCGCGGCCCATGACGGCGTTCTGCTCGTGGATCATCGAGGGGATGCCGGCACGCACGGCGGCGAGCAGCGGCGGGATGGTCGGATAACCGCCGAAACCGACGACCACCTTCGGCCTCACCTTCTTCATCAGACGGCCCGCAACGCGAATGCCCGACCAGAGCGTCCACAGCGACGATGCGACTTTCAGCGGGTTCTTCGAGCCAATCGTCGCCGATGGGACGACGTGGATTTCATCGGCCGGAAACTTGCCGGCGAAGCGTTCTGCCCGGCTGTCCGTCACCAGATGAATGGAGTAGCCGAGCGCCTTCAGTTCGTGTGCCAGCGCTTCCGCCGGAAACAGATGGCCGCCGGTACCACCGGCGGCGAGCATGATAATGCCTTTGGTCATGTTCAGTCCTTATTCCACCGGCCTATTCGGCCGGAACGCCCATGCCGGAGCGAAACAGGCTACGCTCGACAGCGCGCTTTTCCGGACGATGGCGGGTCAACGCCAGGATGAATCCCGCCGTCACGCAGATCGCCACCATGGACGAACCGCCGTAGGAGATCAACGGCAGGGTCATGCCCTTGGCCGGTAGCAACTGCAGATTGACGCCGATATTGATCATCGACTGGATGCCGATCTGCAGCACCAGACCTGCAACGGCAAAGCGGGTGAAATCGTTGCGTTCACGAAACGCATGGCTCAAACCACGCATCACGAGGAAGGCGAAGATCAGCACGATCACCATGCAGAAGACGATACCGAATTCCTCCGCCGCGACCGAGAAGATGAAGTCGGTATGGCTGTCGGGGATGATCCGCTTGACGATGCCCTCGCCCGGCCCCTGGCCGAACCAGTCCCCACGGATGATCGCCTGCAATGCCGTATCCACCTGGAACGTGTCGCCCTCGCCGGTCATGAACCGGTCGATACGGCCAGCGACGTGCGGCAAAAGCGTATAGGCAACCACGAGACCGCCGACAGCCGAACCACCGAGGACGACGATCCACAGCCAGGGCATCCCGGCCATGAAGAACATGCCGCCCCATACGGCTGTGGTCAGGATCGTCTGGCCAAGGTCAGGCTGGGCCACCAGCAGTGCGGCGACAATGCCGAACAACAGGATGGCAAACAAGTTTCCGGGAATTTCCGGCTGGCGGGCATGCTCGGAAAACAGCCAGGCGCAGACGACGACGAAGGCCGGCTTCATGAACTCAGACGGCTGCACCGACAGGCCGGCCAGCGAAATCCAGCGGCGCGATCCCTTGACCTCAGCCCCGAAGAACAGCGCCAGAACCATCATGGCGAGCGACGCCAGAAGCAGGATCATCGCGGTACGGCGCACCTGCCGCGGCGACATGAAGGAGATGGCGATCATCACCGCCAGCGACGGAAGCAGGAAGGCCGCGTGGCGTTTGACGAAATGGAAGCTGTCGAGATTGAGCCGCTCGGCCACCGCCGGGCTTGCCGCGAAGGACAACATGAAACCAATGCCCATCAACAGAATGAAGGTCGCCAGGAAGAACCTGTCGATCGTCCAGAACCAGTCGGCCACGGGGCCACGTTCGGCACGGCTTACCATTTGTTCGTCCCCTTCAACGGCGCGTCCGGCGCCAATCTCTCAAAGTCAGGGCCATCACCCTCATATCAGCATCGTCACGCCGTCGATCGCAGCGACATGGCTGACGAAGGCATCGCCGCGCACTTCAAAATTCTTGTACTGGTCGAAGCTTGCGCAAGCCGGTGACAGCATCACCGCCGATAGTTCGGCCGTGTCGCTAGCCGCATCGGCTGCGGCATGGGCAACCGCCCGCTCCAGAGTTCCGGAAATCTCGAACGCAACCGCCTCGCCAAGCGTCGCGGCAAAGGCCGGTGCGGCTTCGCCGATCAGATAGGCCTTGGCGACCTTTGGAAAGAACGGCGACAAGGTCGTGATCCCGCCTTCCTTGGGCAGCCCGCCGGCAATCCAGTAGATCCGTTCATAGCTCGACAGCGCCGGTGCCGCCGCATCGGCATTGGTCGCCTTGCTGTCATTGACGAAGACGACGCTGCCCTTGCGGCCAACCGGCTGCATGCGGTGCTTCAATCCGGGAAACGAGGACAGTCCGGCAAGGATTTCACTTTCGGAAACGCCGACGGACAGGCAGGCCGCAATGGCCGCCGCCGCATTCTGGGCATTGTGATTGCCCCGCAGGGTGGCGATACCGTCGAGATCGGCAATCTCTGCCGCCAGGCCGCCCTCAGCCCGCATGACGCGCGTTCCATCGGCAAACAATCCTTCGCCAAGCGCCCTATGGCGGGCGATCCGGATGACGCGCCGCCCGGCCAATGTCGCGCGATCGGCGATTGCCTCGGTGTAGATGTCATCGACACCAACGATTGCCGTATCACTGCCGGCAATCAGCCGTTCCTTGATCTCGGCGTAGTGTTCCATGCTGCCATGCCGGTCGAGATGATCGGGCGTCAGGTTGAGCAGGATGCCGGCCGACGGGTTGATCGTCGGAGCCAGATCGATCTGATAGGACGAGCATTCGACGACGTAGAACCGGTCAGGCGCTGGCGGATCAAGCGTCATCACTGCTGTTCCGATATTGCCGCCCAGCTGCGTATCGCGGCCGCTGGACTTCAGGATATGCGCGATCAGCGCCGTGGTCGTCGATTTACCGTTGGTGCCGGTAATGGCAATGAACGGGCAACCCGGCGCATGCGCCCGCCGTTCGCGCACGAAGAGTTCGACATCGCCAATGATCTCGACACCGGCGGCATGGGCAAGATCAACGGTCCAATGCGGCTTCGGATGAGTCAGCGGTACACCCGGTGACAGGACGAAGGCGGAGAAATCCGCCCAGTCTGCCTGATGAAGGTCGCCGGTACCGATCCCGGCCGCCGCAGCCTTGGCCACGCTGTCCGGATTGTCATCCCAGGCCGTGACAACGGCGCCACCGGCAACCAGTGCCTGCGCGGTCGCAAGGCCTGATCCGCCAAGCCCGAACAGGGCGACCTTTTTGCCGCTGAATGTGGTGACCGGAATCATCGTCCCTTACCGCAGCTTCAGGGTCGAAAGGCCGACCATGGCGAGAATGACGGCGATGATCCAGAAACGGATAACCACCTGGCTTTCGGTCCAGCCGAGCTTTTCGAAATGATGATGGATCGGCGCCATCAGGAAGACGCGCTTGCCGGTCCGCTTGAACCAGAAGACCTGGATGATCACCGACAGGGTTTCCATGACGAACAGGCCACCGATGATGACCATGACAATTTCGTGCTTGGTCGCGACGGCAACCGCACCAATCAGACCGCCGAGCGCCAGCGAACCGGTATCGCCCATGAAGATGGCGGCCGGCGGAGCGTTGAACCACAGGAAGCCGAGCCCGGCTCCTATCACCGCCCCGAGAATGACGGCAAGTTCACCGGTTCCCGGCACGAAATGGATCTGCAGGTAGTTTGCAAATACCGCGTTACCAGCGAGATAGGCGATGACACCGAAGGAGGCTGCAGCAATCATCACCGGAACGATCGCAAGACCGTCAAGGCCGTCCGTCAGGTTGACGGCATTGCCGGCGCCGACGATGACGAAGCCGCCGAACAGGATGAAGAAATAACCGAGATTAAGCGTGAAATCCTTGAGGAACGGGAATGTCAGCGACGATCCGAAGGTCGAACCCGAGACGCCAGCCGAAAGAGCCGTGCGCATCATGAAGAACACGGCGATACCGGCAACGAGGAATTCGATGCCGAGCCGCGCCTTGCCGGAAAAGCCCTTGTCGGACTGTTTCGTCACCTTCAGGTAATCGTCGTAGAAACCGATGGCGCCGAAACCGAGCGTCACCAGCAGCGTCGAAACGACGTAGACGCTGGACAGGTCAGCCCAGAGCAGCGAGCTGCCGACAATGCCGGCGAGGATCATCAAGCCGCCCATCGTTGGCGTTCCCGCCTTCTTGAAATGGGTCTGCGGGCCATCCGCGCGGATCGGCTGGCCACGTCCCTGGCGCACACGCAGCGATGAGATCATCCGCGGCCCGAACAGGAAAACGATCAATGCCGAGGTGAACAGAGCGGCGCCGGTCCGGAACGTGATGTAGCGGAACAGGTTGAAGAATTGAAAATGGTCCGCCAGTTCGACAAGCCAGATGAGCATGAGGGACCTTTCCCCAAAGGTTCGTTGCAGGTTCATCCATCAGAATCACCTGATGGAAGGATAACTGCGTGGTATCAAAAGTGTCAGCATAGAACAGCGGCCAATAAAGCCTTGTCCTGCCTTTATTCAGTGTGTTCCGGGCCAAAAGAGGCCGGATATCGCTCAAGAAGAGCCGAAACGATCCTGCCGCAGCCGGTTCCTTTCGACGATTTGATCATCACCACATCCCCAGCAGCGATGGAGCCAAGCGCAAATTCCTTCAGTTCATCGACCAGCGGACGGTATTCGACATGCGTGCCGTCCGGCAGCGCGTCACGCAGATGCGCCATTTCCGGGCCAGCGAGCCAGATATCGGTAATCCCGGCGTCCAGCAGCGGAGCGGCCAGCCCGGCATGGACGGCGCCGGAGGATTCGCCCATTTCCAGCATGTCGCCGAGAATGGCGATCCGGCGCCCGCCTTCAGGCAGCGCCGTATCCTTCAGCAGCGAGATCGCCGCCCGCATCGAAGCCGGATTGGCGTTGTAGCTTTCATCGATCAGCACGAATATTCCCTGCCCGATCGCCAAACGATGACGGGCACCGCGCCCCTTTTCAGGCTGAAGTGTTGCCAGCGCTGCAATAGCTGCATCCATATCAGCGCCAGTCAGGCTGGCCGCCCCGAGCGCCGCCAGGGCATTCTCGGCGATATGGCGCCCAGGCGCGCCCATCTGGATTTCCAGCGTCTTGCCGTCAAGCGCTGCCCACAGCACGCCACCTTCCGAGCCGCCGGCATATTCGACCATGCGGAAATCGGCTTTGGCGCTGCTGCCGAAGCTATGAACATGGGCAACACTGAGCGCGTTTGCCGCCTTCTCCAGCATGGCAAACTGTTCGTTGTCACGGTTGAGGATCACGTGGCCGTCATCGACGAGGCCTTCCATGATCTCGGCCTTCGCGGCCGCGATTTCCTCGAGATCCTTGAAATTGCCGAGATGGGCGGCGGCGATCGTGGTGATGATCGCCACGTGCGGGCGGACCATTTTGACCAGCGGCCGGATTTCGTCGGCATGGTTCATGCCGATTTCGAAAATACCGAAATCGGTGTTTTCCGGCATGCGCGACAGGGTCAACGGCACGCCCCAGTGATTGTTGAACGACGCAACCGACGCATGCACCCGGCCGGATGGCTGAAGCATGTGCCGCAGCATTTCCTTGGTCGTCGTTTTGCCGACAGACCCGGTGACGGCGATGATCTTGGCGGCGCTGCGGTCACGTGCGGCGCAGCCGAGCCGCACCATCGCGTCGAGAACGTCATCGACGACGATCATCGGCGCGTTCAGACGTCCAAGGGCTGGCAGTTTCGCTTCGCTGACAACCAGAAGGGTCGCACCATTGGCCATCGCGATACCGGCATAATCATGCCCATCGACACGGTCGCCCTTGATGGCGAAAAACGCCTCTCCCTTGCCGAGAGAACGGCTATCGATGGAAATGCCGGTGATGCCCTCGGGCAGATTGCCCATCGGGCGCCCGTGCATGGCCGCCATCAGATCGCTTGTGGTCCACAGAAAGCTCAAATCAATGACCTCCCAAAGCCTTGCGCAATTCCTCATGATCGGAGAATGGCAGAGTAATGGAGCCGACGGTCTGCCCCTCCTCATGCCCCTTGCCCGCGACGATCAGCGTATCGCCCGATTTCAGCATCTCGACAGCGGCCTTGATCGCCTCGGCGCGGTCGCCGATCTCGGTGGCGCCCTTGGCCGCAGCCATGATTTCGCTGCGAATGACGGAAGGCACTTCCGAGCGCGGATTGTCGTCGGTGACGATCACCACATCGGCCAGCCGCGTGGCGATCTCACCCATGATCGGACGCTTGCCCTTGTCACGGTCACCGCCGCAGCCGAACACCAGAATGATGCGGCCGGTGGTGAACGGACGAACCGAGGTCAGGACGTTTTCCAGAGCATCCGGCTTGTGGGCGTAATCCACGTAGGCGAGTGCGCCCTCCTTGGTATGACCAACCAGCTCGAGACGGCCGGACGCACCCTGCAGCTTTTCAAGCGCCGCCATCGTCGCCCGGGCGCTAACGCCGGTCGACATGGCGAGACCTGCCGCAACCAGCGCATTCGATATCTGGAAATCACCGGCAAGCGGCACTTGCACTTCGAAAATCTCCTCGCCGACATGGATTTCGGCAATCTGCTTGTGACGGAAATGCTCGACCCGTTTCAGCGACAGGTAGTCGCCCTTGCGGCCAACTGTCAGCACCAGGTGCCCGGCGGCTCTTGCAGCGGCAATTGCCGGCGCCGACCAGGCATCATCGGAAAAGATCACCGCCGGCGAGCCCTTCGGCAAGACACCGTCGAACAGCCGCATCTTTGCAGCCATGTAGTCCTCGACGGTCGGGTGATAATCCATATGATCGCGGCCAAGATTGGTGAAGCCGGCAGCGGCAAGGCGGACACCATCAAGCCGGTTCTGGTCCAATCCATGACTGGACGCTTCCATTGCGGCATGCGTGACACCGGCATCGGCCAGTTCGGCCAGCAGCTTGTGCAGAGAAACCGGGTCGGGCGTCGTCAGCGAACCATAATCGTTGCGGCCGGGCGCAATCACGCCGGTCGTGCCGATCATTGCAGCCGCAAAGCCCGCATGCGCCCAGATCTGCCGGGCAAAGGAAGCAACCGAGGTCTTGCCGGCGGTACCAGTGACGGCAACCATCGTATCCGGCTGGTTTCCATAGAAGTTGGCGGCGGCAATCGCCAGCACGCGGCGCGGCGTGAAGGCGGAGAGCACCGGAACAGGCGTATCACCTGCAGCCTTGACTCCGGTCACGACAGCGGACGCCCCGCGAGCAATCGCTTCGTCGATAAAGGCTTTGCCGTCGGCCTTGCTTCCCGACAGCGCCACGAACAATGAACCCGGGGCAACCTGCCGGCTATCGGCGGTAATGGCGGCGATATCGATGTCGCCGGCCCCTGAGCCCAGCTGTGAAGCAATTTCCGGGAAATCCTTCCCGATCAGGTCTTTGATCTTCATGGATGCACTTTTCAGTTATACCGACGCGCCGGGCGGCGAATCCTCCAGATTGTCATTCCATGGTCAATAAGACACAAGCAAGGCAGAACCGTCTTCACCGAACTTCGGCTCGACGCCGAGAAGCGGTGCCGAACGGCTGATGATATCGCGCACCATCGGTGCAGCGGTGTTGCCTGCCAGTGCCGCGCCATTGCCCTTATCGGTTTTCGGCTCGTCGATGAAGGTCAGGACCACGTAACGCGGATCGTCGATCGGAAAACCGGCCAGAAAGGCGTTGAAGTTGGCATCGTTCGAATAGCGGCCATTGACAACCTTGTCGGCCGTACCGGTCTTGCCGCCAACATTGAAGCCCGGAACCCGCGCGTTGCGGCCCGAACCGTTGACGCCGTTCCAGCGGAACAGGAAGCGCATGTCGTCGCTGGTCGATTTCTTGATGACCTTCGTCGAGGCGGCCTCTGCCTGCTCAATCGTGCGCGGCAGAAAAGTCGGCTCGATCAGGTTGCCGCCGTTCAAAAGGGCCGCACCGGCCACCGCCGTCTGCAGCGGCGTGGTCGAGACGCCGTGACCGAAGGAAATGGTGATCGAGTTGATCTTCTTCCATTCACGCGGCTGGCTCGGCGTCTTCACTTCCGGCAGTTCGGTCGGTATTTTTGTCAGCAAGCCGATGCGGGTGAGGAATTCCTTATGCGCTTCGATGCCGACGATATCGGCCATCTTGGCCGTGCCGATATTGGACGAATACTGGAAGATTTCCGGCACGGTCAGAACGCGGCGCTTGCCGTGAAAATCCTTGATGGTGAAGCCGCCAATGCGGATCGGGTTGGTGGCGTCAAAGCTGTCGGTGAGCTTCACCTTGCCGGAATCGAGCGCCATTGCCGTGGTGAAGGATTTGAAGGTTGAGCCCATCTCGAACGTACCGTTCGACATGCGGTTCATCCAGCCTTCCTTGGCTCCATCGGCCGGCTTGTTGGGATCGTAGTCCGGATAGGAGACCATGGCGAGGATTTCGCCGGTCTTCACATCCATCACCACGCCACCTGCGGCAAGCGAACGGAATTTCGTCATCGCGTCAACGATGACATCGCGCATGATGTTCTGCACCCGGAGGTCGATCGACAGCTTGACGGGCTCAAGCTTGGCGTCGCTGGTCATGCCGATGGCAGCGAGATCGGCCAGCCCCTGATTGTCGATCCAGCGTTCCATGCCGGCGATACCGCGGTTGTCGACATTGACGTGACCGACGATATGCGAGGCAGTTGCGCCGCCCGGATAGAAGCGGCGCTTTTCCGGCCGGAAGCCGATACCGGGAATGCCCAGCGCCAGGATTTCGCTCTGCTGCTTGGGGGTCAACTGACGGCGCAGCCACTGGAAACGCGACTGCGATTTCAGCTTGTTGTAGATATCGGTGACATTCAGGCCGGGCAGAACGGTCGAAAGCTGCTCGACGGCTTCATCGGCATCGACGATCTTGTGCGGTTCCGCATAGAGCGAGACCGTGCGGATATCGGTCGCGAGGATTTCACCGTTGCGATCAAGAATATCGGGGCGCGACGCCATCAGATTATCGGCACGGCCGATGCTGGAGACCGTCTCCGGCTGAGCCAGACCGTATTGAACCAGACGGCCACCAATGATGCAGTAGACGGCCGTAAAGCTGGCGATGACGATCGCAACCCGGCTTTTCGCCTGATTGCTGGTCCGCTTGCGCGTGCCTTCGAACGGCCGGGCGAGATCGCCGGGATGATTATTGCCGCCGGCGGAGAAATGCGCCTTGCTCTTGACGACCATGATGCGGGAAAGAAAAGACATCAGCGATCCACCGAACCCGTTGCAATATCGTCCGTATCAGCCACCGGCTTCTTTGCCTTGGTGTTGCCCTTGCCCTTCGCCAGCCCCATCACTTCCAGGACGTCGGCCGGCGGCGGCATGTCAGCCTTCAACATCGGTAATTCTTCCGGGCGGGCAAGCTGGGTGGGGTCGGTGGGCGCAAGCTGCAAATCCTGCTGATAGACACCGACAAGCTTCTCCAGCCTGTTTGGTTGCGTCAGCAGCGCCCAGTCGGCGCGTAGCAGATCGATCGTATCTTCCTCAAGCTTGATCCCGGCTTCCAGCTTGCGAACCTCTTCAAGCTTGTTCTCGGCCTGATGCTTGATCGTGTAGGTGACCGTCGCAGCAGCTGTCATGACGACGATCAGGACGATGTCAAAACTACGCAACATGTCTCAGCCCCCCATCTTTCCAAGGCTTGCAAGGTTCGGCAAATCGAAAATGGACAGGTCATCTGCCTCGGACGGAGCCTCGGTCCGCGCACCAACCCGCATCTTGGCTGACCGGGCGCGCGGATTGCGGGATGCTTCTTCTTCGCTTGCCGCCACCATAGATTTCCCAACTGGTGCGAAAGTTGCCGCACGCTCATGGGCGATCGGCAGATGACGGGAACCCGATGCCTTGCCGGCGCGATCCTGGAAGAATTTCTTGACGATCCGGTCTTCCAGCGAATGGAAAGTGACCACGGTCAGCCGCCCGCCGGGCTTCAGGCTACGCTCAGCCGCAAACAGCGCCCGGGCCAATTCGCCAAGTTCGTCGTTGACGAAAATGCGCAGCGCCTGGAAGACACGCGTAGCGGGATGGATCTTGTCCTTGGCCTTGCGCGGCGTCACAAGCTCGATCAGACCGGCAAGGTCGCGCGTGGTGACGAACGGCTCTTCAAGCCGACGCTTTTCGATAGCGCGGGCGATGCGGCCGGACTGCGGCTCTTCGCCGAGAAAGCCGAAAATGCGAGTGAGGTCCGACACTTTGGCGCGATTGACGACATCAGCAGCAGAAACGCCATCCGATGACATGCGCATGTCGAGCGGCCCTTTGCGCTGGAAGGAGAAGCCGCGATCCGCCTCATCGATCTGCATCGAGGAAACACCGATATCAAGCACGATGCCATCAAGACCACTGTCTGGAGCATGCTGCGCAAGATCGGAAAACTGGGAATGTATCAGCGTGAGGTGACCGGCACTGGCAGCAACCAAGGGCTGACCGCCCAGAATGGCTGCCGGATCGCGATCAAGCGCGATCACATCGGCACCAGTAGCAAGGATCGCCGACGTATAGCCGCCCGCACCAAACGTACCATCGAGAATGATTTTTCCTGGAGCAAGATCCAGACTGGCGAGAACCTCGGGGAGAAGAACCGGAATGTGACGGACCGGTCCGCCTTCGGCATCAGTCAACCCTGTGCCTTGATCCGTCATCATTCCGCCTCTCCACTCTAGCCCGAACGCAGACCTCGCAATCTGCGCTCTTCTCTTGCCGCTGCCTGCGTTTCCGCAAACACGTGCGGCGCCCACAACTGAAAATGATCCGCCCGCCCCACGAAAGTGACTTCCGTGTCGATGCCCGTGAAATCGCGGATGAAATCCGTGACCATCAACCGGCCCTCTTGGTCGAGCTTCATGAAGACCCCGCCCCCATGAACCAGGAGCGACATCTGATTGGCCTGCGGCGAGAACGGATCCTCGCCGCTGATTTGCCTTTCGAAACGGTCCAACAACTCGGGACCGCCGGCGCTGATAGCCGGAAAGACGAAATCCTGAAAGCAATAAAGCTCCCGAATATCGAGCGCCGACAAGACAGAACGAAACACCGAAGGAACGGAAACCCGCCCCTTGGAATCGATCCGGTTTGTCGCATGCGAAAGGAAGCGGTTCATGACACGATACAGCCGTTCCCGGTGGACATGCCAGCCCCAACAGCCCGCAAGCACCAACAAAAGGACGCACAACACCCCGCAACCGGGCGATACGCCCGACCGAAAACCCCTTACGGAGCAATCCCGAAACTTGCGGTGAGTAGGCCTGAATCAGCCTGTGTACAGTGCATGATTGGGATAACATGGGACCATATGGGCGTCAATGGGATTTGCTCTATTCCGGCACGCGTCGTCAGCAAATATTGATAGTCTGTTAAGTTTAACAAATAGTTACAAACAGATACCCAAGAGCTTGGATTCACACCGGAATCACCCAATACCGAAGATCGGACATGCAATATCGGAAATACGAAAAATACGTGTATAAACAACCGGATACTGAAATCCGGAAGTCATCCGCCCAGCGCGGGAAAAGAAGGAAATTTGCCAGTTGGCCTGTAAGCCGGGTTCTGTATGGCTCCGGCCCGAAAGCCGGAACGTGGCAGCCATTCATCTGGGACAACGCTTGCGCGCTGCCTCCTGCAACCCACCCGGATGACTGACCCGGAAAAGGCCGGAACGCTTGCGCGAACCACGTCATCCCTATTCGGTTTTGCTCCCGGTGGGGTTTGCCTTGCCACCCATGTTGCCATGCGCGCGGTGGGCTCTTACCCCACCCTTTCACCCTTACCTGCCAAAGCAGGCGGTATTCTCTCTGTGGCACTTTCCCTGGGGTCGCCCCCGCCGGACGTTATCCGGCACCGTTTTTCCGTGGAGCCCGGACTTTCCTCCCCCCGCAACCTTTCGGTCATAGCGGAGCGCGGCTGCCCGGCCAACTGGCCCGCGGTGCATAGCCGAGGTATCCGGCAAATGCCAGTGACAAAAGCAAAAATCCGGTGATGCCAGTGCCTCTACCGGAAGCAGACGGCAAAATCCGTATCGTATTCGGGCGCATCGAGCACCCCGCCGAGAAGCAACTGCGCCCCGAGGCGGCCGATCTCGTCCGAACTCTTGGCCGCCATCCCGTTGCCGCCGGTCAAAACGGCGACGCGGTCTGAATCGGCAAAACCGATATAGGGATAGCCATGGCGGGTGAAGGTGGTGACGCACGGGCTCCATCGGAGCGATGCAGGCTTAAACGACGGCATGGCGCGCGACAGCAAACCCGCCATATGATCGGCGGCGAATTGATTGGCCTCTCCGCGGAACCAGGCCCGCACCTCCGGCTCGGATGCGATGGTGATATCGCTCGGATCGCCACCGATCTTGATATAGTGCTTGCCATCGGGATAGCGGATAGGCGGCAAGAGATAATAGCTCTCGTCCTGCTGGAGTGCCGACCCAATCAGCGACGGCATTCCAGCAAAGCGCGGCAGATCCGCCTCTGCAACCTCGGCGAACAGCACGGTGCGCGCCTTGACGGTAAGGTCCAGCGGCCGGGCGAGCAATTGCCTGGAAATCGAAAATCCACCGGCGGCAATGACAATGCGGCCGGCGCTGAACGTCGCGCCATCGGCGGTGCGGATATTGACCGCGCTGCCGACGCGAACGACGGCCGAAACCTCGGAGCGAACAACGGTGACACCAGCCTTTTCAGCGAGGATGACCTGCGCCTTCACCAGAGCCCGCGGATCGATATGCCCCGCATTGCGCGGTTCGAAAACGCCGCCATATCCGGCCGGAAACCGGAACCAGGGAAACTGGCCGGCGAGTTCCCGCTCATCGACAAACGGCGCCTCGACGCCAAGACGGTTGCGGGCGGCGATGACGTGATCGAGCGTTGTTTCCTCGCCACCCGGCAGGGGGGCGGCGATCAGGCAGCCGGCCTCACTGTAGAAATCGACGCCGCTGCCAGAAGCGATATCGCCGTAGCGCTCGATGGATCGCTGCGCCAGAAGCGCCCAGACGGGGTCGGAATCGATCGTGCGGGTGATGCGGCCATTGTCGTAATGACTGCTGAAAACACCATTGTGGCTTGCCCAGTCTTCCGGCTCGTCCGGCCCGATCAGCGCAATCTTCGCACCGCTCTTTGCCAGGTGCCGGGCAGCCGCCGCCCCCATCATGCCTTTGCCAACAATGATGAAATCGAATGTGCCTGCCATGCTGCGCCCCCGGAAAAACGATCCCTCGGCAATAGCATGGCATCGGCTCGGTGGCATCTGCGAACTTGAAAAATGCCGGAGCAGGAAAACCGTCCGGCACCTCAGCAATATCAGTCGATGATCGCCTGCACCTTGCCGCAATAGCGGCGCGATACCGGGTTCATCTTCTTGGCGCCATGCCCCGCGTTGTAGCGCAGGATCGTGCCGCAGGTGAAACCGCCGGACAATTCATGTGCCATGGCGAGATATTTCATGCCGAACTTGATGTTGGTCTCGGGATCGAACAGGCCGCTTTTATTGCCCGCATAGCCCATCATCCGAGCCGTCGCGGGCTTGATCTGCATCAGGCCGACTTCGCCGGCGCTACCGCGCGCCTTCGGATTGAAATTGCTCTCGACCTTGATCACCGCGTGGGCCAGATCGACCGGTACGCCATATTGCTTGGCATAGGTCTTGATCAGGCCGCTATAGACGGAAGATTTGAGGGAATCCGTGCCCGGCGAAGGATAACCGGTCGTTCTGGTCACGGGCTTGATGGAGGATGTGATGGTCTTGTCGGTGCCCCCGGCATACGACGTTTCAACCCCGGAAAAAAGCATGCAGAAGCATGCCGCCGCCGCAGCAAGATGCGATAGTCTCATTTAGCTTGAAGTCTCCACTTTCGGGCGCCGCGGCCTCTTGGGCGCACCCCGCCCTGCCGTCTCACATCCCGATTTTCGTCATCAACAGGAATGGCTGGAGGCCTGAATTCCCTGCGGTTTGGTATGGCCGCAAAAGACCCCGGCATCATGGTGATGATGTGGCAGCGCACAAAATTAATCGGGAGACGGCCTGAAGCGGCCTTTGGAATGACCGTCCCGGCAACGGTTCAGCGGCTGAAATCCGGCAGGGTTGAAAGCAGCCTGTGCAGCGTGTCCAGCGTCGAAATATCGGCGATGCCATCGACCTGCGACGGGCGGAAATGGCGCTGGAACGCGGCTACCGCACCCTCGGTTTTCTCGCAGAAAACACCTGTCACTTCAATTCCGTAGCCATAGAGCGACAGCATCGTCTGCACCGCCTCGACAGGCTGGCCCTGATCGCCGCGCTGGAAAAATCGACCGCCACCAATCGGGGCCGGTGGAACCCAATGCCCGACGCCACCGGAATGAAGCCGTTCCCAAGGAAATTTTTCTCCTGGATCAACCTTGCGAATAGGAGCGATATCGCTGTGCGCAAGCACCCGCTCAGGGGCGATCGACCACCGTTCGCCGCAGTTTCGACACAGTTCGACGACCGCATCGATCTGCTCGGAGGGGAAATCCGGCAACCCGCCGGGATGGCCGGCATTGACGATTTCGATGCCGATCGAGCGGGAATTGAGGTCGGTCTCGCCCTTCCAGATGCTCTTGCCCGCATGCCAGGCACGCCGGTCCTCGGCAACCAGCTGATCGACGCGTCCATCCTCATGGACGAAATAGTGACTGGAGACCTGGCTTTCCTCGCGGCAAAGCCAGTCGAGGGCCGCAGCCCCCGTCTCCATGCCGGTATAATGCAGGATGATCATGTCAGGCCTCAGCCCGCCCGCCCTTTCGCCATGATTGGGCGATGGCACGAAACGTGCAGCCGGATAGTCGCAGGCGAAGTCGGTCATGCTGCGCGGCGTTCTTTCTCGATCGCCTCATAGGCGGCATTGAGTTCGGCCATGCGATCGTTGGCGATCGCCTGCAGCTCCTGCGGCACGCCCCGGGCAACCAGAATGTCCGGATGGTTTTCCGACACCAGCACGCGATAGCGCTTGCGGATGATCGAAAAATCGTCTTTTGGCGAAACGCCAAGGATCTTGTAGGGATCGGCACCGGCGCTGTGCACGTGGCGAGCCATGATCGCCTGAAACCGGGCTTCCTCCATATGGAATATCTCGGCAACCCGCGTGAGGAAGTTCAGTTCCTTCTCGTGAAGCGCGCCATCGGACTTGGCGATATGAAAAAGCCCGTCGATGATATCTTCCAGCACCGGGCAGTTCTGATCACAGGAAACGCAAAGCGATGCCAGCTTCTCGGCATAGGCCTCGTAGCCGGCAACGTCCTGCCGGGCGAGATTGTAGAGCCGGGCGACATTTTGCGCCTGATCGTCGGGAAACTTGAAAATATCACGGAATGCCGACACTTCGGCCTCGGTAACGATACCATCGGCCTTTGCCATCTTGGCGGACAGCGCAATCATGGCAACCGAGAATGCCACCTTGCGGCGGGTTTCCGGATCACCTTCAAACAGCGTCCGCACAGCTTCGATGACACCGGCGAGCGCATTGCCCGTCGCGGTGACGATGCTGAGGATGCTATCCCAGAATGACATAGGCACGTTCTTTCCCATAATTGGCTGATCCACGTATTTGAAGTGGAAATGGCACGGGCGGTGCGTCCATGCGCAAATGCAAGGTGGCTCGCACGGCTGTTGCGCCACGGCAATCATGCAGCTCACCAATCAGCATGACCAGATGTTGAAGCGGATTGCAAGGCGCCAGAGCCGCGGATCCGGCCGAAATGACGAATTTGTGATGGCACCTCACTATTATAGCATTCGTTGCCGTGATCGTCCAATCATGCAAATGAATTTGACTTCAAAGCAGCCGAAATGCGAACCGGCAAGCGACTTTCCGCTGGAGCTCCGATGCGTATTTCCACTCACCCGCAGGCCATGGGCATGGCACTTGGCCTGGTCGGCGTCATCATCTTCGGCGTCACCCTGCCGATGACGCATATCGCACTTGGCGGCTTTTCCCCCTTCTTCATCACCTTTGGCCGCGCCGTCATTGCCTCGCTCGCCGCCGGACTGACATTGCTTGTGATGCGCAGGCGATGGCCAAAGGGACAAGGCGCAATTCTGCTCGGCGCAGGCATCTGCGTCGTTTATGGCTTTCCGATCTTCTCGACCACGGCGATGCAGACAATCCCGGCAAGCCACGGCGGCGTCATTCTTGGCATCCTGCCGCTTTTGACCTCGATCTTCGCCGCCCTCGTCGACGGCGAACGGCCGGGACCGGCCTTCTGGGCCTATGGCCTTGCCGGGGCTGCACTCGTGGTTTTCTTCTCCATCCGCGACAGCGGCTTTCACTTGCAGGCGGGTGACGCCTGGCTATTTCTCGCCGCCATCACCGCTTCACTCGGCTATGTCCTGTCGGCCAAGGTTTCGCGGATCATCCCGGGATGGGAAGTGATTTCCTGGGCGCTGGTCATCACCGCACCGCTGTCCGTCGTTGCCACGCTGCTGGTGATGAAGGACGGAATTCAAGCTCCGACGGCGGCTGAACTCGGCGCCCTCTCCTATCTCGGCCTGATGTCGATGTTTTCAGGCTTCATCTTCTGGAATGCCGGTCTGGCGCTCGGCGGCATCGCGCGAGTGGCGCAGGTGCAATTGCTGCAAACTTTCGTCACGCTCGCCGTTTCCGCCGTGCTGCTCGGTGAAATCATCAGCCCGTCGACAATCGGCTTTGCTGTGGCGGTTGCCCTGATCGTCTGGCTCGGACGAAAAGCACGCATTGCCTGATCATCCACTGCCATCCCAGCAGCATGTCATTTAACTTCCATGGGAATTGCGCTAGAGAGACCGCGAACGATCTTGCCGCAATCCCCGAGGAGGACTCCATGGCCAAACAGAAAGTTGCAATGCTGACCGCAGGTGGGCTCGCGCCATGTCTGTCTTCTGCCGTTGGTGGCCTGATCGAGCGCTATACCGACATCGCCCCCGATATAGAACTGGTGGCCTATCGCTCCGGCTATCAGGGCCTTCTGCTGGCCGATCGCATCGACATCACCCGCGATATGCGCGAAAAGGCACATATCCTTCACCGCCACGGCGGCTCGCCGATCGGCAACAGCCGCGTCAAGCTCACCAACACCGCCGATTGCATCAAGCGCGGCCTGGTCAAGGAAGGCCAGAACCCGTTGCGGGTCGCTGCCGAACGGCTGGCTGCCGACGGCATCACCATCCTGCACACGATCGGCGGCGACGACACCAACACGACGGCAGCCGACCTTGCCGCCTATCTCGGTGCCAATGGCTACGACCTGACCGTCGTCGGCCTGCCAAAGACCGTCGACAACGACGTCGTGCCGATCCGCCAGTCGCTCGGCGCTTGGACCGCTGCCGAATACGGCGCGAAATTCTTCGACAATGTCAGCAACGAACAGAGTGCAGCACCGCGCACGCTGGTCGTCCATGAAGTCATGGGCCGCCATTGCGGTTGGCTGACGGCCGCAACGGCCCGCTCCTACATCCAGCATATCGACGACCGGGAATTCGTTGACGGCTTCATGATGAACCGGCAGATGAAGAACATCGACGGCCTCTATCTGCCCGAGACCGCTTTCAATCTGGAAGCCGAAGCCGAACGGCTGCGCGCCGTCATGGACAAGACCGGCTTCGTCACACTGTTCGTCTCCGAAGGTGCTTGCCTCGATGCCGTCGTTGCAGAGCGCGAAGCAGCCGGTGAAGCCGTCAAGCGCGACGCCTTCGGTCACGTCAAGATCGACACGATCAATGTCGGCGGCTGGTTCACCAAGCAGTTCGCGGCCCTTCTCGGCGCCGAGCGCTCGATGGTGCAGAAGTCCGGCTACTACGCCCGCTCCGCACCGGCCAATGCCGACGACCTGCGCCTCATCCAGGGCATGGTCGATCTCGCAGTCGAAAGCGCTCTCAACAAGGTCTCCGGCGTCACCGGTCATGACGAGGACCAGGGTGGCAAGCTGCGCACCATCGAGTTCCCGCGCATCCGTGGCGGCAAACACTTTGACACCTCGGTGAAATGGTTCGGTGAGGTCATGGACGCGATCGGCCAGAAATGGTCTCCGGCGAAGTAATATCCGGCTTATAAAAGCCTATTGACGGCTCCGTTTGCGCATGGCTTCCTCGATCGAACGCCAAATCCAAACGGAGCCGTTTTCATGTCGATCGAACACTGGCTGGCCTTCGTCGCCGCCTCCGCCATCCTGCTTGCCATTCCAGGGCCGACCATCCTTCTGGTCATTTCCTATGCGCTCGGCCATGGGCGCAAGGTTGCGAGCGCCACCGTCGCCGGAGTGGCGCTCGGCGATTTTACCGCAATGACCGCCTCGATGCTCGGGCTGGGCGCCCTGCTTGCCACCTCAGCTGCGATTTTCACCGTGCTGAAATGGGTAGGTGCTGCCTATTTGATCTGGCTGGGTATCAAGCTCTGGCGCGCACCGATCGCTGTCGAGGCTGAAGATGGCACAATGTCGGTTCCGGCGGAAAAGCCGCTGCGGATTTTTCTGCACACCTATGTCGTCACTGCGCTTAATCCGAAGAGCATCGTGTTTTTCGTGGCGTTCCTGCCGCAATTTCTCGATCTCAGCCGCCCGCTGTTCAACCAGATGCTGATCTTTGAAACCACGTTCCTGGTGCTCGCGACCCTGAATGCGACGCTCTATGCACTGATGGCATCGGCAGCACGCCAGACGATTCGCAAGCCCAAGGTCCAGGCTATCGTCAACCGGACAGGCGGCTCGCTTTTGATCGGTGCAGGCCTGCTGACGGCGGGCTTGCGGCGGGCCGGCGCTTGAAACGGCGTCCTGCGCTTGCGGTTCAGCGCCTCATAGGTTAATGACGTCAAGCGCATGGTGGCCTTGGGCTGCTGATTTGCATAGGGCCGAGGGGCCTGACAGCACGAAAGTGACAGCATGGCGAATTTCCGTTTTTCCGTTTCAAAACCGGCTGTTACGGCCTGTGCCCTCGTCTCGGCTACCCTTCTTGGCGGTTGCTCGAGCATCGAGCGAACACCGATGGAACAGCTGATGGCGGTGCAGACGGTAACGCCGCTGCCCAAGCCCGGAACGGAAATGACGGCTTACGCATTGCCGACGCCGGACGGTGTCGCGGCAACGACCGCAGCGCTTGCCGCCGAAACAGCGATGATGAAGCCCGGTGAGACGGCAACGGCCCAGGCCGCCGCTACCGACCAGGCTACAACACCTGCAGTGGCCGCCAATGCACTGGTGGCTCCGCAGACATCTGCAGCGGCTCAGGCGGCAACAGCAGCCGTCCTGCCGGACACGGCCAACGCCATGGTTTCGGCGAAGTCCGATCGCATGCCGCAGATTCCAGAAGGCATGATGATGGCCGCGATGGAATCGGATTTCGATACGGGCGAGCCGGTCGGTCTGGAAACCCTGGTCGCCAAGCGCATGATCGTGCCGATGGCCAAGCCGTCGATCGGTGCCAGCGCCTATGCCATGGCAAAGTCGATACCCGCATCGCTCGGCATCACGGAAAAGCCGACAAGCTCGCGTCCGGAACTGGACCGGCTGATCGCCTATTACGCCAAGCTCAACAATATCCCGGAAGAACTGGTGCACCGCGTCGTCAAGCGCGAGAGCACCTACAATCCGCGCGCCTATCACGCGGGCAACTACGGTCTGATGCAGATCCGCTACAACACGGCCAAGGGCCTCGGCTATGAAGGCCCCGCCGAAGGCCTGTTCGATGCCGAAACCAACCTGAAATATGCAACGAAATATCTGGCCGGCGCCTGGATGGTGGCCGACAACCAGAACGACGGCGCCGTCAAGCTTTATGCCAGCGGCTACTACTACCATGCCAAGCGCAAGGGCCTGCTCGAAACGCTGGGCATGAAGTAAAGCCGGTCAGCCGCAATTTCTGCCGGACTTCGAGGCGGTCAGTGGACCGCCTCTATTATTTTGGCCTGCAGCTGGCGCACATCATAGCCGCTGCGTGACGGCGTCAGTCCCAATCGAACGACGGCAAGCTCCAGCGACGGCACCAGCATGACGGACTGCCCGTCATGACCCTGCAGCCAGTAGGCGTCGCCAGGCAGCGGCGGGCCTCCATCATTTCCAAACTTTGTCCAGACCTGCCCTGCCCCATAACGGCCGCCGGATGCCTGGGTCGGCGTCCGCATGTAATTGACGAAATCCTGCGGCAACAATTGTTCACCGTTCCAGCTGCCATTCTGCAGCAGGAAGAGGCCAAACCTCGCCCAGTCGCGCGCTGTCGCATACATATAGGAAGAGCCGACAAAGGTGCCGTGCGCATCCGGTTCCAGAACGGCGCTGTTCATGCCAAGCGGCCTGAAGAGTGCTGCGCGTGGAAAGGTCAGAGCCTCGCGTACGCTGCCGAACGTATCCATCCACAGCCGCGACAGGATGGTCGATGTGCCGCTGGAATAGCTGAAACGCTCGCCTGGCTTTGCCTCCAATGGCTTGGCGGCGGAAAAATTGGCCATATCGCCTTCCAGATAGAGCATGCGCGTGACATCGGTCACATCGCCATAGTCTTCATTGAACTGAAGTCCGCTCTGCATGGCCATCAGATCAGCCAGCTTGATCTGGCTGCGCGAATCGTTGCGCCACTGCGGCAGCAATTCGGTTCGCTCAAGCGCCATCTGGCCGTCCCGGATCCGCAGCCCGATCAGGGCAGCCGTCACCGACTTGGTCATCGACCACCCGAGCAAGGGCGTCCCGCTATCAAACCCCTCGCCATAGTTTTCAGCAACGATCCTGCCATCCTTGACGACGACGATAGCGCGCATGCCAGGACCTGCCAGCTGCGGATCGGACAAAAGCGTCTGGATTGCCGGGTTGACGGCGGTGCCGCTGCCATCCGGCCATGGCTTGCCGTCATCCGATTGCGCTGGCCTGCGGCGGAGCTGCCGGTTTCCGGGGAAAGCGGCAAACTCGCCCTCGGTGACGTTGGTGCAGCCCAAGCCTTCGCGGTAGATCGCCCGGCCGGGAGCCGCAAAACCGAACATGCGCGCCGTAACGGCCTTTCTGGTGTTATCGACGGATATTCGCACCAGGTGCAAAAGAGGATGCCCCGGCGCCTGAACATCGTCGGCAAGGACCGTGTTCGCGTCGCGCTCGGCAATGAAAACGTTCGAGCAAACGATCTTGGCAGCATACCCGTCGCCGACCCGCAGCAGCTCCGGCGGCGCAACGGCAAGCCAGCCGGCGGCAGCCACGACCACTGCCGATACCGAGCCCGCGAGCCAGAACCACCTTTTTTTCCGCATGCACATCGCCCCTGCTTCGCCAGAGTCAGAAGAACAGGATTCCACGCATTTAGGAAGGCTTTGTGGCAATCACTTTGATGCTAAACATGTTTCTAGAATGCTTCCGTCTAAAGATGAAGCACTCTAGCCGAATGATAGCGCTGCAATCCCTTGCGGTTCTCGCTGGAGAATAGCAATCGCTCCCTCGGCCGAGACCGGACGCGAAATCAGACAACCTTGCGCTTCCGAAGCGCCGAGCGCCCGCACGAACTCCATCTGTCCCTCGGTTTCGATCCCCTCGATGGTGGTCGATACCTGGAACGCGTTTCCCAACTGCAGGATGATATCGACAATTTCGGCATCCCGCTGATTGCCAAGCATCGCCTGGGTGAACGAGCGGTCGAGCTTGAGCTGGTCGAGCGGAAAGCGCCTGAGATTGTTGATCGATGAAAATCCGATACCGAAACCATCCAAAGCGATGCGCACACCGTGTGCCCGCAGCTCCGTCAGGCTTTCCTCGATGATATCGGCATCGATATGGAAGATCGATTCGGTGACTTCGATGGTCAGCCGGCCGGGCGCCAGTCCGGCTTCGGCCAGGCAGGCTTTGACATGGGGAACAAAGGCCCGGTCCTTGAACTGGTCGCCGGCGACATTGACCGCGATGCCGGTTGGTGCCGGCCACCGTGCCGCCTCCAGGCAGGCGGTTCTCAACACCCAGTTTCCAATCGGCAGGATAAGGCCGGTCTTTTCAGCAGCAGCGATGAAATGATCGGGCGGAATGATGCCCTTGTCCGGGTGGTGCCAGCGAATCAGTGCCTCAAAGGAGCGGATCGCCCGGCTTTCGATACCGACGATGGGCTGGTATTCCAGATAGAACTCTCCGGCTGCCAAGGCACGGGAAAGATCATACTCGATCTCGCCTTTGCGCGTGGCCTCCTCGGCCATTTCCGGCGCATAGACCACGTGGCTGTTGCCGGCAATTTCCTTGGCCTTGTAGAGGGCCAGATCGGCGCGTTTCAGCACCGCCGAAATCGACCGGTCTTCCGGCTCCATATAGGCGACGCCAATGCTGCCACCCGTCCAGAACTGCGCCGAAGACAGTTGAAAGGGCTCGGCGAACAGCCCCTTGATCGTCACGCAGATATCATCGAGCTTGCCTTCCGACGGAGAGCCCGCGACGACAATGACGAACTCGTCGCCCCCCATCCGATAGACGGCGCCGAGACCCGACATCGCCTGGATCAACCGTCTGCCGAGCGCGACAAGCAACGCATCGCCAGCATCATGCCCCATGGAATCGTTGACGAATTTGAATCGATCGAGATCAAGCATCAACAGTGCGGTACGGCCGGCAGGCACCGATCCGGTAACCAGCAGCTCACAAAGATCGCGCTCCAGCGCGACGCGGTTGGCGACACCGGTCAGCTGATCGGTATGGACGATCCGCGACAGGTTTTCCTCTGTCTTGCGGCGCTGCTCAAGCTCGTCCAGCAGGCAGCTCTGGGCGCGGCCCCTTTGATAGAAGAACAGGCCGCAAACGAGCGGCATGAAGATCAGTGAGGCAAGCGAGATCGTCAGCATACCGCTGCCCCAGCCCCCACCGGCATCCGCGATTACAGCGTGATAAAAAATGCAAACTGCCGGAAACAATGCCCCGATCACCGCGCCCAAGGCAGCGTACTGCTGCTCGGACTTCGGCAGAAAAGCCTTTAACATCATGTTAGCGCCCCGAAAAACTCAGCGTATCTAACATATGCAAACTTAATCAATTCTTACGGGTAAAAAATCATAGAAGAGCGCCAGTATCCCCGCCGTCATCAAAGTGTAGCGGACTCGTCTTAGAAGCTCCTCCAACGTCAACGGATGGCAGGCTGACATGACTGATCTCGCACCCGATGCAGGCTACGGCAAGAGAAACCGCAAGCTGAAAACCGCCCTGATCCAGCACAAGGCGCTGAGTTTGGAGGGCCTGTCGGAGCGTCTTTTCGGGCTGCTTTTTTCCGGCCTCGTCTACCCGCAGATATGGGAGGATCCGGCCGTCGATATGGCTGCGATGCGGCTGCGGCCCGAGCATCATATCGTGACGATTGCTTCCGGCGGCTGCAACATGCTGGCTTACCTGTCGGCAGCGCCCGAGCGGATCGATGTCGTTGATCTCAACCGGCATCATGTAGCGCTCAACCGGCTGAAACTTGCCGCGTTCCGTCACCTGCCCGGCCATGCCGATATCGTTCGTTTTCTGGCACGCCACGATCATGCCAGCAACGTTCAGGCCTACGATCTCTTCATTGCACCGAAGCTTGATACTGCGACACGGCAGTACTGGAACGCCCGCGGCCTGACCGGCCAGCGCCGCATCAAGGTTTTCGGCAAGAACATCTATCGCACCGGTCTGCTCGGCCGCTTCATCGGTCTGGGCCATCTGCTGGCGCGGCTGCATGGTGTCGATCCCAGCGAGTTTGCCAATGCCCGTTCCATGCGCGAGCAACGCCAGTTCTTCGACGAGCGGCTGGCGCCTCTGTTCGACCGCCCGGTCATCCGCTGGATCACCAGCCGTAAAAGTTCGCTGTTCGGCCTCGGCATTCCGCCGCAGCAGTTCGACGAACTGGCCAGCCTCAGCGCAGAAAAGTCCTTGGCCGGTGTCCTGCGCCACCGGCTTGAAAAGCTCTCATGCCATTTCCCGCTGAAGGAAAACTACTTTGCCTGGCAGGCTTTTGCCCGCCGTTACCCGCTGCCGCATGAAGGCGAACTGCCGGACTACCTACAGTCCGGCCGCCACGAGACAATCCGCAACAATGCCGAGCGCGTGCATGTGCATCATGCCAGCTTTACCGAGCTTCTTGCCAAGAAGCCGGCCGGCTCCGTCGATCGTTACGTTCTGCTCGACGCGCAGGACTGGATGAACGACCGCCAACTCAACGACCTGTGGAGCGAAATCACCCGCACCTCGGCGGAGGGCGCCATGGTGATCTTCCGTACCGCCGCCGAAGCCAGCATTCTGGAGGGCCGCGTTTCCGAAAACGTCCTCAGCCAGTGGCAATACGATGCCGGCCAGTCGCAGGCGCTCAACCTGAAGGACCGTTCGGCAATTTATGGCGGCTTCCATATCTACAGGAAAGCGGCATGACGGCGGTCGAGACCGATGCGGGCAGCAGCCATGCCGACCGCATGGACCGGATGTATCGCACACAACGGCACTTCTACGACCTGACCCGCAAATACTATCTGTTCGGGCGCGACACGTTGATCAACGGGCTGAACGTCCCGGCGGGCGGTAGCGTGCTCGAAGTTGGCTGTGGCACGGGCCGTAATCTGGCGCTGATCGGCCGCCGATTTCCGCATGCCCGGCTGTTCGGATTGGATATTTCGGCGGAAATGCTGGTCTCGGCCGAAGCGAAACTCGGTAAACCCGGCCAGCGCAGAACAATCCTGCGCGTTGCCGACGCCACCGATTTCCAGGCGTTTGAATTCGGTGAAACCGGGTTTGACCGGATCGTCATCTCCTACGCCCTGTCGATGATCCCGGACTGGGAAAAGGCGATCGGCGCAGCTATCGCAGCCCTCAATCCCGGCGGATCGCTGCACATCGCCGATTTCGGCCAGCAGGAACGCCTGCCCGGCCTGTTCCGGCGCGGACTGCAGGCATGGCTTGAGCGGTTTCACGTCACACCGCGTAAGACAATGGAAAGCGTGCTGAGATTCAACGCCGAAAAACTCGGCGACACCCTGGAATTCCGGCCGATCGGACGTGGCTACGCCTGGCTCTTCACCTACCGGCGCGCAGTGCGCTAGAAGGCGTAAGCTCCACGAAATCCTTCTGTTTTACGGTTGAGCTGCCGGCAAGGCTGTGTTTTCGGCGTCTTGCGGCGCTGTCTTGGCAATTGCCGCTTGAAACTAACTCAATTTTTACGATGATATGGTGAAAATGAGGTTCACGCCTCCTGGGGGATTCACATCAGCGGATATCATCGTGTGAGGCAGCAACGTCGATCGTTTCAGAACGGAAACCTCATGCGCCGGCTCTTCCTGGCTCTCCTGCCTATTGTCTCGCTTCTTTCCGCCTGCACCGCGACAGATTACGATCTGGTCTCCACCGCATCGATCTCGCCAAAGTTCCAGGACAAGGACCCACAGAATTTTGGTGCGCGCACCCCGCAGCATCACAATATCCACGGCATCGACGTCTCAAAATGGCAGGGTGATATCGACTGGGCCAAGGTCAAGGGTTCCGGCGTCTCCTTCGCCTTCATCAAGGCGACGGAAGGCAAGGACCGGATCGACGCCAAGTTCGGCGACTACTGGCAGCAGGCCCGCGCCGCAGGCCTCCCCTATGCGCCATACCATTTCTACTATTTCTGCTCGACGGCAGACCAGCAGGCCGACTGGTTCATCGCCAACGTTCCGAAGAGCGCAGTCTATCTGCCGCCGGTTCTCGACGTCGAATGGAACGGTGAATCCAAGACCTGCACGTATCGTCCGTCGCCGCTGACCGTGCAGACCGAAATGAAGCGCTTCATGGACCGGCTGGAAGCCTATTACGGCAAGCGCCCGATCATCTATACCTCGGTCGACTTCCACCGAGACAATCTTGTCGGCCAGTTCAAGGACTATCATTTCTGGGTCCGCTCGGTTGCCGCCCACCCGACGGAAATCTACCCCGAACGCCGCTGGGCCTTCTGGCAATACACCAGCACCGGTGTCATTCCAGGCATCCAGGGCAATGCCGACATCAACGTCTTTGCGGGCTCACAGAAAAACTGGAAAAGCTGGGTAGCAGCCGTTTCAAAGCCACACGCACCCACGGATATCCAAACGGCGCAAAACTGAGACAGCGGGGCGGCATTTCTTCTTTCCGCCTTATTGCCGTGTGACAGCCGCTGCCATAATTTCAGCGAAACAAGAGCAGCCCGGTTTAGCGCTGCTGCCGGCCTGATCCGGCATTACAACAAGGACTTGCGATGACACGCAGCACACTGCGCTCCGTTCTTTCGATCGGTTTTCTCACCCTTCTGGCCTCCTCCGCGCTGGCACAACAGGCTGCCCCGCCAGCCGCTCCCTGCGGCGGCGATCTCGCCACGTTCCTGCAAGGCGTCAAGGCTGAAGCGGTTGCCAAGGGTATTCCGGCCGACGTCGTCGATCGTGCGCTGGCAGGTGCTGCCATCTCTGAAAAAGTCCTGAGCCGCGACCGCGCCCAGGGCGTCTTCAAGCAGAGCTTTACCGAATTCTCGCAGCGCACCGTCAGCAAGGCGCGACTGGATATCGGCGCCAAGAAGATGAAGGAATATGCCGCCGTCTTCGCACGGGCCGAAAAAGAATTCGGCGTTCCGGCTCCGGTCATCACCGCGTTCTGGGCCATGGAAACCGATTTCGGCGCAGTCCAGGGCGATTTCAACACCCGCAACGCTCTGGTGACGCTGGCACATGATTGCCGCCGCCCGGAAATGTTCCGTCCGCAGCTGATCTCGGCCATCGAAATGGTTCAGCACGGCGATCTCGACCCGGAAACCACGACCGGTGCCTGGGCTGGCGAAATCGGCCAGGTGCAGATGCTGCCGGAAGATATTATCGCGCAGGGCATGGATGGCGATGGCGATGGCCACGTCAACCTCAAGCAGAGCTCGCCGGACGCGATCCTGACCGCCGCCAAATTCATCAAGAGCCTCGGCTTCACCGCGGGCCAGCCCTGGATCCAGGAAGTCAACCTGCCGGAAAACCTGCCCTGGGAAAAGACCGGGCTGCAGACCGGCATGACCGCTGGCGACTGGTTCAAGCTCGGCGTCAAGCCGCGCGACGGCAATACCGCCTTCCCGCAGCTGGCCTCGTCGCTGGTCATCCCGCAGGGCCGCCACGGCGTCGCCTTCCTGACCTATCCGAATTTCAACGTCTATCTCGAGTGGAACCAGTCGTTCATCTACACGACCTCGGCGGCCTATTTCGCCACGCGGCTTGCTGGCGCTCCAACCTACGACACCCACACCCCGGAACCCGGCTTGAACGACGAAGGCATGAGAGCGTTGCAGACGAAGCTGCAGGCCATGGGTCATGACGTCGGCAAGATCGACGGCATCCTCGGCTCCGGCACCCGTGCGGCGCTGCAGAAGGAGCAGTTGCGCCTCGGCCTTCCGGCCGATGGCTGGGCAACGCAGGCTGTGCTTAGCGCTCTGTAATATCCGTGTCTGACCTGTTGTCAGACTTTGCCCGCCGCCGGTGGTGGCGGGCAAGACGCAATGCGCGGTAACGCAGTTTTAGCGACCAGCGGGCAGCGGCAAGAGCCGCTCCACCTTTCGACACTTCGCTCAGTTCGCGTGCATAGGCGACTGCAAAGGCCTTGCGATAGGTCAGCAGATGCTCGGACGCGATGTTTTCCAGCCGGTGCATCATGCTCACCCAAAGCGGCGAAACCAGCAATGAGACCGCCGTAACGGCGATTGCCACCTTATAGGTATCAAACTGCAGGACACCGGCACCAAGGCCTGCAGCCGCCAGCACGAACGAAAACTCGCCAATCTGCGCCATCGACAGACCGGCCACCAGCGCGATCTGCGGCGAGGAACCCGTCCGACGCAGCAGGAAAATATTCAGCAGGGTCTTCGCCGCAATCACGATCAGCGCCGCCCCCAGCACCGGCCAGAAATTCTCGCCGATGAAATCAAGGTCGATCAGCAGGCCGATCGACAAGAAGAACACGACGAGAAGAATGCTCTGGATCGGCTCGATCACCGGAATGACCCGGCTGCGCAGGGTAGAATTACCGATCACGATGCCCGACAGAAATGCCCCATAGGCCGGCGACATCCCGGCAAGGCCTGAAATGGCGGCAGCACCGAAGCAGACGGCAAGCGCCCCGAGCGCCAGGATCTCGACCTTGTCCTCGACCGCTTCACTATAGGGCACCCGCAGCTTTCCATGGCGGCCAAACCACCAGAGCAGGGCTGCCAGAATGGCGATGGCGATAACCATCTTGATCGCGATCGTTGAAAAATGCGTCTCTTCCCCGCCAAGGCTGGAAACCAGGATCAGCATCGGCACAACGGCAATATCCTGGGCAATCAGCACGCCGACCGCGATCCGGCCGGTCTCGCTGCGCAATTCCCCCATATCCTCGAGCATCTTCATGGCGACGACCGTGGAGGACATGGCGATGACAAAGCCGAGGATCAGCCCTTCTGCCGCACTTGCACCCGTCATCAGCGCAATCAGGCCCGCGGCAGCGATTGCCGCGATGACCTGACCGCCGGCGACCAGAAGCGCCTGCCGCAGGCTGAGCACGAAGGCCTTGATCGACAATTCCATACCGATGAAGAACAACAGGACAACGACGCCCATCTCGGCCAAGAGCGTGACATTGGCATTGTTGGAGATGAAACCGAAACCCGTCGGTCCCAAGGCAACGCCTGCCAGAATGAACCCGACCAGCGGCGGCTGGCGCAGCCGCAGGAACCCCAGTCCCAGAATGGCAGCAACCGCCACCACGATCGCGATCGAAATCAGCCCTTGACCGTCATGTGCAGCGGCAGCGATCGATTGTGTCGTCAGAGGCTCCAGCAGATCGTCCTTCATATCTTTAATATCGCCCAAGAATCGGGTGGATAAATCCCATTCTAAGGCTTAACGCTCGGTATGTTCCGAATGAGGCAGGGGAAGGTCAAGTCACATGCTCGTAAAAACCGGCGGTCTGCAGAACCGCATGACGCTTGCCACCTGGGGCCTTCTGGCTTTGCTCGGGCTGATCTGGGGCGGCTCGTTCTTCTTTGCGCGGATCGCCATCCAGCATGTGCCGGCGTTCACGCTGGTGCTTTTGCGCGTTGCCCTGGCGGCCCTTGCACTGCATATCTACGTCTTCGGCCGCTATGACATCTATCGCGAACTGAAAGCCCGCTGGCCGCAATTCCTGCTGCTCGGCCTGATCAACAATGCCATTCCGCACACGTTCATCTTCCTCGGCCAGACGCAGATCGGCGCCGGGCTTGCCGCCATCCTCAACGCCACCACGCCGGTCTGGACGGTGTTGATTGCCAACGCGCTGACGCAGGACGAGAAGCTCAGCCTTGCCAAGATCATCGGCTGCCTGCTCGGTCTGGCCGGCACCGCAGTCCTTATCGGCCCGAGCGCCCTGCCCGGCCTGACGCAGGCCGGCAGCAACATCCCGCTCTGGGCGCTGCTCTTTCCGGTCGCAGCCGCAATCAGCTATGGTTTCGCAGCGACCTACGGCAAGCGCTTCCGCGGATTGGCAGCCCCCGTCACGGCAGCAGGACAGCTCACCGCATCGACGCTGATCATGCTGCCGCTGTCACTGACCATCGACCAGCCCTGGCAACTGGCTTTCCCGCCGATGACATCGGTGCTGGCGATCCTGGCCCTGGCACTGCTCTCGACCGCTTACGGCTACATCCTGTTCTTCCGCATCATGAGCCGCGCCGGCGCCACCAATACGTCGCTGGTCACCCTTCTGGTACCGCCAAGCGCCATCTTGCTCGGCATCCTGTTCCTCGGCGAAACCCTGGAAAAAACCGATATTGCCGGCATGCTTTTGATCGCTGCAGGGCTGGTCGTGCTCGATGCACGGCTCCTGCCGGGACGGCGGACTTGAGTGCCGCAGAGGAATCAAGTCCATCGTTCGAACTAGCTCGTCCTGTGCCTAAACGGCCACTCACGGTCCATTTCACGGCGTTACATTAACGAAATCGAAGACATTGTGAAAAAAATGTGGCGCTAAAAATATGCGTTTTCAATCATCCTGTTAGCCCTGTGCATAACGATTTTTCGGGCGCACCCTATCGCAGCGCAGCATAACTTTTCCTTTCATACGTGACATTTTCCCCCTATCTTTCGGAGGTCAACGCAAGGAGGGCCGGTTATGGGAATAACACATTCGTTGAATGTCCTCATGATAAGTGCAGCGTTCGTATTTGTCGCAACGATGCTTTTCATCTGAAAGCATTAGCCAAACAGTCCATTCGGTGAAAAAGGACTTTAATACCGCAACCATTTACAGCACGATCCAGCAGGGCGATGCGTTTCACGCAAGACCGCTAACCAGCTGCTGAAAATATAAAAGCCCTTGAAACCTTCCGGTCTCAAGGGCTTTTTTTATGCAAAATCGGCCCCCTGCTCAGGCGGCAGCGCCCGTCGAGCGGGATGGGATGGCAACCGGCGCGGCCCGCTCAAAGCCGACCAGATCGCAGACCGCTGCCACCAGCGGCGAACGGTTCATCGTGTAGATGTGGAAATCGCGAAGCCCACGGCGCGCCAGATCAACGATCTGCTCGGCAGCGATATGAGTCGCTTCCTTGAAACGTTCTTCCGGGCTTTCATCGAGATGGACCAGCCGCGTAACAATCGCATCCGGAACCTTTGCGCCGCAGAGACCAGCAAACTTGACGATGCCTGCCAGATTGTTGATCGGCATGATCCCGGGAACGACCGGGATATGGATGCCTGCACGCCTGACGCGCTCGAGATAACGCTCGAAATCATTGTTATCGAAGAAGAACTGGGTGAGCGCCCGCGTCGCGCCATTGTCGACCTTGCGCTTCAGCGTGTCGATATCGGCATCGACATCCGGGCTTTCCGGGTGCTTTTCCGGATAGGCCGATACCGAGATCTCAAAGTCCCCCTTGGCCCGGATTGCCGCTACCAGCGCCGCAGCATTCTCGTAACCGTCCGGAAACGGTTCGTATCGCGCGCCGATCCCGCCCTGCGGATCGCCACGCAACGCCACGAAATGGCGAACCCCACTCTCAATGAACTCGTCGACGATGGCATCGACGTCCGCTTTCGTTGCCCCGACGCACGTGAGGTGGGCTGCCGTATTGGCAAAACCCTCGTCGTCGATCATCCGCTTCACGGCGGTCAGAGAGCGCGCCTTGGTGGAGCCGCCAGCGCCATAGGTGACCGTCACGAAGGCCGGATCGAAAACCGAAAGCTCGGCAACGGTATTGAACAGCTGCACTTCCATATCGTCGTTCTTCGGCGGGAAATACTCGAAGGAAAGCCGCAGATTGCCACGTTCGGCCGGGTAAAGGGTGTGTATCGCCATGTCATGTCCTCCCGGCATAGGCGAGAGCACGCTTGCTCTCTGGTGTATCGGATGTTGCCGCCTGCCGCTGATCACGGGCAAGCCAGATGGTCACCGTCAGCTGCCGGTCCCGGTCGGTCTCCGGGCTCAGGTCCACCGTTTCCTCGACGGTCAGCCCGGCCTTTTCCAGCCAGTCGGCCATTGTCTGGCGCGAAAAACCAAGCCGCATATGCGCATGCTCGTCGCGCAGATATTCCAGCGTGTGCGGCGCAAGATCGATGATCACAAGCCTGCCACCGGGCACCAGCATGCGGGCAGCTTCGGCAATCGCCGCTTGCGGCTGCGGCAGGAAGTGCAGCACCTGATGGATGGTCACAAGATCGAACTGGCGGCCATCCAGCGGCAGATTGAAAATGTCGCCATGCCGGATCGAAGCCTTGGTGATACCGGCACGATCGAGATTGGCGCGAGCAACAGCCAGCATGTCCCGGCTGGCATCGACGCCGACGCCCCGGCGATACAATCCTTCGAAAAGCTGAAGGATGCGGCCCGTCCCCGTTCCAAGATCGAGCAGGCCATCGACGGGTTCCGTACCGACAACCTTTTTCAAGGCGGCCTCGACATCTGCTTCACTGACATGCAGGCGGCGCAGTTCATCCCATTCGGCGGCATTACGGCTGAAATAGTCCTGTGCCTTTTCAGAACGCGCCTGTTTGAGCGCCGCCAGCCGCTCGCCGTCGCGCGTCAACACCGCGTCAGCAATATCGGAAGCCGACAGCAGTTTGCGCACCAGCGTCACACCGGCCCCCTCGCCCCTCAGGCGAAAATAGGCCCAGGCACCTTCCTGATAGCGGTCGATCAGGGCGACTTCGGCAAGCAGCTTCAGATGACGGGAAATTCGGGGCTGCGATTGTCCGAGAATTTCGGTAAGATCGGTGACGGTCAGGTCGCCGGCTGCCAGGAGCGCCAGAAGACGCATGCGCGTCGGCTCGCCGGCCGCCTTCAGCACGTCCACCAACTCGTCCAGCCCCAACCCGTGTTCTCGCGCCATCACTAACCTCATCAACACATAAAGATATCTTTATGTGATTTTCGGATTTTCCGCAAGTTGAAATGTGGCCTTGCCCACAGGCAGCCGGACATGAAAAAGGCGGCCCGAACGGACCGCCCTGATCTGATTTGACAGGCGAAACAATGCGCTGCCTCGTAGCCATGGCGCGGCGATGCAGCCGCTCCCGGCCTATCGCGTCAGGCGCTTGTAGCTGACACGGCTCGGATTGACCGATTCCGGGCCAAGGCGACGGATCTTGTCCTTCTCGTAGTCTTCGAAGTTGCCTTCGAACCACTCCACATGGCTGTCGCCTTCGAAGGCCAGAATGTGCGTCGCCAACCGGTCGAGGAACATGCGATCGTGGCTGATGATCACAGCGCAACCGGCAAAGTTTTCCAGCGCGATTTCAAGTGCCGCCAGCGTTTCCGTATCGAGGTCGTTGGTCGGTTCGTCGAGCAGCAGCACGTTGCCGCCGGCCTTCAGCATCTTGGCAAGGTGAACGCGGTTGCGCTGACCGCCGGAAAGGTTGCCGACCTTCTGCTGCTGGTCGGTTCCCTTGAAGTTGAAGGCGCCGCAATAGGCGCGCGAATTCATTTCCAGCTTGCCGAGCTTGATGACTTCAGCGCCGCCGGAAATTTCTTCCCAGACGGTCTTGTTGCCATCAAGCGCATCGCGGCTCTGGTCGACATAACCGAGCTTCACGGAATCGCCGACGCGGAACGAGCCGCTATCCGGCTTTTCCTGACCGGTGATCATCCGGAACAGCGTCGTCTTACCAGCACCGTTCGGGCCGATGACACCAACAATGCCGCCTGGCGGCAGCTTGATCGACAGGTTGTCGATCAGGACGCGGTCTCCATAACCCTTGGTGATGTTTTCGGCTTCGATAACCACCTGACCGAGACGCTCGCCGATCGGAATGATGATCTGCGCATCGCCAAGACGCATCTTGTCGGCTGCTTCGACCAACTCGTCATAGGCCTTGATACGAGCCTTCGACTTCGACTGACGGGCCTTCGGGCTGGAAGCGATCCATTCCTGTTCGCGGCTGATCGCCTTCTGACGGGAGGCGTCTTCGCGGTTTTCCTGCTGCATGCGCTTGGCCTTGGCCAAAAGATAGGCCGAGTAGTTGCCTTCGTAGGGAATGCTGCGGCCGCGGTCGAGTTCGAGAATCCAGCCCGTGACGTTGTCGAGGAAGTAGCGATCGTGGGTGATCATCATCACGGCGCCGGGATACTGGCGCAGATGGTTTTCCAACCAGCCGATGGTTTCTGCGTCGAGATGGTTGGTCGGTTCGTCGAGAAGCAGCAGGTCCGGCTTGGAGAGCAGCAGCTTGCACAAGGCCAGACGGCGGCGCTCACCGCCCGAAAGGCTGGTCACGTCGGCATCACCGGGCGGGCAGCGCAGGGCTTCCATCGCCATCTCGACCTGGCTTTCGAGATCCCACAGGTTCTGGCCGTCGATGATGTCCTGGAGCTTGGCCCCCTCTTCCGCCGTCTCGTCGGAATAGTTCATCATCAGTTCGTTGTAGCGCTCGAGGATCGCGGTCTTGTCGGCCACGCCTTCCATAACGTTTTCCATCGCCGTCTTGTTCGGATCGAGCTGCGGCTCCTGCGCCAGGTAACCGACCGTCGCGCCCTGCGCCACCCAGGCTTCGCCGGTATATTCCTTGTCGAGGCCGGCCATGATGCGCAGCACGGTCGACTTACCGGCACCGTTCGGGCCGAGAATACCGATCTTGGCGTCCGGATAGAACGACAGATTGACATTCTCCAGCACCTTCTTGGTGCCGTAGGCCTTGTTCAGCCCGGACATATGATAAATGAATTGACGTGCCATAGAGAGACTGCTCCGACGGAATGGGATTTTGCCCGCTATGTAGGCGAATTATCCCGGCGGAGCAATGAAGAAACCGGCTTTAGCCACGCCATTCACCCAGTGCCGGCCGTATCGACGATGCCTTTTGCGCATTTAAAATCCGTATCGGCGGCCGCAAGGATCAGAGTTGAAAGGCCGGACATGGCTGAAACATCGCCCGACAGCCCGATCGTCAGCCCCGTGACGACGCTGCGTGCACCGGCTTTCTCACACCGCATCCGGACACGATCACCCGATCCCTTGCCAAAGCTCTCGTCAAACGCCTGCTTGACCTCGCTTTCCGTGACGTCCTGCCCGAGCCTGGCGGCAAACAGGGCGCGGACCGCCGAGCCGTTGATTTCCTCGAGAAGACGAAGCTGTACCGAAAAATAGTCCTGCGCGGTGCCGCCGTGGCATGTGCCGCTGCGCAGCCACTGATGCCGGTCGAGGCCCGATTGCGTTCCCGGCATGGCCACCATCAACTTCGCCGCCGTCTCCTCCGCCATCGCCAGTTGCGGCAGGTCCAGCCAGTCGCCCTTGCGGTCACGCGCCTTGATATCCGCAGAAACGCCGCAATAGCTCTTCTTCACTGGCCAGAGGCCATGCAGCGAAAAATGCGTTGCGTCATGGCGCTCCAAAGTCTGGCCGGCGCATTCCTTGCGGCTTGGCCGGGTTTCGCAAAATCCCGGCTGCCAGCTGATGGCGAAAATGTACTCGGTCTTACCTTTCGCGGACGCGGCCTCCTCCGCCGCAAAGACCGGCGGCACAAACAGCACAGCGACCAGGATCATCCCCAGACGATGCAGAAACGGCACGAAGACAGTCCTCACATTTCCTTGCATGCTGACCTCCACCAACAAGAACAAAACAAGATCATTTAGCGATTAAAACGGGAAAATTGCAACCTGAAATTCGTGCCCGGCCGATTTTTCCTGACCTGATGTCAAACAAGCACCAAGCGCCGGTTGCCTTTGGCTGTTAAATCAAGTTGATAAAGGTCAAGCGCAGAACTTCGCCTGGGAGGATCTAACGGGTGTTCGCCACGGTCGAAACCTTGCAAAGCCCAAGCGGAGCTGCCCTCGCCTGGCGCCACTGGCCAGCCGGCAGTCTGCCCAAGGGCGTGCTGATCGTCTGCCACGGTCTGGCCGAACATTCCGCCCGCTACGCCCGTTTCGCCGAAGCCATGGCCACCCACGGCTTCAACGTCTATGCGCATGACCATCGCGGCCATGGCGCAACCAGGGCTGCCGATGCTCCGCCTGGCCGCTATGCGCAATCGGAAGGGCCGGCCAAGGTCATTGACGACGTCGCGGTCATGCGCACCATGGCCGCAAGCCGTCACCCTGGCCTTCCCGTCATCCTGTTTGGTCATTCCATGGGTGGTCTGATCGCGCTGAATGCCGCGGAAACCGACCCCGGCCTTTACGATGGGCTGGCTGTCTGGAATTCCAATTTCAATCCGGGTCTTGCCGGCCGTGCGGCGCAAGCCATTCTTGCCATCGAAAAGATGCTTAAGGGCTCCGATGTGCCGAGCACGCTGTTGTCGAAACTGACATTTGGCACCTGGGCCAAATCCATCCCCAATCGCAAAACCGAGTACGACTGGCTGTCGCATGACCCGGTGGAAGTGGGAAAATACATCAATGATCCGCTCTGTGGTTTCGATGCCAGCGTTTCGATGTGGATCGATCTGTTCAAGCTGACCTTCGATGGCGCAAATCCGGACCGGCTGAACCGGCTGCCGCAAACCCTGCCGATCCACCTCGTTGGCGGCGGCGAGGACCCGGCCACCAATGGCGGCCGGGAAATCTCCTGGCTGGCTGGACGTATGCAGGAAGCCGGGCTGAAACATGTGACGACGGTGGTCTACCCCACTATGCGCCACGAAACCCTGAACGAAGTCGAGCGCGATCGCGCCATGCGGGATTTTGCCGGCTGGTGTCTTTCCGTCGTGGAGCAGCGGAAATGAGCGAAGACTTGGCATGACCGGCATTTCCGCAAACTTGGCGACACGCAGCAACGACGTTTCCTTCGGGCTCACACTGATGGTCATCGCGGTGCTGATCTCGCCGCTGATCGATATTTTTGCAAAACTCGCGATCACCACGGTTCCCTCGGCAGAAATCACCGCCGTGCGCTTCGTGCTGCAGATGATCTTCATCCTGCCGATCGTCGTCGTCCGCGGCACATTGTTCGATCTCACCTGGAAGAAGACCGGACTGCATATGTTGCGCGGCGGCCTGCTCGTCGTCACCATGCTGTCCTTCATCACCACGCTGAAGGCGATGGAGGTGGCCGATGCCATCGCCATCTTCTTCGTCGAGCCGATTATCCTGACGATCCTCGGCAGCATCTTCCTCAAGGAAACCATCGGCTGGCGGCGGTACACGGCCTGCGGCGTCGGCTTTTTCGGCGCGCTGCTGGTGATCCAGCCGAGCATGCAGGAAGTCGGCTGGATCGCGCTTTTGCCGGTTGTCTCGGCCTTCGGGCTTGCGGTGTTCCTGCTGGTCACCCGTATGGTGGCGCAGAACGAGGACCCATGGTCGATGCAGTTTCACGCCGGCGTCTGGGGCGCGCTGTTTTGCGCTGTCCTGCTTTATACCGGCGACGGCACCGGGTCGGAAATCTTCGATCCGGTCCTGCCGGATATGACCGCCAGCCTCTATCTGCTTGGCGTTGGCGTCACCGCAACGATTTCCGGCGTGCTCGGTGTCTATGCCTATCGCGCCGCCCCCGCCTCGGTGCTGGCGCCGCTGCAATATCTGGAAATCGTCTCGGCGACGATTTTTGGCTGGCTGGTGTTCGGCCATCTGCCGGATGCACTGAAATGGCTGGGCATCGCCATCATCATCGGCTCGGGCCTCTACATCATCTGGCGCGAACGCCGGGTCAACAAGACTGCGGGTATCGCGCCGGTCTCGCCGGCCATCTGACACAACAATTTCTAAGACGCTTTGGGAGGAGCAGACATGAAGACAGGCGGAGAATTGATCGTTGAGGCGCTGAAGGCAAACGGCGTCACCCGGGTGTCCTGTGTGCCGGGCGAAAGCTATCTCGCCGTGCTCGACGCGCTCTACGACACCGATATCGACGTGGTGGTCTGCCGCCAGGAAGGTGGCGCCGCGATGATGGCCGACGCCTGGGGGCGGCTGACCGGCGAGCCAGGCATCTGCATGGTGACACGCGGTCCGGGCGCAATGAACGCGTCCGCCGGCCTGCACATCGCCCGCCAGGATTCGATCCCGATGATCCTGTTCATCGGCCAGGTCCAGCGCGATGCCCGCGAGCGCGAAGCCTTCCAGGAAATCGAATACCGCCGCGCGTTTACCGAAATCGCCAAATGGGTCGGTGAGATCGACGATCCCGCCCGCATCCCGGAATTCGTCACCCGTGCCTTTGCCGTTGCCACATCCGGCCGTCCCGGCCCTGTCGTCCTGACCTTGCCGGAAGACATGCTGACGCAGAAAACGCAAGCGGTTTCGGCAAAGCCCTATCAACCGGTCGAAAGCCATCCCGGCCCCAGCCAGATGCAGGCGCTGGAAGCCCTGCTCACCAAAGCCGAACGGCCGATCGCCATTCTCGGCGGCACGCGCTGGAGCGCAGAGGCCGTCCTGCAGTTCCACTCGTTTGCCGAGCGCTTCGATCTGCCCGTCGGCTGCTCCTTCCGCCGCCAAATGCTGTTTGATCATCTTCATCCGAACTACGCCGGAGATGTCGGTATCGGTATCAATCCGGCGCTGGCCAAGGATATTCGCGAGGCAGACCTGGTGCTGTTGATCGGCGGCCGGTTCTCCGAAATGCCGTCTTCGGGCTATACCCTTCTGGACGTGCCCTACCCGCAGCAGACGCTGGTGCATGTCTATCCCGACCCCGGCGAACTCGGCCGGGTCTACCGTCCGGACCTGGCAATCGCGGCGTCGCCCGCCGATTTCGCAGCCGCCCTTGAGACGCTGACGCCGGCACAGCCGCATAGGCAGTCAGAACGGACGGCACGGATGCATCAATCCTATCTCACCTGGTCGACGCCGCCGGAAACCGGTCCCGGCGACGTGCAGATGGGGCCGATCATGCGTTATATCGAGGCGAACACGGCAAAGGACGCGATCTTTGCCAACGGCGCCGGCAACTATGCCACCTGGCTGCACCGCTTCCACCGGTTCCAGCAGTTCAATACGCAGGCGGCGCCGACATCGGGTTCCATGGGTTACGGCCTGCCAGCAGCGGTTGCCGCCAAACAATTGCATCCTGAGCGGGAAGTCATCTGCTTTGCCGGTGACGGCTGTTTCATGATGCACGGCCAGGAATTTGCTACCGCTGTACGCTACAATCTGGCGATCATCACGCTCGTCATCAACAACGGCATCTACGGCACGATCCGCATGCATCAGGAACGGGAATATCCGGGCCGGGTCAGCGGCACCGACCTCACCAACCCGGATTTCGCAGCCTTTGCCCGCGCCTATGGCGGCCACGGCGAGTTGGTGGAAAAAACGGAGGATTTCGCCGGAGCCTTCGAGCGCGCCCGCCAAAGCGGCAAGCCATCAATCATCGAGATCAGGCTTGATCCGGAAGCGATCACACCAACGCGGACGCTGAGCCAGATCCGAAACGGCTAATTAAGCATTACCAACCAGACGGTTATACCGAAGAAAGGCCGGCATCTTTTGGTGGAAAAACTGCTTTCGGCTTCTATGTCTATGTGACAACATTGTGGCATCCAGGGTCATTGCATGGTTCTCTGTGCAGGCTTGGATTTAATCAATTCCGCTGACGATCGAGGAGGATCGCCAGCGGAACGTGATGAAAGTGCACCGTATTTCGTTTGTCACCATCTGGGAGGAAAAACATGAGACGCTCATTTTTCACATCGACCGCACTCTTGGCGCTCTCGCTTGCGCTGCCGGCAAGTGCCTATGCCGCGACCGATCTGCAATGGTGGCATGCGATGACAGGCGCCAACAACGAAGTCGTCAATCAGCTGGCCAAGGAATTCAACGAGAGCCAGGCCGAGTACACGATCACCCCAGTCTTCAAAGGTACCTATCCGGAAACGCTGAATGCCGGCATTGCCGCCTTCCGTTCGCAGCAGGCACCGGCGATCATTCAGGTTTTCGATGCGGGTAGCGGCGTGATGATGGGCGCGGAAGGCGCGATCGTTCCGGCAGCCGACGTCCTGCAGAAGGGCGGCTACACGTTCAACAAGTCGCAATATCTTGCCGGCATCGCGGCTTACTATTCGAAACCGGACGGCACGATGCTGTCCTTCCCCTACAATTCATCCTCGCCGATCCTCTACTACAACAAGGATATCTTCCAGAAGGCCGGGCTTGACGCCGACAATCCGCCGAAGACATGGCCGGAAGTGTTCGATGCTGCCAAGAAGATCAAGACCAGTGGTGCCGCCGCCTGCGGCTTTACGTCCACCTGGCTGACCTGGATCCAGACCGAGAACTTTGCCGCGTGGAACAATGTTGCCTATGGCACCCATGAAAACGGCCTCGGCGGCAATGACGTCAAGCTCGAGTTCAACTCCCCTCTCTTCGTCCAGCACTTCCAATCGATCGCCGATCTCGCCAAGGATGGCACCTTCCGCTATGGCGGCCGGACATCGGAAGCGAAGCAGCTGTTCATGTCGGGCGAATGCGCGATCCTCACCGAATCCTCCGGCGGCCTGGGCGACATCATCAAGTCCGGCGTGAAATACGGCATCGGCCAGCTCCCCTATTACGAAGGACATGGCCCGCAGAACACCATTCCAGGCGGCGCAAGCCTCTGGGTCTTCGGCGGAAAGAGCGACGAGGAATACAAGGGTGTTGCCCAGTTCTTCAACTTCCTGTCACAGACCAAGATCCAGGCCCGCCTGCATCAGGTATCCGGCTACATGCCGGTGACAAATGCTGCCTATGAAGACACCAAGAAATCCGGCTTCTATGACAAGAACCCCGGCCGCGAAACACCGATCCTGCAGATGATGGGCAAGGCGCCTACCGAAAATTCCAAGGGTGTGCGCCTCGTCAACCTGCCGCAGGTTCGCGATATCATGAATGAGGAGTTCGAGGCGATGCTGGCTGGCCAGCAGGATGCCAAGGCAGCGCTCGACAAGGCCGTCGAACGCGGGAATGCCGCAATCACCGAAGCCGTCGGCAACTAACCCTCCGGTCACCCGCCGCTCGCATATGTTTGCGGGCGGCGGAGACGCCGTCTCGTCGCCCGTCCGCCGCTGGAGGAGAACCCGTGCACAACGTTGCGTTTCCCAACAAGATCCTGCCCTATCTGCTGATCGCGCCGCAGATCATCCTGACGGTCATCTTCTTTTTCTGGCCGGCCAGCCAGGCCCTGTATCAGTCCATGGTCCGGCAGGATCCGTTTGGCCTGAAAAGCGGGTTCGTCGGCCTGGCAAACTTCAAGGCGGTTCTGTCTGATCCGAACTATATTCACGCTCTGCAAGTCACGGTCGTCTTCAGTCTTTTGACAGCGCTGGTCTCCATGGGCGTCGCGTTGCTCCTCGCCACTGCCGCCGACAAGGTGGTGCGCGGTCAGGGGTTTTATCGCACGCTGCTGATCTGGCCTTATGCGGTTGCACCCGCGGTCGCCGGTATGCTCTGGCTGTTCATGTTCAACCCGGCAATGGGCACGCTGGCCTATCTTCTGCGCCGCAACGGCCTTGCCTGGGATCCGCTTTTGAACGGCAATCAGGCAATGTCACTGGTCGTGGTTGCCGCCGCCTGGAAACAGATCAGCTATAACTTCCTGTTCTTCGTGGCAGGCCTGCAGGCCATCCCGAAATCACTGATCGAGGCCGCCTCCATCGACGGAGCGCGCGGCAGCAGGCGTTTCTGGACCATCGTCTTCCCGCTGCTTGCTCCGACCACCTTCTTCCTCCTGGTCGTCAACACGGTCTACGCCTTCTTCGATACGTTCGGCATCATCCACGCCGTCACCGGAGGTGGTCCGGCCAAGGCGACGGAAACGCTGGTCTACAAGGTTTACAATGACGGCTTCGTCAATCTGAACCTCGGGTCCTCGGCCGCCCAATCCGTCATTCTGATGGTGATCGTCATCGGGCTCACCGCCTTCCAGTTCCGCTTTGTCGAAAAACGGGTCCACTATGGCTGAGGGCAAGAGATGATCGAAAAACGTCCCATCGCCAACCTGATCGGCCACCTCATCCTGATCCTCGGGATCATCATCGTTGCCTTCCCGATCTATTACACGTTCATCGCCTCGACGGCGACTTCCGAGGCGATCATCCGCCCGCCGATGTCTCTGCTTCCCGGCGGCCATATGGTGGAAAACTACACCGAGGCCATGGCCGGCGGCGTCGAACGTGTCGTCGGGGTCAGCCTGGAACGGTTGCTCTTCAACTCCTTCGTCGTGGCGATCGCGATCGCCGTTGGCAAGATCGTGATTTCCTTCCTGTCGGCGTTTGCCATCGTCTTTTTCCGCTTTCCCTTCCGCATGGCGTTTTTCTGGATGATCTTCGTCACGCTGATGTTGCCTGTGGAGGTGCGCATCCTGCCGACCTACAAGGTCATCGTCGATCTCGGTTTGATCGACACCTATGCTGGATTGACGCTCCCGCTGATGGCGTCCGCCACCGCGACGTTCCTGTTTCGGCAATTCTTCCTGACGATCCCCGGCGAATTGGTCGAGGCGGCACGCATCGACAATGCCGGGCCATTCCGCTTCATGCGCGATATCCTGCTGCCGCTGTCGCGCACCAATATCGCCGCGCTGTTCGTCATTCTCTTCATCTACGGCTGGACGCAGTATCTCTGGCCGTTGCTGGTTACCAACGATGCCAAGATGAACACGATCATTATCGGCCTGCGGCGCATGGTCGATTTCACCGACGCATCGACCCCCTGGAATTACGTCATGGTGACGGCGATCCTTGCCATCATACCGCCCATTCTCGTGGTGGTGTTGATGCAGCGATGGTTCGTCAAAGGTCTCGTGGATACGGAGAAATAATGGCCAATATCATATTGAATGACGTTCGTAAGAAGTATGGTCCGGTCGATGCTATCCAGGGGGTTTCCCTCGATATTGCCGATGGAGAATTGGTGGTGCTGGTCGGTCCGTCCGGCTGCGGGAAATCGACGCTTCTGCGCATGATTGCCGGTCTCGAAAGCATTACCGGCGGCACGATCTCGATCGGCGGCCGCGTCGTCAACGAGCTCGAACCATCCGAGCGCGACATCGCCATGGTGTTCCAGAATTATGCGCTTTATCCGCACATGACGGTTCGCCAAAATCTCGCCTATGGTCTCAAGAACCGCAACACGCCTAAAGATGAGATCGACCGGCGCATTGCCGATGCCGCAAAGGCGCTGGAGATAGAACCCTTCCTTGATCGCAAACCACGGCAATTGTCCGGCGGTCAGCGGCAGCGCGTTGCCATGGGCCGCGCCATCGTCCGCGAACCGGCGGCGTTCCTGTTCGACGAGCCGCTGTCCAATCTGGATGCCAAGCTGCGCGTCCAGATGCGCGTCGAGATCAAGCGCCTGCAACGGGCGCTCGCCACCACCAGCGTTTATGTGACCCATGATCAGATGGAAGCCATGACACTGGCCGACAGGCTCGTCGTCCTGAATGCCGGGCGGATCGAACAAGTCGGAACCCCGATCGAGCTTTACGAAAAGCCACAAACGACGTTCGTGGCGACGTTTATCGGCTCCCCCTCGATGAATCTTCTGTCAAAAAATTCGTCGAGCGATTGGCGTATCGGCAATGGCGCGTCCCCTCCGGCGGGCACAGCGACACTCGGGGTACGGCCGGAGGATCTGCATCTGTCGGCGTCAAATAGCGCAGACAGCGGCTTGACGATCGATGTGAAAGTGGCAGCTGTGGAACTGGTTGGCGCAGAGAGCTATGTTCACGGCACGCTGCCGGATCGCCAGCCAGTCGTCTTTCGGGTTCCGGGGCGGTCGAAGATCGGTCTCGATGATCTCGCCACGGTTCATGCAGCGTGGGAAAATCTGCACTTTTTCGATGACGCCGGCCAGCGGCTGGCTTGAGACCAGTTGCCTTGGTACGGCGCGCAATCGCAAGGATGCGCGCCGTCAAAAAATGTCAGCCGCGAATGTGCTGGGTCTGCTGGTAGACATTGGTCGAGCGGGCGCCGGAACGGCAATAGCCGAGCATCGGGCGCTCGAACGTATCCAGCGCGTCGACCATCTCGCGCACGGCATCGGCAGTCACGCCCATCGGGCCGACCGGAATATGGGTGATGTCGAGGCCAAGCTCCTTGGCCCGGGCGGCGATAGTTTCGAACTGTGGCTGGTCGGGCTGTTCGAAATCCGGGCGGTGGCAGACGATGGACTTGAAACCAAGCGCCTTGATCGCATCAAGGTCCTCGACCGAAATCTGCCCGGTGACCGAATATTCATCGTTGATCTGGCGAATGTCCATGGCTGTGCCTTCCTCAAAATAATGCCCGGATTGATGTAAGACCGGCGGTGTCATGCGTCAATTGGAAAGGCGGATCACCGGATCTGGAACGCCAAGGCGTACTCGACCGTATCGCCGGGCGCCAACAGCGGCATTTCACCCGCCCCGGCAAGCTCCGTGCGCTTGGCAAGCCGGTGGGAAGCCGGCTCGATGCTGATCACGTCGGCTGCACCACGCTGGCACCGCCACATCTGCAGGAAAGGCAGGGTCGCCGTGGAAAACCGGACAATCAGGTGACGGCCGCCCAAAGCCGGTAGCGGCCCGAGCGTCACCTGCGCCCAGCCGTCTTCAGCCGGCGCGGCAGGCACGCAGAAATGCGCACTCTCCCCCTCGCCGAATCGCCAGCCACGCTCTTCGCTGTCGAACATCGTTCCACGTATCCGTGTTTCCTCGCCCGCAAGCCAGCCGCCGATATTCATGTGATACATCAGCATCGGCGCAAACGGGCTCTCGCCCGTGTTCGTCACCCGATCGGAAAGCACGACCTCCCGCTTGTCGGCACTGATGGCCCACTGGCGGGAAACACGGGCCTTTCCACCGGCCGCAAGCACGACCTCGGTTTGTGCGGTACAGTCTGCCGGTTCATCCGGTAGCGACATCCGGGTTTCGCCGACCGGTGTGCCGCACAGCGATCCGTGCAACGGAAAAAGCTGGCCGTCCTCATTCCCTTCGATGGGCTCGGGATGGCGGATATGGTCCGGACCACAGGTGAAGAAAAAACCCTGAAGTGCATGGTCGATGCGCCGGTCGCCATCCGATGGAATTGCGGTGCCGGGCGCAAGATCGATCCCATCGACGACGAAGGCGCCGATATCCAGCGCGGACTGCCGGTCGAGCAGAACCTGGAAGTCGCCCGTGTGGGGTTCGCCAGTGATACTGATCGACATACATGTCCTCCGTATGGTTTACCGGTTGAATCAGTCCGCTGAAGCTAGCCCAAAGACAGGGGTTCATCACCAGGCGAAAACAGGCAACCCACCGAATTCGAAGGATTTTAGGGAACTGTTCATAATGAATTTAGTTTATTCATATTACCGTCCCATTTGATTTGTACGCCCCGAGTTCAACTGCCAGAAAACAGGTTTCACCGTGACGTTCGTTTCCAGAACCCGCTTTACCCTCTTTGCCGCCGTCAGCGTGCTCGCTTTTGCCACTGCCGCCAAGGCACAGGACAGCTACGGCCGCCTGCCGCCCAATGCAGTTCTGGTGACGCCACAGGGCGATATTCTCGATTACGTGCCCGAATCCGGCGACGTGCGGATGACGCGCGATCGCCGCGGCCGCACTGTTCTGGTCGATAGCTGGGGCAATATCGTCGCCACAGTGATGGGCTCGGGACGTCAGGGCAATGATGCGCGCCGCCGCGAACGCAACCGCGACGTCTATGTCAATCCGGACTACGGTTATTCCGATCCTGCCTTCACCGACCAGGGTTATACGCGCCCCGGCGAAATCACCGGGTCGATCCCGGATTACCGCGAAGGCGCGCCACGAAACATCGAGCGTCAGGAATTGCCGGCAAGCCTGCCGATGCAGGACGAAAACGATATGGCTGCCCTGCCGGCGGAAGAAAGCGCACCTGAGCGGCAAGCGCTGCCATCCGCCACCCGAATCACCAAGAAATCCAGCGCCGAAATTACCGCTCTGCAGGTATTTCTCGATCGGGAAGGTTTTTCGCCGGGTGTGATCGACGGCAAGAATGGATCCAATGTGACCAAGGCTATCGAAGCCTGGCAGCAGGCAACCGGCGAAACGCTGGATCCGAACAATACCGAGGACATCCTCGAGCGGTTGCGCTTCACCGGCGGCCTGCCGATCACCACCTATACGATCACGGCAGCCGATGCGGCCGGCCCCTACGTTGCCTCCATTCCGGAAGACTATGCCCACAAGGCCGTCCTGCCGCACCTTTCCTTCACGTCGACATCGGAAATGCTCGGCGAGAAATTCCATATGGACGAGGCCTATCTGCGTGAATTGAACCCCGGCATCGATTTCACCATCCCCGGCACCATCATCAAGGTGATCAATCCGGGCGAGGCCAAGACGGCCAAGGTGACCCGCATCGTCGCCGACAAGTATCGCAAGCAGGTGTTCGCCTATGACGCTGCGGGCACCCTGATTGCTGCCTATCCGGCCACCATCGGCTCATCCGACACGCCATCGCCATCCGGCACGGTACAGGTCGATCGCATCGCCCTGAACCCCGGCTATACCTACAATCCGAAGATCAACTTCAAGCAGGGTGAAAACGACAAGATCCTGACGCTGCAGCCGGGTCCGAACGGTCCTGTCGGCACCGTCTGGATCGCCCTGTCGAAACCAACATACGGCATCCACGGCACTCCGGAACCGTCCAAGATCGGCAAGACCCAGAGCCATGGCTGCGTTCGCCTGACCAACTGGGACGCGACCGAGCTTGCCAAAATGGTCAGCGTCGGCACCACAGTGGAATTCACCGAATAAAGGCGAAAAAATACAAAAACCTCCCCTATTTGGGGGGTGACGGACCGCCTGCATCGGTGAAAATGCGTATGTCGAGGCTACATTCTGCTGTCGTCTCGGCACTCCGTCGCAGCGCCGGCTTACCGGTACGGAACGCGATATGATTGGGCACAGGTTCGCGGAGGCGGAGATCGGGGGTCGTGGCGTTTAGCTTGGTAACGCCGCGACCTCATCGCCATTGCCCTGCCCCACCAAGGCCCTACGGCTTCATGACATCATCAGATATTGTCATTAAAAAACGTTGCCGCGATGCTTTATCTGTCGGAGAACTGAAAGACCAATTCCGACAGACAAGGAATGCCGTGATGGCCGCCGAACGTACTCTTCCCAACCTCTGGCATGCCACGGCACCGGCGGCTCCGCCAACAGCGCAGCTTGCGGCCGATATCACGGTCGATGTCGCCGTGATCGGCGGCGGTTTTACCGGATTATCCGCAGCACTGCATCTGGCCGAAAAGGGCGTCAGCGTTGCCGTTGCCGAGGCGAAGATGATCGGCTTTGGCGGCTCTGGCCGCAATGTCGGCCTCGTCAATGCCGGCATGTGGACAAAGCCCGAGGACCTGATTGCGACTCTAGGCTCTGAGGTCGGCACACGGCTGCTGACCGAACTCGGCGACGGCCCGTCGCTGGTCTATCAACTCGTCGAAAAGCACGCGATTGCCTGCGAAGCCGTGCGCAATGGCACGCTACATCTGGCCGTCGGCGCCGAAGGTCTGAAAGACATCCGCGACCGTGAACGGCAGTGGAAGACCTTTGGCGCCCCTGTCGAGGTCGTCGATGCCAACCGCGCCCAAACACTGACCGGCGCACCCGGCTTTTCCGGCGCCTTGCTTGACCGCCGTGCGGGAACAATCCAGCCGCTGGCCTATGCCCGTGGCCTTGCCCGCGCGGCCCTTGCAGCCGGGGCACATATTTACACAGAAACGCCGCTGCGCTCTGCCGAACGCAAGGGCGATGTCTGGAAGCTCACGGTTGCCGGCGGCACGATCACCGCCAAATCGGTGATCGTCGCCACCAACGCCTATGGCGATATGCTCAGCCAAACGCCCTGGACGTCCTATACCCAGGAACTGACGATCCTGCCCTATTTCCAGTTTGCGACGAACCCACTATCCGACAACATCGCCCGCACTATCCTGCCCGAGCGGCAAGGTTGCTGGGATACCGGGTTGGTGATGACCTCGTTCCGGATGGACCAGCAGAACCGGCTGATCTTCGGCAGCGTCGGCCGTCTCGATGCAATCGCCGAAGGCACGCACAGGGCGTTTGCCGAGCGTTCGCTGCGCAAGCTGTTTCCAGCACTTAACGATTTCCGCTTCGAATACTGGTGGGACGGCCGCATCGGCATGACCACTAACAATCTGCCGCAGATGCACGTCATGGCCCCGAACGTCTTTTCGGTCAGCGGCTATAACGGCCGTGGCATCGCACCCGGCACGGTCTTCGGCCGGGCGCTTGCCAACCATGTGATGGGTGAACAAAACGCCCTGCCGCTTGTCGAAACGCCTATCACACCCGATCCTTTGCGCAGCCTCAAGTCGGCCTTCTATCATGCCGGCGCACAGGCCAAACATTTCATCGACCGCCGATTCTAGGCTTCGTGAAACGCAAAACGCCGCGTGAAAGCACGCGGCGTTTGAAATATTGGGCGGCCCGCAAATTTTAAGCGGCGCGGCGCATGCTGCGGGTCAACCGGAGCGGAACAAGCTGGCGCACTTCGTCGCCAAAGGCGCGGGCGTTCTGACAGGCCTTGTCAAGATTGCTGACCCGGGCCGGGTCCATCGTCTGCAAGGTGCCACCACAGTCGAAAATATCACGGAAAGCCGCGCGCTCGATAATCGGCGTGTCGAGCACCGGCACTGCCCTCTCGGACAGCAACTGCTTGACCACCTGCAATGCCCGTGTCGTCACCAGCGAATTGACGCGTGTCAAAACGACGGAGTGATTGATGCGGATACCGGCTTTTTCCTCGAGATAGCCAAGCAGTTCCAGCACCTGGGCGCCACCCTTGGCATCCATGGCGCAGCCCTGGATCGGGATCATCACATGATCCGACAGACCGATGGCGGTTGCCATCAACGTGTTGCGTGCACCGGCAAGGTCGATGATGAAGTAATCGGTCTTTGCCCGGTTGTCGTTGATATGCGTCTGGATCGACGCCATCGTCACATAGGAGATCACCTCAATATTCGGCACCTTGCCCGAAATGTCGTGCCAATGGGAAATCCAGTGCTGCGGGTCGGCATCGAGAATGGTGACACGGGCGCCGCTACGCGCCAGTTCGGTCGCCAGGATCAACGCCGCAGTGGTCTTGCCTGCTCCGCCCTTGGTGTTTGCGAATGTAATGACTGGCATGTCCGTTCCTGTCTGAAAAATCAGAGCCCCTGCATGGCTCACGGTGAGCGCAAATCGCATCGCGCTTCGATTAACCAAACCTTTCAGATCGTGGTTAACAAAGACTGAATGCGCGCCTCCCGAGAATTAACTACCCGGCCATGACCGGGCCTCCCAGGCATGAAAAAAGCCCGGAAAACGACAGTTTTCCGGGCTTCTCAGGAACAATGCGACCGAGGCTAAATGCAGTCGCGGAAAAGCTGCTTGGCAGCATCGAGGGTCAGCTCGACCGGATTGCCACCGGCCGTCGGATCGACGATCGCCATCGCTGCCATCTCGTCGATGCGGTCGGTGCCGACGCCGAGCGCTGCCAGCTTGTCCGGCACACCGAGTTCTTCGCGCAGCTTCAGCACATAATCATAAAACCCATCGAAACCGCCGGAAATGCCGAGATAGGCAGCGGCCAGCCCGATCTTGCCTTCAATCGCCGGACGGTTGAAACGCAACACCGGCGGCATGACGACAGCATTGGTCATGCCGTGATGGGTGTTGTAGATGGCGCCGACCGGATGCGACAGCGAGTGGATGGCGCCGAGCCCCTTCTGGAAGGCGACGGCGCCCATGGCGGCTGCCGACATCATATGAGCGCGGGCTTCGATATCCGTACCGTCCTTGTAGGCGCGCGGCAGGTATTCCTTGACGAGACGCAGACCTTCAAGCGCGATACCGGCCGACATCGGATGGTAGAACGGCGAGGAATAGGCTTCCAGGCAATGCGCGAAGGCATCCATGCCGGTGCCGGCGGTGATCACCTTCGGCATGCCGACTGTCAGTTCCGGATCGCAGATCGTCACCGCTGGCAGGAATTTTGGATGGAAGATTACCTTCTTCGTGTGGGTTTCTGAATTGGTGATGACCGAGGCGCGACCGACCTCCGAACCGGTGCCGGCCGTCGTCGGCACGGCGATGATCGGCGCGATGCCTTCGACGCTGGCACGCGTCCACCAGTCACCGACATCCTCAAAATCCCAGACCGGGCGGCTTTGCCCGGCCATGAAGGCAACGCACTTGCCGAGGTCGAGGCCGGAACCGCCGCCGAAGGCGATGACGCCGTCATGGCCGCCAGCCTTGAAGGCTTTTACGCCGGCAGCGAGATTGACGTCGGTCGGATTGCTGTCGACATCGGCAAACAGCGCGCGGCCAAGACCCGCGGCCTCAAGGATATCGAGCGCGTTCTGGGTGATGGGCATCGGCGCCAGGCCACGGTCGGTGACCAGAAGCGGCTTCTTGATGCCGAGCGCCTTGCAATGGTCGGCAAGTTCCTTGATCCGCCCTGCCCCGAACTTGATGGATGTCGGGTAGCTCCAGTTGGCAGTGATGGTCATCGTTCAGGCTTTCTTCAAATGATAGGATTTCGGGCGGGTCAGGTTCTGGAAACCGATGACCGACAGCGAACCGCCGCGGCCGGTTTCCTTGACGCCGGTCCAGCATAGCGCCGGATCGAGATAATCGGCACGGTTCATGAACACGGTGCCGGTTTCGAGATCGTTGCCGATCCGCGCTGCGCGTTCCGGGTCCTTGGTCCAGAGCGAGGTGGTCAGGCCGTATTTGCAATCGTTCATCAAGGCCAGCGCTTCAGCGTCGTTTTTCACCTTCATGATGCCGACGACCGGGCCAAAGCTCTCTTCGGTCATCACCTTCATCGAGTGGTCGACATCGACCAGAACCTGCGGAGCGAGATAAGCGCCGCCGTCATCCTGCGGAAACAGTTTTGGATCGACCAGCGCCTTGGCGCCCTTGGCAATGGCTTCGGCGGTCTGCGAGCGCACCTCGGCGGCAAAACGCTTATGCGCCATCGGCCCGAGCGAAGTTTCCTGCTCCAGCGGATTGCCGAGTTTGTAGGCCGAGGCAAAGGCGACGGCCTTTTCGACGAAATCGTCATAGAGGTTTTCGTTGACATAGATGCGCTCGATGCCGCAGCAGCACTGCCCGGAATTGAACATCGCGCCGTCCATCAGCGTATCGACGGCAGCATCAAGATCGGCGTCTTCCATGACGTAACCCGGATCCTTGCCGCCGAGCTCGAGGCCAAGCCCGGTGAACGTACCGGCCGCTGCCCGCTCGATCGACCGGCCGCCTTCGACCGAACCGGTGAAATTGACGAAATCAAAACTCTTGGCCGCGATCAGCTGCGACGTCGTTGCGTGATCGAGGAAGATGTTCTGGAATACGTCCTCCGGAACGCCGGCCTCGACGAAAGCGCGCACCATGCGTTCGCCAACGAGGATCGTCTGGCTGGCATGCTTGATGATCACGGTATTACCCGCCATCAGCGCCGGAGCAACCGTGTTGATCGCGGTCATATAGGGGTAGTTCCAAGGCGCGATGACAAAGACGACGCCGTGGGCGACACGCTCGATACGGCGCTCGAAGCTGGCGCTGTCCTCAACGATGATCGGTGCCAGCGCATCAGCGGCGATCGTTGCCACATAGTTGGAGCGCTCGTTGAAACCGCGAAATTCGCCGCCGTAACGGATCGGACGGCCCATCTGCCAGGCAAGCTCCGGCACGACCTCGTCAACCATCTCGTTGAGGCGTGCAACACCGGCAAGCACCAGCTTGACGCGATCCTCGACCGGCCGCTTGGACCAGCTTTTCTGCGCGGCACGCGCCCGCGCGACGGCAGCCGAAGCGGCAACGGCGTCAACCGCCGGCCGTTCCGCATAAACCTCCCCGTTCACCGGGGAAATGCATTGGATCATGGTCATGATCATCTTCCTGTTTTAGGCTTTGAAAATACTGGACGCCACGGACCGGCCGTTAGCCTGCCCGTGGCAGATAGAGTGCGACTGCACCCGAAATAAGGCCTTATGCCCGCTCGAAACCGCGCGCCACCTCCCAATCCGTGACGCGGCGGTCATATTCTTCCTGCTCCCATTCGGCAGCGCGGGTATAATGTTCAATGACTTCCTCGCCAAAGGCATCGAGCAGCATCTTCGACGAATTCATCGCCCGCGTCGCGTCGCGCAACGTGCCGGGAATTTCGCGAATGTTCTTGCCGCCATAGGCGTCGCCGACGAAGGCCGGTTCCAGCTCCATCTTGCCCTCGATCCCGGCAATACCGGCCGCAATCAGTGCGGCCATGGCGAGGTAAGGATTGATATCGGAGCCGCCAACGCGGCATTCGATGCGGATTGCCTTAGTGCCTTCGCCGCATAGACGGTAACCGGCAGTGCGGTTATCCTTGCTCCACACGGCCTTGGTCGGCGCGAACGTGCCAGCCATGAACCGCTTGTAGGAGTTGATATACGGTGCGAGGAAATAGGTGATTTCGCTGGCATGGGTCAGAAGCCCGGCAACGTAGTGACGCATCGTCTCCGACATACCGTATTGGGCTTCCTTGTCGAAAAAGTGCGGCGTCTTGCCGTCAGCGCTCCAGAGCGACTGATGGATATGCGATGACGAGCCGGCAGCATTGTAGTTCCACTTGGCAAGGAAGGTGATTGCCTTGCCCTTGCTCCAGGCGATTTCCTTGCAGCCGTTTTTGATAATCACGTGCCGGTCGGCCATGGTCAGCGCATCGGCGTAGCGCACGTTGATTTCCTCCTGGCCGGCAGATGCCTCGCCCTTGGAGTTTTCAACGGGAATGCCGGCGCCCTGCAGGCCGTTGCGGATCGCCCGCATGACGTCCTCTTCCTTGGTCGTCTGGAAGATGTGGTAATCCTCGTTGTAGCCGCTGGCGAGCTTGAGGTTGCGGTAGCCGCTTTCGCGTGCTGCATCATAGGTCTGGTCGAACAGGAAGAATTCGAGTTCTGTCGCCATGAAGGCCTTGAGACCCATGGCTTCGAGCCGGGCGATCTGGCGTTTCAGGATGGCGCGCGGCGAATGCGGCACTTCCTTGTGGGTATGATGGTCGAGCATGTCGCAGAGAACCAGCGCCGTGCCTTCGAGCCATGGAATGCGGCGAAGCGTCGAAAGATCGGGCTTCATCGTGTAATCGCCGTAGCCGCTCTCCCAGCTCGTCGACTTGTAGCCGTTGACCGTTTCCATCTCGAGATCGGTCGCCAGCAGGTAGTTGCAGCTATGGGTCTCTTCCCAGGCGCTGTCGACGAAGAACTGCGCGTGAAAACGCTTGCCCATCAGGCGTCCCTGCATATCGACCTGGCAGGCCAGAACCGTATCGATGCGGCCTTCGGCAACATCCTTCTTCAAGTCTTCAAACGAATAGCTCGCGCTCATTGCAAAAAATCCCGTGCTTGATCGTAACGCGGCCTTGCGCGGCGGCGTCTCATGGACGTCTGGTGGAAGCCGCATGAGCGCGGCTTCCACCCTGTCTTTATCGGATCACTTCTGTCCAACGGCCTTTTCGGCCGCTGCGATTTCTGCTGCGCGGCGCGCAACTTCATCGCCGATCGGCGGGCCTTTGAAACGGCGGCTTTCAAAGCCGAACCAGACGATACCGGTCAGCACCAGGAAGCCGACAGTGACATAGAGCGCCGGCGTGTTCGGCGGCTGGACGCCGAGCACGAAGATCAGGATCATCGCCAGGATCGACAGAACGGCAAACAGCTTGAAGATGCCTTCGCCAAGGTTCCACGGACCCATCTTGTCCCACTTCGACGTACCCCAGGCAAACAGACCCAGCGTGATCGGGATCGCGAAGGAGAAGAACAGGAAGATGACCGTGCAGGATACGACGATCGTGTAAACCGGCGTTTCGCCGATCGTCACCAGCGACGAACCCCAGACGAACAGAACGGCCAGGATCGATCCGGTCCAGATGGCGGCAACCGGCGTGCGATAAGTCGGGCTGACCTTGGCCAGAGCCTTGGATGCCGGCAGGCCGCCGTCACGCGAGAAGGCGAAGATCATACGGGACACGGACGTCACCGTTGCCAGGCCGCACAGCCATTGGCTGACCAGGATGGCAAGATAAAGAATGTCCTTGATGGTCGAATTGACCTGCGTGTCCATCGCCCAGAAGAACACGTTCCAGCCCTGCTTGGCAGCCTCGTCCATGCTGGGGAGCACCAAAACGAAGCTGCACAGCATGATGTAGCCGAACAGAGCCGACCACAGGACCGACGAGATCATGCCGCGCGGAACCGACGTTGCCGCCTTGACGGTTTCTTCCGACGTATGGGCGGAAGCGTCATAACCGGTGATCGTGTAGATCGGCAAAAGCAGGCCGAGCAGGAACACCCAGGCGCCCGAGGTTGACGGCCAGACATTGCCGCCGGCTTCGCCGGAATAGTTGGCGAAGGTGAACAGGCGGCCGAACTCGTAGGTATCTGCTGCAGCCAGGCAAACGACCGAAAGTGCGATTGCCGTTGCGAAGATCAAATAGCCGGAGAAGTCCGTGAGCTTGGCCGTCAGGCCGATGCCCATATGGTTGACGATCGCCTGCGCGCCGGTGATGACGACCAGGAAGAGAATGCGGACCGTCGTGGTGTCTTCCAGGCCGAAATACGGTGTGCCGAACGAACCCATGAAGAAATAATAGGTGCCGACATTGATGGCGCCGAGAACCGTGACGAGGCCGAGCAGGTTGAACCAGGCGGTGACCCAGCCGGTAAACCGGTTACCCAGGATGGAGCCCCAGTGATAGAGGCCGCCGGCCGTCGGATAGGCGGAGCTGATCTGCGCCATGGCGACGGCGAAGACGAGGGAAACGAAGCAGCCAAGCGGCCAGCCGATGCCGATCGCGGCACCGCCCGCACCCGAGGTTGCCTGCGCGAGCGAATTGATGCCGCCCGAAAGAATGCAGATGATCGAGAAGGAAACGGCAAAATTCGAGAAAGAGCTCATGCGCCGTTCGAGTTCTTGCGCATAGCCCATCGAATGGAGGACCTTCATGTCCTCATGTTTATCGGTATCTGAATAGTCTGACATGTTTTTCCCCTGTATCAGCCAGCCACCAGCGGTATTGCCGGACGCCGAAATGCCAGTGTGTCCATGGAAGCCCATGGACCAGTCTCCGCGGACATGCCGCTCCCCAGGTCTTTTTATTGCGACAGTGCTCTAAGGCTTTCGCCCAGGATGCCTGTCAGATAATCGGCCATGACCTTTTGACCGATTTCATTTGAAACGAGATCATTGCGCATCTCGATCATTACGTTGCGCAGGCCGTTCTTCAAGCCGTGCTGAATGAGAGTATGCGTGACACCGTCTGCCGGTCCATAGGGCTCGTTGCGACGCACGGCGTAGTGTGTTGTTTTCCCGGCCGAAGCCAGCATCACGTCGGCCAGTCCGCTATCGTCGTCATGCAGGATGCCGATTTCGACGTCGCGCTGTTTGCCGTGATAAACCGGCGTGAACGTGTGCATCGTCACCAGAACCGGCGGACGGTTCGCGGCCTTGCGCGCGGCAATGAAATCCGAGAGCGTGCTGGTGAAAGGCACATAAAGCGCGTCCGTTCGCGCCTGCCGCTCGGCCACGGAAATGGAGGCGTTGCCGGGGATTTCGAAAATCTCGCTGACGGCCGGCATGGCAGCGTCGGCCTCGGGCGGACGGTTGCAGTCATAGACAAGGCGGGAAAAACGCTGATAAATCAGCGCGGCATCAAGGCTTTTGACCAAAAGCTGCGAGACGGCCAGCGCGCCCGGATCCCAGGCAATATGACTATTGAGAGCATCCTCAGAAAGTCCAAGCGAACCCATCTTTTCCGGCAGGCGCCGTGACGCATGTTCGCAAACCAGCAGCACCGGGCTCATCGCATCCGGGTTTTCCACTGCTACGGGCGATCCATCCGCCTCTGTCAAAAGTCCCGTCAAATCCGGTCCCCTTCCGGTTGCCTGATCGGCACCACGCTTCTCCCGGAGAGGCTCAAAGCCCCTGAAATCAGACATGGAAGCAAGTAACGGACAGCCGGTGATTTTCCTCAACTCACGCGCGACTGCCGATACTGAAAAGAATTCTTCACGTTTTCTCTCGTGTCAATCGGAATCTGAAACGATCTCTTCAAAAAATCAATTGACTCGAATTGTGACAGCGATGTTTACTCTGTCACAAAGCTGGCAAAGACTGGCGCAGGGGATGAATTTTGACCAATACCGCAGGCACCATGACGGTGTCGGATGTGATCAACGCCCATTTTGCCGTGCTGACCCGCGCGGAAAAACAGTTGGCAGCGACGCTTCTCGACAACTATCCGGTTTCCGGGCTCGGCAGCATCACGACTGTGGCCGAGAATGCCGGCGTATCGACGCCGACGGTTGCCCGCATGGTGCAGAAAATCGGCTTCCGCGGCTTTCCCGATTTCCAGTCCCGGCTTCACCAGGAACTCGAAGCGACCATTTCCAACCCGATCAGCAAACATGACCGCTGGGCGGCCAATGCGCCGGGCACACATATTCTCAACCGTTTCGCCGATGCGACGATGAACAATCTGCGCGAGACGCTGGCGCAGCTGGAAACGGCCGAATTCGACGGCGCCGCCGCAATGATTGCCGACCGCAAGCGCAATATCTATCTCGTCGGCGGACGCATCACCCGGGCCCTTGCCGACTATTTCTTCACCCATCTCCAGGTCATCCGCTCCGGCGTCACCCAGATCGCCTCCAACTCCAGCTCCTGGCCGCATTACGTGCTCGACATGAAGAAGGGCGACGTCCTGATCATGTTCGACATCCGCCGCTACGAGCAGGAGATGGAGACGCTGTCGCGCATCGCCCGCGAACGCGGCGTCGAGATCATCCTTTTCACCGACCAGTGGAGTTCGCCCATCGCCAAATCGGCGCGTCGCGTTTTCCGCATCCAGATCGAAGCACCGTCCGCCTGGGATAGTTCGGTCGTGACCCTGTTTACCGTCGAGGCGCTGATCGAGGCCGTGCAGAGTTCCATCTGGGACGAGACGCATGACCGGATGAAAACGCTCGAAGGCCTGTTCGATTCAACGAGGCTTTTTCGAAAACCGCTTTAGGAGGGGAAGTACTACGGAGCGTGGCGCCGGGTTGACCGGTGCGGGGATGCCGCGATCCGCAATTTAAAGACAAACACGTGACGCCGGCATCCTGGCGGAAGTAAATTTTGAAAATGAAATGAAGGTGTTCCGCCTGCGAACGTCTGGTCGCAAAGGAGACAACACCTGTCACATAAGCTTCATCGGACCCCAGTATCAGCTTCGATCGAAGTTGACTGATATAACCACAAGGAGAAGACCAGTGATTTCACACATGCGCCGCCTGCTCTCGCTTTCAACCGCCATGGTCATGGCATCGACTGCCATCGCCGCTGCCGAACCGAGCGCCGAACTGATCGCCGCTGCCAAGGCAGAAGGCACCCTGACGACCATCGCCCTGCCCCACGACTGGTGCGGCTACGGCGGCGTCATCGAAGGTTTTAAGGCCAAGTACGGCCTGAAGGTCAACGAACTGAACCCGGACGCCGGCTCGGGCGACGAAATCGAAGCCATCAAGGCCAACAAGGACAACAAGGGCGACCAGGCTCCTGACGTGATCGACGTCGGCCTCTCGTTCGGCCCGTCCGCCAAGGCCGATGGCCTGATCCAGCCTTACAAGGTTGCAACCTGGGATTCGATCCCGGACACAGCCAAGGACGCTGACGGCTACTGGTACGGCGACTACTACGGCGTCATGGCCTTCGAAGTGAACAAGGACCTGGTCAAGGAAAGCCCGAAGGATTGGGCCGACCTCTTGAAGCCGGAATTCGCCAACATGGTGGCTCTGGCCGGTGACCCGCGCACCGCAAACCAGGCTATCTCCGGCGTTTTCGCAGCTGGCCTTTCGGGCGCCGGTGGTGACGTTGCCAAGTCCGGCGAAGCTGGTCTCGCCTTCTTCAAGGAATTGAATGCCAAGGGCAATTTCGTTCCGGTCATCGGCAAGTCGGCTCCGCTCGCACAGGGCACGACCCCGATCATCCTGCGTTGGGACTACAATGCGCTGTCCGACCGTGACACGCTTGCCGGCAACCCGCCGGTCGACGTCGTCATCCCGGCTTCGGGCGTTGTTGCCGGCGTCTACGTTCAGGCAATTTCGGCCTACGCCCCGCATCCGAACGCTGCAAAGCTGTGGATGGAATACCTCTATTCCGACGAAGGTCAGCTCGGCTGGCTGAAGGGCTATTGCCATCCGATCCGCTTCAATGATCTTGCCAAGAACAACAAGATCCCGAAGGAACTGCTCGACAAGCTGCCGCCGGCCGCTGCCTATGAAAAGGCCGTGTTCCCGACGCTCGAACAGCAGGAAGCCTACAAGGACGTCATCACCAAGGGCTGGGATACAGTCGTTGGCGCCAACGTCCAGTAAGACTGTCGCAACAAGGCCTTCCCGCGACCGCGCGGGAAGGCTATTTTTCAATTTTCACAAGACGGTTTCCGGATGAGCGCCAACAGGGCCATTGATTTGAAGAAGACGGCTATCGACTGGCTCGGGATCACACCGTTCCTGTTGTTTGCCGTGATGTTCCTGATCGCCCCGACGCTCTATCTCGTCACCGGCGCCTTCCTTAATCCGGCAGGCGAGTTCACCTTCGAGAACATTGGCGGCCTGTTCACCGACAAGATCCTCGCTTCATACTGGATCTCCATCAAGATCAGCCTGGCCTCCTCGATCGGTGGCGCCCTGATCGGCTTCTGGCTTGCCTGGGCCGTGGTGCTCGGCGGCCTGCCCTCCTGGATCCGCTCGTCGCTGCTGACCTTTTCGGGCGTCGCATCCAATTTTGCCGGCGTGCCGCTCGCCTTCGCCTTTCTGGCGACACTCGGCCGCACCGGCCTCGTCACCATGATCCTGCGCGATTGGTTCGGCATCAACCTCTATGCCACCGGCTTCAATCTGCTGAGCTTCATCGGCCTGACGCTGACCTACATGTATTTCCAGATTCCGCTGATGGTGCTGATCATCACGCCCGCACTCGACGGCCTGAAGAAGGAATGGCGCGAAGCCGCCGAAATCCTTGGCGCGACCAACAGGCAGTACTGGACCAAGGTTGCCCTGCCGATCCTGTTCCCGAGCATTCTCGGCACGACGCTGCTTCTGTTCGCCAATGCATTTGGCGCCATCGCGACCGCCTATTCGCTGACCGGCTCCACCTTCAACATCGTGCCGATCCAGCTCTACGCCCAGATCCGCGGCGACGTTCTGCACAATCCCAACCTCGGCTACGCGCTGGCGCTCGGCATGATCGTCATCACCGGCATTTCAAACCTCATCTATATCTGGCTCCGCATGCGCGCCGAACGGTGGCAGAAATGAAGACACAAAAAATCGGCGCCTGGCTCGCGATCTTCTTCGGTGCGTCCTATTTCATCATTCCCTTGATCGCCACGTTCGAATTCTCGCTGCGCATGCGGCGTGGCGAATATTCGTTCGATGCCTATCGCTCGGTGTTCTCGGATATCCAGTTCCGCGAATCCTTCAGCTATTCCATCGTCATGGCACTCCTGACGATCGTCTTCGGTGTGCTTCTTGTCGTGCCGACCGCCTATTGGGTTCGCCTGCGCCTGCCGCAGATGCGGCCGGTGGTCGAGTTCATCACGCTGATGCCGCTGGTCATCCCGGCCATCGTCATCGTCTTCGGCTATCTGCGGATCTACAACTCGTCGTCGTTCATTCCGTTCACCGGCTCGACGCGCGGCACCGATGTGCTCTTGATGTTCTCGTTCATGACGCTGTCCCTGCCCTACATGTACCGCTCGGTGGATACCGCGATGCGCACCATCGACGTCGGCACGTTGACGGAAGCTGCCCAAAGTCTCGGCGCCTCCTGGCCGACCATCATGTTCAAGTGTATCTTCCCCAATGTCATGAGCGGCGTTCTGTCCGGCGCCTTCATCACCTTTGCCATCGTCATCGGCGAGTTCACCATGCCGTCGCTGCTCAACCGTCCGGCTTTCGGTCCCTATCTGCAGCTGATCGGCGCCAACCGCGCCTATGAGCCGCCGGCGCTCGCGGTCATCGCGTTTGCCATCACATGGGGATGCATGGTTCTTCTGCAGCTCGTCTCCCGTTTCAGCAAATCGGCTCCCGCCAAGCCCTGAGGTATTGATCGCCTATGTCCTTTCTCGAACTCTCAGGCATTCAGAAGAGCTTTGGCCCCGTACAGGTGGTCAAGGATTTCGACATGACCATCGAAAAGGGAGAATTTGTCTCCTTTCTCGGACCGTCAGGCTGCGGCAAGACGACAATCCTGCGCATGATCGCCGGCTTCGAAACGCCGTCGGCCGGAACGGTGCTTATCAACGGCCGCAACCAGAATGAGCTGAAGCCGAACCAGCGCAATATCGGCATGGTCTTCCAGGCCTATGCGCTGTTTCCGAACATGACCGTGCATGACAATGTCGCCTTCGGCCTGAAGATTGCCGGCATGGAGAAGCCGGCCGTCGATGCCCGCGTCAAGGAAATGCTCGGCCTCATCCATCTCGACCACCTCGCTGATCGCTACCCCTACCAGATGTCCGGCGGCCAGCAGCAGCGCGTCGCCCTTGCCCGCGCTCTGGCACCCAAGCCGCAAGTCCTGTTGCTCGACGAGCCGCTGTCGGCTCTCGACGCCAAGATCCGCGTGTCGTTGCGCGAGGAAATCCGCCAGATCCAGCAACAGCTTGGCATCACCACGGTTTTCGTTACCCATGACCAGGAAGAGGCCCTGTCGATCTCCGATCGCATCGTTGTCATGAACGCCGGCCGCGCCGACCAGATCGGCACGCCGTTCGACATCTACAACAAGCCGGCCACCCGCTTCGTCGCCTCCTTCGTCGGTACGCTCAACTTGATCGAGGCCAAGGTCGTCGATCCCGCAACAAACCGGATCATCATCGGCGACCAGCAGATCACCCTGCGCGAGCCGCTCGGCACGGCCGCCAAGGCCGGTGACAAGGTTTCGCTGGCATTGCGCCCGGAAGCGGGCTCGATCGCCGAAAGCGCCAAGGGCGACACCGCGCTTACCGGCGAAGTGGTCTCCTCGAACTTCCTCGGCTCGGTCATCCGCACCCGCATGAAGGTCGGCGACGCCGTCATCTCGTTCGACATGTTCAACGCTCCGGGCCTGGCGCCGCCGGCTGTCAGCGAGGTCGCCACGCTGCGATTCACGGCAAGCGACCTGCTGATCATCCGCGAATAGCCGCTCGCATCCGGAAGAATATGTTTCAGGCGACGGATTTTGAGAAAAAATCTGTCGCCTTTTTCGTTGTCCGCGTCGCTCACCGCATTTGACGCCCGCCGCCCAATCCTTATAGTTGGCTTTGCACGTTCTCAGGGCGGGGTGAAACTCCCCACCGGCGGTAACGGGACGCAAGTCCCGGAGCCCGCGAGCGCTTCATGCCTTCCGCATGAAGGTCAGCAGATCCGGTTGAATTCCGGAGCCGACGGTTAAAGTCCGGATGAAAGAGAGCAAGCAGACCAGGAGACTCTTCTTCACGAGGAGCCGCCGCGCCTGCGTGTTCGCCCAAGGGGATCATTGAAAAATGGCAACCTTGAAAGGCCAGACTGACATGACAATCGCTTCCCACCCGACCCAGAAAATCGCCATCATCCGCGCGCGCTGGCACGCCGATATCGTCGATCAATGTGTCAACTCCTTCGTCGCCCAATGGCAAAAGCTCGGCGGCAATGCCTCCGATGTCGAAATCTTCGACGTCCCCGGCGCGCTTGAGATTCCGCTGCACGCCCAGACGCTGGCCAGAACCGGCCGGTTCTCGGCGATCATCGGCTCCGCCTTCGTCGTTGACGGCGGTATCTACCGTCACGATTTCGTCGCTGGAACCGTGCTCGACGGCATGATGCGCGTCCAGCTCGACACCGGTATACCAGTGCTCTCGACCGTGCTCACCCCGCATCACTTCCAGGAATCAGAACAGCATATCCGCTTCTTCACCGACCATTTCGTCGTCAAGGGCGTCGAAGCGGCCAATGCCTGCTCGCAGATTCTGACAGCCCGGGCGCAGCTGGCGTTGATCAACGCCTGATCGGTCAGTGGCGCGGCGTCCCCAAGGATGCCGCGCCGGTCAAAACTTGCACGTATCCGATACGCTCTAGATTATGGGCTGTTTGAAACCGGCGCCTGCCGAACGATCAAGTCCGGATATATCCGATCCCTTTCGTCTCGATCTCATCGTGAGATTCTTCATAGCCGGCATCCGCATAGCGAATGACGCCCAGCGACGTATCATTGGTCAGCGCGTGGCTGAGCCGCTCTGCTCCGGCCTCCGTGCCATCGGCAATCACCGTGACGCCGCAGCTGGTCATGTAACCGGCATAACCACCACCACCCGAGTGGACGACAACGAGATCGGCCATCGAGGAGCAGAGCAGCATCGCATCAAGCAACGGCCAGTCGGCAATGGCGTCGGAACCGTCTTTCATCCGTTCGGTCATGATGTTCGGATGCGCCATGGCACCGGCATCGAGATGGTCGCGGGAAAAGGCGATCGGTCCCTTCAGCTCACCGGAGGCGACCAGCGCGTTGACGGCCACCGCCAGTTCCGTCCGTTCGCCATGACCAAGCCAGGCGATGCGGGCGGGCAGCCCTTCGAAGGGAACGTTTTCGCGGGCGAGCCTTATCCAATTGGTGACGATCTTGTTGTCCGGAAACATCTCCAGCAACAGGTCATCGATGCGGGCGATGTCGCTCTCCTCGCCCGACAGCGCCATCCAGCGGAAGGGGCCGATGGCCCGGACAAACAGCGGCCTGAGATAAGCTTCGGTGAAGATGCGGATATCGAAAGCATTGGCAACGCCGCCTTCGCGCGCCTGCGTGCGGATCAGGTTGCCGTTGTCGAAAACTTCAGAGCCCTTCGCCTGAAATTCGAGCATCGCCCTGACGTGATCGACAATGGAGGCGCGGCTTGCCGCCATCAGCTGGCCCTGCCCGTCGACACGCAGCCGCTTGACCTCCTCGATGCTCATGCCCTTCGGCACATAGCCGTAGACCAGATCATGTGCCGACGTCTGGTCGGTAACGATATCTGGCACAATGCCGCGCCGGGCGATTTCCGGATAAAGCGCCGCCGCATTGCCGACGAGGCCGATCGAAGTCGCGCGCTTCTCCTTGACGGCCTGATCGATCATTTCCAGCGCCGTATCGAGGTCCGGCGCGACATGTTCGAGGTAACCGATCGCCTTGCGTTTTTCGGCGCGGACAGGATCGATATCGATGCAGAGGATCGCCGCCCCGGCCATCCGGCCCGCCAGCGGCTGCGCGCCGCCCATGCCGCCCAGACCCGCCGTCAGGATGAACCGACCAGCCAAATCGCCGCCAAAACGGTTTTCAGCAATACGCATGAAGATTTCGTACGTGCCCTGAATAACGCCCTGGCTGCCGATATATTGCCACGCGCCAGCCGTCAGCCCGCCCCAGCAGATCAGCCCCTGCTTTTCCAGCTCGTAAAACACTTCAGCCTTTGCCCATTGGCCGACAATATTGCAATTGGCCATGATCACCAGCGGCGCCCTGGCATGGGTCTTCAAGAGACCCACAGGTTTGCCCGACTGGATGACCAGCGTCTGGTCCTCGTCCATGTCCAGAAGCGTCTTGACGATCGCCCGGTGCGACGCCCAGTTGCGCGCTGCCTTTCCGAGAGCGGCGTAAACGATCAGATTGTCCGGATCCTCACCTACCGACAGGACATTTTCCATCAGCCGCAACAACGCCTCCTGGCGCCAGCCTTTGGCACGGAGCTCCGGCCCGCCGGGGATCGGAAAATTCGGGTGACGGGGATTGGCCTTCGGCATCGTGGTCTTTCCTCTTCTTCTCTGCGATCCGATTCCGCTCATGCCCCGCCCCTCCGGGGAGAGTTCGGGGACGGAGCAAGCACGGCATGATTTGTCATTCACTTCGGCGGCAATGCGAGAACATAGGCGAGCGCCGCATCGAGCAGCCGCTTGCGTAAGCGATCGTCCCCAAAGGCCGCCGGGCCAGCGCGCACCCAGCCATTCATCCGGCGATCACCCATCACCATCAGCTCAATGTCATCCAGCGCCAGCGCCCAACCGTCATTGCCCTTGCCGAGGCGCACCAGCATGCCGTCGTTGCGCGCACCACACAGCAGATGACCGTCGAGCAGAAAAGCCAGGCCGCCGAACATCGGCTTTTCCGAAATCCCGCTTCGCGTCGAAAGCTCCTGCCTGATCAGCTCCTCAAGACCGGCATCATGCGACATTGCACTGTCTCCCTAAGCCCTGCCGGATAGCGCGTATTTCGCCAATTCGATCCCCATCGCCTTCTCCACCGAGGGATACACGCTGGGATCGAGCACGCTGGACGCCAGCGGAATAACGGTCTTCGGCACATGCAGCACGAAAATCGTCATGCCAACCTGAAGCTGACCGACACTGAGCGGCTCGCCTTCCGGCGACAGCGTGGTGATGACGTCCGGGAAGGTCGCAAGCCGCATACCGCCAGCATCCTCAACGGCCATATATTCGTTCATGACGTGGAGTACCGTTGAGTCATCGCCCTTCCCCAGAGTCACCGTGCCGATATCGAAGGCTTCCTTGGTGTAGACGACGGATTTATCGGTGATGATGCCTTCCGCAAGGATCGTACCGTTGGTGGTTTTCGCGATTGTGTCGATGATGGCGCGGCCGCCCTTGCCTTCCGCCGCGATAATCGCCTCCCCCAGAGTCAACGCCAGCGAAATACCGCCGAGCGCCGCATTGTTGCGGACATAGGAGGCCCTGAGCGGATTGCGGCAGGAGGCGATGAAACCGCCGGACATGTCGGATGCGGTGCGGAGAATCGGCGAAACCTTGGCCGTCGCGCCACGGACCACCAGTTCGATATAGCGGTTCTCGTCACGATTGCCGCCGACTGCGGTCTGGATCATCTGCTCGGGTGAGCCGGCCATGCCGATCGAGCCCATGTCGCCCGTCGGATGCGCACGCATGTCGCCAACAGCATCCAGAACCTTGGTGCCGAGGATTGCCGAGGGCAGCCAGCCGTTCAGTGTCGAGGACTTGCCGTTCTGCCCGACCATCAAGGCCGAAACCTTCTCGCCCAACGCCTCCTGCAACAGCTCGACCGCCTTGACGTAATCGACGCCACGCATCTCCCAGGGCGTCGTCGAGGCCGGCGCGCCGATGGCAGCAGCGGTCGCCACCCAGTCGTTGTCCGAAAGCTCGTCAATCGAGACCAGTTCCGGCTTGCCGATCGACACGGCGGCGTAACCGAGCATGCGGCCATGATCAGCCCAGCCGCCACCGCCCGCCGCATAGACCGAGCCCCCTTTGACCGCCGCTTCGACGTCTTTTTCAGTCAGTATCCGGCCCATCAAGGCTCTCCCTGTAAATCAACATCGAGTTTGCGCACCGCCTCGAACAAAACAGCAGTACCGAGCGCCACATCGTCATTCTCGGCCCATTCGTCCGGCGTGTGCGAGCGGCCATCGCGACAGGCGATGAAGATCATCGCCGACCTGGAAACCCGCGCCATCCAGGCCGTGTCGTGCCCGGCACCCGACGCCATGCGGCGGCGCTTGGCGCCGACACGATCGCTGGCCTGTTCGAGATTGGCCATGACAAGCGGATCGGCAGGCGTCGGAAAATTGTCTGAAATCAGCTTGGGCGAGGCTATCGAGACACCGGTCTCGCGCTGAATATCAACGGCAAGCTGATCGATCTCGGCAATGAACCGCTCCATATCGGGCCGCAATTCCGCGCGGGCATCAATCAGAATGCGAGCCCGCGACGGCACGACATTGGCGGCATTCGGCTCGATCGAGAATTCGCCGACCGTCGCGGTAAAATGCCCTTCACCTTGCGCATATTCCGATGCCAGCCGCTCGACCGCGCCAACCATCCGCGCGGCAGCCACCAGCGCATCGCGTCTGCGGCCCATCGGCGTCGTACCGGCATGATCCGCCTGGCCGTCGAAGAGGATTTCGATGCGGGTGATACCGGCGATCGCCGTCACGATGCCGATATCACAGCGTTCGGCTTCCAGCACCGGCCCCTGCTCGATATGCAGTTCCAGAAAAGCCCTGATGTCCGAGCGCTTCTGCCGCGCCAGCCGCGACGGGTCGCCGCCGGCGTCGATGATACCCTGCCGTAGAGTCAGCTCCCCTTGCGTCCGGCTCAGCCAGCCATCCGGGATCAATCCCGCCAGCCCACGGCTACCGACGCAGGAGACACCGAAGATCGACACTTCCTCGGCCAGAAAATCGACAATCTCCAGATCATGATCAAGCCGGATACCAGCCTCGTTGAGCGCCTGTGCCACTTCCAGCGCTGCCGCGACGCCCGCAATCCCATCAAAACGCCCGCCTTCCGGAACGGTATCGGAATGCGAACCGAGCATGATCGTCCCGAGCGCCGATTTCCGCCCCTTGCGGCGGCCAATCAGGTTTCCCGAGGCATCGATCCTTGTTTCCAGGCCGGCAGCCTTGAAACGCTGTTCGAGGAAGGCGCGGCCATCGAGAAACAGCGGCGTGAAGGCGCGGCGGGTATAAGGCTTGTCCGGTTCGGTGATGCGGGCAAGAGCCTTGATGACATCGGCGATCCGGCTGGCATTGACCGGAAGATTGGTTTCAACCACGCTCATCAGACTGCCCCGCGCAACGGCAGGCTGGCGAGCGGCCGGACGAATTGACCGGCGCCCGGCGCTGCCAGTACCGTCTTGCCGTCAAAAGCCTGTGCGCCCCGGTTATAGGTGGCAGCCACCCGCCACGGCAAGCGAATGCCGTTGTACGGCGACCAGCCAACGACATTGTTGCCGCTTTCAGCCGCATCGTAGGTGTAAGGCTCAGGCATCAGAACCGCGATATCCGCATCCTTGCCGATTTCCAGCGCGCCCTTGCGGTGATCAAGGCGGAAATGGCGGGCCGGATTGAGCGCCATCAGTTCGGCCGCCCGCGTCAACGGAATGCCGCGTTCAAGCAGGCCCTTGACGAACAGCGGGATCATCACTTCAAGCCCAGGCACACCGGAAGCATTGGCGAGCATATCCGGATTGGTCTTGCGATTTTCCGACCAGCTGACGTGATCGGTCGAAACCATCGTCACCGTGCCGTCAGCCACATGCCGCCAGAGTTTTTCCACCTCGGCACGCGGCCGGATCGGCGGATTGATCTTCGCCTTGCCGCCCAGCCGCCTCACATCGTTTTCCTCATCAAGAATGAGATAATGAATGCAGCATTCGATCGTCGCATGAAAACCCTGCGCCCGGTAGGCGCGCGCGATATCGTAACCACGCCCGACGGAGCAGTGCACGACATGGGCTGGGCAACCGGTGGCAGCGCCGGTTTCATAAATCTGGTTGGTGGCAAGCAGCTCCGTCAGTGGCGGACGCGACAGGCCGTGGGCGCGGTAATCGGTGATACCCGCAGCCTTCACCTTGTCGATCGCGGCCCGCACCGCCTCGTCGTCCTCGTTGTGCACACCGGCAGCAAGACCAGTTGGCGCGATGGCGGTAAAACAATCCTCCAGCAGACCAGCCGGAATGCGCGGAAAACGTTTCGGATCCGTGCCGAAAGTCGAAAACTTGAAGGCAGCAACACCTGCGTCAACCATTTCGCCAATCCTTGCCGGACCTTCTTCTGGATCGATCGTGCCATAAAGCGCGAAATCGACCCGCGCCCGTTTTCCGGCATGCTCGATCTTGCGCTGCACAGCCGCGGCCGAGCAGACCAGATTGCCTTCGTCATAGGGCATGTCGACGATCGTCGTGACGCCGCCGGCCGCGGCCGAGCGCGTCGACCAGATAAAATCCTCCTGATCCTTCTGGGACAGCGAATGCGTCTGTGCGTCGATTGCGCCGGGCAGGATCAACGCGCTGCCGAGATCATGACGTTCACGCGCGGACGGCATGGCGCCCTGCCCGACCAGACCCACCTTACCATCACGCACGGCGACAAATCCGCCTTCGACGATGCGATCGGCGAGAACAACAGTGCCTTTCAAAACCAGATCGAAGTCAGACATTGTTGTTTCCTCTACTGTCCGAGCGCGAAGAAAGTGTCGAATTCCGGCATTGGCGCCGCGGTTACGATCGCCTCCAGCAGACGGCCACAGGCAAAATCGTGGTGCAACACATCTATCTCGTTGGAGAGCGGCCGGTCCTTGAGATAGGTGGGGCTGACGGCGCGCACGCGGTCATAGGCAATCTGGGTAACGCCCTGCGGTTTATCGCCGAGCAGATCGACCGCCTGGGCCGAGAGCATCGCCTCGATCGCGGCCATTTGCCGGAGATCGCGGACCTGGGTTTCCATGCGCTCGACGATCAGCGGCAGGAAAGTCGCCTCCTCCTCCAGTCCACCGGCAACGACGATCGACTGTGCCGACAATGGAACCGCCAGCGACTGGACGCGCATATAGAGTTCCACCACCAGCTTCATCAGAGGTCCGAGACCGCTGGCGATCTCGCCCGGTGCAACGAGATTGACCGGCAGGTTTCGCCGCACGCCGTTGGAGAGAAGGATGCAGCGGTTCAGCACATTGCGCGCCACATGCGAAAAAGCGATCTGCGCCGTCTCGATATAGAGCGTCGTCGTCAAAGGCAGCGAGGCACCGGAGGCATGTACCTGCCCACCCAGTACCACCGGATTGTCATCGGAAAGATAGGTCGCATCAACCAACCGCTCGGCGGCAACCAGCAGTGTATCGACGGCCGCGCCAAAAACCTGGGCGGTCATGCGAAGGCTCAAGGGATCATGGATCGCCGTCGGCAGCGGCCAGTCGACACAATCGGACTGGCCGTAAAGCCAGGAGCCGACCAGCGCCTCGCCACGTGTACCCAGTGTCGCCGCCACCCGCCAAGGGTCGGCCGAGGCGCCGAGCGCCAGCGACGACATCAGCCCGGTCGTCATCAGCACGCGCACGGCCGAGGCGGCTTCCCGCAAAACGTCGGCAGCGGCAGCAAAAGCCGTCGCGTTAACGCTGAGGGCGGCCAGCGCATCGCGCGGCAGCATGACAAAGGGTTCGAGGCCGGCGCGGCGCAAGGCTTCATCGGCATCAAGCAACTCGCCCTCGAAAAAGGCCTGGCCAGTGCCGGTCAGGACGGAGGCTACCTGCCCCATCAGGCCGATATCCGCGCAGCCGATCGAACCATGACGATGCACCGCCGGCACGACGCCACGCTCGAGAAGTCCTAAAAACGCCTTGACGAGGTCGACGCTGCAGCCCGTATGGCCGCCGAGCGCCGTGTTGATGCGGATGGCAATGGCCTTGCGCACGATGGCTTGCGAAAACAGCGGGCCAGTGCCGAAATGATGCGCCTTGACCAGCGCCGTATTGAATTCCGCGAGATCATCGACTGTCCAAAGCCGGTCCTTCATCGAGCCGACACCGGTATTGGCGCCGTAAACCGGCAGCCCCATGGCGATGCGATCGGCGATGACTTTATGGGCGATATCGACCCGTTCGAACGATTGCTCGGACACGACTGGCACGAACAGGCCGGAGCCGATTTTCTCCAGTGCGGAGAAATCGAGCGGATTACCATTGAGGACGATGGTTTTCACCGATGCATGCATGCTTTGACTCACCTTGTTGGCAGCATGCTATGCCCAATATCCCGGTTTGTGTTATATCCCAAAAATGAAACACGAGATGCCGGTAACCGTACAGATCGGCACGGGTTTATCATTTGGCTTCACGGGATCAAAACCACCGATGGACATTGCCACCCTTTCCCTGGTCCACGCGTTCCTTGAGCATCACGGAATCCGCCGGGCAGCAAAGGCAAGCGGCAGGCCACCCGCAAGTGTCAGCGCCGCTCTGAAACGGTTCGAAGCCGCCATCGCGGTCCCGCTCGTCCGGCGCGAACGGGGCAATCTGGTGCCGACGCTGGAGGCACAAAGCCGGATGGCGGACCTTACGGCGGCCAACGCGGCGATCCAGTTGCTGTTACGGCCTGCACCGGCCTCAGATCCCCGGCCAGAACCACCGCTATCGCATAAGGTTTTTCAATTGGCTCCTTCTTCTCCCCAGCGGGGAGAAGGTGGCCCGCAGGGCCGGATGAGGGGGACGGCAAGCTCCGAAACCGCGGAAAGAACCCCCTCATCGCCTCGCATCCGCTCGGCACTTCTCCCCGCTGGGGAGAAGAGGGAGACCATCGCCAACGCTGACATTCCCGGTTCGATATCCGTCCGGCCCATACCCTCCATCAGCCTGACAGCACTGGAGCGCTTCGTCACGGTCGCCCGTAGCGGCAGTATCCGCGGCGCGGCGAAAGCCTCGGCAACCGGTCAGCCGCAACTGACGCGACAGATGAGCGACCTCGAGGGTGATCTGGGTTACACGCTGTTGATCCGTTCGCCTTCCGGCATCACCTGCACGGCCGAAGGGCTGGCGGCGATCCCGATCGTTGAAAATCTGCTGGAAATCTGGCGCAGGCTATCGCGTGCCTCCGGCGACCGCTTCCGCCGCGCGGCCGCGACCTGGCGTTTCGGCTCGGTTATGCCGCTTGGCCCTGAAAGCGAGATCGCCCGCATGCTGGCAGCGCTGACGGCCAAGTGGCATCGTGCCCGGCCGCGCCAGCCGCTGTTCGTGTCGAGCGCCACCGCCGATGAACTGATCGCCGGATTGAAGAACCGCCGCTTCGACGTGGTGCTGCTCGACCTAGAAAGCTACCCATCGGAATTCGAAGGCAAGCTGATTTCGCGCACGCCGTTGGCGTTGGCTGGTCATCCGTCGCTGTTTGCAAAACACGGCGGCGATATCGGCACATTGCTGCAATCCAATCCGATTGCGGTCCCCAGCCTGAAGAGTGGTTTGCGCCAGCAGGCCGCCCATTTTATCGACGCGACGCTAAATGAACAGGAACGCAGCCGGCTGACATTGACCGAGGTTGATTCGATCCCGGTCATCCTCAATCTGGTAACGGATCACGGCTATCTTTCGGTGTTGCCGGAAAGCTCGGCCGCCCGCGTGCGAAACGCCCCGGCCATGCGCAGGCTCGGCCCGGATTACATGCAAAGCCTGTCGCTGGCCTGGCAGAAAAACGCGCTTTCGCGGCAGGTGGCGGAAGCCATGCTCAGTATGATGACGGCGGATGAAACATCCGGCATCGCAGTTACTTTCGATTGAATCACTTCCTGCGCAACGGGCGCCAAACCCATGATCCGGCTCATCAATCCGCCACCCGTTGAATCAGTGCATGAACTTACCGTCTCAGCTCTTCAGCTTGACGCGCCTTCGCGTCTCGCTCGGGCTTTCGCGGTAGTGGGCGCGATAGCTGCGGGAAAAGGCGGAGGATGAATTAAAGCCGGTGATAGCGGCGATATCGGCGAAATCGGCCCGCGTTTCGATCACCTTGCGCCGCGCGGCATTCAGCCGAAGCGCCAGGTAATGGGCATGCGGCGCCACTCCCATCGTTTCCTGAAACAGGTCCTGCAGGTGGCGCGCGCTGACGCCTGCCCGCCGGGCAAGACGGCTGAGTGTCAAAGGTGCCTCGACGGTCTCTTCCATCAGCTTGACGGCCATGCCCACCCGCGCATCGAGGATGCGCATATTGCCGATCGCGGGCACCTGCAGCAGATCACCACGCGTGCGCTCCTGCTCATAAATGAACAGCCGCGACACTTCGAGCGCCAGCGAATAGCTGTGCTGGCGGCGGATCAGTTCGAGCATCAGGTCGAGTGTCGGCAGCGAACCGCCGGTGGTGATGCGCTTGCCATCAATGATGAAACGCTCGCGCACCGTGGTGATCTGCGGATAGGCGGCCGCAAAATCCTCGAAATCCTCCCAGTGGTTGGTCGCCGAGAAATTGTCGAGAAGGCTGGTTTCGGCCAGAAGCCAGGTGCCGGCTTCTATCCCGGCCACCACCTCGCGATGCCGGGCCGTTCGCGACAACAGCATCTTCAATTGCGTGGTCGCGTAGGCCTGCCAATTATAGCTCGAGAGCACGAACAGCGGAGCCGTCTCATTCTGTGGCCGGAAAGGCCCGGCAACCGGGATCGGGATACCGCTCTTGGTCTCGATCGCCTGGCCGTTAGGGCTGAAAATATCCCAGTCGTACAGAACCTTTCCGGCAATGCGATTGGCGGCGCGAAGCGGCTCGATGACCGACGCGACGAGGATCAGATTGGTCTCCGGCAACACCAGCAGGTCGAGATGCTGGGTTCCATCGCTTGCAACGAGCATTCGTCCATCTCCAGCTTCTGGTTCCGATAATGTATAATATACATCCGTTAAAGGAAAGCAGAGCGGTCGTTCTTGGCTCGTAATGGACGGCAAGAACAAGGGGAGGCCTTTTATGCCACTGAGCATGAACCGCGACGTTTTCATCACCTGTGCAGTCACCGGATCCGGCGATACCGCCGGCAAGTCGCCGCATGTACCGCGATCGCCAAAGCAGATTGCCGCATCGGCCATCGACGCCGCCAAAGCGGGTGCCGCCATCGTCCATTGTCATGTGCGTGATCCCGAGACCGGCGCACCAAGCCGCCGCAACGATCTCTACAAGGAAGTCACCGACCTCATCCGCTCCGCCGATGTTGATGTGGTACTGAACCTGACGGCCGGCATGGGTGGCGACATGATTTTCGGCAATGTCGAAAAGCCGCTGCCGCTCAACCCCAACGGCACTGATATGGCGGGCGCGACGGAGCGCGTTTCCCACGTCGCCGAATGCCTGCCGGAAATCTGCACGCTCGATTGCGGCACGATGAACTTCTCGCTCGGCGATTACGTCATGACCAACACGCCGTCGATGCTGCGCGCCATGGCCAAGATGATGACCGATCTTGGTGTGCGCCCGGAAATCGAGGCCTTCGACACCGGCCATCTCTGGTTCGCCAAGCAACTCGTTGAAGAAGGCCTGATCGAAGATCCGGTCCTGATCCAGCTCTGCATGGGCATTCCGTGGGGCGCACCGGATGACCTCAACACATTCATGGCGATGGTCAACAACGTTCCGTCCAGCTGGACCTTCTCCGCCTTCTCGATCGGCCGCAACGCGCTCGCCTATCCGGCAGCGGCCGTTCTCGCCGGCGGCAATGTCCGCGTCGGTCTGGAAGACAATCTCTATGCCGGCAAGGGCCAGCTCGCCACCAATGCGCAGCTCGTCGAAAAAGCCGTCGGCGTCATCGAAGGCATGGGCGCCAGGATCATCGGCCCGGCCGAGGTGCGCGAGAAGCTGAAGCTGACGAAGCGGTAAACAAAACTCCCCTCCCAACCCTCCCCACAAGGGGGAGGGCTTAACTCGCAGACCCGTTCGCGCAAAAACGAAGCGCACTGCAAGCTGGAATGTCGATGTGAAGTGACATGGAGCGGCAAGTTAAGCCCCTCCCCCTTGTGGGGAGGGGTTTGGGGCGGGGTCTTAAAAAAGGTGGAACAGCAATGACCAAAATCACCAAGGCGGCCTGCATCGGCGGCGGCGTTATCGGCGGGGCCTGGGCCGCGCGCTTCCTGCTGGCCGGTATCGACGTCAACATGTTCGATCCGCATCCGGAAGCAGAGCGCATTGTCGGCGAAGTGCTTGGCAATGCCGAGCGCGCCTATGCCATGCTGACCATGGCGCCGCTGCCTGCGAAGGGAAAACTCACCTTCGTCAAGAGCATTGAAGAGGCCGTACAAGGCGCTGACTGGATTCAGGAAAGCGTGCCCGAGCGTGTCGATCTGAAGCGCAACGTCATTACCCAGATCGACGCCGCCGCCGACCCGAAGGCGCTGATCGGTTCGTCCACATCCGGCATCATGCCGACGGACCTGCAGCGCGACATGAAACATCCCGAGCGCATGTTCGTCGGCCATCCCTATAATCCGGTCTACCTTCTGCCGCTCGCCGAACTGGTCGGCGGCGAAAAGACCGCCAAGGCGACGTTGCAGGACGCCAAGGCGAAGCTCGCGCCGATCGGCATGAAGGGCGTCATCATCAACAAGGAGATCGAGGCTTTCGTCGGCGACCGCCTGCTCGAAGCCGTCTGGCGCGAAGGCCTGTGGCTGATCAAGGACGATATCTGCGACACCGAGACACTCGACGACGTGATCCGCTACTCCTTCGGCATGCGCTGGGCGCAGATGGGCATGTTCGAGACCTACCGCATCGCGGGCGGCGAAGCCGGTATGCGCCACTTCCTCGCCCAGTTCGGCCCTTGCCTCTCCTGGCCCTGGACCAAGCTGATGGACGTCGTCGATCTCGATGACGAGCTGGTCAACAAGATCGCCGGTCAGTCCGACGCCCAGTCCGGCGCCCGCGGCATCCGCGACCTGGAACGCATCCGCGACGAAAACCTCGTCGGCATCATGCATGCGCTGAAGAGCGGCGATGGCGGCAAGGGTTGGGGTGCTGGAAAGCTGTTGGCCGATTTCGAGGACGGCCTTTGGGCCAACGCCGAAAAGCCATCGACCGACCTCGGTCAGGCCCGCCCGATTCACATCCTCGACACCAAGGTCAATGCCGCCTGGGTCGACTACAACGGCCACATGACCGAGCACCGTTACTTGCAGGTATTCGGCGACACATCCGACGGCTTGCTGCGCCTGATCGGCGTCGATCTGGAGTATGTGAAGAACGGTCACAGCTACTACACCGTCGAGACCCATATCCGGAACCTTGGCGAAGCCAAGCTCGGCGATGCGCTCACCTCGACCTGCCAGATCCTGTCTTATGACGAAAAGCGCCTGCACATCTTCTCGACGATCTACAACGCCGCCACAAACGAGGCGATCGCCACCGCCGAGCAGATGATGCTGCATGTCGCCTCCAAGGAGAGCAAGGCCGTGCCCGCACCGGCGTCCGTGCTCGACCGGGTGAAGGCGATTGCCGAGGCGCATGCGGGGCTGCCGAAGCCGGAAGGTGTCGGGCGCGCCGTGGGGCAGAAGCGATAAGGCTCCCTCTTCTCCCCACCGGGGAGAAGTGCCGAGCAAAGCGAGGCGATGAGGGGGTGGCCGCAAGGCCCCCTCATCCGGCCCTCCGGGCCACCTTCTCCCCGTTGGGGAGAAGAGGAGGATATCCCAGAATAAAAATACGAGGGAACACATCATGGATTTCGCACTGACCGAAGAACAGCAGATGATCGTCGATACCGTGCGCGGTTTCGTCGAGACGGAAATCTATCCGCATGAAAACGAGGTGGAGCGAACCGGCATCGTGCCAAAAGAGCTCGGCCAGGAGATTGCGCAAAAGTGCAAGGATCTCGGTTTCTTCGCCTGCAACATGCCGGAAGAGGTCGGCGGTGCCGGGCTCGATCACCAGACATTTACGCTGGTCGAGCGCGAGCTTGGCCGCGGCTCGATGGGTCTGACGGTGTTTTTCGGCCGCCCCTCCGGCATCCTGATGGCCTGCAATGACGAGCAGCGCGAAAAATACCTGATCCCGGCGGTCAAGGGCGAGAAGTTCGATGCGCTCGCCATGACCGAGCCGGATGCCGGTTCCGACGTGCGCGGCATGAAGTGTTTTGCCCGTCCCGATGGCGATGACTGGATCGTCAACGGCACCAAGCATTTCATCAGCCATGCCAACATCGCCGATTTCGTCATCGTCTTCATCGCGACCGGCGAAGAGGAAACCCCACGCGGCCCGAAGAAGAAAATCACCTGCTTCCTCGTCGACCGCGGCACGCCGGGTTTCGAAATCCGCAACGGCTACGACAGCGTCTCCCATCGCGGCTACAAGAACTGCATTCTGTCATTCGACGATTGCCGCCTGCCCTCGTCTGCCATTCTCGGCGAAGTCCACAAGGGTTTCGACATCGCCAATGACTGGCTCTACGCCACCCGCATCACCGTTGCCGCAACCTGCGTCGGCCGCGCCCGCCGGGTGTTCGATTATGCCCTGCCCTACGCTGCCGAGCGAAAACAGTTCGGCAAGCCGATCGGCGCCAATCAGGGCGTGTCGTTCAAGCTCGCCGACATGATCACCGAAATCGATGCCGCCGACTACCTGACACTGGCCGCCGCTTGGCGGCTCGACCAGAAGCTGCCGGCCAACCGCGAGATCGCGTCGGCAAAACTCTACGCCTCCGAAATGCTTGCCCGCGTCACCGACGAGGCGATCCAGATCTATGGCGGCATGGGCCTGATGGATGATCTGCCGCTTGCCCGCTTCTGGCGCGATGCCCGCGTCGAACGCATCTGGGACGGCACCTCCGAAATCCAGCGGCATATCATCAGCCGCGACCTCTTGCGTCCGTTGGGAGCGTGATCGATCCATGACACGCTCTCTCGACCGTCTGATCCGGCCCAAATCCATCGCCGTCTTCGGCGGCAAGGAAGCGCGCCGGGTCATCGAACAATGCGACAAGATGGGGTTCACCGGCGATATCTGGCCGGTGCATCCCAAGCAGGACGAAATCCTCGGCCGCCGCTGCTATCGCTCGGTAGCAGAACTGCCTGCCGCACCCGATGCTTCCTTCGTTGGCGTCAACCGCCAGCTCACCATCGAGATCATCCGCGATCTGTCTGCCCGCGGCGCCGGCGGCGCCATCTGCTATGCTTCCGGTTTTCGCGAAGCCGTCAGCGAACTCGCCGATGGCAACGACCTGCAGGAAGCGCTGGTCAAAGCGGCCAGTGACATGCCGATCGTCGGCCCCAACTGCTATGGCTTCATCAACGCGCTCGATGGCGCCCTGCTCTGGCCGGACCAGCATGGTATGCAGCGCGTCGAGCGCGGCGTCGCCGTTCTCACGCAATCGTCAAACATCGCCTGCAACATATCGATGCAGATGCGCGGCCTGCCGCTCGCCTATATCATGACGGCGGGCAACCAGGCGCAGACGGGCCTGTCCGAGCTTGCCATCGCAGCGCTCGAAGATCCGCGCGTCACCGCCGTCGGCCTGCATATCGAGGGTTTCGACAGCATCGAGGCGCTGCAACGGCTGGCAACGCGGGCGCGCGAACTGAAAAAGCCGGTTGTCACCCTCAAGGTCGGCAAATCCGAAGCCGCGCAACTGGCGACGGTCTCCCATACCGCTTCGCTCGCCGGCAATGATGCCGTTTCTAGCGCCGTTCTCGAGCGCCTCGGCATCGGCCGGGTGGATACACTGCCGGAACTGCTCGAAACCCTGAAACTGCTCCACCTGCACCCACCGCTGAAAAGCTTCGATATCTCGTCGATGAGCTGCTCCGGCGGCGAGGCTTCGTTGATGGCGGACGCCGGGGTAAAACGGAAGACGGTTTTCCGGGCGCTGAAGGACGAACAGCGCCAGCCGTTGCGCGAAAGCCTCGGCGAAATGGTCACGATCGCCAATCCGCTCGATTATCACACCTTCGTCTGGGGCAACCTCGAAAAGCAGACGACCGCCTTTACCGCGATGATGAAAGGCGATTATGCGCTCAACCTCATCGTCCTCGATTTCCCGCGCCAGGATCGTTGCGACGCCGCAGACTGGAACACCACCTGCGACGCCGTGATTGCCTCAACAAAGGCGACCGGGGCCGTTGCCGGTATCGTCGCCAGCCTCGGTGAAAACATGCCGGAAGAAACAGCTTTGTCTCTGATGGCGTCGGGCGTCGTTGCCTTCTCTGGCATCGATGAAGCCCTTGCCGCGGCCGAAATTTCGGCCGGTATCGGTGCGATCTGGGCAAAACCGGCGCCCGCCCCGCTTCTGTCCGCAGGCGCGCAAGAGGGGGAAATTATCACGATCAGTGAGAGCGAGGCCAAGGCTGAGCTGGCAGCATTCGGTCTCGTGGTGCCCGCGGGAAAAACTGCAGCCAATGCGGATGAAGCAGCCGATGCGGCCGAAGCGCTCGGTTTTCCGCTCGTGCTCAAGGGCCTTGGCGTTGCACACAAGACGGAAGCCGGCGCCGTCAAGCTCAACCTTGGTGACCGCCAGTCCGTGCTGGACGCAGCCGACGCCATGAAAACTGTCGCATCCGGTTATCTCGTCGAAAAAATGATTGCAAAACCCGTCGCCGAAATCATCGTCGGCGCGCTGCGCGATCCCGTCGCCGGTCTGGTCCTGACCATCGGCGCAGGCGGTATTCTGGTGGAATTATTGGAAGATTCGGCGATTTTGACCCTTCCAACGACACCGGAGGCCATCGGTGAGGCCATTTCTGGCCTGAAAATCAGAAAGCTGCTCGATGGCTATCGCGGCGGTCCGGCAGGCGACGTGACAGCCCTTATTACAGCTGTCGCTGCTGTAGCATCCTATGTCGCTGCAAACGCTTCAAAGCTCGAAGAACTCGATATCAATCCTATCATGGTATTGCCGCAGGGATCTGGAACCGTTGCAGCCGATGCCCTGATCCGTCGAAGGAAATGACCCTATGACCGGACCTATCAGAACACACCGCGAAGGCGGTATTCTCGAAGTCACCATCGATCGGCCGAAGGCCAATGCGATCGATCTGGTGACCAGCCGCATCATGGGCGAAATCTTTGCCGGCTTTCGCGACGACGACACGCTGCGCGTCGCGATCATCACCGGCGCCGGTGAAAAATTCTTCTGTCCAGGGTGGGATCTGAAGGCCGCTGCCGGCGGCGACGCGGTCGACGGCGATTACGGCATTGGCGGTTTCGGCGGCATGCAGGAACTGCGCGACCTCAACAAGCCGGTTATCGCCGCCATCAACGGCATCTGCTGTGGCGGCGGCTTGGAGATCGCGCTCTCGACCGACATGATTCTTGCGGCCGAACACGCGACCTTCGCCCTGCCGGAAATCCGCTCCGGCACCGTTGCCGATGCAGCCTCGATCAAGCTGCCCAAGCGCATCCCCTATCATATCGCCATGGACATGCTGTTCACCGGCCGATGGCTGGATGCGGCAGAAGCCAATCGCTGGGGCTTCGTCAACGAAATCCTGCCCGCTGACAAACTAATGGAGCGCGCCTGGGAACTCGCCCGCCTGCTCGAAAGCGGCCCGCCGCTGGTTTACGCCGCCATCAAGGAAGTGGTCCGCGCCGCCGAAGGCGAGGATTTTCAGACGACAATGAACAAGATCACCAAGCGCCAGTTCAAGACGGTCGACATTCTCTATTCGAGCGAAGACCAGCTGGAAGGCGCACGGGCGTTTGCGGAAAAACGCGACCCGGTTTGGAAGGGAAAATAACCGTCGCAAACCGCGGCGGCAGAAGGGCGCAGGGCAATTTTCTGCGGCCTTCCATCATAAGCTAGACTTATGATAATTGCGAAATTTTTATGTGAATACAGAGCATCTCTCAGAATATACCATTAATTTTAACGGGGTCTCCGGCGCAGGAAATCCCCATTTCACGAAAGGCTCTATTGCGGCAAACCAATCCGCAAATGTGACTGGCCTAGCTGCCCCCGGGCATGCATTCTAGCAAACACACGATCGGCAAAGATTGAAAACAATAAAGAAAAACGGCGAAAAGCCATCAACAAAGGGAACAGGGGAATGAGCGATTACAAGAACTACCTCGCCAATCAGGTCATGATGGGCAAGATGAACCGCCGCGAATTCATCGGCCGCACCGTGGCTGCCGGTGTTGCGCTGTCCAGCGCCAGCACATTGTTTGCCTCCAGCGCCGAGGCCCAGGAGCCGAAAAAGGGCGGCCACCTCAAGCTTGGCCTCGAAGGCGGCTCGGCCACTGACAGCAAGGATCCGGGCAAGAACCTATCACAGGTCACCTTTGTGTCTAGTCACAACTGGGGCGACCTGCTCGTCGAATCCGACCCGTTCACCGGTGCGCCCGTGCCGTCGCTGGCCGAATCCTGGGAACCTTCGAAAGATGCTGTCACCTGGACCTTCAAGATCCGCAGCGGCGTCAAGTTCCACAATGGCAAGGACCTGACCGTCGATGACGTCGTCGCGACACTGAAGCGGCATTCCGACGAAAAATCCGAATCCGGCGCCCTTGGCGTCATGAAATCGATCAAGGACATCAAGGCCGACGGCGGCAATCTGGTGGTGACGCTCAACGAGGGCAACGCCGACATGCCGCTGCTGCTCAGCGCCTATCATCTGGTGATCCAGCCGAACGGTGGTCTCGACGATCCGGAGGCCGGCATCGGCACCGGTCCCTACAAGATGATGAGCTGGGAACCCGGCGTCCGCGCCACCTACGAAAAGTTCCCGGAATATTGGCGCACCGATCGCGGCTTTGTCGATTCCGTCGAAATCATCGTCATGAACGACGCGACGGCCCGCATGGCCGCCTTGTCGTCCGGTCAGGTGCACTTCATCAACCGCGTCGATCCGAAGACCGTCGGCATGCTGAAGCGCGCGCCAAACGTCGAAATTCTGTCGACCTCGGGGCGCGGCCACTATGTCTTCATCATGCATTGCAACACAGCACCATTCGACAATAACGACCTGCGCCTGGCCCTGAAATATGCCATGGACCGCGAGACGATGGTCGACAAGATCCTCGGTGGCTACGGCAAGGTCGGCAACGACTTCCCGATCAACTCGACCTACGCCCTCTTCCCCGACAGCATCGAACAGCGCGTGTACGATCCGGACAAGGCGGCCTTCCACTACAAGAAGTCAGGTCATGACGGTTCGGTCCTTTTGCGCACGTCTGACGTTGCGTTCCCGGGCGCTGTGGACGCGGCCGTGCTCTACCAGGAAAGCTGCAAGAAGGCTGGCATCAACATCGAAGTGAAGCGCGAGCCGGGCGACGGCTACTGGACGAACGTCTGGAACGTGCAGCCCTTCTCGACCTCATATTGGGGCGGACGTCCGACGCAGGACCTCATGTACTCCACCGCCTATCTGTCGACGGCGGATTGGAACGACACCCGGTTCAAGCGTCCTGATTTCGACAAGGTGCTGCTCGAAGCCCGCTCCGAGCTTGACGATGGCAAGCGCAAGGAACTCTACACGGCAATGGCAATGATGGTCCGCGACGAAGGCGGCGTCATCCTGCCGATGTTCAACGACTTCGTGAATGCCAGCACCAAGCAGGTGAAGGGCTACGTCAAGGACGTCGGCAACGACATGTCCAACGGCTTCGTCGCAACTCGCGTCTGGCTCGACGCCTGATGGCGGGCGGACCGGTCACGGGTCCGGCGCACACGACGGGTCCGGCTGCGGGAGGCGAAAGCCTCTCGCAGCCCACCCCCGTTTCCGGAACAATGGTAACGCCGCCCACGGGTGTCGTTACCGGCACGTTCTGGCGCCGCTTCACCCTTCGCCGCCCCCTGGCGGCGCTCATCATCCAGCGGCTGGGTCTAAGCGTTGGCCTGCTGTTTGCCGTGTCGCTGATGATCTTCGGCGGCGTCGAAGCCCTGCCCGGTGATTTTGCCACGACCTATCTCGGCCAGTCGGCAACGCCGCAGGCTGTCGAAAACATCCGCAAGGATCTCGGTCTCGACCGTCCCGTGACGGAACGTTATTTCAGCTGGCTTGGCGGCGCCTTGCAGGGTGATTTCGGAAAATCCTGGGCCAGCAAGAATTCGGTCAGCGAGCAGATCGGCAAACGCCTCGGAAACTCCCTGTTCCTGGCTTTCTTCGCAGCCATCATTTCGGTTCCGCTGGCGGTCGGGCTCGGCATGCTTGCCGTGCAATATCGAAACCGTTTGCCGGACAAGATCATCAATGTCGTCTCTCTCGCGGCAATCTCGCTGCCCGAATTCTTCGTCGGTTATCTCCTGATCCTATTCTTTGCCGTTCAGATGGGCGTCGCGACCTTCCCTGCCACTGTTTATGAAGGCATGACCTTCGGCGAACGTCTCTCGGCCATCGCGCTGCCGGTGGCAACGCTCGTGCTCGTCGTTCTCGCCCATATGATGCGCATGACCCGCGCGGCGATCCTCAACGTCATGTCGTCCGCCTATGTCGAGACGGGCGAACTGAAGGGCCTCAGCGCTTTCCGGATCATTGCAAGGCACGCCGCTCCCAACGCCGTCGCCCCGGTCATCAACGTCATTGCGCTCAATCTCGCCTATCTTGTGGTCGGCGTCGTCGTTGTGGAAGTGGTGTTCGTCTATCCGGGCATGGGCCAGTACATGGTCGATGCGGTGACGGTTCGCGATATGCCGGTGGTGCAGGCCTGCGGCCTGATCTTTGCCGCCTTCTATATTTTCCTCAACATGGCAGCGGATATTCTCGCCATCCTCGCCAATCCGAGATTGAGGCACCCACGATGAGATTAAGCACCATTCCCCTCAGCGCCTGGGTCGGCATTATCGGCATTGCGCTGGCCCTGTTCTGCGCCATCTTCGCGCCCTGGATCGCGCCGTTCGGCGAACGCGATGTCGTCGGCGATATCTGGCTGCCGATGGGTGGCGATTTCCTGCTCGGCACCGACAATCTCGGCCGGGACCTGTTGTCCCGCCTGATCTTCGGCGCGAGAACGACGATCTTCGTCGCCCTTGCCGCAACCGTCATCTCGTTTTCGCTCGGCATGCTGCTGTCGTTTACCGCCGCCGTCACTGGTGGCCTGATCGATCAACTGTTCTCGCGCTTCAACGACCTGATGATGGCGATCCCGACGCTGATCTTCGCGCTCGTCGTGCTGGCCGTGCTGCCACAGCAGCTTTGGATCCTGATCCTGGTGATGGCCATTCTCGACAGTACCCGCGTCTTCCGCATCGGCCGTGCCGTGGCGCTCGATGTCGCAGTCATGGAATTCGTCGAGGCAGCGCGTCTGCGCGGCGAAGGCACGCGCTGGATCATTTTTCGCGAAATCCTGCCGAATACGCTCTCGCCGCTTCTGGCCGAGTTCGGCCTGCGGTTTGCCTTCTCCATCCTGTTCCTCTCCACCCTCTCCTTCCTCGGCCTCGGCATCCAGCCACCGGCCGCCGATTGGGGCGGCATGGTCAAGGATAACAAGGACGGCATCATCTTCGGTATCTCGGCGGCACTCGTCCCGGGTGGAGCGATTGCCGGCCTTGCCATCTGCGTCAATCTCGTCGTCGACTGGCTGATGAAGCGAACCTCGAGCCTCAAGGGAGGGCGCGGCGATGCCTGATCTGCTGTCCGTCAAGAATCTCAAGATCGAAGCGACCAGCTATCCGCCGGGCGAACCGCCAAAAACGGTAACCCTGGTCGAAAACGTCTCTTTCGACGTCCAGAAGGGCAAGGTGCTCGGGCTGATCGGTGAAAGCGGCGCTGGCAAGTCCACCATCGGCCTCTCGGCGCTCGCCTATGGCCGTGGCGGGGCGGCAATCACCGGCGGTCAGGTCCTGCTGAACGGCAAGGACATCCTGACACTCGGCCGCGATGGTGTGCGCACCATCCGCGGCTGCAAGGTCTGCTATGTCGCTCAGTCGGCCGCCGCCGCCTTCAACCCGGCCCATAAGCTCGGCGAACAGGTGATCGAGGCGGCACTGCGCCACAAGATCATGACCCGGCCGGAAGCGGAAAAGCGGGCGCTCTACCTCTTCAAGGTTCTCGGCCTGCCCACCCCTGAAACGTTTGGCGACCGGTATCCGCACCAGGTCTCCGGCGGCCAGTTGCAGCGCGCCATGACCGCGATGGCACTCTGCCCCAATCCGGAACTGATCGTCTTCGACGAGCCGACGACAGCGCTCGACGTCACCACCCAGATCGACGTTCTGGCCGCCATCAAGCATGCGATCGAAGAGACGCATACCGCAGCGCTCTACATCACCCATGACCTCGCCGTCGTCGCCCAGATTTCCGATGACATCATGGTGCTGCGCCATGGCAAGACCATCGAATACGGAACGACAAAACAGATCATCGAAGCACCGAACGAGGACTATACCAGAGCGCTTGTCAGCGTCCGCCAGACCAAGCGTGAGGAAGCCAAGGACCAGACCAACACGCTTCTGAAGATCGACCATGTCAGCGCCGGTTATGCCAATGGCTTCAAGGTGCTGCATGACGTCTCCATGCACCTGCCCAAGGGCCAGACGCTGGCGATCGTCGGCGAAAGTGGCTCTGGAAAGTCGACGCTCGCCCGCGTCATCACCGGCCTATTGCCGCCCTCCGAGGGCACGATCACCTTTGACGGCAAGGTCCTGCCGAAGGCGCTGAATGGGCGCAGCAAGGAAGAACTGCGCCGCGTGCAGATGATCTACCAGATGGCCGACACGGCAATGAACCCGCGCCAGACAGTGCGCGATATCATCGGGCGGCCGATCTCGTTCTACTACGGCCTGCATGGCGCGAAGAAGACCGAGCGGGTGAAGGAGCTTCTCAATCAGATCGAGATGGGCGACCGTTTCCTCGACCGCTATCCGGCCGAACTGTCAGGCGGCCAGAAGCAACGTGTGGCGATCGCAAGGGCGCTGGCGGCCAAGCCGGAACTGATCCTTTGCGACGAGCCGACCTCGGCGCTCGATCCGTTGGTGGCAGAAGGCATCCTGAATCTTCTTCTGAGGCTTCAGGAGGAAACCGCTGTTTCCTATGTCTTTATCACCCACGACATCGCTATCGTCCGCGCCATTGCCGACTCGGTCGCCGTCATGCACCGCGGCAAGCTGGTGCGCTTCGGCCCGAAGTCGAAAGTGCTGACACCACCCTTCGACGACTATACGGACCTGCTGTTGAAATCGGTTCCGGAAATGGAAATCGGTTGGCTGGAAAAAGTCCTGACCACCCGCCGGATGGAAAGCGCCGGAAACTGACCGGACAGAAACGCCTTCCCTTCATACCCCCATTGAAGGGAAGGATCACACGCTCATTTGGTGGTGCAGGCGACATCACCCAACCGCTGCATCGGCTGATTGTTCGCCATGACGGTCGTTTCGCCCTTGGCGGTGCAATCCGCCTTTTCCGAAGTCCCTGAACGCACCCGCACCAACGGCTGCCCCTCAATCATGATGCCCGGAACGATTTCGTAGAGATCGGCCGGGCAATTGACAACGTCCGACAGCCTGAGTGCCGGTGCACCGCCGATGAAGACGCTCGACGCACCCGACAGCGCGCAACCGGCAAGCGGCGAAGCATCCTCGCCGAGAACCGGCAAGGCGGACAGCCCGAACAGCTGCAATCCGGCGGCAACAATCTTCGGCATCATCCCGTCCTCCTGTCGTTATCGCCCGAACCCTACGACGAAACCAACGCCAGCGCGACCGGCAGCGCCTGATGCGCGTTCAGAAAATTTCCGGAACCGATAGGATGCCGGACGACGGGGCATCGAGATAATCCCTCACTGTCGCTGGCAATTGCCGTGCATTCTCCGGCAGCACGCCGCAGCGGGAAAGCACCTGCCGCTTGTCGGGATTTATGCCGAGATGGCGCCAGATGACCCGCGAGGCATAGGGCAGGTTTTCCTTGCGCCAGGAAACCCCCATGGTGACGCCGCGCAGATAGATCCGCTGGTGCACCTCAAACGGCATCAGGATCGTCTGCGACATCATCGGCTGCCGGCTGACGCTGCGTTCGGTAATGAAAACGCGGTTTCTCAAGAAAGCCGCCAGCCCGATATATTTCGAGTATTGCCGGATCTCATGGGCAGCATCGTGGATGCGCTCGATCGATTTGACATGAACGGAGCCGTTTTCTTCAAGTAGCCGAGCACACGAGCAGACAACGAGACCCGGCCATGATGGCGAAAGATGGTAAGTCTGGAAGTAGCCCAGGTGACGGCGAAGCGACACCAGATCGCCCGGAAGCCCCTCCAGCAGAAGACCGCCATCGGCCTTTCGCTGTACGGGGCGCGTCATGCGCGTTTGGAATTCGGGCACGGCAAGCGAAAAGTCCTGAGCCCCTATGCCGAAAAATGCTGCTATCCGGGCAAGATTATGCGCCGACGGCCGGGCTTCACCGGAAATGTACCGGTTGAATTGCTGGCGGTTGATGCCAATGTCCCGGCAAATCTGCGAGATCGACGGCCGCGTAGCGCAGGCAAAACGCAGATTTTCGGTAAAAGCGTCACTGCCCGGCACGAGTCGGTCCCTTTCGATTTTTGCATAGCGTAAAGTCGCTTAAAGCAGCGTCAAGTCGCGAAATTGTGCTTGAGACGTTTCCCGTTACGTTTCTCTTCGAAAAACCAGTTACAAAGGGAACAGCGCATGCGTGATTTCACCAAGAAGCCCGACAGTCTGATCGTCAGCGGCGGCGTCAATCGCCGGACGTTCCTCGGTGGCACGGCGGCACTCGGTCTTGCGGCCGGTTTCTCCGGCACGTTGATCGCCGGCAAGGCTCGTGCGGAAGAACCCAAACGCGGCGGCCACCTCAAGCTTGGCCTCAAGGGCGGCGCCACCACCGATTCGCTCGACCCGGCCACCTATAGCGGCTCGGTCCTTTTCACCATCGGCCACCTCTGGGGCGATACGCTGGTCGAGTCCGATCCAACCACAGGCGCTGCTCTGCCTTCGCTTGCCGAATCCTGGACGCCGTCGCCTGACGCATCTGTCTGGACATTCAAGCTGCGCAGCGGCGTGACGTTCCACGATGGCAGCCCGCTGACCATTGCCGACGTGATCGCCACCCTCAAGCGTCATGCGGATGAGGGTTCGAAATCCGGCGCGCTCGGCCTGATGCGCTCGATCAAGACGATCGAAGACAAGGCCGGCGAACTCGTCCTGACACTGACGGAAGGCAATGCCGATCTGCCGCTGATTTTGACCGATTATCACCTGATAATCCAGCCGGGTGGCGGCGTCAGCGACCCGACCTCGACAGTCGGAACCGGTCCTTACAAGCTGACCAGCTATGAAGCCGGTTTACGCTCCACCTTCGAAAAGAACACCACCGATTGGCGCTCGGACCGTGGCTTCGTCGATAGCGTCGAAATCATCGTGATGAACGACAACACGGCGCGCGTCGCGGCGCTTGCATCCGGCCAGGTGCATTTCATCAACAACGTCGATCCGAAGACGGTGCCGATGCTCAAGCGCGCGCCGAAGGTCGAGATTTTGAAAACCGCAGGCAAGGGTTTTTACAGCTTCCTGATGCACTGCGATACAGCGCCGTTCGACAACAATGATCTGCGGCTGGCGCTGAAATACGCCATCGACCGTCAGGCCATTCTCGACCGCATCCTTGGCGGCTACGGCAAGATCGGCAACGATTATCCGGTCAACGAGAACTATGCGCTGGCACCGGAAGGGATCGAACAGCGCGCCTATGATCCGGACAAGGCGGCCTTTCACTACAAGAAATCCGGCCACGACCGGCCGATCCCGCTGCGCACCTCGGACGCCGCCTTTGCCGGCGCTGTCGATGCCGCCGTGCTGTTTCAGGAAAGCGCTGCCAAGGCTGGCATTCAAATCGAGGTCCAGCGCGAGCCGGAAGACGGCTACTGGACGAATGTCTGGAACGTCCAGCCATTCTGCGCCTCCTATTGGGGTGGCCGCCCAACGCAGGATTCGCGCTATTCGACATCGTACCTCTCGACCGCCGAATGGAACGACACCCGCTTCAAGCGCGAGGATTTCGACAAGACCCTGCTTCAGGCACGCTCCGAGCTTGATGAAACCAAGCGCAAGGAGCTTTACCGCAGCATGGCACTGACGGTTCGCGATGAAGGCGGCCTCATTCTGCCGGTATTCAACGACTATGTGAACGCCGCCTCGGCTTCTCTGAAGGGCTTTGTCCACGACATCGGCAATGATCTTTCGAACGGCTATGTCGCCAGCCGCGTCTGGTTCGATAATTGAAAGCGGAATGACAGAGATGGATAGCATGTCCAAACGCAGATTTAGCCTGATCGAGAACGAATGGATTGTTCTCGCCGACGGCACACGTCTGTCCGCCCGCATCTGGATGCCGGATGGTGCCGATGCGAACCCCGTTCCGGCCGTTCTCGAATACCTGCCCTATCGCAAGCGCGGCGGCACCAATGCCCGCGACGAGTCCACCTATCCGGTGTTTGCTGCCGCGGGCATCGCCGGCGTGCGCGTCGATATCCGCGGCTCCGGTGAAAGCGACGGCGTTATCGACGGCGAATATACACCGCGCGAACTGAGCGACGGTTGCGAGCTGATCGCCTGGATCGCCGCCCAGCCCTGGTCGAACGGCAATGTCGGCATGATGGGCATTTCCTGGGGCGGCTTCAACTGCCTGCAGGTGGCCGCCCTCAAGCCGCCAGCGCTGAAAGCGGTGATCTCCATCGCCTCGACCGTCGACCGCTACAATGACGACATCCATTACAAGAACGGCACCCATCTTTCGGCCCAACTCTCCTGGGCGGCGACCATGCTGGCCTATCAGTCGCGTTCGCCTGATCCGGCACTGGTCGGCGACAAATGGAAAGAGATGTGGCTGGAGCGGCTGGAAAACGAGCCCTACTTCATGGAGGAATGGCTCCAGCATCAGCGCCGGGACGCCTTCTGGGAACACGGCTCGATCTGTGAGGATTTCGATGGCTTCCCGGTTCCCGCCATGGTCATCGCCGGCTGGGCCGACGGCTACCGCAACACCCCGATGAAGGCTGCCGAAGGTCTGGGCGGCAAGGTAAAGGCCCTGATCGGCCCTTGGGTGCACAAATATCCGCATTTCGCCTGGCCGAAGCCGCGCGCCGATTTCCATGGCGAGGCGATTGCCTGGTGGAACCATTGGCTGCGTGACGAGGAAACCGGCGTCGAGGCGCTGCCGCAGATGCGCGCCTATATCCTTGATGGTCCGAAACCGGCGCTGCGCCGCAATGCCGATCCCGGTTTCTGGATTGCCAAGAATGAATGGCAGCAGCCGGAGATGCAGACCTTCTATGTCGATCAGTTCGGCAGCCTCAACGAGGGCATGCCGATTGCAGGCGCCCATGATCACAATATCTACCTGAAATCACCGCTCGATACCGGCACCGCGTCCGGCGAATGGTTCACCCTAAAGCCAGACGCTGAAATGGCTGGCGATCAGCGCAACGACGATGCCGGTTCGCTGACCTTCGAAACGGCACCGCTGACACAGGCGATGGATTATCTCGGCCAGCCAGTTCTGACGGTCGAACTGAGCTGCGATGCCGATTGGGCCAATCTTGTCGCCCGTGTCGTCGATGTCCATCCGGATGGCACCGCCACCCGCGTCACCTTCGGCGTGCTGAACCTCGCCCACCGCGACGGCAATGCCGAACCGAAACCAATGGAAAAGGGCAAGAAAGCCAGGATACAGCTGGTGCTCGACGCCTGCGGCTATCGTTTTGGCGTGGGCCATCGCATCCGGCTGTCGCTTTCGACCGCTTACTGGCCGATGATCCTGCCCGCACCGTCCGATCCAGGCTTGACGCTTGACCTCGCCTCGCTGGGGCTGGCCTTGCCGAAGCTCGGCGAACATCGGCTCATCGCCATGCCGGAGCCCGCCAATCCCGATCCGCTGCCAAAATACATTGAGCGCACAGTCGGAAGCACCAGCCGCCGGGTCGAGCGCGATATGAGCACCGGCCAGACGCACTACTATATCTACGAGGACGGCGGCCTGACAGAACATCCGGATACCGGCCTCGCCACGCAGGATATCCGCGACGAAACGTGGACAATTGCCGCTGATGATCCACTGTCGATGATCGGTATCTCGACCTGGACCTGCGTCGCCAGCCGCGAAAACTGGTCGGTCAAGACCGTGTCGGTTTCGCGGATCGCCTGCACGGCGACCGAGTGGCTGACCTCGGCTTCCGTGACCGCTTTCGAAGGAGAAACAAAGATCTTCGAAAAGACCTTCGACGAAACGCGCGTGCCCCGCGACTTCATGTGATAACGGGTGCGGCCTCTGCCAGGGCCGCAATCGCCCGCTCCGCATCATCAGCCGGCACGAAAATGTGGTCGTGGTGATAGGCCGCGACCACATTGGCGCTGATGCCATGCCGCGTCAGCGCCACCGCAACCGCCGCCGTCAAACCAACCGCCTCCAGGGCAGAATGCACGGTCAGCGTGATGCAGCGCATCACAGGACCATAGGCCAGGCCCGCCTTGTCGGCATCAGCCTTGTCCAGAATCAGGGTCATCCCTTCATCCTCCCGGAAAAAGCCGATCGGCTCCAGCGAAAGCCAGCTGGCATCCTCTGCCGGAACGCTGCAATAGACATAGTCGCCCGGACGCAAATCCGGCCGCATCTCGTGCAAGAGCGTTTCGAGATCGGTAATGCCACTCATGTCTGTCCCCTCCTCAATCTCTGCCGGATCACACGGACGTGTGTCCTCATCTCCGGCCTGTCACTTTGGCGTTACGCACGCATTTGCGATTTGACCCGCCTGCCTCTGTTGGCCAGAGTTTGCTCATAAAGCAAGGCCGCATGTCGCTGCGATCGGTAGCGAGCTGCCCTGCCAGGGCCTAAGGCCATCGAAGGAGGACTAGCATGCCGCAACTCGAAAAAGACAGGCTTTCGAAAACAACCAAACGCCCGCTCCTATTCGGGCTTGCAGGCGTGACGGCCATTGCCGCGGCAGTGTTTTCAATGTCCTCGACCTTCAGCAACGCCGCCGAAGAGGCCGTGGTCATTCCGCCGCCCGCCATCGATGAAGCCTCGACGGCCACAACGGAGAAAGCCGTATTTGCCGGCGGTTGTTTTTGGGGTGTTCAAGGCGTCTTCCAGCACGTGAAGGGCGTGAAGAACGCCGTCTCCGGCTATTCCGGCGGCGCCAAGGACACCGCCATCTACGAAACCGTCAGCGGCGGCGATACGGGCCATGCCGAAGCCGTCGAAGTCACCTATAACCCGAAGATGGTAACGTATGGCCAGCTGCTGCAGATCTATTTCTCGGTCGCACACAACCCGACGCAGCTGAATTATCAGGGGCCAGATCACGGCACGCAATATCGCTCGGAAATCTTCGCGACCAATGGCGAGCAGAAAAAGATTGCCCAGAGTTATATTGCCCAACTCGACAAGGCCAAGGTATATGGCGAGCCCGTCGTTACCAAGGTATCCGACATGGCTGCCTTCTACCCGGCCGAGGAATATCATCAGGATTTCCTGACGCTCAACCCGACCTATCCCTATATCGTCTACAACGACATGCCGAAGATCGAGAATCTGAAAGCGCTGTTTCCGACCGAATTCAGCGCAAAACCCGTCCTCGTGCTGAAGGCCAAAGGCTGATCAGAGCGTCCCAACAAGTTCGCTGACACCACGGCAGAGCCGAGCAAACCCATCCCGCGCGCCCTCGCTCATATGACGGGCGCGCAGCCACGCATGGATCATCTGCGGCTCGTCGCGGTAGATGACGTTGACACCCGCAGCAATCAACCTCTGGGCATAAAGTGCCGCATCATCGCGCAGCGGATCGAAATGCGCCGCTGTGATATAGGCTGGCGGCAGGCCAGAGAGATCGGCCGCTTTTAAAGGATGGGCAAAAGCGTTTTCCGCGGGGGCCTTCAGAACATCCCGATAATAGGCAACATCGGCGGTCGTCAGGCCCGGGGCCTCCGCCATTTCAACGTAGGAGCCGGAGACGAGGTCGCCACCCAGCCCCGGATAGATCAGCACCTGCCCCACGATGCCGCCGATTGCCTGAGCCTTGGCCTTCAGCACCATGCCCGCTGCGAGGTTGCCACCAGCGCTGTCACCAACAACAACCAGCGGCCGCCCATCGTCCAGCAGAGCGGTCAGCACTGCGAAGCAATCGTCAAATGCTGCAGGCCAGACATGTTCCGGCGCCAGCCGGTAATCGACGGAAACCAGTTCCGCCTTTGCCGCATGGGCAATCTCGGCGCAGATAGCGTCGTGGCTTTGCAGTGAGCCGACAACGAACCCGCCGCCATGAATGTAAAAAATCCGCGTTTGCGTGGCGATTTCTGCCGGCTGATACCGGCGAACCGGAATGCGGCCGCCCACCATCTCGTCGCGTCGCCTCAGTCCTTCCGGTGACGGAGCGTCGAACTCGGCACACAGTGCATCATACCATGCGCGCTGCTGCCCGATCGACGCATCGACAGCATCGGCCGGATAGAATGCCTCGCAGCGCTTGTGGAAGGCGAGGATGCCGGGTTCCGTGGGGATTGGTTTTGAAGATATCGAATCCATGAGCTTTTCCTGCATCCATTACAGTGAACCTATCAAATCCATCTCCATGTACTATTCAGAAACCGGCATGCCGAAACGCTTCTAACGTCGGTGCACCCTGCCAATTGATGACGGAACCAAGCCTTCAGCACCTTGCCATCTCCCCCCGCAACCGTGTTAGCTAGGCCATGGCCTTCACGCTTCGTCAGCTTCAGTATTTCATCGCCGTCGCCGAACAGGGCTCGGTCACGCGTGCGGCACAGAACCTGTCGATTTCGCAATCCTCGATCACAGAGGCTGTCAAGGAGCTGGAAACCGATCTCGGCGTCGAGCTGTTCGAGCGCCATCCGCGCGGGCTGCATATCACTCACAACGGCCACCAGTTCCTGCGCCATGCGACCAAGATTCTTGCCGGTGTTTCCGATGCCCGCCGCTCGTTTTCGCAGGAGCGGGAAGAACGCACCGGCGGCAAGCTCAATCTCGGCGTCACCTCGCTGGTTGCGGGCTATGTGCTCTCCGATCTGCTCGCCCGCTACCGCCGCGCCTGCCCCGGCGTCGAGGTCAGCGCCATTGAGGATAATGGCTCCTATCTCGAGCACCTGTTGATCGGCGGCGAACTCGATGTTGCCGTCATGGTGATTTCCAACCTGCGCGACCGCATGGCCCTGCAGGCGGAGATCATCGAGACCTCGCCCTACCGTCTCTGGTTGCCGCTCGGCCATCCGCTGGTGTCCGCTGATATCATCTCGGTTGCCGATATCGCCAAGGAACCGTTGATCATGCTGACGGTCGATGAAATCGAGGAGAATACCGGCAAACTCCTGACCGCGCTCGGCGCCCGTCCACATGTCGCCTTCCGCACCCGCTCCGTCGAAGCCGTGCGCAGCCTTGTCGCCACCGGTGCCGGTATCGCGCTGCTGCCCGATCTGGTTTACCGCCCCTGGTCGCTGGAAGGTGACCGCATCGAAAGCCGCGATGTCTCCGGCGCCCTGCCCGTCGTTCAGGTCGGCATGGTCTGGCGCAAGGGCTCCGGCCTGCCGCAAGCGGCCAAGGATTTTATCGGCGTGGCCGAGGCCCTGCGCAGCGGCCGGCCGCGATAAACTCGGACGATATCGGGAAAACCGATAGCGCCATTCTGATTAATGAATTTGCGAAAGCGGCGAAATCGGGGCACCTTTCTTCCCGGGAACAAGACCGAAAAATTCGGACACCAAAACGGGAGACTGAAGATGAAACAGATTCTGAAATCCTGCACCGCGCTCACCCTTTCGCTCGCTTTCGCCACCCATGCTTTCGCCGCCGAACCCTTGAAGGAACTCGGAAAGGGCGAAGGCGAACTGTCGATCGTCGCCTGGGCCGGCTATATCGAGCGCGGCGAGTCCGACAAGGCCTATGACTGGGTCACCGGCTTCGAAAAGCAGACCGGCTGCAAGGTGAGCGTCAAGACGGCTGCGACCTCAGACGAAATGGTCGCGCTGATGAACGAAGGCGGCTTCGACCTCGTCACCGCATCCGGCGACGCATCGCTCCGCCTTGTTGCCGGCAAACGCGTCCAGCCGATCAACACTGACCTGATCCCGAGCTTCAAGACCGTTGATGAACGCATGCAGTCGTCGCCGTGGTACACCGTCAACGGCGTCCACTATGGCGTACCCTATGTCTGGGGTCCGAATGTATTGATGTACAATACCAAAGCCTTCAAGGGGCAAGCGCCGAAGAGCTGGGATGTCGTTTTCAAGGAAATGCCCCTGCCGGACGGCAAGTCCAACAAGGGCCGCGTCCAGGCCTATGACGGCCCGATCCATGTGGCCGATGCCGCCAACTACCTGATGTTCCACAACAAGGAACTCGGCATCAAGGACCCCTACGAACTCAACGAAGACCAGTACAAGGCGGCACTCGACGTGCTGCGCGTCCAGCGCACGTTGGCCAGCCGCTACTGGCATGACGCGATGATCCAGATCGACGACTTCAAGAACGAAGGCGTCGTCGCTTCGGGCTCCTGGCCGTTCCAGGTCAACCTGATGCAGGCGGAAAAGCTGCCGATCGCCTCGACTATCCCGGAAGAAGGCGTCACCGGCTGGGCCGACACAACCATGCTGCATGCCGAAAGCACCCATCCGAACTGCGCCTATATGTGGATGGAACATTCGCTGTCGCCCAAGGTCCAGGGCGATGTCTCCGCCTGGTTCGGCGCCAACCCGTCCGTTGGGGCAGCCTGCAAGGGCAACGAACTTCTGACCGACGGCGGCTGCAAGGCCAACGGTTATGAAGACTTCGACAAAGTGAAGTTCTGGAAGACGCCGACCTCGAAATGCGCCAGTGAGACCGAATGCGTGCCCTATCACCGCTGGGTCTCCGACTATATCGGCGTCATCGGCGGACGTTGATTTCTGATCTTTCCCTCCCCCTTGTGGGGAGGGTGGCCTGAAGGGCCGGGAGGGGTTTTCTTGTTCGAGAAGAAAGTCCCCTCCCCCACCCTCCCCACAAGGGGGAGGGAGTTATCCGAACCAGCCGCCACTATTTGTTACGCTTCATCGCTGATGAGGATGGATAGTCGTTATCTACGGAGCACCCCATGACCGCCGCCGTCCTGTTCGAAAACGTCTCGCGCCATTTCGGTGCCGTCAAAGCCGTCGATGCGGTCGATCTGGAAATCGCAGCCGGGGAGTTCTTTGCCATGCTTGGCCCTTCCGGCTCCGGCAAGACGACCTGTCTGCGCCTGATGGCCGGGTTCGAACAGCCGACCGGCGGCCATATCGAGATTTTTGGCGAGACCGCCGAAGGCGTGCCGCCCTATCGCCGCAGCGTCAACACTGTGTTTCAAGACTATGCCCTGTTCCCGCATCTCTCCATTCTCGACAACGTTGCCTATGGCCTGATGGTCAAGGGCATCGGCAAGGATGAGCGCCGCAAGGCGGCAGAAGACGCGCTCGCCATGGTCAAGCTGCCCGGCTACGGCCAGCGCCGCCCCGGCCAGCTGTCCGGCGGCCAGCGCCAGCGCGTGGCGCTGGCCCGCGCGCTGGTCAACAAGCCCAAGGTCTTGCTGCTCGACGAACCGCTCGGGGCACTCGACCTCAAGCTGCGCGAACAGATGCAGGAAGAATTGAAAAGCCTGCAGAAGTCGCTCGGCATCACCTTCGTCTTCGTCACCCATGATCAAGGCGAGGCCCTGTCGATGGCCGACCGGATCGCCGTGTTCAACGACGGCAAGATTCAGCAGCTCGGCACACCCGAAGATATCTACAAGCGGCCGCAGACCCGTTTCGTCGCCGATTTCGTCGGCTCCTCGAATGTTCTGTCGAGTGCCACCTGCGCCCGGCTCGGCGTTCCCGCAAAAGCTGCCAGCCTGCGCCCGGAAGCCATTGCCATCGGCACCTCCTGGGCCGAACAGCTGAGCCTGCCCGGCACCGTCACCGCCCGTAGTTTTTTGGGCGCGACCAACCGTGTCAGTGTCGATTGTGCCGGTGAGAAAATCATCGTTGCCAGTCCCGCCGCCATGCCGGTTCCCGATATCGGCGCCGAAGTGCAGCTCGCGTTCTCCCGCAACGACCTTCACCTGATGGAGGAAGCATGAGCGCGCTCGCCACTCCCGCGGCAATCACGCCGAACCGGCCCGGCCTGACAGGACGGTTGTCGGACTTTCTCTGGAAGCACCCGCACGTTCTCCTCGCGATCCTGCTTGGCCCGCCCGTCCTCTGGCTCGGCATCATCTATCTCGGCTCGCTGTTTGCGCTGCTGCTGCAGAGCTTTTTCTCGATCGATGATTTCTCCGGCCTGATCAATTACGAGTTCACGCTTTCGACCTACAAGCAGCTGCTGTCGGACGCCAATTTCGATATCATCGTCCGCACCATCACCATGGCAGCGGTGGTCACGATCTTTTCCGCGCTGATCGCCTTTCCGATCGCCTATTACGCCGCCCGTTATGCCAAGGGAAAATGGAAGGCCGTCTTTTATCTCGGCATCATGCTGCCGCTCTGGTCGAGCTATCTCGTCAAGATCTATGCGTGGAAGCTGATCCTCGCCAAGGAAGGCATTCTCACCTGGGCTTTTGCCAAGCTGCATCTACTGTGGCTGCTCGACGCCTGGCTGGCGCTGCCGATCATCGGCGGCAACTCGCTCTCGGTCAGCTATACCGGCACCTTCCTTGTCTTCGTCTATGTCTGGATGCCCTTCATGATCCTGCCAATCCAGGCGGCTCTGGAGCGCGTACCGGGCAACCTGATCGAGGCCTCGTCCGATCTTGGCGGCACGCCGCAGCAGACCTTTCGCCATGTGCTGTTTCCGCTCGCCCTTCCTGGCATCGTCGCCGGCTCGATCTTCACATTTTCGCTGACACTCGGCGATTACATCATCCCGCAGATCGTCGGCTCGTCCCGGCTGTTCATCGGCCAGGCCGTTTATGCCCAGCAGGGCACCGCCGGCAATATCCCGCTGGCCGCCGCCTTCACCGTCGTCCCGATCGTCATCATGGGCCTCTATCTCTGGATGGCCAAACGCATGGGGGCCTTCGATGCGCTCTGACCGTTCCGCCTCCGCGCCCCTCGGCCTGAAGATCGCTGCCATCGGCGGGCTGCTCTTCCTGCATATCCCGATCCTCTTGATCTTCCTCTATGCCTTCACCACCGAAGAAAAGAGCTATCAGTTCCCACCGCCCGGCCTGACGCTGCAGTGGTTCGCGGTCACCTGGAACCGGCCGGATGTCTGGGCGGCCCTCACCCTGTCGGTCAAGGTCGCCACCATCGCCACGGCCATCGCCTTGGTGTTGGGCACACTCTGTGCCGCCGCCGTCAGCCAGACACGATTCTTCGGCCGCGAAACCATCTCGCTTTTGGTCATCCTGCCGATCGCCCTTCCCGGCATCATCACCGGCATCGCGCTCCGCTCGGCCTTCTCGATGGCCGATATTCCCTTCTCGTTCTGGACCATCGTGCTAGGCCACGCGACCTTCTGCATCGTCGTCGTCTACAACAATGCCGTCGCCCGCTTCCGCCGTGTGTCCGGTTCGCTGATCGAGGCCTCCATGGATCTCGGTGCCGATGGCTTCCAGACGTTCCGCCACATCATCCTGCCGAATATCGGCACCGCGCTCTTGGCGGGCGGCATGCTCGCCTTCGCCTTGTCCTTTGATGAAGTCATTGTCACCACCTTTACCGGCGGCCAGCAATCGACATTGCCGATCTGGATGCTGGAAGAACTGATCCGCCCGCGCCAGCGGCCGGTTACCAACGTCGTCGCCATGGTGGTGATGCTGGTGACATTCCTGCCGATCCTGGCCGCCTATTACCTCACCCGCGACGGCGACCAGATCGCCGGTGCGGGAAAATAAATTTGAGCGAATAGGGAGTAGTGAATAGCGAATAGGGTTTTAAGTCGTTCGGTAGCCATACCCTATTCGCCATTCGCCATTCGCTATTCGCTCCGCCAAACCAACGGAGAACAGACATGGACACGCAATTGCTGATCGGATCACAGTTCGAGGCAGGCACAGAAGCTGAGGAACTGATCCTCAACCCGCGCACCGGCGCGAAGATCATCGACCTTGCCGAAGCTTCGCAATCGCAGATCGAGCGCGCCGTCGAGGCTGCCGAAAAGGCCTTCGTCACCTGGTCGATGACCACGCCCGGCGAGCGTTCCGGCTATCTGTTGAAGATTGCCGATGCCATCGAGAAGGATGCGGATGCCTTCGCGGCGCTGGAAGCGCTCAACTGCGGCAAGCCGATCAATGCCGTGCGTAATGATGAACTGCCCGCCATCGTCGACTGCTGGCGCTTTTTCGCCGGTGCCATCCGCAACCTGCATGCGACCGTCGCCGGCGAATACCTGCCCGGCCACACGTCGATGATCCGCCGCGATCCGGTCGGCATTATCGGCTCGATCGCGCCGTGGAACTATCCGCTGATGATGATGGCCTGGAAGCTGGCGCCGGCGATTGCCGGCGGCAACACCGTCGTCTTCAAGCCATCGGAACAGACGCCGCTGACAGCGCTGAAGATGGCGCGCCTGCTGGCCGACATCCTGCCGGAAGGCGTCGTCAACGTCATCCTCGGCCGCGGCGATACCGTCGGCAATACGCTGATCAACCACCCGAAGATCGGCATGGTTTCGATCACCGGCGACATCGCCACCGGCAAGAAGGTGCTGCAGGCGGCCGCAAAAACCGTCAAGCGCACCCATCTGGAACTCGGCGGCAAGGCGCCCGTCATCGTCTATGACGATGCAGACCTCGAAGCCGTCGTCAACGGTATCCGCACCTTCGGCTACTACAATGCCGGTCAGGATTGCACTGCCGCTTGCCGCATCTATGCGCAGGATGGCATCTACGAAAAGCTCGTCGCCGACCTCACCTCGGCGGTCTCCACCATCAAGTACAATCTCGCTGATGACGCCGAAAACGAGATCGGCCCGCTGATCTCCAAGCGCCAGCGCGATCGGGTCGCAAGCTTCGTCGAGCGCGCCACCGAGCAGAAGCATATCGAGATCACCACCGGCGGCAATCTCGGCAGCAAAGACGGCTTCTTCTTCCAGCCGACCGTCGTTGCCGGCGCCACCCAGGAAGACGAAATCGTCCGCCGCGAAGTGTTCGGCCCTGTCGTCTCGGTCACCCGGTTCGCTGAAGACGATCAGGCCGTCACCTGGGCCAATGACAGCGACTATGGCCTGGCCTCTTCCGTCTGGACCAAGGACATCTCCAAGGCCATGAAAGCTGCCTCCCGCCTGCAATATGGCTGCACCTGGATCAACACCCATTTCATGCTGACCAACGAAATGCCGCATGGCGGCATCAAGCAATCGGGCTATGGCAAGGACATGTCGATCTACGCACTGGAGGATTACACGGCCGTCCGGCATGTGATGATCAATCACGGATAGGCTTCAGGCCATCAAGTTCATAGCAGTGTCAATCTGCCACCAGGCCTCGCTTTACAACAAGCGAGGCCTGGCAATGTATGTTTTGGATACGCACCCGTTTCCCCCCTCTCCCGCTCTCCACTGAATCGCGAAAAACTCGAACTGATTTGAATAGTTTTACTTTTCCTTTTAAAAAAACTTGATAAAAGAAGTCATCTTATTGGCCGATTTGAAGGCGCTTGCCTGCTCCTTGCTGATTGAGCCAGCCAGGGACCAAATCGCCGAAACACAATTGGTAACCATTTGACAAACGCATCGGCCCCCAACCACGACACAAACGCCGCTTTCGGGGCCTCCAGCCTGAAGGCGGTGTTTGCCGGTGAGCACGCCTGGTGCGGCGAGAAGATGATGCTGTCGTCGGAGCTCGAAGATGGCATTCCGCTGTCCGAATTTTTCGGCTCCGGCGGCTTTTCCGCAGCGCTTGACACCTATGCAGCCGCCCATGGCAGCCCCGACCGGCGAGCTGTCGCCTCGATGTGGTCGCTCTATTATTTCTCGATGCTGACCATCCCTTACATCGTTGCCCGCCGCGCCGATCACGTTTTGCCGGTTGCCCCCGGCGACATGACGATCGCGCTGGCCGAAGACGGCCTGCCGCGCGCGCTCGGTCTTGCCCGCGAAGGCGATTGGAGCGAGGGCAAGGGCGCCGACCTTCTGTCTTTCGTCATGCCTCTGGTCAGCCAGCATTTGGCCGAGATTATCGCGCAGTTGAAAGCGGTGGGCGGCATCGCGCCAAAGCTCGCCTGGAACAATGCGGCCGTCTATATCGACTATGCTTTCAACGCCACCGAGCGGGAACGCCCGGCCGACGGCGATGCCTGGGCCTCGCGGTCGCTGTTTTCGCAAACGCACCTCCCGGACGGCACCACCAACCCGTTCCTCGGTTGCCTGCGCCATGAAGCCGACGGCGAAGAGACAGTCTGCCGCCGCAAGATCTGTTGCCTGCGTTATCTTCTGCCGGGCATACCAAGCTGCGGCGAACTTTGCGCCTTGCCCGCCCAACGAAAGCAATGATTGTGAAACGCCTCCTTCTGCTGACCCTTGGCCTGTTTCTGGCCTGTGCTGCCGTGTCGAATGCGCAGGAGCGCTGGCCGATGACGCTCGCCGACGGCATTGGCCGCCAGGTGACCATCAAGGAAAAACCCAAGGCCGTGCTGCTCGGCAGCGGCTTCAACCTGGTGGCGCTGTCGTTGATCCATCCGGACCCCGTCAGCCTCCTGGCCGGCTGGTCCGGCGACATGAAGGGCGACAATCCGGAAATCTACAAGGATTTCGTCGAAAAATTCCCCGCCCTCGCCGAGGTGCCGATTATTGGCAATGGAACCGGTGAAGGCCTATCCTTCGAGACGATCCTGTCACTAAAGGCCGATCTCGCCATCCTGGCCAATTGGCAGGCCGATACCGAGCCGGGCAAGCGGGCGATCGACTATCTTGAAAGCACCGGCGTTCCCGTTTTCGTCGTCGACTTCAACAGCGACCCGTTGAAAAACACGCCCGGCAACATGCGGCTGCTTGGCAAGATTTTCGATCGCGAGGAACAGGCAAACGCCTTTGCCGATTTCTATGGGGAACGCCTGAAGCGCATCACCGACCGGGTCGCCGCCAATCCGGAACCCGGCCCAACCGTGCTGATGGACGCATTCCCCAATCCGGATCGCTGCTGCTATGCCTATGGTACCGGCGGCCTTGGCGAGTTCATCGGCATCACCGGCAGCCGCAACATTGCCACCAAGAATCTGCCGCGCCAGGGTGGAACCGTCAGCAGCGAATACCTGATCGAGGCCGATCCGCAGGTCTATATCGCCACCGCTTCACCGGGCGGCACCTACAGCGTCTTTTCCGTCGGCCCCGGCGTTTCCGCCGAGGAGGCGCGCAAGACACTTGGCGAAGCCGTCAAGAACCCGGTGCTGGCCAACCTGTCGGGCGTCCAGAATGGACGGGTGCATGGATTGTGGAATTTCTTCAACGCCGTGCCGCTCAACATTCTGGCGGCGGAGGCCTTTGCCCATTGGCTGCGGCCGGAGATGTTTGCCGATATCGATCCGGACAAGAGCCTGAAGGAAATCAACGAGCGCTTTGCGGCTGTTCCGTTCCGCGGCGCGTACTGGATCAGCCTGAAGTAAAAATTGGCCGGAGATCGGGTCTCCGGCCAATTTGGTATTAGGCCAGTTACGCAGCCTTTTTCATCGCCGTAGCATTGACCGAAGCTTCCGCCAGAGCAGTCAGCGCGTGATCGGTGGCACCTTCCTGCTGCAAGGTCTCGTCGAGCAACTTGACAGCATCCTTGAGGCCGAGCATTCCAGCCCAGGTCTTCAACGTGCCATAGCGGGCCATCTCATAATGTTCGACAGCCTGCGCCGTGGCGAGCAGTCCGGCATCAAGCGCTGGCGACCCCTTGAATTCCTCGAGGATTTCCTCGCCTTCTTCGACGATACCGTCAATCGCCGGACAGGTCTTGCCGACAGCACGCTTGCCGAAGATCTCGAACACCTGCTGCAGGCGCTCGATCTGGCCTTCCGTTTCCGCATGATGCTTTTCGAAGGCGGCCTTGAGCTTCGGGCTCTGCGCGCCCTTGGCCATTTTCGGCAGGGTCTTCAGGATTTTGCGTTCGGCGTAATAGACGTCCTTGAGCATGTCGTGAAACAAATCTTGCAGGGCTTTCTCGGCCATCAGTCTCATCCTTTTTGCATGATTGCTAAATGTCGGGGGCGACCTCTCCCAAACGGGCGACCGGATGCTTTGTTCCCATCCCCAGACAATCCGGGGATCGATCCCCCGCCCGCTTCCATCCCGCCACGGCCCCGCCTATATAGAAAGCCGGAGGACTTTGATGATTTGGATATTTCCTGCGGTTGCCGGCCTGTTGATCGTGTATTTCGCCATGCGCTCGTCGCGCTTCCGGCGCTTTGCAGAACCGGTGCTCAGCCTGATGGTAGCGATGGGCCTGGTCATCGCTTTCGTGATCTGGTTCAATGAAGGCCGGCCCCCGGCAGGAACGGTGACGGATGCTGGTGACGCACAAGCTCAACCGGGGCTGACGCCGCAGGACTTATCCATCGACGGCTTGGACTTCACGCGAAATCAACCCGACATGAGCTACCGCGCAACCGGCACGGTAAAAAACAACAGCGGTTACAATCTCGACTATTTCAAGCTGTCCGTCACGCTGGAAGATTGCCCGCAAAACAATTGCCGGACGCTCGGCGTGGACACGGCCCTGATTCTGGCGCGCGTCCCCGCCGGCCAGAGCCAGAGCTTCTCGACCTTCTTCACTTTCCCGAAAAATGCCTATGGCGTCGAGCCGGCCGCGCCAAAATGGTCCCATCGGATTACAGAGGTTCGCGGTCGTTTACCGTGAAGGCTGCCTGCGGACCTGCCGTCACACTCTCGGCAGGATTTCCGCTGTGGTCACAACAGTTGCGAAATCAGCCCGAAGCGTCGCGACATGCGCGCGATGAATATCAACCGCAGCGATCCTCTCACCGCGACTATCGGCAAGATCGAAACAATCGCAGGCATCCTCCACCAGCGTGACCTTGTAGCCCATATTGGCACCGACCCGCACCGTCGTCGAAACGCACATGTCCGTCGAAATTCCAAACACGACGATGGTGTCGATATCCGCCCGCCGCAGCCGGAGATCCAGGTCCGTACCGATGAAAGCGGCATTGACACTCTTGGTGACCAGCGGCTCGCCCGGTTGTGGCTCGAAACCGCGGCGGAAAGCGTTGCCGGGGCTCCCGGTCCGAAGCGACGATCCCTCTTCGACGCTGTCGTGCCGCACATGGAAGAGCGGACGCCCGGCCGCACGCCACGCCGACAGAACTGCCAGGCCGTTCGCATCGACCTTGTCGTTCCATCGTTTTGGCCATGGCGCGGTATCGAAGGCCTGTTGCATGTCCACCAGTATCAACGCTGTCCTGTCAGAAAATTTCATGGCCCGATCGCTCCTTTGGCTGTTGCGCGCAGAAGCTACTTGCCATTTCGTCCGGTTTCATTGAGCAAGATGCCGGGCAACCGGTCATCCATCCGGTTTCACAGCGGGAGACCGGACAAAGTGATCGAACTGGACGAAAAAGACCGCCTCCTTGTCGCTGCCCTGCGTAGTGATTCTCGCCAGAGCCTGGTCGAGCTTGCCAGGCGCAGCGACCTTTCACGCAGCGCCGTTCATGAGCGGTTGCGGCGCCTGGAAAGCAAGAATGTGATCGCTGGCTATACAATACGCCTCGGGACCGAGATTGCTGATCCGGGCGTGCGGGCCGTGGTTGCGGTCAGCTTTCAGCAGGGCAAGAATTGCGACCATGTCGTGCCGCATATTTCCGGCATCCCGCAAGTTGTCAGCTGCTGGTCGCTGGCAGGTCCCATCGATCTGATGCTATTGATCGAATGCGGATCGAACGGGGATCTCGACACGATCCGAAGGCAGATCGCCACGATCGCGGGCGTAGCAACCGTGCAGACCCACGTCGCGCTTCGTACGCATTTTGACAGGCGCGGTGTCTAGGCCCGGCTGATCTCGTCGAGATACCAGTTGATGTAGCGCAACTCGTTCTGCTCCATCGGCGCGATCGGACCGGGCACGAAATAATGCGAGCGCACGCCGCGCGACGTGTGCTCGATGATCGACTTGTCCTCGTCGGTGGTGACGGTCCAGAGCCATTTCAGCTTCTCGAGGTCGTAATCGACGCCCTCTTCCGCCTCGCCGTTGACCAGCCAGATCAGTTCCATCTCGCAGGCTTCCGGACCCTTTGGAATGAAGCGGTAGATCATGCCGTGGTCGGGATAGCAGACGAGGAAGGACGTACCGCCGAGATGGACGGAGGTAACGCCGCCATCGAATTCGGTAAAACGGCCCATCAGAGGCGCCAATGGCGAACCGTCCTGGCTACCGGTCTTGACGCCATCATAGAGCGCGTAGCGGAAGGCATGGATGGTTTCCTTGCCGTTTTCCGACGTCTGCCAATGGTCGCCAGAGCCGACCTGGATACCGAGCGCGCAGGTGCGCTCCTCCATCGCCGCATTCAACGCCTCGATCATGTGCAGCGGCTGTTCCAGAGCATGGGTCTGCGAATATTCCGGATGCGCCGGGCCGCAGTGATAGCATTCGACATAGTTTTCCACCGCCAGCTTCCAATTGGCATCGACCGGATAGCTCTGGCGATAAGCCACCTTCGCTTGCCCCCAGCCATACTGGCCGCAAGTGGCATGCAGAAGGTTTTCGACCTCGGTGAAATCGAGCGGGTTTTCGGCAAAAGAAATGAAGACGAGACCTTCGACGACGCGGACATGCAGCTTCTTCAGCCCATGATCTTCGCGCTTGAAATCTTTCGGCATCAACCGCGCGGCCTTCAACGCGCCGTCATTGCCATAGGTCCAGGCATGATAGGGACAGACGAAGACGCGCGCATTGCCCTTGTCCTTCGTGCAGACTTCCGCCCCCCGGTGGCGGCAGACATTGAGAATGGCATGAACAGTCCCGTCCGCATGCCGCGTCAGGATCACCTGCTCGGAGGCCATGCGAAACACTTCGAAATCGTTCGGCTTCGGGATGACGCTTTCGTGGGCGACGCAGTGCCAGTGGCGGCGGAAGACACGCTCCAGATCGCGCTCGTAGATATCCACGTCCCGGTAGAACGGCCGGGCAAGCCCATGGCCCGGCGTGTGGGCGGCGACGAGCTGGTCGATGCGGTCGCCCTCGGCAACGCTGTTGGAAAGTTCGGGCGCGAGCATATTTTCTCTCCTGAAAGACCTCACCGGAAAAATCGCGTTCCGGCGCGCGCATTTCGCTGTGGGCTGGGTCCGACAAACCCCTTACCCTAGCCCTCTCCCCGCTCGCGGGGAGAGGGGACGACGGAGGCCGCCGCGTAATTCCTCTTCTCCCCATCGGGGAGAAGGTGGCCCGAAGGGCCGGATGAGGGGGAGCCAAAGAATTCAGTGTGCCGAACCGCCCCCCTCATCGCCTCGTTTCACTCGGCACTTCTCCCCGTTGGGGAGAAGAGGAACTAAACCCGCACCCGCTCCGACTTCGGATCATACATCGGCGCAAGCGACGCCTCCGCCTTCACCCGTGTCCCGGCAATCTCGATCTCGTAAACAGAGCCCAGCACATCAGCCTCGCTCTCTTCCCGGCACGGCACATAGCCGAGCCCGATCGCGCCGCCGAGATGGTGGCCGTAATTACCTGACGTGATCGTTCCAACGATCTTGCCGTCGCGCACCACCGCTTCGTTGTGGAACAGAAGCGGCTCCGGATCGGTCAGCCGGAACTGCACCAGCCGGCGCGAAAGCCCCTTGTCCTGTTTCCTCAAGACGGCTTCGCGGCCGATGAAGTCGCCCTTGCCCGTGCGCACTGCAAAGCCGAGCCCGGCTTCCAGCACATGGTCCTCATCGGTAATGTCATGGCCGAAATGGCGGAAGGCCTTTTCGATCCGGCAGCTATCGAGCGTATGGATGCCACAAAGTTTCAGGCCGATATCGGCCCCTGCCGCTTCAAGCGTCTCGAACACATGCGCCGTCTGGTCGGTCGAGACATAGAGTTCCCAGCCGAGTTCGCCGACATAGGTGACCCGGTGAGCGCGGGCGAGGCCCATGCCGACTTCGATTTCCCGCGCCGTACCAAACGGATGCGCCGCATTAGAGAAGTCGTTGGGGCTGACCTTTTGCATCAGTTCGCGCGCCTTCGGCCCCATGACGCAGAGCACCGATTCCGATGCCGTCACATCGGTGATAACGGCGAATTCATCGGCGAGATGCTTGCGCAGCCAGGCAAGATCGCGTTGCAACGTGGCGCCGGGTACGACCAGCAGGAAGGCAGTTTCCGACAGCCGGGTGACCGTCAGATCGCTCTCGATACCGCCACGGGCATTGAGCATCTGGGTATAGACGATGCGGCCTGCAGCAACATCCAGCTGGTTGGCACAGAGTTTTTGCAAAAAGGCCAGCGCATCGCGCCCCTCGACGCGGATCTTGCCGAACGAGGTCATGTCGATTAGGCCAACGCCGCCCCGGATCGCCAGATGTTCGTCGCGCTGGTTTTCAAACCAGTTCTGCCGCTTCCAGCTATATTTGTATTCCCGTTCCTGGCCGTCCTTGGCAAACCAGTTGGCCCGCTCCCAGCCAGCCACTTCACCGAACACCGCGCCACGCGCCTTCAGGTGTTCATGCAAGGGCGTGCGGCGAACGCCGCGTGCCGTCGCCATCTGGCGGTAGGGGAAGTGATCGGCATAAAGCAGCCCGAGCGTCTCGGTCACCCGCTCCTTGAGATAGGTGCGGTTTTTCTGGAACGGCTGCGCCCGGCGGATATCAACCTCCCAGAGATCGAAGGGCGGTTCACCGTCATTCATCCACTGCGCCAGCGCCATGCCGGCACCGCCGGACGAGACGATGCCGATCGAGTTGTAACCGGCCGCGACCCAATAGCCTTTCAGCTCCGGCGCTTCGCCGAGGTAATAGCGGTCATCCGGCGTAAAGCTCTCAGGGCCGTTGAAGAACGTATGAATCCCTGCCGTCTCCAGCATCGGCATGCGTCCGACAGCCTTTTCCAGGATCGGTGCGAAGTGATCGAAATCCTCCGGCAGCTGGTCGAAGCAGAAATCCTCGCTGATGCCGTTCATGCCCCAGGGCTTGGCCTTGAGTTCGAAGGCGCCGACCAGCATCTTGCCAGCGTCCTCCTTGTAATAGGTGCACTCGTCCGGCACCCGCAGAACCGGCAGGCGCTGCAGCCCTGCCACCGGCTCAGTGACGATGTAGAAATGCTCGCAGGCATGCAGCGGCACGGTCACGCCGGACATGAGGCCAAGCTCCCTGCCCCACATGCCCGCCGCGTTGACGACATTTTCGGTCTCGATCGTGAACGTCTCGCCGTTCTGCTCGCAGGTGACGCCGGAGACCCGGCCGTCCTTCTTGTGGACCGCCGTTACCTTGACGCCCTCAAGAATGGTCGCGCCGTTCTGCCGGGCGCCCTTGGCCAGCGCCATGGCGATATTGGCGGGATCGCACTGGCCATCGAGCGGCAGATGCACGGCGCCGACTACGTCCGAGACATTCAGATGCGGATACATCGCCTTGACTTCGTCCGGCGATATTTCCCGCACATCGACGTCAAAGGCGCGGGCCAGCGAGGCCTGCCGGTAGATTTCCTGTTTGCGCTCTTCGGTCAGCGCAACCGTGATCGAACCGCACTGGCGCATGCCGGTGCCGATACCGGTTTCGGCCTCCAGCTTGGTGTAGAGATCGGCCGAATATTTGGCGAGCCGGGTCATGTTCTGTGAGGCGCGCAGCTGGCCGATCAGGCCGGCCGCATGCCAGGTCGTGCCCGAAGTCAGCTGCTTGCGCTCGAGAAGCACGACATCGGTCCAGCCGAGTTTCGCCAGATGATAGGCGACCGAACAGCCCGATACACCGCCGCCGATGATGACCACGCGGGCCTTTTTAGGGATAGGCTTGCTCATGCGCGCAGTCTTTCATTCTTGGGATCAAACAGCGGCTCATCGGCCTGGACGATTGCCGTGAAACGATCGCCGTAGATTTCGACCTCGACCTCCGTTCCAGGCTGGGCCAGATCGGCGCGCAGCATGCCGAGCGCCACCGATTTGCCGATCCGGTAGCCCCAGTTTCCGGACGTGGTTTCGCCGACAACCTTGCCGCCATGCCAGAGCGTCGACATGTACGGCGCGTCACAGTCACCCGCGTCCACGATCAGTGTGACGAAGCGTTTGGTCACACCCTGCTGTTTCTCATGCTCCAGCGCCGTCTTGCCCTTGAAGCCGGGCTTGGCCCAATCTACGAAACGCTCCAATCCACCCTGCAGAATGGTGTAGTCGGTCGAAAGATCACCTTTCCAGGCGCGATACCCTTTCTCGATCCGAAGCGAGTCCAGAGCCTCCATGCCGAACGGTTTCAGGCCGTGCTTTTGTCCTGCAGCCCAGACGGCGTCAAAGATGGTGGCGGTATCGTCGATCTTGGTGTGAATTTCCCAGCCGAGTTCACCGGCAAAGGAGACGCGCACCAGCTGGCACCAGCGCCCGGCAATCTGCACCGACTGATGCGTCAACCAGCCCTTGGCCAGATCGGCATCGGAAACCTCGGCCAGGATGTCCCGCGACTTCGGACCGGAAAGGATCTGGCAGGTAAAGCTGTCCGTGACATCGTCCAGCGTGAACGCCGCATCCTTCGGCAGGTGTTTTTTCAGCCATTCGAAATCGTGCCACTGCGCCGTTGCCGCCGTGATCAGGAAGAAGAAATTCTCTTCCAGCGCCATGACCGACATTTCGGTGACGATACGGCCCTTGTCGTCTGAGAAATAGGCAAGCCCGATCCGCCCCGGCTTCGGCACCTTGCCGGTGGTAAGACCCAGCAGCCAGTCGCGGGCCCCCTCGCCCTTCAGGCGGTAGCGGGAAAAGCCGGGCAGATCGAGAATGCCGGCGGCGTTGGTGACGGCGAGGCATTCCTCCTCAATGCGTTTCTGCCAAGGCCCCGCCCGGTTCCAGGTCTGCGTGGCTTCTTCCGACAGGTCGTCGCCCGGCTTGGCGTACCAGTTGGCCCGCTCCCAGCCGTTATAGGGCTTGAACTGCGCGCCAAGGGCCGCGATCCGGTCGTGGATGGGCGACAGCTTCTTGTTGCGGCCCGCAGGCCAGGCATGTTTCGGGAAATGCATGGCATATTCATGGCCATAAATTTCCATGCCCTTGGCGATGCAATAGTCCTGATCGGTAAAGCTGGTGAACCGGCGCGGATCGCAGGACCACATGTCCCACTCCGTCTGCCCTTCCGTTACCCATTCGGCCAGTACCTTGCCCGCACCGCCCGCCTGGCAGATGCCGAAGGTGAAGACGCAGGCCTCGAACGCATTCGGCACGCCCGGCATCGGGCCGATCAGCGGATTGCCGTCCGGTGCGTAGGGGATCGGCCCATTGATCATCCGCGACAGACCGGCGGTCCCGAGGATCGGCACGCGCTCGACGGCATCGTTCAGATACCATTCCAAGCGTTCCAGATCGTCGGGGAAAAGCTGGAACGAAAAATCCTCCGGCATCGGATCGTCCGGTGTGATCCAGTGCGCCTTGCAGTTGCGCTCATAGGGGCCGAGGTTCATCCCGGTCTTTTCCTGGCGCAGGTAATAGGAACTGTCGACATCGCGCAGCAGCGGCAACTTGTGCCCGGCTTCCTTCGACCAGGCGGCGAGCTCCGGAATTTCCTCGAACAGCATGTATTGATGGCTCATGACCATCATCGGCACGTCGCGGCCGAACCATTTACCAACCTCGCGGGCGTAGTAACCGGCGGCATTGACGACGTATTCACAGCGGATTTCGCCCTGCGGTGTGGAAATGATCCACTCTTCATTTTCCCGGCGCGCGCCGGTGGCGGGACAGAAGCGGAAGATTTTCGCGCCCATGTCGCGCGCGCCCTTGGCCAGCGCCTGCGTCAGCTGCGCCGGGTCGATGTCGCCGTCATAGGGATCGTAGAGCGCGCCGGTCAGGTCATGGGTTTCGACGAACGGGTATTTCGACTTGATCTGATCCGGCGAGAGGATGTCGAGATCCATGCCCTGATAGCGCCCCATGCCGACGACGCGCTTGAACTCCTGCAGCCGTTCCTTGGAATGACCAAGCCGGATCGAGCCGGTGACATGGTAATTCATCGGATAATCGACCAGCGCGCCCAGCTCGCGGTAGAGCGAGGCCGAATAGCGCTGCATGTTCATGATCGACCAGGAGGACGAAAATGTCGGCACGTTGCCCGCCGCATGCCATGTCGAACCGGCCGTCAGCTCGTTCTTTTCCAGAAGCACGCAGTCCGTCCACCCGGCCTTGGCCAGATGATAGAGAGCGGACGCACCGACCGCACCTCCCCCGATGATCACGACGCGTGCATAAGACGGCAAATTCGACATGTCTGTTCCCTTGTTTGGGGGAAGTTTTGGCCATGAACAACATTTGCATCAAGCCGTCAGAACGGGCTTTATTGATCGAAGAATTCGATTAGATTGAACTGGAAGCCCCTCATCCGGCCTATCGTCCACCGTCTCCCCGTAAACGGGGCGAAGGGACAGGCGGCCACCTCTGTCGTCCCCTCTCCCCGCTTGCGGGGAGAGGGTTAGGGTGAGGGGCAAAATTGGGAGACACCGGACACATCCATGCAGATCGACCTTATCGAAACCTTCCTCGACCTGATGGAAACCCGCAGTTTCAATCGCACGGCGGAACGGCTGAACATCACGCAATCCACCGTGTCCCATCGGGTCAAGGCGCTCGAAGCACAGTTCAACCGCAAGCTTTTCACGCGCAACAAAGGGGGAACTGCGCCGACGGCATCCGGCCTGCGTTTCCTCGACCATGCCAAAGCGCTGCAGCATCAATGGCACGAGGCAACCCGCGCGGTGGAAAACGCCGGTACCTACGAGCGCTCGATGCGGCTCGGCATCCAGCATGATCTGGCCGAAGCCTTTGCCGGAAAATGGCTATCGTCCGTCCGGGCCGACCTGCCGACGACCTCGATCTATATGGAGGCCGATTACTCCAACCAGATGAACCGCGATCTGGCAGCCGGAGATCTCGATCTCGCCATCCTTTATACGCCGCATTACCTGCCCGATCTTCACTATGAGCGGATCGGCGAAATGACCTACATGCTGGTCGGCACCGCGACGCGAACGGTCGGCGAATTGTTACCGGAAACCTATATCCAGGCCGTCTACTCTCCGGCGTTCGACCGTGCGCATCGGCTGGCCCTGCCGCAGCTTTCATCCGCTCCGCTGGCGTCAGGCCAGAATATCGCCATTACCGGCCTGCTGAAGACGCTGGGAGGGGCAGCCTATGTGACGAGCAGCACGGCGCTGAGGCTCGAAGGCGAAGGCGCCGCTTTCCCCATCGCAGACGCCCCTCCGATACAGCAAGCTGTCTACGCCGCCACCAGCATCCGCACCCGCCACGCCCACCAGCACCGCCGCATTATCGGCATCATGCAGGATTTGCTGGGGCAATAGGAAAAAGCGAAGGCGCGCCGCCCTCAATTCTGCGCGACGAGGTCCAGCTGCTGATCCTGCGTCAACCGCGCCAGCATATCGGCGGCCGGTACCGGATAGGCAATCGCATAGCCCTGCAGGATATCGCACCCGAGGCGGGTCAAGAGCTTAGCATGCTCCAGCGTCTCGACGCCTTCGGCGATAACCTCGATATTGAGCGCCTTGGCGATATCGATGATCGAGCGCAGAAGCCGTTTCTGTTCGCGTGACGTTGTGGTCGGCATGACCAGTTGCCGGTCGATCTTCATCCGCCGCGGCTTCAGCTTCACAAGCCCGATGATCGACGCATGGCCGGAGCCGAAATCATCGATCTCGACGTCGATGCCCATCGCCTTCAAACCGGCCACATTGGAAAACACCTCATCCTCGGTATCGTCCAGGAAAATGGTCTCCAGCAATTCGAATGCCAGCATATCCGGCTGTACATGCAGATGTTGAAGTTCGTCAATCAGCAGCGGATCCGACAACCGGGCCGCCGACACGTTCACCGCGATGCGCGGCACATGCACGCCCTGCTTTATCCAGCTCTGCCGGTCTTTCAGCGCCGCCTTCAGGATCGCCGCATCCAGATCATCCAGCCGGCCGAGGCTTCCCGCAACCTTGATGAACTCACCCGGCAAAAGCAAACCGCGCTTCGGATGGCACCAGCGCGCCAGAACCTCCATGCCGACAATGCGCCGCGTCCGGGCGTCCACCTGGGCCTGATAGTAGGGAATGAATTCTCCCTTCTCCAGGCCATGGGCGAATTGCCTGCCAACGCGCTGCTCGTTGCTCAACTGCGCCTTCAACAGCGCCGAGTAGACCTCGACCCGGCCGCGGCCCAGTTTCTTGGCGCGGTGCAGCGCGATGTCCGATTGCGCCAGCAGGCCGGCAATATTGCGGCCACTGGCGGCTGCGACGCCGATCGAGCCGCCGGTCCGCAAGACCTCGTCATTGTGCCAGACCGATTGCTTCAATTGCTGCGCCAGCCGCTCGGCCCGGTTCTTGAGATCATCCAGCGACGTGAAATTGGCAATCAGAACAGCGAATTCGTCACCGCTGACACGGGCGATGAAGGCGTTCTTCGGCATGCCCTCTTCAATTCGCTTGGCGCAGGATTTCAAAACGTCGTCACCAATCGCGTGGCCAGCCGTATCGTTGATCTGCTTGAACCGGTCCAGCCCGATATGCAGGATCGCCAGCTTTTCAAGACCGGGGTCCTCGGCAAGCTCCGCCAACCGCCGGTCAAAGAAGCGGCGGTTGGGCAGTCCTGTCAGATAGTCGTGCTCGGCCGCATATTCGATCCGCCGCGTGCTGGCTTCAAGAGCGACGGCGCGTGCCTCGGCGATCGCCGTCTGCCGCCGCAGTTCGCGATTGAGCAGCACGTCTGCGGTAACATCCCATTCGGCCCCAATGAGCGTGATATTGCCGTCTTCCTCGAAACAATAGGCCCGCGACCTCAGGTAGCGGATTTCACCGTCCGGCAGAATGATCCGGTATTCCGAAGAGTAGACATCCTTGGCTGCGATCGCCCTGTCAAAATCAGCCTGGGCCTGGGCAAAATCATCGGGATGGATGGCGTTCATCCAGACCTCCGCCTTGACGCGCTTCTGCGTCTTGCCGGTAGCGTAGATACGGTGCATCTGCAGATCCCAGACGACTTCGTCCTTCTGGGTATCGTGCTCCCACACACCGATCTGGGAAGCGTCAAGCGCAAGCCCAAGGCGGCGAAGAATATTCTGGAATTCCTGTTCGGACCTCGCCGCTTTCATGGTTTTCTCTATGACGGATTCTTCGCGCATCAGCGTGCGCGCCATTCTACACCAAGGTTCCTAAAGAACTATTGTTCCGTTATTGATGGCGAGCAACGTTAAAAATAATCAACCAGCAGATGTTGCTTTAAATAAATGAGTTGCAACTTAGGCGCTCTCAGCGAGATCTTGCATATTAAAATCCGACATTCGGCGCAAAATCAACAGCGGCAATGCGTCATGACAGGTCGCAGCCTCGAATTGACATGACAGGGGTGTCGGCATAATCATTGCCCAATCAATTGGTTCCCTGTGAGCGAGGCGCTTTCGGGGAGTAAATGGGAATGTGACGGATGGACCCATTCTGGGCATCTCTATCACGGCCGACCCCGCGACTGTAGAGCGGTCAGAGCTTGTCATGCCGGTATGCTCGACCGGTAAAAGCCACTGTGGCAAGGGATTTTTCGTCCCCGCCCCGGGAAGGCAAGACAGGCTCCTTGGCGCGAAAGCGCCTGACGCCGCGAGCCAGGAAACCTGCCGATTGATGAAGGGCATGGTGCCCAATTGGTGGGAGATTTCCCACGCGCCATCACGGAGGTTGTCATGGCTACGACTACAGTTTCAAGCATTCCGCTTTCTCTCAACGACCGCATCACCACGGCTATTCTTGCCCTTTTGATTGGTGGTTTCCTGGTCTTCGGTGCCGGCCTTGCCAACTCCGCCGTGCTGCACGATACCGCCCACGATGTCCGCCATTCCTACGGCTTCCCCTGCCATTGATGCCGATCGTTGAAAGCCCTGGGCTTTCCGCACTCTATCGGTGAACAGGATCGTGAATTCCATTTTGGAAATCGCGCAGCGGTAAATTGCGTCCATGCACTGGCATCGGGCGGTTTTTGCCATGGGGAATTGAAACACAGCAGGCGTTGAGCACGGACAGATAGATCTGCTCCGCTTGAATTTGGGGGTATCACATGATTGTCAAAACACTTCTGGCCGCATTGGTGGCTGGACTGATCGCGGGCGTCTTCATGACCGCGGCGCAGGAATTGCGGGTGGTCCCGCTTATCCTTCACGCCGAGGAATATGAGGTCAAGGAACCCGCTGCAGAGCCGCCAGCTGCCACCGAAGGCCAGCAGCAGCACTCTTCGCTCACGCATTCATCGGTAATCGGCGAGATGCTGTCGGCACTCTCACCGGTCACGCCGGCCTATGCTCATGAGGGTGAACACGAAGACGAGGGCGGCATCATGTTCGGCATGAGCCGATTCTCCGGCACGCTGCTTGCCAATCTGGTGGCAGGCGCCGGCTTCGGCCTTTTGCTTGCAGGCGCCAGCCTTGTCTTCAATTATCCGGTCACGCTCCGCAACGGCGCGCTCTGGGGCGCATGCGGCTGGCTGGCCATCCATCTCCTGCCCGCCATCGGCCTGCCGCCGGAACTGCCGGGCTTTCCTGCCGCCGATTTGCATGACCGGCAGATCTGGTGGATTGCAACGATCGTGCTCTCGGTCGCCGGCCTTTATCTCGTCGTATTGCGCGGTGAAATCATCGCCAAGATCATCGGCCTTGTCCTGATTGCTGCACCGCATGCCTATGGCGCGCCGCAGCCGTCGGATATCTCAAGCCCGGTTCCAGCCGTCCTCGGCGCGGAATTTGCAGTCGCCGCCCTGGCAACGACACTGGCGTTCTGGATCGTGCTCGGCGTGATCTCAGGCTACCTGAACGACCGGTTTTTGAAATCGGCTTAAGCCCATGACAAATGCCGCGCAGGCATGGCTTGCGCGGCATTTCCAATCAGCGGCCGCCTGTGCGCTCGACATGGGCGCGCAGGCGGCTTTTTTGCGTCTCATCGTCGAGAAGCACGCAGACATCGCAAAAATCCCCACCGTCTGTGCGATAGTAGAGACAGCAGCCGCTTCGCAGGCGGAACAGGCGTTCGACCGGAACTCCACCGCAGATGGCGCCGATCCTGGTATATCGAACAACGTCAGAAGAAAGCGGCGAGCCTGCCCGGTTGATGATAGCAAGCGCGGCGGCCATTGCCCGCTCCTCCTCACCCAAAGCCGCGCCGATCTCCAGAAACGCACCCGCAAGACCATCGGCCACCAGCCGCCACTGGGCAACGCGGGACAAACCAGTACGACCCTGTAGGGCGTCGATTACCGGAATGAAGCTTTCGGCAAAAAGATCGTGAAACAGCAGCGCCGGGTCTTCACCGCGCAAGGTGTGTTCGAAGTAAAAATCGAGGCGGCGGGCATCGGATGGGCGATTATCCACCGGCGAAACCCAATCCTGCGGAACGGCAGGTTCAAACTGCAGCGCCAGTCGATCCGGGCGCAGGTCGGGAACGAGGCCTGTTCGCAGATAGATTGCACCGGCCGCGACGCTTAGATGGTGGCTGTAGAATGAAATGAGATGCGCGCCTCTGACGCGATCATCCATGCCATCAGCAAAACGGTTTTGATAATCCAGCAGACACTCGATCATACCGCCATCATGGCGCCACGCATTGGCAACGGATAGAAAATCGCTGCCTTTCACCCCGAGGGACGCGGCGACCTGCGGGAAATGCTTCGCCTGCCAGACGATGGCGGCTTCGGCCTGCTCCACATCCGTCTCCCGAAAACTGCCTGAATCCCGGTTCTCGTCCAAAGGCGCCGCCCGTTGTCTGCTGGCAGCCCGTTTACCTCAAAGCCAGCCGCCGGAAAAGCCTGCCCGCCTGAGGCCACGCCGGATAACCGGCGTTTCACGCAGCATGTTCCAGTAGAGGCCGCTACGATGGTTCTCGATCATCATCACCAGCAGCCCCTGGTCCAGGCCAACGCTGCGGTTGTTGAGCCATCCCTCAGCCGTCTTGCCGGGGACGCTCGGATTGAAACTGCCGAGAAAACGGCCATCCGCGATGACATCGGGATAGCTCGACAGGATGTGCCGTGTCGCCGACATCGCAGCCTCCTGCTCGAATGGAAGACATGCAAGCGGCGCCCAGGGCGCAAGCGTGCCATCGTCCGGCCCCAGCGGCGCACCGCGCGCGGCATAGCCTGCAAACTGCTGACGGCGCCCATCCAGCAGGCGGCGCGGACGCTGCGGACCATCGCTCGATGTCAGCCCCCAGGCATCGGCGCCATAGCCGGTAAAGTTGCCGGGGTTGGTGATGGCATAGTCACGCTGGACGGCAATCGCGCGACGGGTGTTTTCGAAATAGTCCGTATCGTGCACGTCCACGGCAGCATCGCGGATGCCGCGAAAGTCAATCCACGCATGGGAAAACAGGTGGATGAAAAGCGGTCCGGCATGGAGGTACGGTTTGCCCTTCACCGTCATCCAGTCGAACTTGCTGGCAAAGACATCATAGCTTTCCCTGCCGATCGGATAGGACGGCGAGGCCAGAGCCAGCGTGTAAAGGATGAGCGCTTCGCTATAGGATTCCCAGTGATAGGGCAAAAAACCCGTCCGCGGCTTCCATCCGAGCCACAAGGCCCCCTGGCCGTCCAACGCCCAGGCCCAGTTCGCCCGGGCATAGAGCATATCGGCAAGAGAGCGGATCTCGGTCTCGACCTCGTTGTCCTGTTTGAAATAGGCAGCCGCCGTTATCATGCCGGCGATCAGAAGGGCGCTGTCGATCAGCGAAAGCTCGCTGCGCCATGTCCGCAGGCCGGTCTTCATGTCCAGAAAATGGTAATAGAGCCCTTTATAGCCGGTCGCATCCTTGCTGCGGCTTTGCGGGCTTGTGGCAAAAAAACGCAACGTCACCAGCGTTCTTGCGGCAGCATCCTGCCGGCTCATCCACCCTCTCTCGACGCCAACCGGATAGGCGGAAAGGCCAAAGCCGGTCGCGGCGATGCTGGAAGGCGCGCCGGGCAGAGAGGTATCAGCAATCAAGCCGTTTTCGGGATTGACGAACTCTAGAAAGTATCCGAACGCCGCTTGCTGCAACCGGTCGACAATGACCATGTCGGTTTCGTTTTTCAGAAGCATTGCAGGCTTACTCCAGTCGATCGAAAATTCACTAAAACGCACGCCATTACAAATCACCGATTGTTGAAGTCGTCCGCATCCGGAACGGTCGCCTCACTGACGATGTGTGTTACATTTTAGTTTCATACGATCTTCAGCTGCGATTGGATGACCGGATGCTCATAACTCTTGCGATGTTTCTGACAATTTCGGGCACGCCTCTTGCGACGCCGGTCGCCGACGCCGCTCCGGTCGATGTTGCGCTGGTGCTTGCCGTCGACATGTCGGGGTCGATGGATATCGAGGAAGCGCAGGTGCAGCGCATGGGTTATGTCGAGGCCTTGCGCCATCCGGATTTCATCAACGCGGTCACGTCCGGCCTCAACGGCCGCATCGCCATCAGCTATTTCGAGTGGGCCGGAAGCGTCAACGAAACCTCCGTTGTCACCTGGAGATTGATTGACGACGCGCAGGATGCTGCGGAGCTGGCCGAGCATCTTGCTTCCCGGCCAGTGTTCACCCGCCGCGGGACCTCGATTTCCAATGCCATCACCTTCGCATCGAAACTGATATCGGCGAGCCCCTACGACGCGATGCGCCGGGTGGTCGACATATCCGGCGATGGCCCAAACAATCTCGGCCCGCCGGTCGACCCGGCGCGCAACGCAGCTGTTGCCAGCGGCATCATCATCAATGGCCTTGCCATCATCATTCGCCCGTCCGTCGGCACGGCTTCGCTTGACCGGTATTATGCGGATTGCGTCATCGGCGGCCCCGGCTCATTCGTCCTGCCTGTCCACCAGCCGGAGGATTTCGCCGTCGCCATCCGCCAGAAACTGGTGATGGAAGTCAGCAGTTCGAGACCGGCGGCGCGGATTATCCCGGCCCAGAACACACCGCCCACCGACTGCCTGATGGGCGAAAAACTGCGTCCCGGCTTTCTCGACCGGGTCTATCCGCAACTGGACAAGTAGCACCGGCAACTATCGCTTTCGGCTTTTACCACGGCCGCAAGTATATTGGCAGCGCCTCAGGGTAAAGCCGTGAGGGCCAAAATCGCTCTGAACATCAGGGGAGAACGAGAAATTTCACGAGACCCATGACTTCCCAAGCCATTCCTATTTATAGGAATCGGCTGGTCTACGATCCGGATGCACTGGTGGCGACGGTTGATTGATGAGCCGCAATTACCCGCGCTGCCGCCTCACGGCCGGCAATGATGGCGCCTTCGATATAGGCAGGGAATGACGACGCCAACTCCGACGAGGCAAAATGCACCGGCGGCACTCCGGCCCGCAGAATATCTTCGGCATCATAAGCCTGAAGACCGGCGATCACATCGCTGTAACCGCCGCCACTCCATGGATCGTCCACCCAGTCCCGGATCATCAAACCCGTGACATCAGCGGCCTCCCCGCCCAGAGCCTCGACCAGCCGGCGGCGAATTTCCGCTTCAATGAACGCTCTTCCCTTGCCGCTCCATTCGACCGCAAGCGGGCCGCCAACGAACACGACCAACGCCACCGCCTTTATACTGCTGACATCACATGCAAAAAGCCCCAGCGTATCGCGCCACATGATCATGCCGCTCAGCCCGCGATCACGCCAGAATGGCCGTTCGTAGCGCACCAGTGCCTTGATCACCGTCCCGCTCTTCCAGGCAGCCAATGCACCGGCAAGCGGCCCCGGCAACGCGGGTTCATGCGCGATGCGCGACGCCATCACCGGCGGCACGGCAATGAGTACCTGGCGCGCCATCAACACGTCGCCTTTACCAGTCGTTACTGCGACAGAATCCTCTTTGCGCGCTATACCGGCGACGGGCGTATCGAGCCGCAGGTGCTGACCGAGCGTTGCCGCCAGAGTAGTGGCCGCGGCATGGATCGTGCCTTCGGCGAAATACTGTAGCTCGTTGCCGTTGCTGATCGTGCGCCGGTCATTGTCAATCAGATACCAAAGTGGAATTTCCCCGACCGGCCGGCACCAGAGCCCTTCGACCATCGCCTGGAAGCTCGCCTTTGCGCCCGGTGGATCACTCTGGCGGCCAAGCCATTCCCCCGCCGTCAGACCGGCTATCGCCGGGTCGCGCGGATCGATCCGGTTGGCGCGGGCACGAATCCGGCCGGACTCGGCGAAAGACGAACCGGTCCCGGCAAACTGCGGCGGCTGAACCAGGAAGTCGCCCTCCAGCGGCGTTTCCGCCAAGGGCAGTTCGAACCGCCGCGCCAGTGCCATCACGTTCGGCATCTCGTCACAGATGAACTGTCCACCCGTGTCCATCGCCACGCCATCGGCAAACGCCATGGCCTCGACCCTGCCACCAACACAGTCGCGGGCCTCGAGCACGATCACGTCGAGACCGGCCGAAACCAGCGCAGCCGCTGCCGAAAGGCCGGTAAAACCGGCCCCTGCAACGATCACATCTGCATCATACTCGCTCAATAGCCCGCCTTGATCTTCTCGAATTCGGCAATCATCTTCTAACGTAGTTCGCTCGGCATTGGCGACTCGAACAGCGTCTTGCCGACGAATTTATCGACATCCGCATAACCCTTCGCAGTCAGGATCGCCGGATCACTGATCGCGCGCGCCGATCTCGATCTGCTGGCGCTCGAAAAGAACGATTGGGGCGGGGGTACCGCATCTGCTCGCGGCTCGATGCCGAGGACCTGCTGAATGTCCTCAGGCGCCGGAAAATCGGCGCGGAGTGGATAGAGCGGCTAAGGGCCACTCGGTAAAACCGGGCTATATCGGAACATCATTTCGAAAGCAGATTCCGAAATGAATCGGGCAATGGAACCTTCTCGAATCCAGGGCGTTGGGGTGCTGCAATTTCAAGAAGAAGTATGAGGACGACGTGAGTTACAAACGCTTTCCAAACCCCGTCAGAGTGATCATCAAGCAGAGCCAGGAAAACATCATCGCCACCGCCTGGGACGCCGTCGAGTTTCTCCGCCGTTGGCCCGGCCGTCGTGGCGTCGCCTATCGCCGCGCCCTGCAGCATTGCCTCGATGCCCTTGATGGTATCCGCAGCCCCCAGAAAGCCTGGGCCTCGTTTACCGCGGCGATGAAGGAAGAAGGCGTGCTCGCCTGATTCTCGTAATTTCTACCCGTTGCTGATGCCCGGACCGTTGATCCGGGCATTTTTGTTTCTGCCTCTCCCAGATCACGCCACTTGAAAAGTCAGGATTTCCGGCGTTGAATACCCTCAGCCTTGCATGCCGAAGCACGAAAACGGCATGATTTTCGCCGTTCGCGACACCGCACTTTCCGGCGATAAATCCACATCGCGGGCTTGCCGTTCCCAAAAACGCGAATATACTCAGGAATAATTATTTCCACAGAGTGAAATAAATAAGGGAACAAATCATGGCACTTAGCTGGCGTTTTTCCGCCTTGGGCGACCGACATCGGGCATTGGGATCGAACCTCGAGGACTGGAGCGGCATGGGAACCGCCTGGACCTATGACAAGGATATTTATGAAGAACACATCGCCGTGCGCACCAAGGCCGGCATCATGGACGTCTCCGGCCTGAAGAAGGTTCACCTCGTCGGCCCGCATGCGATCGCCGTGCTGGAATATATCACCACCCGTGACATGACGAAGGTCTATCCGGGCAAGTCGGTCTACGCCTGCATGCTCAACGATCGCGGCCATTTCACCGATGACTGCATCGTCTACCGCACCGGCCCGAACTCCTGGATGCTGGTGCATGGTTCGGGCTCCGGCTTCGAGGAAATCGTCAAGCAAGCGCAGGGCCGCAATTGCGCCGTGCTGTTCGATGACGACCTGCACGATCTGTCCCTGCAAGGCCCGCTCGCCGTCGATTATCTCGAAAAATACGTGCCCGGCATCCGCGACCTCAAATATTTCCATCATATGCAGACGACGCTGTTCGGTGCCCCGGTGATGATCTCGCGCACCGGCTATACGGGCGAACGCGGCTATGAAATCTTCGTGCGCGGCCAGGATGCCGGCATGGTTTGGGACCGGATCGTCGGTGAAGGCAAGGCGATGGGCATCATTCCTGTCTGCTTCAGCGTTCTCGACATGCTGCGCGTCGAAAGCTACCTGCTGTTCTACCCCTACGATAATTCGCAGATGTACCCCTTCGCCAACGAACAGCCCGGCGACAGCCTGTGGGAACTCGGCCTCGATTTCACCGTCAGCCCGGGCAAGACCGGTTTTCGCGGTGCCGAGGAACATGCCCGCCTGAAGGGCAAGGAGCGCTTCAAGATCTTCGGCCTGCTGGTCGAATCTGACGGCCCGACCGATCTCGGCGACGAGGTCTGGGCCGGCGACAAAAAGGTCGGCGTCATCACCTGCCCGTCCTATTCCAAGCTCACCAACCGCTCGATGGCGATCATGCGTGTCGAGGTTCCCTATGCCGTCCAGGGCACCAAGCTTGAGGTGAAGGGCAAGACCGTCAACGCCCCGGCCATCGCCCATACGATTACCTTCGATGATCCGAAAAAGACGAAACGGACGGCGCAGGGCTGACGGTATGCTCGTACAAGGGATCAAAAGCCGGCCGGAATATAAGGGGCTCGACGTCGATCCCCACGCCAAACGCCACCTCTTCGTCCTTGAAGGCGAAGGGGCGGCAGCCTTCGCCGATCAGGTCGAACTGAAGGGCACGGATTTTCTGGCCAAATCGGAAATTCTCTATCTCGCCGCAGGCGCTGCGCCGAAAGCGTACGACGTGGCGCTTTCCGCCTTGTCACCCGACATCTTCTGGCAGGCCCCTACGCTTCAGCCACTGCTGTTCCGCCTGCGTGCCTGTCTTGAGCAGGCGCGGATGGGAACGCGGCTCTACATCGCCGGTACCGAAGGCTTCATTGGCCAGATCATGCAGGTGGCGCTGGAATTTGGTATCGATTTCAACTCGATCCATACCGAACATCGCGGCTCGACGGCGCGCCGGGTGCAATGCGTGCACTGCAAGGGCATCACCGACAACGTGACCACCAGTCCCTTTGCCTGCACGCATTGCGGCCTGCCGCTGCTGGTCCGCGACCACTATTCCCGGCGTCTCGGCGCATTCCAGGGCGTCAACATCGATGCGGAAGAACCGGGCACTGCGCCTGCCCCCGAGGAGATGTTCCCGTGAGCCTCAACACAGATATGCCTGTCAGGGTCGCAGCGGTGACGCAGGTGACCGATCTGGTCAAACGCTTCCGCTTCGAGCGGCTGGACGGCCATCCCATGCCGTTCTTCTCCGGCGGCGCCCATGTCGTGGTCTCGATGAACGACAATGGGCTTTTGCGCCGCAATCCCTATTCGCTGATGTCCAATCCCGACGACAACAGCGCCTATGAAATCAGCGTGCTCAGGGTTCCAAATTCGCGCGGCGGCTCGATCTTCATGCACGAACAGGTCCGTCCCGGCGACCGGCTGACGGTCAGCCAGCCGGTCAACCTGTTTGCGCCCGATCATCGCGGCCGCAAGCACATCCTGATTGCCGGCGGCATCGGCATCACACCGTTCATCGCCATGATGGAACAGTTCAGCCGCGACAACATCGCTTTCGAATTGCATTATGCCATCCGCTCGCGCACGCACGGCGCCTACTGGCAGCAACTCATCGATCGCTACGGCCCGCGCCGCATCAAGATCTATGTCGACGAGGAAAAGACCTACATTCCTGTCGCCGGGATCGCCGACAATCAGCCGCTTGGCACGCATCTCTATGTCTGCGGTCCGGCCGGCATGATCGACGGTGTGCTGATGACGGCGCTGAAAGCCGGGTGGCCGAAGGAAAACCTGCACTCGGAACGTTTCCTCGCGCCACCCGCGGGCCTGCCGTTCCAGGTCTTCCTCGAAAAATCCAACATCCACATGACCGTCGGCGAACACCAGAGCATTCTGGAAGCGGCCGAAGCCCATGGCTGCGACGCCCCCTACATGTGCCGCGGCGGCGCCTGTGGCCAGTGCGAGACCGAAGTCTCATCCTGCGACGGCACGCTGGAGCACAACGATATCTACCTGTCGGACGAGGAAAAAGCGTCCGGCAAGAAAGTCATGATCTGCGTCTCGCGGTTCAAGGGCCAGCAACTCGTTCTTCAACTCTAGCGCCGGAGGGCCGGACAGATGACCATCACGTTCAGGAGCGAAACGTTCCGCGACGACTTCACCTTCCGCAACAGCCTCACCAATATCAGGCGCTTTCCCTTCCCTTTCGATCGCGACGAGTACATGTACTCGGTTAACATGGAGCCGCATATCCGCGGCAAGGCGGATAGCGTCTTTGAAAACCTGATCGACGTCGACGAGCACTATGTCGCCGAGATGCAGGACCGGGCGATGGTGCTGAAGGAGGACCCGCTGCGCTGCCAGGCGCTGCCACATATGATGGCGGCGCAATGGGACGTGCTGGAACTGCTGATGGAACATCAGGCACAGGATTATCCCGAGCATTTCACGCTGACGAAGGACGGTGACCGCTGGCGCTGGATCAACCGGCCGATGGGCATCGACGACACCTTTACTTTCGGCGATCCCTCGACCCTGCCCTACCCACCGATGGAATATATCACCCGCCAGGCCCAGGGCGATTTCTGCATCGTCGATCAGCGCGACAACAATCTCTGGATGGATGCCGGCATGGTCACCACCCAGGCTGACTGGTCGCTGGATTTCGACATCGGCATGAACTTCATGGAATGGCACGGTCCCGTACCGCTCGCCCACCAGATCGGCGTGTTCGACCGGGCGCTGAAATTCCTCTTGAACCTGCAGCAGGGCAAGCCGACCCGTCGCCTGAACTGGACGATGACGGTCAACCCGCGGCTCGATACATCGCCGGAAAACTACCACAAATGGGGTCCGGACCGTCAGACCGTGACCCCGGAAAATGTTGGCGGCAAGATGCACCTGCGCGTCGAATTGCAGAGCCTCTGGCGCCTGCCGCGCTCCAACGCCATCCTCTTTGTCATCCGCTGCTACCTGATCAGCCTGGATGAACTGGTGACCGTCCCCAAATGGGGCCGACGCCTGCCGCGCGTGCTGAAAAGCTTGCCGCCTGAGATCGTCGACTACAAGGGCCTGACCCGCAACCGGCCGATCATGATCGACTGGCTGGCGAAATATGATGACGGAGCACCGACCAGCGCGGGGATTTACCCGGATTGAGAAGTTTTGAGGCCCCTCCCCAACCCTCCCCACAAGGGGGAGGGAGTAACCTCTTCCCGGGCTCTGCCGGTGTTCTTTTCGGCAGCCACACGGAAATGACGTCGTTGGAATGCGCTAGCGAGAGGGACCGGCAGGTTAAGCCCTCCCCCTTGTGGGGAGGGTTGGGAGGGGTCTTCTCCACAAACAATGCACGTACGAACAAAAACAAAGGGAACAAACAGACATGACCAGAGTAGCCGTGATCGGCGCAGGGCCCTCGGGCCTCGCTCAATTGAGAGCCTTCCAGTCCACTGCCCAAAAGGGGGCAGACATCCCTGAGATCGTCTGCTTCGAAAAGCAGGCCGACTGGGGGGGCCTTTGGAACTACACGTGGCGCACCGGTCTCGACGAATATGGCGAGCCGGTCCATGGCAGCATGTACCGCTACCTCTGGTCGAACGGACCGAAAGAATGCCTGGAATTCGCCGACTACTCCTTCGAGGAGCATTTCGGCAAGCCGATCGGCTCCTATCCGCCCCGCGCCGTACTGTGGGATTACATCAAGGGCCGCGTCGAAAAGGCTGACGTGCGCAAATGGGTGCGCTTCTCGACGCCGGTGCGCATGGTCCGTTTCGATGAGGAATCAAAGACCTTCACCGTCACGGCCCACGACCGCGTCAACGACGTCATGTATGACGAAATCTTCGACTATGTCGTCGTCGCCTCCGGTCACTTCTCCACCCCGCACGTCCCCTATTTCGAAGGTGTGAAAACCTTTGGTGGCCGTGTCCTGCATGCCCATGATTTCCGCGATGCGCTGGAGTTCAAGGACAAGAACGTGCTGATCGTCGGCCGTTCCTATTCGGCCGAGGACATCGGCTCGCAATGCTGGAAATACGGCGCCAAGTCCGTCACCACCAGCTACCGCTCCAAGCCGATGGGCTTCAAATGGCCGGAACGTTTCGAGGAACGGCCGCTGTTGCAAAAGCTGGTCAACAAGACCGCCCATTTTGCCGATGGTTCAACCAAGGAAGTTGATGCGCTGATCCTGTGCACCGGCTATCTGCACCACTTCCCGTTCCTGCCCGACGACCTGCGCCTGAAGACTGCCAACCGGCTGTGGTCCGACAATCTCTACAAGGGCGTCGTCTACGAGGACAATCCGCAGCTGATGTATATCGGCATGCAGGACCAGTTCTACACCTTCAACATGTTCGACGCCCAGGCCTGGTTTGCCCGCGATGTCATCATGAACCGCATCAAGCTGCCCTCGAAGGACGGCATGAAGGCGCATTTCGACACATGGCGCGCCCGCGAGGAAACGCTTGAAGATGCCGAGCAGATGATCTGGTTCCAGGGCGATTACGTCATCGAGCTCCTCGAAGATACCGACTACCCGAAGTTCGATGTCGAAGGCACCAACAAGACGTTCATGGAATGGGAGCATCACAAGGCTGACAACATCATGGGCTTCCGCGACAACGCCTACAAATCGCTGATGACCGGCACGATGGCACCAAAGCACCATACGCCATGGCTGGAAGCGATGGATGACACGCTGGAAGTCTATCTGAAAAACTGACCGCATTTCCCGATGAGATCGCCGAAGGCCCACAAGCCTTCGGCGTATCGCATTCATATCTGACGTAATTCCAAGACCCATAGATAGCTCGCCCTCCAGCCCTCCGGATTAGCCATGGATTTTCTGAGCAGCGTTCTCGGCCGCATGAACGGATTTCTCTACCGCTGCCGGGCGGATGAGCACTATACGATGCTCGACATGACCGACGGCATCCAGCGGGTCTTCGGCTATCCCATGGCCGAGATCGTCGGCAACCGAGTGCGCACCTTCACCTCGATCATGTGCGAGGACGATGTTCCGGCAATGGATGCCGTGGTCGGCAAGGCGCTGGAGAACCGCACCGACTGGACGCTGGAATATCGGATCCGCCACAACAGCGGCCATTTCATCTGGGTGACGGAAACCGGCGGCGGCGTCTGGGACGCAAACGGCGAACTGCTCTATCTCGAAGGCAGCATCGTCAACATCGAATCCCTCTATCAGCGCATCGACGAACAAACCGCAGACATGCGCGCGACGGCCTCACGCACGGCCGAAATCCTGCACTCCCTGCGCTACCTGAAACTGCTCGCCGTCAACGCCGGCATCGAAGCCGCCCGCGCTGGAACCGCCGGCGCCGGATTTGCGGTGCTTGCCTCGGAAATGCGAACGCTCGCCAACGATTCCGAAGCTGTCGCCCGGCAGATTGCAACAGCACAGGGCAAATCGAGCTGACGCGCGTTTAGGACCGCGGCTTGAGCTTCTGCGGGTCGTAATGCGCAAACGGAACGATCCTCGCCGGCAGCCGCTTCTGCTGGCCGTCCAGCTTGCCGATCTCGACATCGGTGCCGATCTCCGAATGCAGCACATCCATCCGCGCCAGCGCGATCGTCTTCTTTAAGAGCGGCGAGCGCGTCGCGCTGGTGACGACGCCGACCTGTGCCCGGCCTATATGTACGGTATCGCCGTGCCCGACGGCATCATTGGCATCGATATCCAGCCCCACCAGCTTGTAGCGCGGGTTTTCCTTGCGCTTGATCAGCGCGTCGCGGCCGATGAAATCCTCGGTCTTCGATTTCAGCGGCACGGTGAAACCGATACCGGCTTCAAACGGGTCGGTCTGGTCGGAAAAGTCATAATGCGCGAACACCAGCCCGGCCTCGATGCGTACCATGTCGAGTGCCTCCAGACCCATCGGCTTCAAGCCATGTTTCTGGCCAGCCTCCCAGACCGCATCGAAGACGGCAAGCGCATCCTTCGGATGACAGAAGATTTCATAGCCCAGTTCGCCGGTATAGCCGGTGCGCGAGACGACGACCGGCGCGCCCTCGAAATGGCCGATGCGGCCGACGGCGAAGCGGAACCATTCAAGCTCACCGATCGACGGCTGCGATGGCGCCGTCCAAATAATCTCCTTGATGATCTCGCGGCTGTTCGGCCCCTGGACGGCGAGATTGTGCATTTGGTCGGTGGAGGATCGGACCCAAGCCTTGTAGCCCATCTTCTCCGCCTGCTCGCGCAGCCAGATGCCGCTGACATCGTCGCCGCCGATCCAGCGGAAATTGTTGTCTGCCAGCCGGAACACCGTGCCGTCGTCGATCATGCCGCCGTTCTCGTAGCACATCGCCGTATAGACCACCTGCCCCGGTGACAGCTTGCGGATATCGCGGGTAACGCAATATTGCAGCAGCGCCTCCGCGTCCGGCCCGGTCACCTCGAATTTCCGGAGCGGCGACAGGTCCATCACCACCGCCTTCTCGCGGCAGGCCCAGTATTCTTCGATCGGCCCTTCGTTGTTGAAGCGGTTCGGTAGCCAGTAGCCGCGATATTCGGTGTGGTTACGGGTCAGCCCTGAGAGGCGGGGATGAAAGGCGGTTTCCTGGGTCATTTCGGGCTCTGCATCAGGGGTCATTCGGATGGCGACGGCGCGCGAGAATTTTTCCTTGTCCGAATAGGTGCGGACATGGATATCGGTGGGGTTCCACGCATTGGCCGCATCGATATCGTCGGGGCAGGACGACGACACGCAAACCAGATCAGTCAGCGCCCGCATCAGCACATAATCGCCCGGCCGCGACCATGGCTCGTCCAGATAGAGCTGGTTATGATGGTCGACATTGGTGTTGTAGAAATAGTTGAGCGCTTCCCAACCCTTGCGCGGTGCGATCCCATAGGGCGCCAGCGCATGGTTGAAGTTGTCGGTGCAATTGACATGCCCCGGATAGCCCATGTCGTCATAATAACGTGAGTTGCAGGCGGTGGCGAACGCATCGTGGCGCCCGACCGTATCCTGAACGATTTCCACCAGCGGCTCGAAATCCCGATCGAAAGCCTTGGATGGCAGACCCGGCGTTGGATAGCTGCGGCCGAGCAGCGTGCGGGTCACCGTCGCGTCGAGCGCCAGGTCCAGTCCCTTGTCGACCTTGCGGGCCGAGAAGGCCTGAAAATCGGTGCATTGCCGGCCCGAAACGTCGATGACCTGAATGAACTCGCCGGCCCGCACGAAATAGGCCGATGCCCTCGCCACCTTGATGCGCAGATCCTGCACGGGATCAGCCATCGGTTCCGGCAGCATCTCTTCATAGGTGCGTTCGATTTTGGTGCGGGTCACGCGCAGTTCCAGCGCGGTCGCAGTATTCTGCGCCTCCGCATCCATCGGCGGCACTGGAGCAGCGACGATCAGCAGTCCATCCAGCGCGATCGTCAATTCTGCCGCAGCGCCCGGCGAAGAACTTTCACCGAACAGCACCAGCGCCTGCGCCCCGGCAGGATCGACATTGCGCCGTTTCAAAGCGCTCAGCGTTCGCCGCGCACTCTCTTCGTCCCGGGCGAGGATCTCCTGGAGCCCATAGGCAGGCCGCGAGAACCCGACGCCCAGACCGGCCGCATTGAAACGGCCCTGCGCATCGATGAAGCTGACCTCGCAAAGCTGGCCACCCTCGATATCCTTGATGCCGATCCGGTCACCGGCCATCACCTTGACAACCGTCGCGCCCCGTCCCTTGACGCGGTAACGCTCGACGCCAGGGGCAAGGGCCGGAATACCCGGCCGCAAAATCGTACTGGGCCGCGGCGGCATCAAGGTGCCGGCAAATCGTCCGGAATCAGTCATCTCAGCTCCCACCCGCAGGCTTGGTCGGCTTACCGGTCCATAAGCACCAGTTTATGCACCGGCAATATGGCCAAACTATCCTATGGGAGGCCCCGCAAAGTAAAGAGAGACTTGACCGAGAGGAAAAAAAATTCACTATGAAGATAACTGCGGTCACGAGATTCAGTGACGGGAACGGCGATTGACACTGCTGAATGCAGGCTTCGCCAAGCAATAAAAACCGCAGCCGGCATCATCAATAAAGGGGACGCGCGGAAACGCGCTTCAAGACAAAACTGGTCGAGGAGACTGTTTATGGCATCTATCGTTGAGACCGACGGGTCGGCCGCTGCCTCGGGCACCGGGCTGATCCGCGCGCTGGACTGGAAAGGGGCATTCTGGGTTGCTGCCGGCGTACCGCCGCTGGTGCTCTTCTCCATCGGCGGCATTGCCGGCACGACAGGCAAGCTCGCCTTCGTCGTCTGGATCATTTCCATGGTCATGGGCTTCCTGCAGTCCTTCACCTATGCCGAAATCGCCGGCATGTTCGGCAACAAATCCGGCGGCGCATCGATCTATGGCGCCACCGCCTGGCTGCGTTATTCGAAATTCATCGCGCCACTATCAGTGTGGTGCAACTGGTTCGCCTGGTCGCCGGTTCTGTCGCTCGGCTGCGCCATCGCGGCAGGCTATATCCTCAATGCTCTGTTCCCCATTCCGGGCGCCGGTAGCCCGGCCGTAATGGAGTGGATCAGCGCCAATATGGCAACGCTGACGGCCGAAAGCCCGCGCGTCGCGGAATGGCTGGCTGCCAATGCCGGCAAGACACCACAGGACGCCATCTCGGCCCTGTTGTCGACCGACGCGATCGCCGCCCTCACCCCAGCAATCCGCAACTGGTCGCTGATCACCTTCGACATTCCTTTCCTCGCCAAGGCCAACCTCAACGCCACCTTCGTCATCGGCGGCATTCTGATGCTGGTCATCTTCGCGATCCAGCATCGCGGCATCCAGGGAACCGCAAGTGTCCAGAAATGGCTCGCCATCATCGTTCTGCTGCCTCTCCTGCTCATCGGCCTCTATCCGATCTTCTCCGGCCAGATCGACAGCGCCAATATCACCAATCTGGTGCCGCCGACCGCCGGTTATTCCGGCATTGACGGCGTCTGGAGCAATGGCGGATGGACGCTGTTCCTCGGCGGTCTCTATATCGCCGCCTGGTCGACCTACGGCTTTGAAACGGCCGTCTGCTACACCCGCGAACTGAAGAACCCGAAGACCGACACGTTCAAGGCAATCTTCTATTCAGGCCTGCTCTGCTGCCTGTTCTTCTTCCTCATCCCGTTCACGTTCCAGGGCGTTCTGGGTCACGCCGGCATGCTCGCGCCAGGTATCGTTGATGGCACGGGCGTCGCGGAAGCTCTGGCAAGTCTCGTTCATGGCGGCCAGATCATCACGCAAATCCTCGTTCTCTTGATGATCATGGCCTTGTTCCTCGCCATCATGACCGCGATGGCCGGTTCGTCGCGCACCCTCTATCAGGGTTCGAAAGACGGCTGGTTGCCAAAGTATCTCGACCACGTCAACGAGCATGGCGCGCCGACCCGTGCCATGTGGACGGACTTCGGCTTCAATCTGATCCTGCTTGCCATCGCCTCCGACGTCGCCGGCTACTTCTTCGTGCTGGCCGTCTCCAATGTCGGCTACATCATCTTCAACTTCCTCAACCTCAATGCCGGCTGGATCCACCGCATGGATTCCAGCCACATCCAGCGCCCCTGGAAGGCCCCGACCTGGCTGATCGGTCTCAACACCGTTCTCGCTTTCGTCAACGCGCTGTTCCTCGGTGCCGGTGCAAAAGTCTGGGGTTATTCCAACGCGCTGTGGGTCGGCTTCATCTTCGCCGCCCTGATCCTGCCGGTCTTTGCCTATCGCCACTATGTGCGTGACGGCGGGAAATTCCCGGTGGGCGCAATGGAAGACCTCGGCCTCGTCGGCCAGGACCTCGGCGTCAAGAAAGCCGGCATCCTGCCCTATGTTGCGCTTGCAGCAGGCCTTGCCGTCGTGCTGGCCGCCAACGCCTATTTCCAGCTGCCGGTCTGACCGGACCAAAACACGATAAAGCAGGCCTGCGCATCGAAAGCTGCGCGGGCCTTTTTCATTGCTGGTGCGAACCACATGCTTGACACGCCTTTCCGTTAAATCTGTAATTCGCTACGGCCCAGAGAGACCAAAGCAGCGAGCGCCATCATGACGGATGAAACCCCGGAAACGAAACTGACGCTGTCCAAACGCCGCTGGGCCGAGCAAGGCAAGTTCCTGACGGGAAAAATCACACGCGCTGAAACCGACCGCCTACCACCCGGCCAACATCTGGTGAAAAACTGGCCGGTGCTCGATCTCGGCCAGCAGCCACGCATCCAGCAGTCGGCATGGGCGCTGCAGATTGTCGGTGGCGTCGAAAATCCCGTTACACTGGATTGGGACGCATTTCACCGGCTGCCGCAGAGCCGAAAGCTGTCGGATATTCACTGCGTCACAACATGGTCGCGCTACGACAACCGTTGGCAGGGTGTCTCGACGCACGACCTGCTCGATCTGGTCATGCCGAGGCCTGAAGTCAGGTTCGTCATGCTGACCGGGTATGACGGTTACACCACCAACCTGCCGCTTGCCGATTTCGCCTCCGAAGACGGCATTCTCGCAACGGCCTGGGAAGGTGAGCCACTGACGCGCGACCACGGCGGCCCGATGCGCCTCGTCATCCCGCATCTCTATTTTTGGAAAAGCGCCAAATGGCTGCGCCGCATCGAGTTCCTCATTGGAGATCAGGCCGGTTTCTGGGAGAAGAACGGCTACCACATGCGCGGTGATCCCTGGCGTGAAGAGCGTTATTCGGACGATTGACCGTCAAATCGCCGCCGCCGGCGCTGGCGGACAGTCCGTCTGCAACGGAGCGCGGTCCTTCTCGCCAACAACCTCAAACAGCTGCAGCGCCGTCGCCCTGCCCTTTACCTGCGCCTCGCCGAGCGGCCGAAAATCGATCGCATCGCCACATAAGGCAACCACCGCGCTGCTGGCCAGGATCGCCGTGCCATAAACCTTGTTCATGCCCTCCAGCCGGGACGCCACATTTACCGTGTCGCCCATCGCGGTATATTGCAGCCGCTCCCTCGCCCCGACGCTACCGACAACCGCCGTGCCGGTATGAATACCGAAGCGGGTACGCAATTCCGGCAACCCGCGCGCCTTCAGGCCGGCATTGAACACCGTGAGTTTTCGCTCCACCGCCAGAGCACAGCGGCAGGCGTTTTCGGCGTGATGCTCATCGGTCATTGGTGCATTCCACATGGCAAAGACCGAGTCTCCGAGAAACTGGATAATCTCGCCTCCATGCTCACTGACGGTCTCGTTGAAGATGTCGAAATAGTCCGACAGCAGCGCCACCACCTCCTCCGGCGTGCGCTGCTCGCTCAACGTCGTGAAATCGTAGATATCGGTAAACCAGGCCGTCACCTCCTGCCGCCGCGCACCGCGTCCGGCGAACTGCCCGGATTCGATACCCTTGCGAACCAGTTCCTTCGGTACATAGAGCGCGAAGGTGAAGATCGCATCACGCGCCCGGTTCATCGCCCGGCCCAGCGTGGATATCTCGGTAACGTGGGACGAAACCTGCTTTGGCGCCGTAAAATCCAGATCCTGTAGCCGGTTGGCATTGGCTGTCAGCTGGCTGAGCGACTGGGTAATCAGACGAGCCAGGAAGAGAGCCCCCAACAGGCCCAGAAGCACGATTGCCCCGGATATGGCCAGCCCTTGATAGAGGTAGCGGTTGGCCTTCTCGGTCAGTTCATCCAGTGGCGCCGCGACCACCGTCCGGTGGCCGGCCAATAGCAGTGCCGATTTCACCGATGTCGACATGACGACGTAGGTGCGTCCGTCGATCTCAGCAAACCCGACACCATCGCCCTTGGGCAGGTTGGCTTTCAGACCGCTGACCAGCGGATCGACGGTGCCGCCGATATCGCGGTCCCCCCTCTCCTTGGGCGCCAGCATCCGGTTCATCAATGCCTTGTCGGAATGGATGATCGGCTTGCCGCTGGCATTCATGATGAAGGCGACGGTGCCCGTGGTCAGGCGCTCGCGCGCCAGAAATTCGGTGATCGTCCCCAGATCGATATCGGCGCCGATGACAATGCCGCCATTGCCACGATGGGCTTCGGAAATGGTCATGCCGGGCGCGCCGGTGGTTGCCATATTGTAAGGGCCGATCGATGCCGGGTTTTTGCCGTTCACCGCTGCCCGGTACCACGGCCGGTTTCGTGGATCGAAACCGGTTGGCAGCAAGCGCCGCTCCAGCATCTGCTCGCCATCCTTGTCGAGAAAGATGAGCCGGTTGCTGGCCAATCCTGCCAGGTCCGGCTGCATCGCCCGCACCGCGATGACGGCGTCATCGGGCGCATCGAGCGACTTGCGCCACGCCGGTGCCTTGAGATCAACCGCCTGAATGAAAGAGCCGTCCGGATAACCGGCATAGATGCCGTCAAGATGGGGAGACTGGGCGATGATTTCGCGCAGGAGCTTGACCTTGTCGTCCATGCGTTCCGGCGGCGGAACGAGAAGCGAATTGGCGATCGATGCGGCAAACCCCACCAGCGCCGTGGTGCCTCCCGACAGAATGCCGAGGCGATCGACCAGGCGGTCGGAAAAAGCGCGCATATCCGCCTGCGCATCAATGATCGCGGAATCCCGCGCCCGCCAATAGTCGAGACCGACCAAGGTCCCCGATACGGCGATCAGCAGCGCTGCCATCGCCAGCCCCAGCAGCGACCGCAGCGGTTTTGTCCACACTGCCCGCTGTTCCCTTGCAGCCCCCCCGGGCCCTCCGTCCGCCATGCTTTGCCTCTACCCCGAATAGACCAACGAAAACCAAAACTTGGAGTTGAAGCCACGATATCAGCGGGTGGCAATATCGTACAGGAAAACAACGGCGCGGCACCGGATTTTAATGTGCAAACCTACCGGCCGCGCGGCCGATCAGCGCCCGCCCGCAGAAACCTCCGTCGCGGCCTCCCGGATCGTCTGCATCAGAATCGAAAGCGGCATCGAGGGGATGGCGTTGGCTCGCATTGTCAGGCCGACCGGCCCCTTGGTCTCGCTGGTATCGATCGGCAGTGCCGCCAGCATCCCATCCTCGATATCACCGGCCACCACGCCGGTCGAAATGATCCAGATCGCATCGCTTGCCCGCACGAAGGCCCGTCCGAAGGAATCGGAGACGGTTTCGATCTGGTTGGGCAGGCTGGCGATACCGTTGGCGATCAGGAACCGTTCGACGAACGGCCGGATGATCGAGGCGCGCGTCGGCATCAGCACCGGATAGACGCCGAGATTGTCAAACACCGACTGTTTGGCCGACAGCAGCGGGTGGCCGGAGCGCACGACGAAGACGACCTGCTCGGAATAAAGATGTTCGAACGAAAACCCGGTCATCTGCTCAGGTGCTGCAAGCCGTCCGACGACCAAATCGAGGTCACCGACCCGCAACTGTTCCAGCAATACAGCATTTTCGCCGGTGACGATCTTGATCCGGCTGCCGGTTGCCTCCTTGAGGAAATTCGCCATCGCCTTCGGCATGATCCGCGTCGAGACTGTTGGAAGCGCACCGATCCGCACCGGTGGCCCGTCGCCGGAGCGCTCCTGTGATACGGAATCCAGCCCCTGCCTGAGCGCTGTCAGCGCCGCGCCTGCATGCCGCAGAAAGGCCTCGCCATATCGGGTGATCTTGATGCCACGGCCGTCGCGCTCGAACACGGACACGCCCAGAACCTCTTCCAGTTCGCGGATGGTCTTAGTCACCGCCGGTTGGCTGACGTGAAGAAGATCGGCTGCCTTCATCACGCTCTTCTGGCGGGCAACCTCGACAAAGGTCTGCAAATGGCGGAATTTCACACGGGCGTCGATCATGACAACTCATAACCTGAGAGTTAATGATAGGCAATAAAATGTCATTTTACCGAACCAGATTAAAGTTCCAATCTGTTTCGAGAGGAGAATTTCCGTGCAGTTTGCCCGCATCAACGACGTCACGCTTCACTATCAGATCATTGGTGCTGCCAATGACAAGCCGGTGCTGGTCTTTGCCAATTCGCTCGGCACGGATTTTCGCATCTGGCGCGACGTGATCGTCCGGCTCGCCGGTGACTTTGCCATGGTTCTCTATGACAAGCGCGGCCATGGCCTCTCGGATGTCGGCGACATGCCCTATTCGATGGACCTGCACGTTGCCGATCTCGCTGGCCTTCTCGATCTGCTCGCTGTCAAGCAGGCAATCATTTGCGGCCTCTCGGTCGGCGGCCTGATTGCGCAGGGCCTCCATGCCGCCCGGCCAGATCTCGTACGGGCGCTGGTACTCTGCGACACCGCCCACAGGATCGGCACGGCCGAGATCTGGAACACCCGCATTGCCGCCATCGAACAAAACGGCATCGCCAGCATTACCGACAGCATTCTCGAGCGCTGGTTCACGCCCGCCTTCCGGCGCCCGGAAAACAACGCGCTGCACGGCTATCGCAACATGCTAACCCGTCAACCCGTTGCAGGTTACACCGGCACCTGTGCGGCGATCCGCGATGCGGATTTCACCGAGGCAGCCAAGCGCATCACCGTTCCGACGATCTGCATCGTCGGCGATCAGGATGGCTCGACACCGCCTGATGTTGTCCTGTCGACTGCAAAACTGATCCCCGGTGCCCGCTACGAGGTCATCAAGGATGCAGGCCATATCCCTTGCGTCGAACAGCCGGAAATGCTGACCGCCGTGCTGCGCGCCTTCATCGACACCATCCCGCCTGGAGAACACGCCCATGAGTGACGCCACCGCGCCAACCGAACGTTACCGCCAGGGTCTTGCCACCCGCCGCGCCGTGCTGGGCGATCGTCACGTTGACCGGGCGCAGTCCACGACCACCGATTTCGACCAGCCGTTTCAGGAGTTGATCACCGAAGCCGCCTGGGGCAACCTCTGGTCCCGGCCGACATGGACGAAACGCGAGCGCTCGATGGTCACCATCGCCCTGCTCGCCGCCCTTGGTCATGACGAGGAAGTGGCGATGCATGTGCGCGCCACCGCCAATACCGGCGCCAGCCGCGAGGATATCGGCGAAGCGCTGTTGCATGTGGCGATCTACGCCGGCGTTCCCGCCGCCAACCGCGCCATCAAGATCGCCAAGCAGGTTTTCGAACAGATGGACGCCGAACAGGCGGCATGAGGCAAAACGATGTCTGATCTTTCCAACAACAAGCCGGAGACCGGCGCCTTCTTCCAGCGTGATCGCGCCTGGCACGCCCCTGCGCTAACACCCGGCTACAAGACCTCGGTGCTGCGCTCGCCGCAAAAGGCCCTGCTGTCGCTCGACGGCACGATTTCCGAAATCACTGGCCCCGTGTTCGGCCACTCCCTGCTTGGCGAACTTGATAACGACCTCATCCACAATTTTTCCAAGCCGGGTGAAAGCGCCATCGGCGAACGCATCATCGTCCATGGCCGCGTGCTCGATGAACGCGGCAGGCCGGTCCCCGGCGCACTGCTGGAATTCTGGCAGGCCAATGCCGGCGGGCGCTACCGCCACAAGAAGGAAAGCTATCTCGCAGCCCTCGACCCGAATTTCGGAGGCTGCGGCCGCACCATCACGGCTGAGGACGGCAGCTACCGGTTCCGCACCATCCGGCCCGGCGCATATCCTTGGCCGAACGGCGTCAACGACTGGCGTCCGGCCCATATCCATTTCTCGATCTTCGGGCACGGCTTTGCCCAGCGCCTGATCACCCAAATGTATTTCGAGGGCGACCCGATGATCTGGAAGTGTCCGATCGTCGCCACCATCCCGGACAAAAGCGCCATCGAACAACTGATCGCCTCGCTCGACTGGGCCAACACTATCCCGATGGATGCACGCGCCTACAAGTTCGACATTATCCTGCGTGGCCGCCGTTCGACGCTGTTCGAAAACCGGATGGAGGGCAACTGATGGTCCAGGATCTCGGCTACCTGAAGGAATCACCGTCGCAGACCGCCGGCCCCTATGTCCATATCGGCTGCACCCCGAACTTTGCCGGCATCACCGGCGTTTACGACACCGATCTCGGCACCACCATGGTCAATGACCGGACGCTCGGCGAACGCATCACCGTGCGCGGCCGGGTGATCGACGGTGCCGGGGTGCCGCTCAAGGACGCGCTTGTCGAAATCTGGCAGGCCGATGCCGCCGGTCTCTACAACAGTCCTTCGGAACTGCGCGGCACCGCCGATCCCAATTTCACCGGCTGGGGCCGATGCCCGACCGGGGCCGAAGACGGCGTCTTCACCTTCGAAACTATCAAGCCCGGCCGCGCACCCTACAAGGACGGCAGCAGGATGGCGCCGCACATCACAATCTGGATCGTCGCCCGTGGCATCAATATCGGCCTGCACACCCGCATGTATTTTGGCGACGAGGCAGAGGCGAACGCAGAAGACCCGCTGCTTGCCCGCATCGAACACCGCCACCGCGTCACAACCCTGGTCGCGCCGCGCGACGGATCGGTCTATACTTTCGACATCCATTTGCAGGGTGAGAAGGAAACCGTCTTCCTCGACATCTAGCAGGCACCAGGGATCGACATGACCGCTTCGCCTTTCGACCATCCCTATCTCTCAGGCCTTCTCGGCGATGAGGAAATCTCCGGCTTCTTTGCGGCCGAGGCGGATATCCGTGCCATGCTGTCCTTTGAGGCAGCCCTGGCTCAGGCGCAAGCCGAACACGGGATCGTTTCCAACGAAGCAGCGGCGCGCATCGCCGAAACCTTCGCCACATTTCAACCCGATGTGCTGGCGCTGCGCCACGCCGTCGCGGTGGACGGCGTGGTCATCCCCGAGCTTGTCCGGCAATTGCGCAGGACTGTTGGTGGGGATGCGGCCGAAAAAGTGCATTTCGGTGCCACCAGCCAGGATGTCATCGACACCAGCCTGATGCTACGGCTAAAGGCGGTTTGCGCAATCCTTTCCCATCGACTGGCGCAGCTGCTCGGCTCTTTCGACGATCTTAACCGTGATTGGGGTGGAAACCGGCTGATGGCCCACACCCGGATGCAAGCGGCGATCCCGATCACCGTTACCGATCGCCTCTCCGCATGGTCTTCGCCACTTGCCGATTATCGCGACAGGCTGGATGAAACCGCATTCCCGCTCCAATTCGGTGGCGCAGGCGGTACCCTTGAAAAACTGGGAGACAAGGCCGCGGCCGTGCGGGCGGCACTTGCAGAAACGCTGGGCCTTTCCAACCGCTCGCAATGGCAGAGCCAGCGCGCGGTCATCGCCGATCTCGCCCATCTCCTGTCATTGATCTCAGGCAGTCTTGGAAAATTCGGCCAGGATATCGCCCTGCTCGCGCAATCGGGAACCGAAATAACGCTGTCCGGCGGCGGCGGCTCCTCGGCTATGCCGCACAAGCAGAACCCGGTCAACGCCGAAACGCTCGTCTCCCTCGCCCGCTTCAACGCCGTCCAGGTTTCCGCCATTCACCAGTCGATGGTGCATGAACAGGAACGTTCCGGCGCCGCCTGGACCCTCGAATGGATGATCCTGCCGCAAATGGTCATCGCCTGCGGCGCGAGCACGCGGTTAGCCGGTGTGCTCGCCGGCCAAATCCGGCAGCTTGGCAGCCAGGCATAAGAACCGGCCGATCTTCCCGGCCGATGGGCGCGCTCATCAATTCAACTTGACCAGCGCTGGCGGCCAATACGTGCCGTTTGCCACACCATCGAGCGGGCCGTAGAAGCGGAATGTCAGGCGGAATTTCTGCCCCTTCGGTATCGGAAGCCAGTTTCCATCAGGAGCGCCGGCAGGTTTGCTGGTTGCGAAGTAAAGTGTGAGGGACCCATCTGCGCCGTATTGCGGTTGGGTCTGTTCATTCAGCAGGAAGCGGTTCAATGGATTTGGCAGCACGCGAAAATGGATGTCATCGACGGCGATGACCGACCAGAAATATTTTGCGAAGCGTGACGGCAACGCATCCTTGGGAAACGTCATCTTGTAAGCGTGGTCGCCCGTCAGGCCATCACCGCTCTGATCCCTTCCGCCACGATAGTAAAGGACTTCCGGCTTGACGTTCGCCCAGATGCCGCCGCTGTTCACCAGCGTCCTTGCCATGTAGTCCAAGCCATATTCACCAACGACGCCCGGACGCGCCCATCCGTTGTGAATGATGCCATGACCAATCGTCAGACCTGCCTTGGCGATTTCCGGAAAGGCACGCTTTTTGATCACCGCATCGACACGCTTTCGCTCCTCCCCATTGCCTTTGACCGCAGCAGCGATCTCACGGGCATCGGCCTGCAGCTTCTCCAGTCCGGAACTGATGTCCGGTTCGCCATCGAGAGCCACTGCTGCAGCATCGAACGCCTCTACGCCAGGAAGTTGCTGCGTGTCGAAGATCGGGGTCTTGAGTATTTCCGGCAGCTTTGGCGCTCCCGTCGCGTGCAATTTGAACTCATGCTGCAGGGCAACCGCGCGATCGGGGGTGTCGCCCAGCGCGACACGCGCAAGAATACGGGCACGCGGGACGGGAATATCGATACGCAGCATAGTATCGGGAAGCTCGACTTTTGCATCCCGCAGGCATATGGCGAAATCACCCGACGCCCTGTTTGGAAAGACACGCTCATTGATATTGGCAAGCGTCTCACCCCAGCCATTGAGAAACTGGACAGTGTAATAGCGGTCCTTGATTTCGGGAACTGTAACCACCGTACAACTGGTCTCGTCAACGGCTATCCAAGCCTCGGAATAGGCGACATCCAGGTTCGGGTTGGGCCAGTCGACCGCTCCAGGTTTTCTGTGTACCAGCTCGTTCCATTTGAAACCCTCCTGGAAGTCGAGCTGCTGTTGCCGCGTAATAAGCAGGCGGCCAAGAAGATAAATATAGGCTTCGCTGACATCGTCATCCTGTATCTTTTGAGCCAATGCCGGTGCGCCTCCGGCGAGGAGATCAAACAACAGCAAAAGAATGACGGTATAGCGCAGTTTTTTCACGGCCCGTTCCTCCCTGGCATCGCGCGACTATGCGCGTTGTCAGCCAAAAGAAAAAGTACGTTACAGTTACAAATGGATCACCAGATCCGGCGCGCCTTGCAGAATAGAAAAAGCCCATCATCCGGATCGGATGATGGGCTTCGATTGTCTCTGATCAAGGCTGCTGAAAGCAGCGATCAGGGCGAACCTCAGTTCGCCTTGTTCTTGTGCGGCTTGCGCTTGGCGCCTTCGGTGCCCGGCTTGTCAAACTTCGGCTTGTCGAATTTCGGCTTATCAAATTTAGGCTTGTCGAAGCCCGGCTTGCCGGCCTTCTTCGTCCAGGGCTTGCTGTCGGTCTTTTCAGCTGAGCGGTTGTCAGCGCCGGCATAATCCGGTTTGCCTTCAAACTTGCGCTTCGGCTTGCCTTCACCCTTCCAGTCGCCCTGCTTTGCCGGGTAAGGCTTCTTGCCTGCAAATCCGCCACGCGAACCGCCGGACAGATCCGGCATGCCGTCGAGCTGCGTTACGGTGATGCCCTTTTCGAGCGCCCGCTTCGGACCGACCGCCTCGACGAAACGATCCACCCACTCGCGGGCGATCTCGACATAGGTTTCTTCGGTCTGCATCTTGATGGCGCCGATTTCCTGCTTGGTGATCTTGCCGATGCGGCAGAGCATCGGGATCAGCCAGCGCGGCTCGACATTCTGCTTGCGGCCGGCCGACAGCGAAAACCAGACGCTATCGCCGAAATCGCCACGCGGCGCACGGGGTTCGCCGCGTTCCGGACGGTCGCCACGGTCGGGCCGATCACCGGATGGGGTGTAGGTCGGCGTATCCATCAGGTCTTCAGGCGCCGAACGGCCGGCACGGGCCTGCCGCAGGAATGCCGCAGCCACCTGTTCGGCACCGTGCTTTTCCAGGAGTTCGCGGATGAAATCGGCCTCATCAGGCGTAATCGTTTCGGTCAGCGCCGGATCGGCCAGAACCCGTTCGTCGTCGCGGCGGCTGACTTCGTCGGCCGATGGCGGACGGCCCCAATCGGCATTGATATTGGCATCACGCAGCAGGCGCTCGGCCTTGCGGCGAGCGCTGTTTGGAATGATCAGCGCGCTGACACCCTTGCGTCCGGCACGGCCGGTACGGCCAGATCGGTGCAACAGCGTGTCCGGGTTGGTCGGCAGATCGGCATGCACGACGAGCTCGAGGCCCGGCAGATCGATACCGCGCGCGGCAACGTCTGTGGCGATGCAGACGCGGGCACGTCCGTCGCGCATCGCCTGCAGGGCATGGGTACGCTCGTTCTGGCTGAGTTCACCGGACATCGCAACGACCGAGAAACCGCGATTGTTGAAGCGCGCGGTCAGATGATTGACGGCAGCCCGGGTCGAGCAGAACACCAGCGCATTCTTCGCCTCATAGAAACGCAGCACGTTGATGATCGCATTTTCGCGATCGGACGGGGCAACGGTCAGCGCCCGGTATTCGATGTCGAGATGCTGCTTCTGCTCGGCCTGCGTGGTGATGCGCACGGCATCGCGCTGGTAGCTTTTCGCCAGGTTGGCGATCGAGCGCGGCACGGTCGCCGAAAACATCAGCGTCCGGCGTTCGGCCGGTGCTGCTTCCAGGATGAATTCGAGATCTTCGCGGAAACCGAGATCGAGCATCTCGTCGGCTTCGTCGAGGACGACGGCCTTCAGGTTCGACATATCGAGGCCGCTGCGGCGGATATGATCGCAGAGACGGCCGGGCGTGCCGACGACGATATGGGCGCCGCGATCGAGCGCGCGCCGTTCACTGCGCATGTCCATGCCGCCGACGCAGGAGACAACGGTTGCGCCGGTCAGTTCATAAAGCCATTCCAGCTCGCGCTTGACCTGCAAGGCGAGTTCCCGGGTCGGTGCGACGGCGAGCGCCAGCGGCGCGCCGGGCTGGCCGAACCGGTCCTTGCCATCAAGCAGCGTCGAGGCGAGCGCCAGGCCGAAGGCAACAGTCTTGCCCGAACCGGTCTGCGCCGAAACCAGCGCGTCCCTGCCTTCGAGTTCAGGGCCCAAAACAGCCTTCTGAACCGGCGTCAACTCTGAATAACCGCGCTTGCTCAATGCCTGAGCGATCGCCGGAGCGATGCCGTCTAACTCTACCATATGTTTATCTTTCGGAATTCGGATGTCATGCGAGCCTCGGTCGAGGAGGATAAGCACAGTCCGCGGCCGGCACGTCGCCAGCCAATACATGCGCGCCTCATACTGCGCCTGAGCGCAATTGTACAGAGTGTCGCGATGCTGCGCTGCAAAAACGCACCGAACTGGGGCCGAATCCAGCGCCGGAACATGGCAAAACGGCATGTTTCCCCGGTTGGACACATGCCGTTCCAGCTCAAAAGCCCTCTATCCGTGCTGGAGCAGCTTAACTCGTCAGCCGCGGTGTATGAACCACCTTGTTGAAGAGCGTCTTCATGGCACCCTCAAGATTTTGCGACGGTGGCACTTCGAAGTAGAAGCCGGGAGACGCACATTCCTGCATCTTGGTGCCGATCGTGGACTGGAAGGGGTCGATCCACTGCATATACCATTTATTGTTCGGAAGCGGCAGATAAGTCGTGTAGAGTACGGCGATCTTGATACCCTTCGTCTTCAAGGCGGCGCAACTTTTCGTGTCAATCGGTTCCTGGCAGCGGCTGCCGCTCAATTTCGACGTGCACCCCTTCGGCTTGTAGCTGTCGCCGACGCCGTCGGACACGAGAAACACAATTTTCTCCGGGGTCGCAGCCGTTAAACCATTCCCCGGCGTACCGATTTCCTCTCCAATCTTTGTCAGCGCATTATCAAAGTCGGTCTGCTGATCGTTGTTGTACCCCTGCTTTGGTATGCTCATCAATTTGATGCCATCTGCAGTCTTATCCACCTGGGAAAGATCGCTGGTCAAAGCGGCCACTTTGAGCAATTTGGTATCCATTGCGGTCTCACCAAACGTATAGGTCGCCATACGATATTGCTCCGGGTAGCTTCGCTGATCCCCGGCCTCTTTGGTCAATTCCTTCACCGCCTTTGCCACCGCATCGATACGGATGGAGATGCCCTTACTCTTGGCGAGGGCATAATTGCTGTTTACATCGGGCTTGCCCGCTTCCGAGACGATGTGACACGCGAAAGCGCAGTTCCTGGAACCGGGATCGGAGACATTCTTCGTCGCTGCAATCATCTTGTCGATGTCAGCCGTGGTCGCCGCAACGCCCATCGATGGGGTATTGTCGAGCAACATGTAGAAATCCATGAAGGATTGGGACTGAAAGACGGCATTGGCGCTTCCGGAAATGCTGATACTGTCCTTGCCGATGATCCGCAGGAAAGATGTCTTCACCGTTGCCTGATAGGTCAGGTTGGCGTTGATCTCCGCACCGTTCTTGGTAACCGAAGCCTTGACGAGTTCAAGCTTCATATCCTCGGCCTCGTTTTTTTCTCCCTCGATACCATCCTCTTTCACTGAGCTCGTATTGGCTTCTAATTGAGCATTGAAAAAAGCCAGCGCTTCCGCTTCGCTGAGCGGCACGGGACCATTGGAGGTCATGCCGACGGCCTGCGTGACGCCTGCCGATCGTTCCGCGATCGAGCCGAGCACGGCCATATCGGCGGCATCCTGCAATCGCGCCTTGAGGTCCATGGCACGGCTGAAATCCACCGCCATACCGGCAGTACCCAGAATAGGAACGATCGCAATCGCCCCCATGATGGCGAAATTGCCCGCCCGGTCGGCAAACAGCCTCTTCAATATACGCACAGCGATCCCCTCGTCCCCGCGCCATGCATGAGCTGGCACGAATGAATTCCCTCAGCCGCCGGACAGTAGCGGCGAAACTCTAAACGCCGGTAAAGCGCAGTAGTTAATCGAAGGGTAATTCAATCGGACGCTATTTTAGTAATAAACAGCGATACACCCCTGAAGTGTAGAGCAACACCGGGAATTTAACCTACGCGGCAGTAGCACGAAGCTCGCAAACAGGAAACAATACCGAAAACACGCAATGATATACATATCATTGTAAATGCAACCATGGGTAAATATTCTAATTCAACCTGTCCCCAAGCTCCCCTGTTTCCGGCAGGGCTCTACGATAGAATCACCCCCACCACTTTCAGTTGCAGTGCGGGTGTGATGCTGCCGATACCGATGGAGGACCGTTCATTGTGACGGATCCATAACCATCACGTGGCAAATCCCGGTGTCACCTTTATGCTTTCGAAGAAAGAGATGGTGGGCCCGGAGGGACCGGGAAAGTCAATATAAGTACATGTAATCGTTTATCTTTGTCCCGTCAACATTGTTGCGATGCCAACACTGATGCCAACAAATTTTGGGCTGCTATGGGACTTCTGTGGACAATTTCTCAGGCGCCAATAAAGATGCGCTGATAAGGAAAAATTCAGTTGCTGCGTCTCTCTAGGACAATAGCTGGGCAACATCGGGAGCGGGGGCCACGATGGCAGGAACTAAGGTGGTGTTACTGCCGCATAGACTTACTCCGGCTTGGGTATCCCGGTTTGGCTGCGAGTTGCATGAACTCGGGCCTGCGGACGAGTTTGAGTTCGATTTTGGACTGCAACGGTGGTTTCCTCCGTTTTCGATGGTGCTGTTGGCGATGCATTTGCGGCGCTTCCGCGAGCGCTATCCCGATACGGCATTCTACGCAAAGAACTTCGACAACCACAGCTATGCTGCGCACATGGGGTTCTTCAAGACCTTCGGTCTGGACCATGGAAACGCCCCGGGAGAAGCGTCGGGAAGCTCTACGCACATCCCGATCCAGTCCATTAAGCGTTCCGAGCTAGCCGAACAGGCGTCGAAGGCGTACGTCGAGATCGGCTACACCATCGAAGATCGAGCAGCTTCGTTGGCGAGCCTTCTGACGCAAACTGACAGCGGCGTCCTCCATGACACGCTGACTTACTCGATACGTGAAATCATTCGAAATGTTTTCGAGCACAGTAAAGCGGGCGAGGTCTTCCTCTGCGCTCAGCACTGGCCATCAAGGCACGAGGTGGAAGTCGGCATTGTGGATGCGGGAATCGGCATCCGCGCCGGTCTCGGAGAGAACCCCAATTTCCAGTTTGATACTGACCGGGAAAGCCTTCACGCCGCGCTGATGCCCGGGGTGTCGGGTAATATCTGGGCAGGTAAGGGAAGCGACCCCTGGATGAACACAGGATACGGTCTCTACATGACAAACCGGATATGCCGGGCGGGTGGTTGCTTTTTCATCTGCAGCGGCAGCGCCGGCCTCTGGCTTGAGGGGAAACGTAAGCTGGACGTGCCTTCGAACCTGCAAGGCACGGCCGTTCGCCTATTCCTCGACACTTCCCAGTTGACTGACCTCAAAGACCGGCTGGCCGGGTTTCATAAAGACGGTGTTCGTGCGGCAAAAGAGATAAGCGGTGCGAACACCTCCTACGCGTCTGCAGCCTCGCAGATGCTTACTCGGGACTTTCAATAATTAGGTGGGGTATCAGTCAATTAGTCCCCACTTTTCGACCGAGATTCGGGCTATGATTGCCCTGTTGTAGCAATCTCGCCGTCAGAGTGTCAATCGGCTCGGAATGTT
>UCNE01000024.1 GCA_900473685.1 Hyphomicrobiales bacterium
CATTGGCCGGAGGGAGAACGCATTGCTCTCGGTTCTAGGACGGGGGCCGACAGCAAGCAGTCTGCTTGCAGGCCGCACATTGCGAAAGTAGTCGCACAATGCCTGCACGCTTGCATTTTGGATCTGGCTGACGAGGACAAAAGTGACAGCATGTCCCAGCCACGGCTTTCTAAGCGCTCATTCACGCGCAGCACTTCGAGCCTGCCGCCGGCGTGCAACAAGCATCGGCCTTGGCCGTTTCGTCAGCGAGCCACCTGTCACGCGGCTTGCAGCTCGCTGCACGCGGCGTCAACTCGACCGTCAGCATTCCGTCGAGCTCCACGGGGGCATTGGCACAGAAGAGCTGCATCGGGCGCAGACCATCGCTGACTTCGAGCGTCAGTTTTGCGGAACCGTCGAGGCGGAGATACTCGGAGACTTTGCGCACGATGCCGGAGAACTTTCCTGCCGTCATGTGGGTGCGTTCTTCTTCGTCGATATCCCATAGCTGGACGAAGATTTCCGACCAGGCTTCAGGATTTGCGCCGCAATCCAACGCCGAGAACTGCCCGGCTTTTACTTCCGTGACGTGATACCCAGGCCTGATACGCGCCCCGTCGTAGCTAAACACGAGCGGAAGGTCCGGGGACATCGTGATCCCTTCAAGTAGTTCACCGAGCGTGAGGTCGGACAATGCAGATATGGCCTTGTCGAAGTGGTCCATTTTTGCTACTCTATTATTTCAATGTTTCAATGATCGTTGAATTATGAATGAACGTCAAGCCCTAGCCAGTTTTTCAGCCCTCTCTCAAGCAACCCGTCTCGGGATTGTCAGGACGCTGGTTGTAGCCGGGCCAGAGGGGCTGGCCGCCGGCTCGATCGCCGAACGCATGGGCGTCTCGCCGTCCAACCTCAGTTTTCACCTCAAGGAACTGGACCACGCTGGCTTGATCAGCCAGCGACGTGAATCTCGTTCCATCTTCTACACGGCAAGCTACGGCGCACTCGCCGAGCTGATAAAATTCCTGGTGGAGGATTGCTGCTCTGGTCACCCGGTCATCCGCGCATCGGTCGAGCAATCGGACGGATGCTGCGCGCCGCAAGAGGTCCTCGGGGACGCGACCTTTGCGTGAAACAAGAATTCCTGCGGGCATCGTTTCCGCGTTGGGACTGACCCAGATCATCGGCTACGGCACGCTCTACTACTCGTTCTCGATCCTCGCTCCGGGGATGGCCGCTGATCTTGGCCTAAGCCTGGAATGGGTGTTCGGCGTCTTCTCGATATCCCTCTTCGTCGGAGGCTTATCGGTAACCTTCATCGGCCGCCATATGGACCGTGTCGGCGCGGCAACCGTCATGACGGCCGGCTCTGCGCTTTCCGCCGCCACGCTGGCACTTTGTGCCTGGTCGCCGTCCGTGGCCGTCTTCGCTCTTGCCATCGTCCTTCTCGAAGTGGCGTCTGGGATGGTTCAGTACCAGGCCGCCTTCGCCGCTTTGGTGGAAAGCAACCCCAAAACAGCGGCGCGGAGCATCACCTATCTTACGCTGATAGCAGGGTTCGCCTCGACGATCTTCTGGCCGATTTCAGCAGCTCTCACGGGCTATCTGTCGTGGCGGGAGATTTACCTCGTTTTTGCCGCGCTCAACCTTCTTCTTTGTATGCCGCTGCACTTTTGGATCAGGCGCGTCGGGCGGCGTGCTTCGAAAGCGCAGGTTGTCAGACCGCGGGAGGTCGTCGCCGGTGCGCTCGAACCTGAGACGCGTCGCAGGGGCATGCTTCTCGTCTCCATGGCGTTTGCGCTTCTGGGCTTCACGCTGGCGGCGATCCTCGCTCACATGGTGCCGATGCTGACGGCGCTCGGTCTTGGCACCGCAGCGGTCGTGATCGGAGCGCTGTTCGGGCCTGCTCAGGTCCTGAGCCGCCTGATCAACATGATCTTCGGGACGAGCCTTTCGCCACCGGCCTTGGCCATCCTGTCGGCCGTGCTTATCGTCGCCGGAGTCACGATCCTCGGGATCTCAGGAGGATCGTTGCCCGGCGCCGTCGCTTTCGTGGTCTGCCTCGGCCTAGGTTCCGGCATCAACAGCATCGCTCAGGGCAGCCTGCCGCTGTACCTGTTCGGAAGCGAAGGCTACGGGGCGATCACAGGGAGGATGGCGGCCGCTCGACTCGCCGTCGGCGCCGCGGCTCACCAGTTCCTCGCAGACATCCACGACACGGTCGTAATACGACGACGCCTTCATCCGGCCATCAGCGTCGAACTCCTGATAGGCTTTCGCAACGCTGCTCTGGTTCGGGATCGTGATCATCCGCATCCACCGGCCGAGGATACGCATCTGCCCAAGGGCGTTGAAGGACTGCGAACCTCCTGACACCTGCATCAAAGCGAGCGTCCGTCCTTGCGTGGGGCGTACTGAGCCGACCGCGAGCGGTATCCAGTCGATCTGCGATTTCATCACGCCGGTCATCGCCCCGTGACGCTCCGGACTGACCCAGACCTGTCCTTCAGACCATTCGGATAGCGCGCGCAATTCCATCACCTTCGGATGGCTTGCCGGGGACTCGTCGGGTAGCGGCAAACCCTTCGGATCGAAGACCCTGACGTCGCAGCCGAGACGTTCAAGCAGTCTTCGAGCCTCATGAGCAAGAAGTCGGCTGTAAGACACCTCCCGAAGCGAACCGTAGAGGATCAGGATGCGTGGCTTGTGCGTCGAGACGTTTTGCCGCAATGCTTCGAGATCGGGCTGATGGAGGTGATCCTCCTTGAGTGCCGGGAATGTCTCAGACAATGCGCTTGCCTTCCTGATCGATAACCTGTTCGCCATCTTCCTTCGTGAAGGGACCCTTCAAGGTGTCGGGCAGGATATCGAGCACGGCTTCGGACGGCCGCGCGAGCCTCGTACCTAGGGGCGTCACGACGAACGGTCGATTGATGAGGATCGGCTCCTTCAGCATTGCGTCAAGCAGTTGGTCGTCTGTCAGGTTCGGATCATCGAGGCCGAGGTCCGCGTACGGCGTACCCTTTTCGCTGATCGCCTGCCTGACCGTCAGTCCGGCATCCGAGATCAGCTTGACGAGTTCCTCGCGCGTCGGCGGGGTCATCAGATACTCGACGACGGTTGGCTCGATGCCCGCGTGGCGGATCATGGCCAGCGTGTTGCGCGAGGTTCCGCAATCGGGGTTGTGATAGATGGTGACGTCCATGATCAGGTCCTTGTCATAGCGGTATTTCGGGAGACGGCGGGCGCAGCTTCGTACCAGCCCTTGGAGCGGTTCACGATCCAGACGACCGACAGCATCACCGGGACCTCGATGAGGACGCCGACCACGGTCGCGAGCGCCGCCCCGGACTGGAAGCCGAAAAGACTGATGGCGGCGGCGACAGCCAATTCGAAGAAGTTGGAGGCGCCGATCAGCGCCGAGGGGCCGGCAACACAATGGCGCTCCCCGGCAACCCTGTTGAGGATATAGGCGAGTCCGGAATTGAAATAGACCTGGATCAGGATCGGAATAGCTAGGAGGGCGATGATCGTCGGCTGCGCGATGATCTGCTCCCCCTGGAAGCCGAACAACAGCACCAGCGTTGCCAGAAGCGCGACAAGCGACAGCGGCTGGAGCCTCGCAAGAACGGCGTCGAGCGCGCGCTCCGTGCCACCAGCCGTGAGGCGCCCTCTGATGATCTGGGCGATCACAACCGGCACGACGATGTAGAGCGCGACCGAGATCGCCAGCGTGTCCCAAGGCACCGTGATCGCAGAAAGCCCAAGGAGCAGTCCGACGACGGGTGCAAATGCGACGATCATGATGGCATCGTTCAGCGCGACCTGTGAAAGCGTGAACAGCGGTTCTCCCTTGGTGAGATTGCTCCAGACGAACACCATTGCTGTACAGGGTGCTGCCGCCAGGATGATCAAGCCCGCAATATAGGAGTCGATCTGGTCGGCGGGCAGATACGGCCGGAACAGCCATCCCACGAATAGCCAGCCGAGCAGGGCCATCGAGAACGGTTTGACCATCCAGTTGATGAAGAGCGTCACCCCGATGCCGCGCCAGTAGCTACCGACCTTGGAGAGCGAACGGAAGTCGATCTTCAGGAGCATCGGGATGATCATCAACCAGATGAGGATCGCCACGGGAATGTTCACCTTGGCGATCTCGGCCGAACCGATGGTCTGGAATACACCGGGCATCAGATGACCGAGAGCGATCCCGACGACGATGCACAGGGCGACCCATATGGTCAGGTAGCGTTCGAACACGGACATCAGGCTGTCTTCTCCTGTGTTCCGGTCGAACCTTCCATCCCGCCAATCTGGCGGAGGTTCTCTTCGAGCGCCATCCTGTCGATCGAGGCCAGCGGCAGGCTAAGGAAGGCAGAGATGCGGTTCTTGAGGAACCTCGCAGCCTGCGCGAAGGCGCGCTGTACCTCGGCGTCCGATCCTTCGACGGCCGCCGGGTCTTCAATACCCCAGTGGGCTGTCATCGGATGACCGAGCCACACCGGGCAGGCCTCGCCCGCAGCGCTGTCGCAGACGGTGAAGATGAAGTCCATCCGGGGAGCGCCGGGTTCCGCGAAGACGTCCCAGCTCTTCGATGCGAAGCCCTCGGATGGATAACCGAGCGCCACAAGCTCGCGAAGAGCATGGGGATTGACTTCGCCCTTGGGGTGACTGCCAGCGGAGAATGCGCGGAAGCGGCCTTTGCCCTCATGATTGAGGATGGATTCGGCTAGTATAGAGCGAGCGGAATTGCCCGTGCAGAGGAACAGCACGTTGTAGGTCTTGTCGGTCATGGTCGAGTTCCGTTGTTAGGTCGGTGGCCTGGTAAGCTTCATGATGGTCGCAGAGGCCGGGCAGATGCCCGAAAGCTGGCGGGTCGAGAGAACGGCGGCGGGAACGTCAGGTCGATCCACGACGGAAAATCCCAGGATTTCGAAGAACCCGGAGGCTGTGGTGGTCGCGAGATAGACAGTCGATGCCTCTCCCGCTTGCTCAATCGTCATGTGTGCAAGGATTCGGCCTAACTCCCGGCGACGGTATTCGGGCAGAATGACCAGCGACCTGAGGAGGCAGGCGTCGCCGCAAACCTCGATTCCGGAGTAACCGACGATGGCGCCATTCTCCGTTACGGCCCTGTAGAACGAGCGGCCATCGTCGCCGATATCGTCCGTCGGCAGGTGCGCCTCGATCAGAGCCGCCTTAAATCCGGGGTCGGCGTCTCCGACAGGCTCAAGCTTGATCGACGTCATGACGGCCTCGCGGCAGGCACGCAACAGGGCGTGAGTTCGGCGATCAACGGTGCGCACAGTTCGGCCGATCCTCCGCAGCAGTCCTTCAGCAGGAACAGGGTCAGGTCACGGAACACGTCGAGATCCGCCCGGTAGATAATTGAACGGCTCTGGCGCTCGCTTTTGATGAGCCCTGCCCTCGCAAGCGTGCCAAGGTGGGCTGACATTGTGTTCTGTGGAACGTCGAGCATCCTCGCAAGCTCGCCGGCGGGAACACCTTCAGGTTCATGACGAACCAGGGTCCTGAAGGTTTCGAGCCGCGTCGCCTGGGCAAGCGCCGAAAGTGCGCTGATTGCAATGTTGTTTTCCATATATCCAGAATAACGGATATATACCGTGTGTCAACCCCTGGGAGGATGGTCGGAGCTGGGATAAGTGCACCTTCGGTGCACAATGCCTTTTACAAATTTACCGCAATGTCCGCTTTTGTTGCGCCGCTACTTTGGATGCTATGACGCAAATGACGGCGCGAAGCGGCATTAATTCCGCTCTCAGGCCCTAAGCGGGAGGCCAGGGGTGCTGGATAGAGGCTTGAGGCGCAACATAAGAGAGATGGCGGTTCACTTTGTCGTCGGGGAAGACCTCCCGGCATCAGCATCTGCGATGATCAGGACGCGGTGCAGTTGCCCTCAAACCGTACAGGAACAGGCTTCTGCGAGACGATCCAGAAACTCACCCGCTGGCCGGAAAGAAGATCGCCAGATGTACTACAGCTTGAAGTTCTCCCGGTCGTACGCGTGCTGGAAGCCCATTTTTCTGAGGTTCTCATAGGATGGCCGGAAGTTGAATCCCTTGCACATCATCGATCCGAAGAGCAGGGATTCGTCGCCTTGAATTCTTCGGGTAAGCACACTCACCGGCGCATCGAGGTTGCTGAAAGGCGCGCTGCGGGGTAAGCTTTGTCCATCCGGGTGTTGGTTTTCACGCGGAACTGAGCCCCAATCTACCGCGTACCGACAATGACAGACGCGGTCGAACGAAGCTGCACCTGTCCGTCCTGAATGGACTGTCGCGCCAAAGCCAGGACCTCTTCGCGGATTTGCGTTTTCGTCGCCGTGTCGGCCTTCACAAGTCCCGCCACTACGGGTGCTGCGATGTCTGTCATAAAGTCCCAGTACCTCTCCGGCGACTCGTGGATCATGACGGATGAAACTTCCTCCTCGCTTATGTCTTTCAGACCGGCCTCTTCGAAGGCGTTGCGCATCAAACCAGATGGGGCGCAGCGAAAGAGCCCCGGCGATCCGGGCGGTGGCGCAGGCATCTCCACATGACGAGCGATGGTCGACATTATCGTCGTCGCCCAGGGGTTGTTTTCAGGACCACTCCAGACGGCCGCGCAGATGCGGGCGCCTGGCTTCGCCACACGTGCAAATTCTCGAGCGGCGAGTGCGATATCAGGAAAGAACATAAAGCCGAAGCGGCACAGCACGCTGTCGAATCGTACATTGGGAAATGGCAGCGCGCCGGCATCGCAAACTTTGGTTTCGAAATTTGACAGGCCACGGCGAGCCGCGTTCTCAGCGGCCACCGCCAGCATGCGCTCGGAGAGATCGGTCACCGTCACTCTTCCATTCGGCACCATAGCTGCCGCGGTGAGACCAGGTTCGCCAGTCCCGGCGGCAACGTCAAGGACACGCGATTGCTCGCGCAAGTCCGCGAGCCGGAGCATTGCATCACCAAACGGGGCAAGCCAACCCAGAACCAGTTCGTCCCATTTCTTCCAGCCGGCGGAAAAACGATCCCATGTGTCGCGCTGCTGGTCGCGGATAACGTCGAAGGTTCCTGTCATTGCACGTCCCTCCTGATAGACCTCCCGATCGGCCGGGTGACCTACTATGAACCGTCTGAACAGGTTACAATCAAATACACGCCGGAACCGGGTTCACGCTGCGTGCGCCATGGTTGTTGATAGCGCGTTCTCGACGTGACCACTCGAATAGCGGACTGACTGGTTCCAGGAACAAAAGCGGCTGGTGTCGACGACCGGCATGAAGGCGCGAAGGCGCCGTTAATGGAACACACGAACTCGAGCGAGATTTGTGCGCTTGGAGCGTAGCGGCAGTTCCGATTCCTCTCCCTCCCCGGGCAACGCCACCTCACGTTTTGATATAGCCGGTCATTTTAAATGACTTCCCAATCAGGGCGACTGCGTTCAAGTAGTCACCAAGCACCTGCTGGCGATGTTGCCCGACGAGCCATGAATCCAAGAGCGTCAAGCATGAGAAATCCGATCGCGTTAGAGAAGCTCCCCGAAAATACAGTCTTTGGAAAAGGCGATGTCTTCGTTCTTTTCGGTGAATTGTTCGGACGCGGCTACGCCACTGGCCTTCTCGACCAAGCCCGGAAAGCCGGAATGCAGATCGTGGGCATCACGGTCGGACGGCGTGACGAAAACAATGCGTTGCGGCCCCTCACCGACGATGAACTTGCGGCTGCCGAAGCCATGCTCGGCGGTACGATCATCAACGTTCCTCTCATGGCTGGTTTCGATCTCGATGCCCCCGTAGAAGGCCCAACCCCTACCGAGCTGCTGGCAGGAATGACGCTCGAGACCTGGGAGCACGACAGGCTCGATTGGGACTACATTGAAAAATGCAAAGCCGTTGCTACCGCTCGGTTCGCGAACGCAATGACGCAGGTGATGGCTATCCTGGACGGGATGATAGCGGACGGCCGCAATGTCTTCTTCGCTCATACGATGGCTGGAGGTATTCCGAAGGCAAAGGTTTTTCTGGTCGTCGCCAACAGAATCTACAAGGGAACAGGTTTCCGCCATTTGTCGTCGCAGGCTCTGCTCGACAGCGACATGGGCAAGCTCACTCTTCAGAATTTTGACGAGGTTTCGGCAAACACCTTCCGCCATCTCATCCACTTTAGTGCAGAGATCCGCGAGCGCATCGAAGCGTCAGGCGGCCAGGTCAGGTATACGGCGTACGGATACCATGGCACGGGAATTCTGATCGGCGACAAATACCGTTGGCAAACCTACACGAACTACACTCAGGGCTACGCCAAGATGCGCCTCGAAGGCATTGCCGAAGATGCCTGGGCCGAAGGCATCAAGGCGACCGTCTACAACTGCCCGGAAATCCGGACAAACTCTTCGGATGTGTTCACGGGTATAGAGCTGCCCTTGATACCCCTCCTGCTTGCGCTGAAGAAAGAAAACGGCGGCCGATGGGCCGACGAACAATGGCAGGCATGCGAGGCGCTTCTGGCAGACGGGTTCACGGTGGATGATGTCATCCACATGATCAGCGACCTGCAGGCAAGCGAAATCATGATCCCGTTCTACGACTTCTCAGCGTGGCCGATGCCCAACAGCCAGGCACAGGCCGACCTGACGATCGGCACCTCCAACGGCATCACCCGGATGCACCGCGACAGCAAGGTGATGATCAGCGACCTCCTGAGTACCTTCGTCGTGGAGGCGACCGGGCAACTGATTTTTGATGCATCCTCCTCGCCACACGGCCCCGTGCAGTGGCTAAACCACGACGTCGTCGCCCGTCGCCTCAATGCTTCCCATGAAGAGCCCGAGCCTGCGTGGAGATCGGAAACACCGCCGGCGCTTGATGATGCTTTGTCGCGACTGGAAATTGCCTGAACTGCCTTCACGGCCGAGCCTGGTATGGTCTGTATTTCGGCACCGGCGGGCGGTATCGAAATACAGACGCGAATATCCTATCTGACTTTGTTAAATCGGGCGGACGTTTTCAGCTTTCGATTTCCCAGTCTTGCGATCCTGGCCGAGCTCATAGCTCACCTTTTGCCCTTCGCGGAGCGAGTCATCGTTCTGAAGTGCAGACACATGGACGAACACGTCGGTTCCGCCATTCTCGGGTGTGATGAAGCCAAATCCCTTGTCTTCGTTGAAGAATTTTACCGTGCCACTAGCCATTTTCGGTCCTTATCGTGTGCAGTCCGCGCTGCTGCATGCAGAATAGATTTCGCGCGGCTCATCCGCAACCTACTGATCTCCGGGTTTCGCTACAGAAATTATAGCGGATGTCTCGTCTGCGTGTCCATGGGCCGATTGAGGTGACACGGCCCCTCGTGCCGGATCTGTCAGCAAGGATTGGAGACGAACGCCGTCCGGGAGACGCCATTGTCTTGCTTGCGCTTGCGTATAGACCCAGCTTTGCAGAAAAGGTGATGCAGCCGTGCGGAGAGAACACGCGGCGCTGGTTGCGCGGCCAAACATCCCGCCCCATATCATGATGCAAGCAAACTCACTTAACATCCAATATAGACGCGCCTCGATAGCTTTATGCCGTCCGAGCCTGTGCGCGCGAGGGAGATGTCATGCAGACGAGGCCGAAAACTTTGATTGAAATGAGTTCTATGGAACGATCAGGCATGACGACAAGTGTTGTTGACGCCTTACGTGCGATGGCGGTTGAAGCGATGGAAACGGGAGACGCCAGGTTGGCCGCGAACGCCGTGTCGATCGCTTACTCGATTATCGGTTGTGCGGCGGATCGCTCGGATCAGCACGTCGAGGCTGCGAGCCTTCTTTTGGAACAAGGTATTTTGTTCATGCAGGCGCACGAAATCGCCGCCCCAGAAAAGCAGACGGTCCATTAAAGGCCGGGAACGGTCCCGACGACCGGGTTCGGGTCCACGGCAGACGAGTGGCCTCGGCTGGATAGCGCCAAAGGCGGAATTTCCGCTTCCCACCCCATTTATCGCCACTCTGGCGGCTGAAACTGAACCGCTGTTTTCAGGTAAGCCTCAACGCGGCCACACCGACTACAATTGGGGCGCAAAGCTGCCATGGCTTTACTCATCTCAGCTCTTGAACGGAATCGAATTCTCCGCACCCAGTTTGTCTTCGCGAGTTTGAATCAAATAAGCTACTTGGCTTTCGAAGCGGAGGCAGCCTATCCTCAAAACGGAAGCTCAATGTCTTCGCGGTTTTTCTTTGCTCCCTCGACCAGGACCGTCTTGAACCGCTCGGCATCTTGTGCCGGCAGCATTCTTGCCCCGGTTCGAACACCTTCCTGCCACGCAGGCCCGCGCTCCCACGCTTCGTTGTAGACGAGTGCCAAGTCGGCAGATCGCCTCGTCTGCTGCAGGGCTTCAAAGAGCAGCGCAGCTTGACGAACGTCCTTCTCTCGCTTCGCTGGCCCCTGCCCGTCAGTGTGCCGACGGCTGGCGACTATGAGCTTGTGGATCGCATACCGGGACGGATCAGGGACGACGACTGGGACACCACTTCGGTGGAGTAGCATTGTCCTGAGGGGGTCCCTGATGAGAAAATCGAGAAAGCGTAGCGGGTCCGCGCTGGCGCCGCCGAGGGCGGGCATCTTCGCCGGCTGGTCGATGTAGTCGTCCGAACCACGGTTCGACGTCAGGAATTCAACCCTGTAGCCGTCGGCATTCTGAAACGCCGACGAAGCTGCGGAGCCCGATCGATGTGGGACTGGCCGGAAGCTGGCGTCGACGCTCTGCAGCAGCTCAACAATCGGAGGCAGGCTGTCTTCAACCTCCCGACTGATGGCATAGTCCTGGGCGATGTCCGCATCGCCGGTCAGGATTGCAGCCATGGGAAGGCGGACGCCCAGCAGTCCTGAATAGCACTGAAAGGCCACAGTGCCGATGAGAATACCCCGGAGCCGGAAAAGACCGCCGTCGGCAAGAGCCTCAACGATGTCACCCGACATGGCGTCGGAAGCGACCATGCCGCCTTCGCGGGTCAGCGTGTTGACCATGCGCCTGCGAGCGCGTAGATCGTCCTTGTCCCGCTTATGATCAGCTACGCGCTGCGCAATATCCGGATCGTCAGCAGGACCGACGTAACGGCGTCTCGTACCACCATGTCCATCCGGGATGTCGAAGTACCAGTACTTGCGCCCCTTGATGTTCGCCGGAGTGAACCGACCCTCCGAAGGGAAATCAGCAGTCCAAGCGGCGTCGAGCGAGCGCTGGCCTAGCTCGGCAAGCATCGTCTGATACATGAGGTCGATTGACTTCATAAGCTCGACTCCGGCGTTATACTGTTTTTCAAAAACAGTATAACGGTCGAGACGGTAATCAGCAAGATGGAATGCCCAGCTCTATCGCCTTGAACAGGTTTGAACGGCGCCGCGTTACCCACTGGGCTCAGGAACAGGTCAACGACTGAGATTTGCAACCTATGGAACCGTAGACCTTGTCGTTGAGATACGGCCGGGTCGTGGCCAAAGGCGCATATATTGGGCATAGCATTTATGGGAGGTACAGTCCCCGCATCACACGATGCATGCCCTTGTCGCTCCTCCTGATGGCCTATTTGCTTGCCTCGCTTACCAATGCATCGAAGATCCGAGCGCCGGGGTGACTTTCAGCGTCGAGCCGCTCTGGATGCCACTGCAGCCCCATCGCAAAAGAATACGAAGGCACTTCTACCGCCTCGACAACGCCATCCGCTCCCCGGGCAGTAACGACCACTGCGCTGGATACCTCGACGATTGCCTCCCGATGAAAGGTATTTACGCTGAACGTCTCAGCCCTAAAAATATCCCGCATTCTTGTGCCGCCCATGATCTCTACCTCATGGAACACATCCGCCCGGTTGTGCTCAAGGGCCCCGGGCCATGAGGATTGGACATCTGAAACCATCCGACAGCCATTCAGGCAGGCTAGCATCTGCATGCCATTACAAATCCCGAGGACGGGTTGTCGCGCGCAAGAAACCCCCGCATCAACGCCATATCGACATCAAGCCGATCGGAGAGCGGGTACCGGGATTGGTCTCCTTCGACGTACCATGCCTTCGGAAAGTTTATGCGCCCTCCGACACTCAGGAATCCATCGAATTCCTCGACAACCTGACCGATCAGATCGGGCGCATAGGGGATACCGAAGGCAAAGCCGCCAGCCCGGCTGATCGCGGAGAAGTAGCTCTTGGAAATATCATAGCGGTCACCACCCGAACTGGTGTTCTCGTCCATGATAACGGCGATTTTCGGCTTGCGGCGCATTGTGGTTCAACCTGTTGCTCAGTGTGCACTCGTTCGAGGCTTCACATTCCAGATGTAACCATCTATCGATGGTAGAAATGCTTCACGTAGGGCTGCTTACCCCACGGTGTCTCAATCAGACAAAGTCGCCGCCAGCCTGACTTTGTGATTCAAGGCGATCTCGACCAATTTGGAAGAAGGAGGCGCGGTAAATACGTCGGGCGCCCTGCTGCCGTCGGAAACAAAGCTGTGCGCAGCGAGTTGCGGCCTATCGGCAGTATGACGATCCTCTTTCGCCGGCGGGCTCAACGCAGCATTCGGATCGGGAATGGCAGCGATCAGGCGACGCGTATAGGGATGGGCGGGTGTCTCAAAGATTGCCCGCCAGCCTCCTTCCTCAACGATCTGACCGAAATACATTACCAGTACGCGGTCGCTCATATGCTCCACCACGCTGAGATCGTGGCTGATCATCAGATAGGAAAGGCCGAGTTTTTCCTGAAGGTCCAGCAACAGATTGATGATCTGCGCCCGGATCGAGACGTCAAGAGCTGACACCGGCTCGTCGAGAACGACGATTTCCGGCTCAAGGATCAGTGCACGCGCGATACCGATGCGCTGGCGCTGGCCACCGGAAAATTCGTGGGGATAACGGGTCGCGTGTTCTGGCGTCAGACCAACATTTTTCAGCATTGCTTCGATGCGACCCTCGATCTCCGAGCCAGCGGTAACACCGTGCAGACGCAGCGGCGCCGCAAGCGAACTGCGCACCGACTGGCGCGGGTTGAGCGAGGCATAGGGGTCCTGGAATACCATCTGCACTGCCTTGGCGCGCTGCATGCGTCCCGGCGCGCCCGGACCGGCGAGAGGCTGGCCGCGATAACGAATCGTGCCCTCCGTCGGTTCTTGAAGGCCGAGGATCGACAGCGCTGTCGTCGATTTGCCGCAACCGGATTCGCCCACAATGGACAGGCATTCGCCTTTGGCGAGCGAAAAACTGATGCCATTGACGGCATGCAGCATACGCCGACCCTTGCCGAGTAGGCCACCACCGGAAATCGGGAAACGGACATGCAGATCGTCCACCTGCAACAGTGGCGGGGTCATGGCTGGCTCCCTTCGGTCCCACGTGGTGCGATAAAGCGGGTGTCGGTAAGTTTTGAGCGGTCGGCGATGATACTGTCGATATCGACCAACCGCTGGCGGCCATGCTGACTGCGGCTGCCAAGGCGCGGAAGGGCGCCAAGCAGCCCGCGCGTATAGTCGTGACGGGGAGTGTCGAAGAGCGCCCGTGTCTCGTTCTCCTCCACCAGACATCCGGCATACATGACGCCGACCCGCTGGCAGATGCTGGCGATGACGCCGAGATCGTGACTGATGAAGAGTACGGCCGTGCCGCGTTCAGCGCAGAGTTCTTTGATCAGGCGCAGCACTTCGGCCTGGACGGTGACATCGAGCGCCGTGGTCGGCTCGTCGGCGATCAGGAGGTCGGGGTTGCAGGCGAGCGCCATGGCGATCATCACGCGCTGCCGCAGCCCTCCTGACATCTGATGCGGATAGCTTTTCGCGCGCCGGTCCGGATTGGGTACGCGCACATTGCTGAGCGCTTCGACGGCGAGCTTTTTTGCCTCGCGCCAGCTTTTCCCCTGATGCAGCACGAACATCTCGGCGATCTGCCGGCCAACGGTGGAAAGCGGGTTCAGCGCCGTCATCGGTTCCTGGAAGATCATGGCGACGCGGTTGCCGCGCAGGCGCCGCATCTCGCGCTTCGGCAAGGCGAGCAGGTCCTGGCCCTTGAACAGGATTTTACCGCTGGAGACGGCGAGCGGTTTTTTCAGCAGGCCCATCACGGCAAGCGACGTCACCGATTTGCCCGAACCGGACTCACCGACGAGGCCATAGGCTTCTCCCGGCATGATCTGGAAGGAGACGCTCTTGAGGAGTGGATGGATGGACTGGCCGAGCGCCACGCCCAATTGCAGGTCTTTGATGTCGAGAAGCGGCGCGGTCATGGGCTTCGCGTCCTCATGTGCGGGTCAAGACTGTCGCGCAAGCCGTCGCCGAGAAGGTTGAATCCGAGCACCGACAGGAAGATGGCGAGACCGGGAAAGATCGCCACCCAGGGTGCCAGTTGGATGAGCTGGCGCGCGTCGGTCAGCATTGAGCCCCAGCTCGGAAACGGCGGCTGGATGCCGAGGCCAAGGAAGGAAAGGGCTGCTTCCGACAGCACCGCTGACCCCATGCCGAGCGTCGCCATGACGAGGATCGGGCCCATCATGTTCGGCAGGATTTGGGTAAACATGATGCGCAGGTCGCCGTAGCCGAGCGTTTGTGCTGCCTGCACATAGCCCTGTGATTTCAGCGACAGCGTCGAGGAGCGGGCGATGCGGCAAGTCCAGCTCCAGTTGGTGAGGCCGAGTGCGACAAGAAGTGACGGCAGGCCCGGCCCCAGAACCGCCATCACGGCGAGCGCGAAGATCAGCGAGGGAATAGCGAGCATCACGTTGGTGAGACCGTTTACCAGATCGTCCCACCAGCCGCCCCAATAGCCGGCGGTCATGCCGAGTGTGACGCCGATGATCGAGTTGATCACCTGCGAGACGATGCCGACCGTCAGCGAAATCTGCGCGCCGAAGAGAATACGGGTATAGACGTCGCGTCCCTGGGCATCCGTACCGAACCAGAAGGTAGCGTCCGGCGGCAGTTCGGAACTCATCAGGTCTGCGTCGAGTACCGGGTCGAAGGGTGCAATCCAGGGCGCAAGCACGCCCGCGAAAATCACCAGCGCCGTCAGGCCGGCGCCGAGCCAGAAATTGAAGCCGAGACGCATTGCCGTCACTCCTGCTTGATGCGCGGGTCGATCGCGGCATAGATCAGATCGACGGCAGTATTGATGACAAGAAACCAGAGCACGATGACGAGGATCGTGCCCTGCACCACGGGGATGTCGCGGATCGCAACGCTATCGACCAGCAGCGAACCAATGCCGGGCCAGGCAAAAAGCTTTTCGATGACAACGGCCTGGCCGATCAGCGAACCGAATTGCAAGCCGACCGTCGTGACGATCAAAACCAGCGCATTGCGGGCCACATGCCAGCGCACCACCTTGATCTCGCTCATGCCCTTGGAATGGGCGGTGCGGATGAAATCGGCGTTGAGCACATCGAGCACCCCTGCCCGCGTCGTGCGCGCAAGAAGCGCAAGCGGCGTGACGCCAAGCGTGACGGCAGGAAGGATAAGGTTCTGGAACGACCCGTTGCCATAACCGAAGCTCGGCAGCCAGTTCAGCTGCAAGGCAAACAGGTACATTGCCAGAAGGCCAAGCCAGAACTGCGGCATGGACAGACCCGAGACCGCACCGATCATCGTTACCGTGTCCAGCACAGAACCCGGTCTCATTGCCGCTAGAAAACCGAGTGGTACGCCGACGGCAAGGGCAAAGACCATGGCAACGATAGCCAGTTTCAGCGAAGCCCACATCCGGTCGTTGATGAGATCGAAGACCGGCTGGCGGGTTCGGAAGCTGGTGCCGAGATCGAATTGCGCAAGGTCCGTGACATAGGCCACAAAGCGCTCCATCAGCGGCTTGTTCAGCCCAAATTCCTCGTTGAGGCGGGCGATCATCTGCGGGTCGGCGGCGCGTTTTCCGTCGGCAAACAGGCTGGCGGCAAAGGTGCCAGGCACCACCGAGAAAATGACGAAAATAAGCAGCGCGACCACGACGACGGTGGGTATGATCTGCAGGATACGGCGCAGGGTGAAGCGAAACATGAGCGGTCCCGGTTTGGACGCCCTGAAGGGCGCGGCGATCGATGCAGGGGCAGCCGTGAAATTTTCACGGCTGCCCCTGCATCTCTCAGGGCTTACTGGCGGGCGGGCGCCGTTTCGTCGATCCAGATTTCATCATAGGGCTGGACCGCCAGTTCCGTTGCGTTCGGAACGAGGCCGTGAATCCACGGCTGGTAGGCCATGACCGCCTTGTTGTAGTTGAAGAACCAAACCGGCGCGTCGTCCTGCACGATGTTGTTGGCCTGGCGCAGCAAATCGTTCTGCTTGGCCGGGTCGCGCTCCTGCTGGGCCGCCTCATAGAGCTTGTCGAATTCGGGGCTCGCATAGCTCGTATAGTTGCAGGCCGACTGCTGCGTCTTTGAATGGAAGCAGCGCAGTGCGTTCAGCGGGTCAGGACCGGACAGGTTTGACCAGATGAAGGCCTGGAAGGTGTTCGACGTTACAGCGTCGCCAAGTGCGGAGCTTTCGACCGGCTTCGGCTTCACGGTGATGCCGACCTTCTTCAGCATCGGCAGAATGGCCTCGACGATCGGCACGCCCCAGCTTTCGTTGGGGCTTGCCGTCACCTCAAACTCGAAGCCGTCGGCATAACCGGCTTCAGTCAGCAAGGCCTTGGCCTTCTCCGGGTCGAAGGCATAGGCAGCCTTGTCCTTGTCGAAGGCCGGCGAGGAGAGCGGCAGCCAGCCGGAGGCGGGATAGGCCTTGTTCTTGACGAGGCGTTCGATGATCAGCGGTGCGTTGATCGCATAGTTGATCGCCTGACGCACCCGCTTGTCCTTGAAGGGTTCAAATGCCGGGTTGAAGCCGATGTTGCGGGTATAGACCTCGGCGACTTCGAGCAGGTGATCCTTCAGCACGTCTTCACCCTGATAGGCCTGATACTGGGTCGGGCCGAGGATCGAGACGTCGATTTCCTTGTTGCGGAACGCGACGTCGCGCGCAGCGTCTTCGGCCATCAACACGATGTTGATGCGGTCCAGATAGGGCTTGCCTTCCTCGTAATACTTGTCGAACTTTTCAACGACGACCTGTGAGCCCGGCACATGCTCTTTGAAGACAAAGGCGCCGAGGCCGATGGGGTTCTTGGCGAAGCTGGTTTCATCCTCGACATTTGACGGGTAGATCACCGTCGTGTTCTGCATCAGTGGGAAGCCGGGGTTGATCGGGCCGGTGTAGGTGATCTCCAGCGTGTTGTCATCGATCTTCTTGAGACCGGAAATTTCGTCCGCCTTGCCGGCGATGAACTCGTCGGCGCCCTTGATGACGGCGATGAAGCTGGCGCCTGGGAAGGCATTCTTCGGATTGGCGATGCGCTTGTAGCTGTAGATGAAGTCGTCGGCCGTCAGCGGCTTACCGTTGTGGAACACCGCGTTCTTGCGCAGGTGATAGGTGTGGACCGTGCCATCCTCGGAGAGGTCTTCGGAATCCGCCAGTTCGAGCACCGGCTTGTTCTCGATCGAGTTCCAACTGTAGAGACCGCGGTGGATGGCCTGCGTGATGAATTCTTCCTGCGTGTTGGGGCTCGCCTGCACGTCAAGCGTGGCAAAGCTTGAGCCGTACGGCGCCGTGAAGACGAGTGTTCCGCCGGAACGTTCGCCGGCGGCAAGAGCCCCGGTTGCGACGCTGAGGCTCAGCATTGCGGCGAGTGTCAATTTTTTCAGCATGTCGTTCTCCCTCTCGTGCCGTTTTCGGCATCGTTTCGATAATTTAGTCCGGCAAATCTCTATCGCGCGTCGTGCACGACGCGGCCTGCAAGCAGGGTCAACAGGCAGCGCGTGCCTGAGAGGATAGTGTCTGTCGGGGCCTCCAGAAGGTCATTGTCGAAGACCGCGATGTCGGCCCATTGGCCCGGCACCAGCCTGCCCTTCACGGCCTCGGCTTTTTGCGAATAGGCGCCGAATTCCGTGTAGGCCTGAAGCGCCTCCTCGCGGCTCAGTCTTTCGGCATCGTCCATCACCGTCCCCTTGCCGGTCTTGCGGGTGATCATGGCATGCAGGTTCGGGAAGGGATCGGGCGAGCAGACCGGCGCGTCCGACCCGGTCGAGGGCTTGAGGCCCATGCGCATCCAGGTACCGATCTGGTAGGACGGCTTGCCGCGCTCTTCGCCCAGCACGGAAATGTAGCTGTCGCCGAAATCGTGGATGAAGGCCATCTGCGGTGCCGGCAGGATGCCGGCTGCCTTCATGCGTGCGTCCTGTTCGGCTGTCGAGAAACCGCAATGCTCGATGCGGTGGCGCCGGTCCGGATCGGGATTGGCGGCCAGCGCCTTCTCGTAGGCGGTGATCAACTGCCCGATCGCGCCGTCGCCAATGGCATGGCAGGCCATCTGGTAGCCGCGGTCGTGGCAGGATTTGACGATAGCTTCGACCTCTGCATCCGGCAGCATCTGAACGCCGATATTGTCGGGTTCGCCCAGATAGGGTTTCGACATCCAGGCGGTGCGTCCGCCCGCTGAGCCATCAAGGAAGATCTTGACCGCGCCGACGCGCAGCATGTCATCACCGGCACCGGAGACAAGGCCGGCCCGCCAGGAATCTTCGACGATCGAAACACCTGGATCACCAAGCAGCGTCAGCCAGACACGAACCGGCAAGCGGCCGGACACCTTGGCCATCTCATAGGCCTGAATTTCCGCAAAGCCTGAAAGCTGGCCGACTGCCGCATCCATGCAGCTGGTGATACCGAGCGAAAGCAGGTAACGCCCGCCCCGTTCGATACCGTCAACGAGCTCTTCAGTCGTTACCTCGGGCATCGCCGCCTTGATCAGGTTCATGGCATTTTCGGCGAAGAGACCGTTGAGGCGGCCGTCGGTGAGACCGATGACGCCGCCGTCTGGCACTGGCGTCGCCTCGGTGACGCCGGCCAATTTCAGTGCCTGCGAATTGGCGATGGCCACATGGCCGCAGGCGCGTGTCAGCAGCACCGGATGGTCGGGGATAGCGCGGTCCAGGTCCTCGCGCGTGGGGTGCTGGCCGGTATCGAGCTTGACCTGGTCATAACCGCGTGCACGGACCCAACCGCCCTTCGGGGTAGCTGCGGCGCGCTCGGCAAGTGTCGTCATCAAGGCGGCCAGCGTTGGTGCGGCAGCGGGCGTTGCATCCACCCAGCCCATGGTGATGCCGGTGGAGATCAGGTGTAGGTGATTGTCAATGAGGCCGGGGCTGGCAAAGCGGCCCTCGAGATCAATGACCTCCGTACGCGGCCCCTTGAGGCTCAACATGTCGGCATCGCTGCCCGTTGCAAGAACCTTGCCCTGCCAAACGGCAACAGCCTCGCTGATGCCCTCCTCCCGGCCACGCCAGATGCGGCCGTTGTGCACGATAAGATCGGCTTCGATTGCGAATGCCATTCACAGCTCCCCCCGGTGGGCACCGGACGAGCCGGTGCCTATTTCCTCCACACGCAACGTGGAAGGTTGTGGCTGACTTGGCCAATTCGGTTTTGGCACCACCCTATGCGAAATCGGCATACCCATTTTGATTGAATGACTTATGATCGTTTTCCGGGATAAACAGGATCGGGGGAACGGTTTATGGAGATCAAGTGGCTGGAGGATTTCGTGACGCTGGCCGATACGTCCAGCTTTTCGCGGGCCGCTGAGTTTCGCAATGTCACGCAGCCGGCCTTTAGCCGGAGGATCAAGCAGCTGGAGAGCTGGCTGGGTGCCACCTTGATCAGCCGTGCCACCATGCCGGCTGAACTCACGCCCGCGGGGCGGAATTTCCTGCCGGTGGCGCAGGAGTCAATCCGCACCTTTTATGCGGCGCGCGAGGCGTTGCGCCCATCGCACGAGCCCGGCCTCATCCGTTTTGCAGCTTTGCATACATTGACGGTGACCTTTTTTCCGCGCTGGGTGAAGGCGCTGGAAAATGCCGGCGGCATATTCAGCACCTCGCTCATCCCTGACCGCGGCGGCATAGAGGCCAATCTCGACGCGCTGGTCAACGACGAGGCGGACTTCTTCCTGACTTATACTCATCCGGAAGTGCCGTTCCACCTCGACCGTGGCCAGTTCGCTTCGCTGACCGCTGCCCGCGACCGCCTGATCCCGCTCGTTTCGCCGGAAATCGTACTATCCGGCAATGTGCAGCCGGGCCGCAACCTCATTGACCGCGCCGTCGCACAGCCGCGGCTTGCCATTCCCTGTCTCAGCTATGGCTTCAATTCGTTCTTCGGGGTTGCCTTGTCACGCCTTTGGCTGCGCCGGCCGCCCTTCCGGCGCCGCACGACACATGAAAACACCATCAGTGCCGGGTTGATGAACATGGCAGTGACCGGTGCCGGCGTATGCTGGCTACCAGAAAGCCTGGCGCGCGATGAAATGGACGCGGGCCGCCTGGTGTCCGCATCCGTGGACGAGGGCTGGAACCTCGATCTCGAAATCCGCCTTTATCGCCACGCCGCCAGCCGCAATAGAAAGGTCGAAGACCTTTGGCGCACAGCCGGGCAACTGTTAGAACGCGCGCCCGCCTGATCACACCTTGAGGAAGACCAGCGCCCGCAGGATTTCGGCAAAATCCTTGTGTTCGAAGGCGACGGCACGAGGACCATGGCCGCGCGCGCCCGGATACCAGCCGGCGCGGTAGGCATCGGTCGGATTGTTGAATTCGATCACGACTTCGTAATGCTCCGCCAGCGCCGGCAATGCCTGGGCGAAATCGCCGGAGAGTGCCAGAGCCACGCCTTCTCGGATCAGGCGCCGCGACCATGCGGGCGAGATGGAGGTCGAGGCGCGGCCGCATCCATCCAGCGTCTCGACGGCAGCAAGGCCCGGCACCATGGCTCGTGCCTCCGCGCAAATGCCTTCATCACCGGCCAGGAAAACGGAAGGAACCCCATAACCCGCCGCACACAGCGCATTGATGGTGAATTCGGATGCAACTTCACCATTGAGCAAAAGCCGCGAAATGCGCATGTTGGAGGTATGGGCGAGTGGATTGGCCTCGCTGCCTGCCTTGGAGTGATAGCCGGTGTAGATTGCGGCAGCAAAACTCTCATCGAGCCCAAACATCATGGAGTCCGGGTGGCCGGACCAGCCGCGCACGATCCGCGCATAGTCCGGCAACCGGTCGAGAATGAGGTTGCGGCCGCTATCGTGGGCGTCCTTGATGACCACTTCGGTCGCGCCGGCAGAACGCGCGC
>UCNE01000037.1 GCA_900473685.1 Hyphomicrobiales bacterium
CATTGGCCGGAGGGAGAACGCACTGCTCTCGGTTCTATGACGGGGGCCGTGAGCGGACTGTCTGAAGTTGGGGTGCCGCAAGCCGGAGCCGACATTCAAAAGTCTGGCGGTTTAGTCCGAGCTCGGCCCAAAGCTGGCAGAAGGTTTCTTCGTCGTCATGGTTGAGCTCGCCCCTCCAGACTCTGGAAGTCAGACCACACCACCTACTGTTCAGCAATTTCTGCGTTTCAGGTGCAGCAGGTTCACCGTAAATCCCCGGCCGAAGCCGCAATGGCCGTCCAAAGGTGATACAGGGAACTGGTCGGGATCGTGCTGCCCATGCCCGTCGCCGTCAGCAGCCAGGAGAGAGCGAGCAGCACGCAGGCATTGTCGTAGAGATCGCGAACGGGGTCGGTAATGCTTTCTGTGTGGCGATTGAAGCTTCTCACATAGCCGCCCCCGCTTCCCGCTCACCCAGGCGATGCGGTGCAGGTTGGTGAAAGCCCGTTCGGCCAAATCGAGCGACGCTGAGGGGGCAACGCCGAGATGGGCCGCATGGGCGTGAACATAGATCTGGCGGGCCACGGTTCTGGTCCGGACCTCACCTGCCTTCTGGGATGATCCATCCAGCTCCAGATATTCGACGAATTGGCCGCAGGTCTCGTCGAAACCGGATTTGCTCCAGGTGGGCAGAATTTCCTCCAGGAAGACGCGTTTCAGTTGTTGGACACTAATTGCCAGGCGCCTGACGCCACGGCCGACCTGCCCTCCGCATTCACAAGGCCATCCCAGTGTGTTGCATCGTTTCCAGAAGCCTGCTGATCTTCATCGTGGTGAAGTTGGAATAGGTGTCCGAGACCGCATATGGCAGGGCGATCAGATCGCCATGTCGCATAGCACCGCAAGAGTAGACAACGTTCGGGACATAGCCTTCCCGCTCCGTCGGCTCCGGCTGCAGCAGAGGTTCCACAGTGCGCGACAGGATGATGCTTGGGTCGTGCTTGTCGAGCAGGGTTACCCCGATCGCGTAGCGCCGCATTGGTCCGACGCCGTGGGTGAACAAGAGCCACCCTTCGTCGATTTCAACCGGGGAGCCACAATTGCCAATCTGGACGAACTGCCAAGCGAATTCCGGTTTCAGCAGGAGGTGTCCCTCATCCCAATGATGGAGATCGTCGGAATAGAGCAGGAAAAGGTTTTCGCTGTCCTGGCGGGCGATCATCGCATAACGGCCATTGATGCGGCGGGGAAAGAGCGCCATGCCCTTGTTGCGGGCAGCGGGCCCGTGCAGCGGCGTCAGGGTGAAGTTGAGAAAATCCGTCGTTTCCAGAAGCTCCGAGCGGATCGAAGAACCGCTATAGGCGGTATAGGTCGCGAAGTAGATCGTCTTGCCTTGGTCCTCGAAAGCGACGAAGCGGGCATCCTCGATGCCGTTCGATTGCGCCTCCGTCACCGGAAAGATGACCCGCTCGCTGAGATCGCTTTCCTCTTTGAAATTGATCCCGATACAGCCGGCGGGCGCCAAGCCGTCACTTGCATAGATGTCCGGCAGGCCTGCAAGTTGCATCGGCGCATCGATGGTGACGGCCCCTTCGGGATCGATCACACCGGAGCGGAAGGTAAGCGAGGAGATATGTCCTTCGCCTACGGCCCTCAGACTGATGATCACCCGGCGGCTTCCCTCGCCAATACCGGACTGGTCGGGATGCGGCACGATGCTCGGATTGAACAGAGCAGCGGACTCGAATGAGTATTCGTTCATAAAATAAGCCCCGACCAACTGCCTCTGCTGCTGGCTGAACTGTTGATGGTGGATAAAAGCATCCTCCATCGCATCCGCGCGCAACTCGAACTGTCGCAACAGATTGCGATGCCGGCCCTCGAAATTGGCGAGGATGTCGCGCAACTGATTGGCGGTCGACGCCGGGTCCAGAGACAGAACGCGATCGACGATATCATTCGCCCGGGTCTTATCGCGCGGATTGAGATGCCGAGGTTCCGTCGATGGCTTGAACGGGCGCACAATCACCCGTGTCGGATCCGGCTTCAAATAGAGGGCCTGCCGGTTGAGGAGGCTGGATTGGGGCAAGATTGATCTTTCGGATTTTTTGCTGCGGGTGGGGCGGCTCATGACAACTGCCTGAAGCCAACCCTTGGAAGTATCGGGCGTAGCATCTGGTTTGCACGACCGAGTTCGACGCAGGAGATTAGGTAACAGAGCACGGATTCGGCTCCCTGGTTCTCGTTGGGGCGATCGACATGAAGGCCGTCGCGGCAACTGCCGGTCTCGGGGTCGACCAGCGAGGCGCCGTGATCATTGCTGCCGGTGAACCAGTCGAACGCCCTGTTGGCAGCCTCTGTCCAGCTTTTGTCCGAGGTCGCCTCATAAGCAGCAAGACAGGCGGCGACGGTGGCCGTCGCCTCAACCGGCTGTTGGTCGAAGAGCTTGGGCGGTTGACCGGTCTCGAAGAAGCCATCGGTTCCGATGGCGCGGAAATGGCCTTTATCAGCCGTCTGCTGGGTCATCAGCCATTCAAGCGTTGCAACACCTGTTTCGACGAAGGCGGGAACCTTTGCGGACAGGCCCGTCGCGATCAAGGCCTGGCACAGGCGGGCATTTTCATAAGATAGCCCCTCTTCGAACCAGCGGCGTCCATCCTTGGACACACGTCGTTCCAGATCCATCAGATTTTCAGCGTGCCGGATGCGCAGCATACGAGCGCTGGAATCGTGCGGATTGGCCGCACAGTAATCGTTGAGGCCAAGAAGCGTGAAGGCCCAGGCGCGCGGGGAACGAAAGTCGAGCGTGAGGGACATCGCCCGGGCGAAAAGGGCACTTGCCCATCGACGGCGCGGCGCATCGGTATCGGACAGGGCGCAGGCCCCGAGCGCCCAGAGGGTTCGCCCATGACTATCTTCGGAGCCCTCGTCTTCGAGCCAACGGCGGTCGTAGCTCATGAAGTTTCTGAAGCGGCCGGTGTCGGGGTTCCAGGCGTGTTCGACGAAGGCTGCGAAAGAGGCCGTCATGCGGTCCGCGATCCCGATTTCGCCGACTGCCGACAGGAGCGAGGACAGAAGCAGAGCCCGCGCATTGTCGTCGACGCAGTAGCCATGCGACCTGTCCGGCACGGAGAACACCGCATGCTGGATAATGCCTGTGTCGTCGCACATCGTGTGCAGATGGCCGAGCTTCAAAGCGGTCTGCTGCGGCGGGCGCTTCATATGCAAGGAGATAAGGTCGCTGACGAGCTTCGGCCGAAAAGCCGTTCGCGCCTTCGCCATGCTGTCGAGGTAGAGCGTGGCGACATGCGACCAGATCATCGCGCGGCCGGCCTCGTAGGCCCGCCTGCGCATGGCCATTCGGACCTCGTCATCGCCGAACAAGGTAGAGATCGCCTTACCCGTGGACGATGCGTCGCCGAAAGGAACCAAAATGCCTCGGCCGTCTGCCAGGATATCGCAGGCGTGCCAATAAGGAGTAGAGACCACTGCGCTGCCCATGCCAAAACTGTAGGAGAGCGTTCCCGACGTCATCTGCGCTTCATCCAGATAGGGCGTCACGTAAACGTCACACAAAGCAATGAAGTCGAGAAGCGTCGGCAGATCGACGAAATCATTGAGAAATTGCACGGCATGATCGACGCCCAGCCGCTCGGTGCGCTGGCGCAAACTGTCGCGATAGGCCTCACCCTGCTGGCGCAGAAGCGTCGGATGCGTGGCGCCGAGGACAATATACAAAGCCTCGGGGCTCTCTTTCAGAATGTCTGGCATGGCATCGATGACCACCTCTATGCCCTTGTTGGGCGAAAGGAGGCCAAAGGTCAGGACCACCGGGCGTCCGGCGTAACCGCGCTCCACCTTGGCCAGATCCGGGTCGTGAAAGGGGCGGTCGGGTATGCCATGGGCGATGACGTCGATCTTCTGGGGGGCGACGCCGTAGATTTCCGTCAGAAGCGTGCGTCCCTTCTCCGCCATGACGACGACACGGCTGGAGTGAGCGGCGACCTTCTGCAACACGCGATGCTGGGACGGTGTTGGTTCGGCGAGGATGGTGTGGCAGGTGGTGACGAGTGGAATGCGCAGGTTTTCTAGAAGCGTAAGAATATGTTCGCCGTCCGGCCCGCCGAAGATGCCGAATTCGTGCTGCAGCGAAACCACATCGAACCGACCTTCATTTAAGATCCGCGCGGCCGTCACATAGTCTTCGACTTCCTCCTCACGGATCTCGAAGATCACGTCGCTCGGATAGGCGTAGCTTTGCCTGGCATCCGTCACAGCGACGATGCTCGTCTGGACGGGCTCGACAGCGTCGACCAGCGCCTGGGAAAGATCGCCGGTGAAGGTTGCAATGCCGCATTGGCGCGGAAGGGAGTTGCCAATGAAGGCGATACGTGTCGGTCTGCTCATCTGCGTTCCCTCCAGAACATGGTGGCGAGGTCTCGCCAAATTGGCCAGGGACGCAAAACGCGGCCGCATGGTGGATGCCTCAGCATCGGTCTCGGGATCACGCCGATCCTGTGGCCTCCAGATCCCGTTCCAAAGCGACGCGCCCCTGGCGGAGTTCGGCATTCCAGAGCCGATACTGAGGGCTGTTCTGGTAGGCCGGCATGGAGGCCTCGATGGTGTAGGTGACGGCGGCTGCGGGAGAGAGCCCCTTGGTGGTCACGAGACGAACCATTTGGCCGACGGTAAATCGGTGAGAAGGCATGGTGTTTCTCCAATCATCAGTGTGTTGTGTCTGGGCTTTCCTGGCCCGCCAGGACCCTGTCCAGTTCCAGCGCGGCATCCAGTTCAGACGGATCTATGCCGATCAGGCTCGTCTTCTTGCCGGCAACGACTTCGATCGCGGTGGCCACACGCCGATAGGCGAGCCATGAAATCCCGGTGATCTGCTCCTCGTCGTCCTGCACCTGATAGTCGCCGGGCGGATAGACGCCTTCCAGACCCGTCAGGGTGAAGGGAGCATCGAAATGCACGGTTCTTGTCTTCGTTCGCGTAAACATGTGGGACTCCTTGCGAGGGACCGGTGTCACTTGGTGAGATCAGATCGAGAAGCGACCTCCGTGTTCGTCAGGCCAGCTTTGGCGGAACAGCGGGCAGCGCTATGAACGGATGGATGCTGCAATCCGGCCGCTTCCTTGCCCCTGTCCTGATCTCGAAGACGTTCGATCGGCATGTCGCGGAAGCGATGCGTTTCTTGCGAATATCGGCCAGTACGATCACCTTGTCCGAAGGATCCATCAGATGCCCCGCTTCTCGGGCGTGACGGTTTGATCGCCAAAGCACGGACTTCCGCCCTCGCCTTCCCAGCGCGACAAAGCTGCAGCGTGACTAAAAACGACATTCTCCCAGATGGCTGCCTGCATATGGCTCATGACCATTCCCTTGCGGAGGCGATCTAAGACGACCACCTCTCGTTCATAGCTGCTACCTGCCTTCGCCCGGAGATCCGCGCTCGAGTAGCCGGAACGATGGCGCAGCGCACGACGCAACGCCTGGTCAGCCAGCTTCTGCTCACCTTCTGGTGGATTCTTCTTCAGCATGGTGAAAGGCCAGATATATTCTCGAGGCGTTCGTCATAGACAATCAACGTAGGAGATCGCTCACGATCGACCATGGCTTCTTCCTCTTCCAAGTTAGCCAAGCGCTGTGATTGGCGTCGTCAGGTCGCCGACTGGAGGGCCGACCCGAATTCACTGAGATCGAGTTCAATCGTATGTCGTCGCCGAGACTGATAGGCTTGCCTCGCAGTCGTCAGGATGCGGTCGCGCAGGCGATCGAATGCCAGAAGATAGTCGCGTTCCTTCCGGCGTCCGGGGACGCCCTCGCGATCGAACACGGCGACAGGCAAGAGAAACAGAATCTGGTTCAAGCCATCGTGCCCGATGAAACGAATGAGACTGCGTGTCTCATCGTAGGTACGGGTCGGATTGGGGAAGGAAAGGGTCACAGGCTCGTGACCTGACCGCCGCTCTTCGGCCGCTCAATGACGGCTTCATCCGCCCAAACGTTGACGGCAGGGTTCAAATCGGCGGATCTGCGGACGCCATTCTGATACAGCGTGAGCGCGTGGCGCGCCGCGCCGCGGTCCAGCTCGCAGAGTGGTTCTTCGTAGCGAAAGCCGGAATGCCGGAGCGCACTTCTGATGATGCTGATGCGGCCGGTAGGCTGATGAAGGTCGGAAGACATGATGTCCTCCTTTATTGGGGCCAGGGTGAGTGCCGCCCAGAAAGTAGCAGTGCCCGTTCAATGGCTGCCACTCATCTAGATATGGGCGTGCTTATCATAATTTGCAAGGCCCCTCGAAAAACATCCATAGGGTGTGACCGGAGACGCCGTCGTCATGTGGTCAGCGCCGCGCGTCGCTCTCCGGCACGAATAAAGTCTTCTCAATGGCTGCCTTCAAAGAGGGGATGGCTTACTGTGGCATGTCTTTAACCTGAGCGGCGCGGCTACAGCGATCCACGAAATCTGTCGTCGTGATCCAAACTCCTTGCGCTGGCGTGGATGCGGAAATAATTGCCGCTCTAGCGCCATGTTCACGTCAGCTCAAAGCCAGGGCACAACGATACATCCACGCTCGCTCGCGGCGCTTTGCTGACAGGGCGAGCGGACCGACTGCTTTCGGGTATCCAACCGACCACCGTCAATGACCGAAATGCGGGCGCAAAGCGGATCGAATCCTGTGAGAAGGTCTAGCAGCGAAAGGGCACGGCCCCACGATGTGCAGGGCCGTTCCCCTTCAGATTTCAGTCCGCTCTGCCAGTTCCAGTGCATCCTCAATATCGACGCCGAGATACCTGACTGTGTTCTCAATCTTGGTATGGCCAAGCAGGATCTGGATCGCTCGAAGGTTACCAGTTGCCTTATAGATCATGGCAGCCTTCGTTCGCCGAAGGGAATGCGTCCCGTAGTCCTCCCGGCGCAATCCAATAGCAGTGACCCACTCATCGATCAGTCGGGCGTATTGCCGAGTGCTGAGATGATCTGTGTAGTCTACTCGACTGGGAAAGGCATAGTCATCGACCGTTCCTCCCCTTCGCTGAAGCCAGGCAAGCAGACTAGCTCTGACCTCGGTCGTAATCTCGAACTGCACGGGGCGCCCAGTCTTCTGCTGGAC
>UCNE01000012.1 GCA_900473685.1 Hyphomicrobiales bacterium
ACGAACAAGCGCAAGAGTAAACATAGTGCCATGCTCAGGAACAAAGAAACGCGGCACAGAATGTTTATAGGTCTGTTGAACACGACCAGAAAACTGGCCTAACGACGTTTGGTCAGTTCCATCAACATCATAGCCAGATGCCCAGAGATTAGAGCGCATGACAAGTAAAGGACGGTTGTCAGCGTCATAAGAGGTTTTACCTCCAAATGAAGAAATAACATCATGGTAACGCTGCATGAAGTAATCACGTTCTTGGTCAGTATGCAAATTAGCATAAGCAGCTTGCAGACCCATAATGTCAATAGATGTGGTAGAAGTCGTCATTTGGCGAGAAAGCTCAGTCTCAGGAGGAAGCGGAGCAGTCCAAATGTTTTTGAGATGGCAGCAACGGAAACCATAACGAGCATCATCTTGATTAAGCTCATTAGGGTTAGCCTCGGTACGGTCAGGCATCCACGGCGCTTTAAAATAGTTGTTATAGATATTCAAATAACCCTGAAACAAATGCTTAGGGATTTTATTGGTATCAGGGTTAATCGTGCCAAGAAAAGCGGCATGGTCAATATAACCAGTAGTGTTAACAGTCGGGAGAGGAGTGGCATTAACACCATCCTTCATGAACTTAATCCACTGTTCACCATAAACGTGACGATGAGGGACATAAAAAGTAAAAATGTCTACAGTAGAGTCAATAGCAAGGCCACGACGCAATGGAGAAAGACGGAGAGCGCCAACGGCGTCCATCTCGAAGGAGTCGCCAGCGATAACCGGAGTAGTTGAAATGGTAATAAGACGACCAATCTGACCAGCAAGGAAGCCAAGATGGGAAAGGTCATGCGGCATACGCTCGGCGCCAGTTTGAATATTAGACATAATTTATCCTCAAGTAAGGGGCCGAAGCCCCTGCAATTAAAATTGTTGACCACCTACATACCAAAGACGAGCGCCTTTACGCTTGCCTTTAGTACCTCGCAACGGCTGCGGACGACCAGGGCGAGCGCCAGAACGTTTTTTACCTTTAGACATTACATCACTCCTTCTGCACGTAATTTTTGACGCACGTTTTCTTCTGCGTCAGTAAGAACGTCAGTGTTTCCTGCGCGTACACGCAAGGTAAACGCGAACAATTCAGCGGCTTTAACCGGACGCTCGACGCCATTAATAATGTTTTCCGTAAATTCAGCGCCTTCCATGATGAGACAGGCCGTTTGAATGTTGACGGGATGAACATAATAAGCAATGACGGCAGCAATAAACTCAACAGGAGCAGGAAAGCGAGGGTATCCTACAAAGTCCAGCGTACCATAAACGCAAGCCTCAACGCAGCGACGAGCACGAGAGCGGTCAGTAGCAATCCAAACTTTGTTACTCGTCAGAAAATCGAAATCATCTTCGGTTAAATCCAAAACGGCAGAAGCCTGAATGAGCTTAATAGAGGCCAAAGCGGTCTGGAAACGTACGGATTGTTCAGTAACTTGACTCATGATTTCTTACCTATTAGTGGTTGAACAGCATCGGACTCAGATAGTAATCCACGCTCTTTTAAAATGTCAACAAGAGAATCTCTACCATGAACAAAATGTGACTCATATCTAAACCAGTCCTTGACGAACGTGCCAAGCATATTAAGCCACTTCTCCTCATCCAACGCGTCAGTTTTTGACAGAATCGTTAGTTGATGGCGAAAGGTCGCAAAGTAAGAGCTTCTCGAGCTGCGCAAGGATAGGTCGAATTTTCTCATTTTCCGCCAGCAGTCCACTTCGATTTAATTCGTAAACAAGCAGTAGTAATTCCTGCTTTATCAAGATAATTTTTCGACTCATCAGAAATATCCGAAAGTGTTAACTTCTGCGTCATGGAAGCGATAAAACTCTGCAGGTTGGATACGCCAATCATTTTTATCGAAGCGCGCATAAATTTGAGCAGATTTGTCGTCACAGGTTGCGCCGCCAAAACGTCGGCTACAGTAACTTTTCCCAGCCTCAATCTCATCTCTCTTTTTGCGTTCTGCTTCAATATCTGGTTGAACGGCGTCGCGTCGTAACCCAGCTTGGTAAGTTGGATTAAGCACTCCGTGGACAGATTTGTCATTGTGAGCATTTTCATCCCGAAGTTGCGGCTCATTCTGATTCTGAACAGCTTCTTGGGAAGTAGCGACAGCTTGGTTTTTAGTGAGTTGTTCCATTCTTTAGCTCCTAGACCTTTAGCAGCAAGGTCCATATCTGACTTTTTGTTAACGTATTTAGCCACATAGAAACCAACAGCCATATAACTGGTAGCTTTAAGCGGCTCACCTTTAGCATCAACAGGCCACAACCAACCAGAACGTGAAAAAGCGTCCTGCGTGTAGCGAACTGCGATGGGCATACTGTAACCATAAGGCCACGTATTTTGCAAGCTATTTAACTGGCGGCGATTGCGTACCCGACGACCAAAATTAGGGTCAACGCTACCTGTAGGAAGTGTCCGCATAAAGTGCACCGCATGGAAATGAAGACGGCCATTAGCTGTACCATACTCAGGCACACAAAAATACTGATAGCAGTCGGCGTGTGAATCATTAGCCTTGCGACCCTCGGCAGCAAGAACCATACGACCAATATCACGAAAATAGTCACGCAAAGCATTGGGATTATCATAAAACGCCTCTAATCGGTCGTCAGCCAACGTGAGAGTGTCAAAAACGATAAACCAACCATCAGCATGAGCCTGTCGCATTGCATTCATCAAACGCTGAATAGCAAAGCCTCTACGCGATTTCATAGTGGAGGCCTCCAGCAATCTTGAACACTCATCCTTAATACCTTTCTTTTTGGGGTAATTATACTCATCGCGAATATCCTTAAGAGGGCGTTCAGCAGCCAGCTTGCGGCAAAACTGCGTAACCGTCTTCTCGTTCTCTAAAAACCATTTTTCGTCCCCTTCGGGGCGGTGGTCTATAGTGTTATTAATATCAAGTTGGGGGAGCACATTGTAGCATTGTGCCAATTCATCCATTAACTTCTCAGTAACAGATACAAACTCATCACGAACGTCAGAAGCAGCCTTATGGCCGTCAACATACATATCACCATTATCGAACTCAACGCCCTGCATACGAAAAGACAGAATCTCTTCCAAGAGCTTGATGCGGTTATCCATCTGCTTATGGAAGCCAAGCATTGGGGATTGAGAAAGAGTAGAAATGCCACAAGCCTCAATAGCAGGTTTAAGAGCCTCGATACGCTCAAAGTCAAAATAATCAGCGTGACATTCAGAAGGGTAATAAGAACGAACCATAAAAAAGCCTCCAAGATTTGGAGGCATGAAAACATACAATTGGGAGGGTGTCAATCCTGACGGTTATTTCCTAGACAAATTAGAGCCAATACCATCAGCTTTACCGTCTTTCCAGAAATTGTTCCAAGTATCGGCAACAGCTTTATCAATACCATGAAAAATATCAACCACACCAGAAGCAGCATCAGTGACGACATTAGAAATATCCTTTGCAGTAGCGCCAATATGAGAAGAGCCATACCGCTGATTCTGCGTTTGCTGATGAACTAAGTCAACCTCAGCACTAACCTTGCGAGTCATTTCTTTGATTTGGTCATTGGTAAAATACTGACCAGCCGTTTGAGCTTGAGTAAGCATTTGGCGCATAATCTCGGAAACCTGCTGTTGCTTGGAAAGATTGGTGTTTTCCATAATAGACGCAACGCGAGCAGTAGACTCCTTCTGTTGATAAGCAAGCATCTCATTTTGTGCATATACCTGGTCTTTCGTATTCTGGCGTGAAGTCGCCGACTGAATGCCAGCAATCTCTTTTTGAGTCTCATTTTGCATCTCGGCAATCTCTTTCTGATTGTCCAGTTGCATTTTAGTAAGCTCTTTTTGATTCTCAAATCCGGCGTCAACCATACCAGCAGAGGAAGCATCAGCACCAGCACGCTCCCAAGCATTAAGCTCAGGAAATGCAGCAGCAAGATAATCACGAGTATCCTTTCCTTTATCAGCGGCAGACTTGCCACCAAGTCCAACCAAATCAAGCAACTTATCAGAAACGGCAGAAGTGCCAGCCTGCAACGTACCTTCAAGAAGTCCTTTACCAGCTTTAGCCATAGCACCAGAAACAAAACTAGGGACGGCCTCATCAGGGTTAGGAACATTAGAGCCTTGAATGGCAGATTTAATACCAGCATCACCCATGCCTACAGTATTGTTATCGGTAGCAAGCACATCACCTTGAATGCCACCGGAGGCGGCTTTTTGACCGCCTCCAAACAATTTAGACATGGCGCCACCAGCAAGAGCAGAAGCAATACCGCCAGCAATAGCACCAAACATAAATCACCTCACTTAAGTGGCTGGAGACAAATAATCTCTTTAATAACCTGATTCAGCGAAACCAATCCGCGGCATTTAGTAGCGGTAAAGTTAGACCAAACCATGAAACCAACATAAACATTATTGCCCGGCGTACGGGGAAGGACGTCAATAGTCACACAGTCCTTGACGGTATAATAACCACCATCATGGCGACCATCCAAAGGATAAACATCATAGGCAGTCGGGAGGGTAGTCGGAACCGAAGAAGACTCAAAGCGAACCAAACAGGCAAAAAATTTAGGGTCGGCATCAAAAGCAATATCAGCACCAACAGAAACAACCTGATTAGCGGCGTTGACAGATGTATCCATCTGAATGCAATGAAGAAAACCACCATTACCAGCATTAACCGTCAAACTATCAAAATATAACGTTGACGATGTAGCTTTAGGTGTCTGTAAAACAGGTGCCGAAGAAGCTGGAGTAACAGAAGTGAGAACCAGCTTATCAGAAAAAAAGTTTGAATTATGGCGAGAAATAAAAGTCTGAAACATGATTAAACTCCTAAGCAGAAAACCTACCGCGCTTCGCTTGGTCAACCCCTCAGCGGCAAAAATTAAAATTTTTACCGCTTCGGCGTTATAACCTCACACTCAATCTTTTATCACGAAGTCATGATTGAATCGCGAGTGGTCGGCAGATTGCGATAAACGGTCACATTAAATTTAACCTGACTATTCCACTGCAACAACTGAACGGACTGGAAACACTGGTCATAATCATGGTGGCGAATAAGTACGCGTTCTTGCAAATCACCAGAAGGCGGTTCCTGAATGAATGGGAAGCCTTCAAGAAGGTGATAAGCAGGAGAAACATACGAAGGCGCATAACGATACCACTGACCCTCAGCAATCTTAAACTTCTTAGACGAATCACCAGAACGGAAAACATCCTTCATAGAAATTTCACGCGGCGGCAAGTTGCCATACAAAACAGGGTCGCCAGCAATATCGGTATAAGTCAAAGCACCTTTAGCGTTAAGGTACTGAATCTCGGAAAACGAACAAGCGCAAGA
>UCNE01000042.1 GCA_900473685.1 Hyphomicrobiales bacterium
GGGGCAGATTCCATTTTCAAATGCAACGAAGACAATAATGGCCATATTTTCAGGAGGATGGAATGGCCCGCTCTTTTGTGCAGTTGAGTATGGACGAACGTCGCATCATCGCACGCATGCATGAGAGGAAGATAAGTCAGGCGGAGATCGCACGCGCCCTTCGCCGAGACCGCTCGACGATCTGTCGCGAACTTCGACGCAATTTCTGGCACGATCGTGACGTTCCGATCGCTGAAGGATACTGGCATGTGACAGCGCACGGAATGGCGTCGGATCGGCGGCGTAAGTATCGCAAGCTGTTACGTGATCCACAGCTGTGCGCCGCCGTGGTCGATCGCTTGAAGGACGGCTGGTCGCCGGAACAGATTTCCGGACGTCTCAGGCTTATCAGCGGCTCATCTGCACGGTTGAGCCATGAGACGATCTATCAGTACGTGTATTCGCGTGAGGGCCAGGATCAGCAACTGGCCCGCCATCTGCCTGAGCGGCGGCGAAAGCGCCGGCCCCGGCACGCACGAAAGCCGAGAAGTCTCGTCTTTCCAGTGGAATGCGCCATTCGAAACAGGCCTGATGCCATCAACTCCCGGAACGAATTCGGCCACTGGGAGGCGGATCTGATGATCTTCAGAAAGGAACATGGATCCGCCAATGTCGCCACGGTTGTCGAGCGCAAGAGCCGTTATACCGTTCTGTTCCGCAACAATGACAGACGATCAAAGCCGATCATGAACCAGCTGATAAACCACCTGGCGCCCCTGCCCGCCCACGCCCGTCAAAGCTTGACGTTCGACCGAGGCCTCGAATTTGTCTCATGGCGCGAGTTGCAAAAGGGCATGGGAACGGCGGCGTGGTTCTGCGATCCACAAGCGCCATGGCAAAAAGGCACGGTCGAAAATACCAACAAAAGGGTTCGTCGCTATCTTCCCCCGGAAACCGTTGTGCTGGATGTAACCAATCAGGAGATCCGTTCCCTGTGTGAACGGCTCAATGCCACACCCCGTAAGTGCCTCGGGTTCCAGACGCCGACGGAGGTCTTCAGCCAGCATCTATTGGCTTTGGACGGGTGGATCATATAGGTTTCAGACCAGCGTTGCATTCAATCTGGAACCAGCAC
>UCNE01000011.1:0-2500 GCA_900473685.1 Hyphomicrobiales bacterium
TGGTTGCGGGGGCAGGATTTGAACCTGCGGCCTTCAGGTTATGAGCCTGACGAGCTACCGGGCTGCTCCACCCCGCGTTATCAGCGTTTTGCGCCAGCAAAATCGCGCCGGCGAAAGTCCGCAGGGCTTTTGCCCTCATCAGCGCATTCGGCTTTGCCGAATGTCGCTTACGCAGGCAGCGACCTGCGGTTTTCATGACTGGACGTGTGATCGGCGTCGATCTTCAACCCAGGAGTTCTTCGCATTTCCGGATATTACCGAAGCAAAAAGGCCGCTTGAGGGCGGCCTGTTTTATCGGCTGGGCCGGGGGTAGAAGAGAAGACTGTGTGTTTGGTATTTTCTTGCCATTAATAGACCTGGCAGCGACCTACTCTCCCGCGTCTTAAGACGGAGTACCATTGGCGCAGGGGCGTTTCACGGCCGTGTTCGGAATGGGAACGGGTGCAGCCACCCCGCAATAACCACCAGGTCAACTAAGGGCAAGAATGTCACCGGCGACGGTGACAAACCAAATGAGAAGCTGGCGAGGGAAACCCTCTTTTAAATCTTTGAACACGTCTTTTTCTAAGCTGCTTGAGGCACTTTCGGAGCAAAGCTCCGCAAGGTCAAGCGGCCGTCGCGCCTCGTGGCGCGGCCCGTCCGGAGCGTGTTTCACGCGTCAGGACAGAGAAAGCATCATTGAAGCGCCCTAGGCGCTTCGATGAGCACGAGCAATGAGAACAATCAAGCCAATCGAACGATTAGTACCGGTAAGCTTCATGCATTGCTGCACTTCCACACCCGGCCTATCAACGTGGTAGTCTTCCACGGTTCTCAAGGGAATACTCGTTTTCAGGTTGGTTTCCCGCTTAGATGCCTTCAGCGGTTATCCATTCCATATATAGCTACCCTGCTATGCGGCTGGCGCCACAACAGGTCCACCAGAGATATGTCCATCCCGGTCCTCTCGTACTAGGGACAGATCCTGTCAATATTCCTACACCCACGGCAGATAGGGACCGAACTGTCTCACGACGTTCTGAACCCAGCTCACGTACCGCTTTAATTGGCGAACAGCCAAACCCTTGGGACCTGCTCCAGCCCCAGGATGCGATGAGCCGACATCGAGGTGCCAAACAACCCCGTCGATATGGACTCTTGGGGGTCATCAGCCTGTTATCCCCGGCGTACCTTTTATCCGTTGAGCGATGGCCCTTCCACACGGGACCACCGGATCACTATGACCGACTTTCGTCTCTGCTCGACTTGTCAGTCTCGCAGTCAGGCGGGCTTATGCCATTGCACTCGACGAACGATTTCCGACCGTTCTGAGCCCACCATCGCGCGCCTCCGTTACTCTTTCGGAGGCGACCGCCCCAGTCAAACTACCCACCATACACTGTCCCGGATCCGGATAACGGACCGCGGTTAGACATCCATGACGATAAGGGTGGTATTTCAAGGATGGCTCCACGAGAACTGGCGTCCCCGCTTCAAAGCCTACCACCTATCCTACACATGCCGACACGAATGCCAGTGTAAAGCTATAGTAAAGGTGCACGGGGTCTTTCCGTCTGACCGCAGGAACCCCGCATCTTCACGGGGAATTCAATTTCACTGAGTCTATGCTGGAGACAGCGGGGAAGTCGTTACGCCATTCGTGCAGGTCGGAACTTACCCGACAAGGAATTTCGCTACCTTAGGACCGTTATAGTTACGGCCGCCGTTTACTGGGGCTTCAGTTCAAAGCTTGCACCTCTCCCTTTAACCTTCCAGCACCGGGCAGGCGTCAGGCCCTATACGTCGTTTTGCAACTTCGCAGAGCCCTGTGTTTTTGATAAACAGTCGCTACCCCCTGGTCTGTGCCACCCCTCCATACTTGCGTACGAAGAGGTCACGCTTCTTCCGAAGTTACGCGTGCAATTTGCCGAGTTCCTTCAGCATAGTTCTCTCAAGCGCCTTGGTATACTCTACCTGACCACCTGTGTCGGTTTCGGGTACGGTCTATACGGTGGAGCTATTTCCTGGAACCGCTTCCCCGCCCAGACAATCCAATAAGTCTGAACAAGTTACGCAATCCGTCACTACCACCAGGCCCACGAATATTAACGTGGTTCCCATCGACTACGCATTTCTGCCTCATCTTAGGGGCCGGCTAACCCTGCTCAGATTAACTTTAAGCAGGAACCCTTGGTCTTTCGGCGAGGGAGTCTCTCACTCCCTTTATCGTTACTCATGTCAACATTCGCACTTCCGATACCTCCAGGAGCCCTCACGGGTCTCCCTTCACAGGCTTACGGAACGCTCCGCTACCACACGTATTGCTACGTATCCTCAGCTTCGGTGCATGGCTTTAGCCCCGTTACATTTTCGGCGCAAAGACCCTTATTTAGACCAGTGAGCTGTTACGCTTTCTTTAAATGATGGCTGCTTCTAAGCCAACATCCTGGTTGTTTTGGGATCCTCACATCCTTTCCCACTTAGCCATGACTTGGGGACCTTAGCTGGAGGTCAGGGTTGT
>UCNE01000036.1 GCA_900473685.1 Hyphomicrobiales bacterium
TCACCAATCCATGACGACCTTTCCGGAGTTTCCGGACCGCATGGCTTCGAAGCCGTCGTGGAAGTTGTCGATACCGATGCGGTGGGTGATGATTGGCGACAGGTCGAGGCCCCCTTGCACGAAGGCGATCATCTTGTACCAGGTCTCGAACATCTCGCGGCCATAGATGCCCTTGAGGTTGAGCATCTTGAAGATCACCTTGTTCCAGTCGATCTCGAAGCCTGTGGGCGCGATGCCGAGAATGGCGATCTTGCCGCCATTGTTCATCTTGTCGATCATGTCGCGGAAGGCGGGTGCAGCGCCCGACATTTCCAGCCCGACATCGAAGCCCTCGGTCATGCCGATGCGTTTCATCACGTCGGCCAGATTTTCCTTCGAGGCATCGACGACATAATCGATGCCCATCTTTTCGGCCAGCGCCAGCCGCACCGGATTGATATCGGTGATCACGACTTTTCTGGCGCCGGAGCGCTTGGCAACCAGGGCACCCATGATGCCGATCGGGCCGGCACCGGTGACCAGCACGTCCTCGCCGACGACATCGAAGGAGAGTGCCGTGTGCACGGCATTGCCGAACGGATCGAAGATCGCGGCAATTTCGTCCGGTACTTCATCCGGTATGGCGACGACATTGTATTCCGGAATGCAGACATATTCGGCGAAGGAACCGGGGCGATGCACACCGACGCCGAGCGTGTTGCGGCACAGATGCCCCCTGCCCGCCCGGCAGTTGCGGCACTTGCCGCAGACGATATGGCCCTCGCCCGACACCCGCTCGCCGACATGATATTTTGTGACGGCAGAACCGACCTGCGCAATCACGCCGACGAACTCGTGGCCGACCACCATCGGCACGGGAATGGTCTTCTGGGCCCACTGGTCCCAGTTCCAGATATGCACATCCGTGCCGCAGATCGCCGATTTCTTCACCTTGATCAGCACGTCATTGGGGCCGGGTTCCGGCACCGGCACATGCTCCATCCACAGGCCAGTTTCCGGCCGGGATTTGACGAGGGCTTTCATCATGTTGGTCATCGGTGGTTCCTCAGAATGGTTTTGTCATCGGCAAGTGGTGGCCTCTCTACCTCCCCCTTGAGGGGGGAGGTCGCAGCGAAGCTGCGGGTGGGGGTGATGGCCAGGGACGTATGAAGGATCACCCCACCCCGGACCTGCGGTCCGACCCTCCCCCTCAAGGGGAGGGTAAAGATCAAATCACACCCAGTTCCCGACCGACCTCTTCGAACACCGCGATCGCCCGGCGCACATCCGCCTCGCTATGGGCCGCCGACATCTGGGTGCGGATGCGGGCCTGGCCCTTCGGCACGACAGGGAAGGAAAAGCCGACGACATAGACGCCCTTTTCCAGCATCTTCGCAGCCATCGCCTGGGCAAGCGACGCATCGCCGAGCATCACCGGAATGATCGGATGGCCCTCGCCAGCCAGCGTGAAGCCGAGTTTTCCCATTTCGCTGCGAAACAGCGTGGCATTGGCTTCCAGCCGCGACCGCAGCGCGTCGCCATTGTCGATCAGGTCGAACACTTTTAGCGAGGCGGCCGCAATCACCGGGGCCAGCGTATTGGAAAACAGATAGGGGCGCGAGCGCTGGCGCAGCCACTCGACGACTTCACGTCTTGCCGACGTATAGCCGCCGGATGCGCCGCCGAGCGCCTTGCCGAGCGTGCCGGTGATGATATCCACCCTGCCCTCGACGCCACAATATTCGGCCGAGCCGCGGCCATGTTTGCCGACGAAACCGACGGCATGGCTGTCATCGACCATCACCATGGCGCCGTATTTGTCGGCGAGATCGCAGACCCCTTGCAGGTTGGCGATGATGCCGTCCATCGAAAAGACGCCGTCGGTGGCGATCAGCTTGAAGCGCGCGCCTTCGGCTTTCTTCAGTTCCTCCTCCAGCGCCGCCATGTCGTTGTTGGCATAGCGGAAGCGTTTGGCCTTCGACAACCGCACACCATCGATGATCGAGGCATGGTTGAGCGCATCGGAAATGATCGCGTCCTCTTCGCCAAGCAGCGTCTCGAACAGGCCGCCATTGGCATCGAAGCAGGACGAATAGAGGATCGTGTCCTCAAGCCCGAGAAACGACGAGATCCGCGACTCCAGTTGCTTGTGCTCTTCCTGCGTGCCGCAGATGAAGCGGACGGACGCCATGCCGTAGCCATACCGGTCGAGCGCCTGCTTGCCCGCCGCAATCAGCTCGGCATTGTCGGCAAGCCCGAGATAGTTGTTGGCGCAAAAGTTCAAGACCTTCGCCCCAGACGCAACCTCGATCTCGCCCGCCTGCTTGGAAACAATCACACGCTCCGACTTGTAAAGCCC
>UCNE01000001.1 GCA_900473685.1 Hyphomicrobiales bacterium
TAACGGAAGAAGAAATCCATCAGTTTGAACATCGGCTTGGTGATGAAGTAGAACCAGCCCCAGTCGATCAGGAGGTCGAACTGCGGGATCGAGTAGGATTTCTCGTAGCCGTCAACCAGCGGTACCTGCTTGGCGCCTGCGAAAACCAGGGTCTTCAACTCAGTGGACTGGCCGGGCGCGATGGTGACGGCGTCCTGCTTGTAGTCAGCCTGGAAGCGCGGGCGGCCATCCGTGAAGTGTTCGTACTTGGACTCGTAGGCCAGGTTCTGCGGCGGCACGATGGCTGCGGCCCAGTACTTGTCGGTGATGCCGAGCCAGCCGGTCGTCGCTTTTTCATGCTTAGCCGGAACGTCATTCTCCACCTTGCTATAGGCGATTTCGTTGAGGCCATGCTCGCCGATGACGCCGATGAAGCCTTCATGCAGAACGTAGACACTCGGCGTGGTCGGCTTGTTGAAGCGGGTGACGCGGCCATAGGTGGAGAGCGATACCGGAGCGCCGCTGCCATTGTTGATGGTGTCGGCAACCTGGAACATGAAGTGTTCGTCGATCGAGATCGTGCGGGTGAAAACCACGCCCTTCTCGTTGGTGTAGGTCAAGACGACAGGGGTTGCGGTCGTCAGCTTGTCGCCGCTTTTCACTGTCCAGACCGTCGTCGGGCCAGGAACGGTGCCGGAGACTTCGTTGCCGATATAACCGAGTTCGGTAAAGTAGCCGTCAGGCGTGTCGGAGGGGCTGAACAGGGTGATCAGCGGGCTCTTGTCGTCGACGGTCTCGTGGTATTCCTTGAGCTTCAGGTCGTCGAAGCGTGCGCCGGTCAGGTTGATCGAGCCGCTGAGCGCTGCCGTGTCGATGGAAACACGGGCGGATTTGGCGATCGCCTGGTCACGGGTTTCAACAGCGCCGGGGACGGCGCCCTGCGTTGGCTGGGCCTGACCCGGGACGGCAGCAGGCGTACCAGCCGGCTGGGTCTGCTGTGTCAGCTTCTGATGGGCTTCCGCCGCAATCCGTTCTTTCTCTATCTTCGGATTCACATAGAGAAATTGCCAGGCAATCAGGATGAGCACTGACAGCCCGATCGCCACGAAGTAGTTGCGGTTTTTTTCCATCATTCTTTCCTGGAGCCGGCCGGTGGCCGTGAATATTTTTGCTTGCTTTCGATCCGCTCGCAGAGGGTCTTGCCGATCCGCTCGAAGGGCGCGTTCAAAAGGTCGCGTCTGGCGACAATCACATAGTCATGTCCGGGCTTCATTGCAAACCCGGCGGAAAGCCGCACGGCCTCTTTCAGGCGCCGGCGCATCCGGTTGCGTTCGACGGCATTGCCATGCTTCTTGGTGACGGTAAAACCGACACGCGGCCCGGTATCCGGTTCGCTGCGATCAAGAACTTCCAGAAGAAACAACGGACCCTTCCGCTGCTCTCCCTTGCGCACGGCAAGAAACTGCGGCCGGCTTTTCAGCCGCCCGGCAGTTGATTTAGGCTTGGGTGATGTCATTCGCCCGCGCTCCTTCTTGGAGCTGGAGCATCCATCGTCCCGAAAGACGGTTGAAGGATGCTCCGGCACCGTGAAGCCGCGCATGCAGGTTTCGCGAAGGTAAGTGCGCGAAGACGCGGCACGCGCCAGACGGCCTTAAGCCGACAGACGCTTACGGCCACGTGCCCGGCGGGCAACGATAACCTTGCGGCCACCCTTGGTGGCGATACGTGCACGGAAGCCGTGACGGCGCTTGCGAACAAGCTTGGACGGTTGATAGGTACGCTTCGTCATTTATTTTAATACCGCGGTGTGCGGCCCTTCTTGGGTTTGCTTCTTAGCAAGGGAGCGTTACGTGCCGGACACGGCGTTGCACAGGGCAAGGGGACTTGTCCGGACGTGGGCGGCTTATAAGAGCAAAGAGCCGCGAAAGTCAATTGCCGGGGCTGAAAAGCTGGGATTGACGCCGATTACGCCGTTCCAGCATGCCAAGAGCAATGGTGCAAACTATTTGTGATGTTCAACTTACGATTGAAAGTTAGCGTATCTTAATGTAATTGATTAAACAAAGCCCTAAGACCAAATTGCTAGAATTGTTTGTCTCCGCAAGAGTCTTCATTAACCATCGCTGCCCTAGGGTCGTCCTCGACGCAAGAACCCGTAAGCTGTGCCTTTCATGGCCTGTTGGCGGTCCCAGGGAGGCACGTACATGAAAATTCGAGGCAAGATCTATCTCATCGTCGGCTTGATGAGCCTGATCGCAGTGGCTGTGACCGGCATGGCGCTGACCGTGATTACACAATACAATGCAAGGCTCGTCCAGTTCGACAATGCCTCGGACCGCGCGCTGAACGGCGAGCATCTCAATCGTCTGGTAACGGCCGTCGTCATGGAAGCGCGCGGTATCTACGCAGCGCCGACGGTGGAAAAGTCGAAGCCCTTTGCTGAAGGCCTGGTGAAGAACCTCGACAAGATTGACGCCCTCCTTGCCGAGTGGAAGCCGCTCGTGCCTGCCGAGGAAATTGCCGCGTTCGATGCCGTCGTCAAGCGTGCTGCCGAATTCCGTACTTTCCGCACGGAAACCGCCCGTCTGAGCCAGGAGGTCTCGCCGCAGGCCGCCAACGAACAGGGCAACAACGATCTCAACCGCGCCAACCGCAAGGCTTTTCAGGCGGAAATCGACGCCATCGTCGATACCGACCGCGCAGCGCTGGATACGATCCAGAATGAAGTCAACGCGATCGAAAGCCAGATGATCCTGATGGTGTTGCTGACCGCCGGCTTCGGTCTGATCATCGGCGCGGGTACCGCTTTCTATATCGGCACCAAGCAGCTCAGCCAGCCGATCCTGCAATTGACCGGCACGATGAAACTGTTGGCCGATGGTGATCTCAACGCCAACGTACCCTTTGCCGGACGTAAGGATGAAATCGGTGAAATGGCGGCTGCCGTCGAAGTCTTCAAGCGCAATGGCCTGGCCGTACGCGAATTGAACGCACAGGAAACCGTGCTGCGCGAAAAGAGCGCCGACCTGCAGTCGAGCATTGCCGTTGTCGTCACGGCCGCCGCTGCCGGCGACTTTACCCAGCGGATCAGCAAGGATTACGGCAATGCCGATCTCAATCGCTTTGCCGCCAGCCTCAACGAGCTTGTCGATGGCGTCGACAGCGGCGTCAACGAGACTCGCCGCGTTATCGCCAGCCTTTCGGGCGGCGATCTGACGCAGAACATGCACGGTACTTTCCAGGGCGCCTTTGCCGAGTTGCAGCAGAACGTCAACGACACGCTGTCGACCCTGCAGAATACCCTGCGCGAAGTTCGCACCACCACGGACTCGATCAACGGCAATTCGTCGGAACTGCGCTCCGCAGCGGACGACCTGTCGAAGCGCACCGAACAGCAGGCCGCCGCACTCGAAGAGACCTCGGCAGCCCTCGAGCAGATTACTGCAGCTGTCCGCAACTCCACCGACCGCGCCCAGGAAGCGACTGTCATGGTCACCGAGGCCAAGCAGAGTGCAGCCCAGTCCGGCGAAGTCGTGCGCAAGGCCGTCGATGCCATGGGCCGGATCGAGCAGGCCTCCAGCGAGATCGGCCAGATCACCAACGTCATCGACGAGATCGCCTTCCAGACCAATCTTCTGGCGCTCAACGCCGGTGTCGAGGCCGCCCGTGCCGGCGATGCGGGCAAGGGCTTTGCCGTCGTCGCCCAGGAAGTCCGCGAACTCGCCCAGCGTGCGGCCAGTGCCGCCAAGGACATCAAGGGTCTGATCGCCAAGTCCGGTTCGGAAGTAGCAACCGGCGTCAAGCTGGTGCAGGAAACGGGTGAGGTTCTCGGCAATATCGAGACGCGGGTGTTGAGCATCAACGACCATATCCATTCGATCGCCACCGCGGCCCGCGAACAGTCGACAGGTCTTGGCGAAGTCAGCACGGCCGTCAACCAGATGGACCAGGTGACCCAGCAGAACGCTGCGATGGTCGAGGAAGCCAATGCCGCCACCCACAAGCTTTCGGCCGAAGCCGACAGCCTGGCGCGGCTGATCTCCCACTTCAAGCTGGACGACAGCGCGCCGCTGCGGGTCGTTGCTGCTCCGGTTCGCGAAAACACCCGGCCGGTCGCCTCGCCTGCCCGCAAGATGATGGGCACCGTCGCCCGCGCCTTCGGTGGCGGCTCGGCCAGTGCCGCCGTGTCGAAGGACAATTGGGAAGAATTCTGATCCCCAACAGGACATCGGACTTGAACAGCAATCCCGCGGCGAGTCGGTCTCGCCGCGGGATTTTTCTTTCTGATCACGGCGACGTTGTTGAGCGCGATCATTCGTTATTGGTTCGAGCGGCGCTTTCCTTCTAATGCTGGGCGATGGAACACAATGATCACAAAAGGCCGCAGCCGGGCGTGACGGTAGGCGAGGGCCAGCCGGCGGGGCAGCCGCTGGTGCTGCGCCTCGCTCCGCTCTTCGTGCTGGCAGCAGGCCTTGCCCTTGCCTATGGGCTGGGATGGCACCGTTATGTGACGCTCGGCTGGCTGGCCGATCAGCGCGAGGTGCTGCTCGATATGGTGGCGCGCCATCCGGTGCGGGCGGTGGTGCTGTTTTTCGCGGTCTATGCTGCCATCGTCGCACTGTCGGTTCCCGCGGCATCGGTGCTGACGATCTTTGCCGGATTCCTGTTCGGCTGGCTGCCCGGCGGGATCATCGTGGTGATCGCCGCCACCGCCGGTTCCTGCCTGCTGTTTGCAGGGGCACGCACGGTGTTCGGCGATACTCTGCGGCGGCGGGCGGGGCCGTTTCTCAACCGGTTTTCGGACGGCTTCAGCCGAAATGCTTTCAGCTATCTGCTGGTCCTGCGTCTGGCGCCGGTGTTTCCGTTCTTCGTGGTCAACATCGCCCCCGCTTTTTTCGCCGTCAGCCTGCGGACCTTTGCGCTGGCCACCGTGGTCGGCATCATTCCGGGTACATTCGTCTACACGTGGTTGGGCTGCGGCTTCGAAGAGGCCATCGGCGATGCGGCGGCTTACGGCAGGCCCTTGCAATTGGGCGATTTCCTGACGCCAAAGCTGACCGTTGCCTTCATGGCACTCGCCGTCATTGCCGCCCTGCCGCTTCTGGTGCAATTTGCTCGCGAAAAACGGCAGGCGGCGGGTGATCGTGGACAAGACTGACGGCGTGGCAACGGTTCTTTCCCCCGATATCTGCATCATCGGCGCGGGCTCTGCGGGTCTTTCCGTTGCCGCAGGCGCGGCCGCCTTCGGCGTGCCCGTCGTGCTGATCGAGCGCGGACAGATGGGCGGCGAGTGCCTGAATACTGGCTGTGTGCCGTCCAAGGCGCTGATCGCGGCGGCAAAGCACGCGCATGCGGTCCGCAAGGCGGCCGAATTCGGGGTGATCGCCGGTGAGCCGCTGATCGATTTCGACAAGGTGCGGGCGCATGTGCACTCAGTGATCGATGCCATAGCGCCGAATGATTCGGCCGAGCGGTTCACGGCCATGGGCGTGACAGTCATCAAGGCGGATGCACGGTTCATCGACCGCGATAGCGTCATCGCTGGAGGCTATACCATTCGCGCCCGCCGTTTCGTCATCGCGACGGGATCCGCGCCGCTCATTCTGCCGGTCCCCGGCCTTGCCGGTATCGATTACCTGACCAACGAAACGCTGTTCGACCTCAAGAGCCTGCCGCAGCATCTCGTCATCATCGGTGCCGGACCGGTGGGGATGGAAATGGCGCAGGCGCATCGGCGGCTGGGGGCGAGGGTGACGGTTGTCGATGCGGGCAGGGCGCTTGCCAAGGAGGATCCCGAACTGGCGGGCATCGTGCTCGAGCGGCTGCGGGACGAGGGCATCGAGATTGTCGAACACAGCCGGGTTCTGTCGGCCGAAAAGACGGCAAATAGCGTTCGCCTGCACTGCGAAACGCCGGGTGGGCGGATTGCCATCGATGGCAGCGCCCTGCTGGTTGCGGCCGGAAAGACGGGCAATACAACCGGGCTGGGCCTCGAAGCCGCCGGTATTGCCGTCACGGCAGCCGGTATCGCCGTCGACGGCCGCCTGCGAACCGCCAACCGCCGCGTCTATGCGATCGGCGACGCGGCAGGCGGGCTGCAATTCACCCATGCCGCCAATTATCACGCCTCGCTGGTGCTGCGTGAAATCCTGTTCCGCCTGCCGGGCCGGGAAAATCGAGATATCGTTCCGCGGACCACGTTCACCGATCCGGAAATCGCCTCGGCCGGCCTTGGAGAAGAGGAGGCCCGCGCCCGCTACGGTCAGGTGAACGTCCTTCGCTGGTCCTACGCGGACAATGACCGCGCCCAGGCGGAACGCAGGACTGCGGGCCTGATCAAGATCATTACCGGCAGGCGCGGGAGGATTATTGGCGTTGGCATTGCCGGGGCCGGAGCGGCCGAGATGATCGCCACCTGGTCGGTCATCATTGCCAATGGCCAGCGTCTCTCCCATGTGCGCAACGCCATCGTGCCCTATCCGGCCATGGCGGAGATTGGAAAACGCGCCGTCATCGCCTATTATGAGCCCCTGACACGCACGCCGTTCGTCCGGGCCATCATCCGACTGCTCAGACGTTTCGGCTGAGACGATGGAATTCGACGACATGACGGCAGAGACAACAGACACCACGGCCCTCGAGAGGCAGCCCGCCCGCGTTGGTTTTTTTCGCGGCCTTTCCGGCAAGCTTCTGTTTCTGACGGTCGTCTTCGTCATGCTTGCCGAAGTCCTGATCTTCGTGCCGTCCGTCGCCAATATGCGCATCCGCTGGATGGAAGACCGGCTGAACACGGCCGCTGCCGCCGGTGTCGTCGTCGACGGCTTGCAGGGGGTAGAGCTGCCGCGCCCGGTTCAGGAAGAAACCCTGATGGCGACCGGAACAAAAGCCATCGTACTTAGGCGCGAGGGCGAATCGCGACTGATCGCGGCGGTGGACATGCCGCCCGAAATCGACGCCCAGTACGACGTTGCCGCGATGACCCCGATCACCGCTATCCGCGACGCCTTCGACACGCTGCTGTTTGGCGGCGACAAGGTTGTGCGGATCTATGGACCGATCGGCGAAAGTGCTGCGATCATCGAAGTGGTGATGGAGGATGCCAGCCTGCGCAAGGCGATGCTGGTCTATTCGCGCAATGTCTTCTTCTTGTCGCTGGTCATCTCGCTGTTTACGGCAGCGCTGATCTTTCTCGCCATCAACCGCCTGATGATCGTGCCGATCCGCCGGATGACCACCAACATGCAGGAATTCGCAGCCGAACCGTCCAATCCCGCCCGCGTTATGGAGCCGGCGGCAGGGCGTGATGAGCTTTCGATTGCCGGGCAGCACCTGTCGGCAATGCAGCAGCAGCTGCAGAAGACGTTGAAACAGCAGAAGAACCTTGCCGATCTCGGGCTTGCCGTGTCGAAGATCAATCACGACATGCGCAATATCCTCGCGTCGGCGCAGCTGATCTCCGACCGCCTCGCTGATGTCGACGATCCGATCGTCAAACGGTTCGCACCGACGCTGCTGCGCACCATTGACCGGGCCGTCGGCTACACGACCGAGGTTCTGTCCTATGGCCGCACCACCGAGCCGGAGCCGCATCGCCGGTTCGTCAAGCTGCGGCCGCTGGTGAGCGATGTCGGAGAAATGCTGGCGATCGACCCGAATGCCGGCATCGAATTCGGTATCCAGATCCCGGAAGACCTGCAGGTCGATGCCGACAGCGAGCAGCTGTTTCGCGTCGTCCACAATATCTGCCGCAACGCGGTACAGGCGCTGATGAACGATCACGCCGATAGCACCGCCGCCCGCACCATCAGCGTGTCGGCGATGCGCACCGGCAGCGTCGTCAGCATTTCCGTCGACGACACCGGTCCCGGCATGCCAGCCAAGGCGCGCGAACACCTGTTTTCCGCCTTCAGGGGCTCCGCCCGCTCCGGCGGCACGGGTCTCGGGCTTGCCATCGCCCGCGAACTGGTGCTGGCCCATGGCGGCACCATCGCGCTGGTGGAAAAACCGACGCCGGGAACGCTGTTCAGAATCGAACTTCCCGACCGTCCCGTCCCGCTGGACGCTTTCCGCTCGAAAGCCCGTCACTGACCGGTAATTTTTTTGAAGACCTCCGCAACAGGCGTCAAACGCCGCTGTGGAAAGGCTTTGCGTGCGAAATCTATCCACAGTTTCAAGGATATAAGCAGGAGATTTCATCAAAAAAGAAAATTTCTGCCGAAATTCGCTTGCATTCCCCATTGGGACGTTTTAGAGGATCGCCACGCAAGCGGTTGACGCCGCAGCAGGAAGCACCCGTAGCTCAGCTGGATAGAGCATCAGACTACGAATCTGAGGGTCGGACGTTCGAATCGTTCCGGGTGCACCATTTTTCTACAGAAATATCAACGCCAAACGCCACTGATTGCGCTCTTGAAAAGACGGCGAAGGTCACAGCAGTTTCGGTTGCGATCTCTTGATCTGACGCATCGTCCGTGACCTCAACGCGTTGCGCTGATGAGGTTTCCGCCGGCATGAATCCAGCTCCATATGATGACGCAAGCGAACCGCCGGTGATTACCGAGTGGCGCGGTCCATTTGAGAACAGCGAAGTCAACCTGCTTCATGCGGAGTGCTTCGAGCACCGGTTGTTCGAGGATGATTGGTGGGCCCAGGTCAATCACTTTAGCTTGGGCTGGGTCTGTTTGCGGCGGTCAACGAAGCTGATCGGGTTCGTCAACGTCGCTTGGGATGGAGGTGTCCACGCCTTCGTTCTGGACACGATGATAACGGCTGCATCGAGGCGGCGGGGCCTTGCGACAGATTTGATAAAAGAGGCGACTAAACGCGCGCGGGAAGCCGGTTGCGAGTGGCTTCATGTCGATTTCGATCCCGACCTCCGCCCGTTCTATTTCGACACTTGCGGTTTTACCCAAACGGATGCGGGGTTGATCCCACTCAAGTAACAGCAGCGCAGCCGCTGTTTGCCGCCACGCCCGCTCGGCCGGTCATGCGGGATTATTTCTTCTGCCGCAGGGCTTCGATCAGGGTACGGGTTTTTCCTGTGGCGTAGACGATGTCTTCGCGGTCGAGATGCACGGTGATCTCGATGTCTTTCCAGCCCGCACCGTTCTCGCGGGCAAAGATCACGGCTTCCTCCAGCGAGGGAAAGACCGAGGCGGCGCTTCCGGCAATCAAGAACTGCACCGTGCATTCCGCGTCCGCATAATTGGTGAGTGCTTTGATGGGATCAAACGCCATTTTCTTCTCCGGCAGTAATGTCATTGTTCAACGGCGGCAAAACGCCAGGTGGCATCGCTATAGCCGGAAAAAGCTGTTGCGTCTCGCCTGCGGTTATTCATCTGCGCTGAGATAGCCGCGCCGGAAAAACGGCGCGGCTTTGGTTTTTTACCATTTCTGGTGAACGTGAACCTTGATCAGGCGCTCATAGACATCGGCAAGGGCAGCCAGCGTTTCGTCCGGGATGGCAGACAGTTCGCTTGCCGCAGCATTGGCCTTGGCCTGTGCCTCGTTGCGGGCGCCGGGGATGACGACGGAGACGGCTGGGCTCTGCAGGATCCAGGCGAGCGCGAACTGCGCCATCGACGCGCCCTGTGGCACCAGCGGGCGCACCTGCTCGACGGCTTCGAGCGCCACATCGAGCGGCACGCCGGCAAAGGTCTCGCCGACATCGAAGAATTCGCCGTTGCGGTTGAACTTGCGATGATCGTCATCGGCAAATTTCGTCTCGGTGGTGATCTTGCCGGACAGCAGGCCGGAGGCCAGCGGTACGCGGACGATGATGCCGACATTCTTCTTTTGCGCCTGCTCGAAGAACAGGTCGTGCGGGCGCTGGCGGAAGATGTTGTAAATGATCTGGATGGTGGCGACGCCGGGATACTCGATCGCCTTCAGCGCTTCCTCGACATTCGAGACCGAGACGCCGTAGTTGCGGATCTTGCCCTTGACCGTGAGATCGTCCAGCGCGCCGAACATTTCCGGCCGGTAGAACACTTCCGTCGGCGGGCAATGAAGCTGCACGAGATCGAGCGTCTCGACGCCGAGATTGGTCAGGCTGCGGTCGATGAAGGCTTCGATATTGGCGGCGGTGTAGCCCTCGGCCACATGTGGGCTCAGCCGGCGGCCGGCCTTGGTGGCAACGAAGGGTTTTTCACCGCCGCGTTCCTTCAAGACGGATGCGATGATCTTTTCCGAACGGCCATCGCCATAGACATCGGCTGTGTCGATGAAGGTGACTCCGGCATCGAGGGCGGCGTTCAGGGCGCGCTTGCCGTCGTCCTCGGAAACGTCGCCCCAGGCGCCGCCGATCTGCCAGGCACCGAAGCCGATTTCGGAAATGGCAGCACCTGTGCGGCCGAGTAGTCTATTTTTCATGTTTTTATCCTCGCCGGGCAGAGCAGTGCCGCCCCGTCAATCTGTTTACCGACTGTTTTTATTCCGAATATGACGGGCTGGCCAGCAGCCGATCCTTCAAGAAGCTGCCGCATGAGAAAAAGCATTCCCGTTTTCAAAGCCATATTGAAAGCCCGATGAAACGGATCCGTCAATCGTCAAGGGTGAGGACTGCCCGGCCACGGCTGAGGTCGAGGATCATGGCGGTAGCCGTTTGAGTGGCGGCTTTGGGGATTTGCAGGGCGAGACGGGCGCCGGTGTTGGTAAAAATTTCCGTGCTGATCCCCACGCCCAGCCCAGCGAGCCGGGCCTTGATCAATGCGAGGTCGGAGAATTCGCAGTCGACCGTTGCCTCTACCGTTTCGATGACCTCGGCCTTCTCTGCCGCTCGCAGGCACATGGCGGCGGTGCCGCCATAGGCGCGAATCAGCCCGCCACTGCCCAGCAGCGTGCCGCCGAACCAGCGGGTGACCACGGCCGCGACATGATCCAGCGATTGTCCGTCGATTGCCTGCAGGATCGGTTTGCCCGCCGTGCCACTCGGTTCTCCGTCGTCATTGAACCGATAGGTCCGGCCGATGCGATAGGCCCAGCAATTGTGGCTGGCCGTCAGATCCGAGTGCCGGGCGATGAAGTCGCGGGCTTCTTCTTCGTTGCCCACAGGCCCGCACATTGCCAGGAAACGGCTCTTCTTGATTTCCTGCGTGTGGGTTTCGATGTGTTGAAGCGTAAACATTCACCAGTTCCGTTTGGCTGGTGATAGCGCATCGGGCCGCGTAGTGCCAAGGGGTGGCACTTTGGGCGGGTTGATCTCTAACCCCCGTTATCCCTGCCACACGGGCGAGGATAACGGGGGTAGTTGGAGCTTTAGCCGATCGACATCAGGCTCGCGTTGCCGCCGGCAGCCGCCGTGTTGACGCTGGTGGAGACTTCTTCCAGCAGCCAGTTGAGGCAATAGGCGTCCGGGTTTTTCGCAAGCTCGGCCGTCGATGCCGCCTGGACCAGAACCAGCGGGCCGGGGAGGGCGGCGATCTTCTTGTTGACCGTGCGAACACGCTCCGCTTCGCCTTCGATCAGCGCACCGGAAAAAGGCACGTCCATCCGCCAGTCCGCGGTGAAGGAAACCCGGGCGGCGGCGGTGGCGGGCAGCGAAGCGAGCGCTTCCTTGAGGCCGGATGCCGTATCGACGACTGCGGCGTTGCCGGTGGCGAACACTGCAGCCAGCTGCCGGTAGAGCCCATCGGCCGTTTCCGGCACGAGCAGAATCCTGCCGCGCGGATGCAGCGCATAAAGATTGCGTTCGCCGACCGGTCCGGCAAGCTCAGTAGTGAGGCCAAGCGCCGATTGGCTGCCGGTTTCGCGGGCGTCCTGCGCCTGTGTCTTCAGGCCCTTGCTGTCCAGCCACTTAGCAAAATCGAGCAGGACCGGATCGGTATGGACCGAGCTGTGCTGCGGCGGCACGGGCGGCGTCGTGACGAGGCGGCCGAGATAGAGCGGGCCACCGGCCTTCGGGCCGGTGCCGGAGAGGCCGCGTCCGCCAAAGGGCTGGACGCCGACGACGGCACCGATGATGTTGCGGTTGACGTAGAGATTACCGGCCTTCACGCGGGAGGTGACATGGGCAATTGTCTCGTCGAGACGCGTATGCAGGCCGAAGGTCAGGCCATAACCGGTGGCGTTGATGTCGTCGATCAGCCGGTCGAGATCGTCGCGCTCATAACGCAGCACGTGCAGGACCGGGCCGAAGACTTCGCGCTTCAGGTCGGAAAGCTGCTTCAGCTCGATAATCGTCGGCGGCACGAATGTGCCCTGCGCCGTGGCTGGCGACAGCGCGATCTGCTCGACCTTCGCGCCGATACCGCGCATCGCAGCGATATGCTTTTCGATAATGCCCTTGGCTTCCCCGGTGATCACCGGACCGACATCGACGGCGAGGCGGTCGGTGCGGCCGATATCGAGTTCGTGCAGGGCGCCCTTCAGCATGGTCAGCACGCGATCGGCAACATCGTCCTGTAGGCACAGCACGCGCAGCGCCGAGCAGCGCTGGCCGGCACTGTCGAAGGCGGATGCAATGACGTCACCAACGACCTGTTCGGCAAGTGCCGAGGAATCGACGATCATGGCGTTCTGGCCACCGGTTTCGGCAATCAGCGGGATCGGCTTGCCGGAGGCCGACAGGCGATCGGCAAGCTGGGCCTGGATCAGCCGGGCGACTTCGGTCGAGCCGGTGAACATCACGCCGGCAATGTTGGGCGCGCCGACGAGGGCTGCACCGACGCGGCCGTCGCCCGGAAGCAATTGCAGCGCTTCGGCCGGGATGCCGGCCTCATGCAGGATACGAACGCCTTCCGCCGCGATCAGCGGGGTCTCTTCGGCGGGCTTGGCCAGTACCGGATTACCGGCAACCAGAGCTGCGGCGATCTGGCCAGCGAAGATGGCGAGCGGGAAGTTCCATGGGCTGATGCAGACGATCGGGCCGAGCGCCTGATGGGCCGGGCCGAGCGTGCGGGTCGCCTGTTCGGCGTAGTAACGCAGAAAGTCGATGGCTTCACGGACTTCGGCAATCGCGTTCGGCAGCGACTTGCCAGCTTCGCGGACGATCAGGCCGAGCAGTGTTGGCATGCGGGCCTGCATCAAGTCGGCGGCGCGCACCAGGCATTGGGCGCGCTCGGCGGGCGAGACGGTGCTCCACTTGGCGCCTTCGGCACGGGCGATCTCGACGGCACGGCGGGCATCGTCCTCGGCTGTTTCAATGACGGAGCCGACGATATCGCGGTGATCGCCGGGATTAAGCACCGGGCGGCTCTCACCGCGCACGGTTTCGGCGCAGAGATGTGGCGCGGCCGTCCAGTTGGTCGCTGCACTTGCCTTCAGCGCGTCCGAGAGCATCGCCAGCGAGGTTTCGTTGGAGAGGTCGAAGCCGGCGGAATTGCTGCGGCCGGTGTAGAGATCGACGGGTGCCTTGATCTGCTCGTGCTGGGCGCCCATCACCGGCATGGCACGCACGGTATCGACGGGATCGGCAATCAGCTCGTCGATCGAGACGGCCGGATCGGCGATGCGGTTGACGAAGGAGGAGTTGGCGCCGTTTTCGAGCAGGCGGCGGACGAGATAGGCAAGCAGCGTTTCATGCGTGCCGACCGGCGCGTAGATGCGGGCCGGACGGTCGAGATTGGCCTTGCCGACCACTTCATCATAGAGCGGCTCGCCCATGCCGTGCAGGCACTGGAACTCATAATCGCCGACCTTGAAGTCAGGCCCGGCCATTTCGTAAATCGTTGCCAGCGACTGCGCATTGTGGGTGGCGAACTGGGGGAAGATAACGTCCTTGGCGGCGAGCAACTTGCCGGCGCAGGCAATATAGGAGACGTCGGTGTAGATCTTGCGGGTATAGACTGGGAAGCCTTCGAGACCGTCGATCTGGGCGCGCTTGATCTCGGCATCCCAATAGGCGCCCTTGACGAGGCGTACCATCATCCGGTGGCCAGAACGGCGGGCGAGGTCAATGATGAAATCGAGCACGAACGGGCAGCGCTTGCCATAGGCCTGCACGACGAAGCCGACGCCGTTCCAGCCGGACAGGGCCGGATCGAGGCGCAATGCTTCCAAAAGATCCAGCGACAGTTCTAGACGGTCTGCTTCCTCGGCATCGATGTTGAGGCCGATATCGTAGCTCTTGGCGATGAGTGCCAGCGCCTTTACCTTCGGTAGCAGTTCGCCCATGACACGGGCCGACTGGGCGCGGACGTAGCGCGGATGCAGGGCCGACAGCTTGATTGAGATGCCTGGGCCTTCATAGATGCCACGGCCAGCGGACGCCTTGCCGATCGCGTGGATGGCGTTTTCGTAATCGGCATAATAGCGCTTGGCATCGGCGGCGGTGGTCGCTGCTTCGCCAAGCATGTCGTAGGAATAGCGGAAGCCGCGGGCTTCCAGCGGCCGCGAGCGCTTCAGCGCCTCGTCGATGGTTTCACCGGTAACGAACTGCTCGCCCATCATCCGCATCGCCATATCGACGCCACGGCGGATCACCGGTTCGCCGGCGCGCGCGATCAGGCGGGTGAGTGCTGCCGACAGGCTGCGATCGTTGACGGTCGAGGTCAGCTTGCCGGTAACGACGAGACCCCAGGTGGCGGCATTGACGAACAGGGAGCGGCCGCCGCCGATATGCGAGCGCCAGTCGCCGTCGGCGATCTTGTCGCGGATCAGCGCATCGCGGGTTGCGGTGTCGGGAATGCGCAGCAGGGCTTCGGCCAGGCACATCAGCGCCACGCCTTCCTGGCTTGACAGCGAATATTCATGCACCAGCCCCTCGACGCCGGAGCCCTTGTGTTTGGCGCGCAGGGCGGTGATCAGTTTGCGGGCGGTCGTCTTGGCACGGGTGCGGATATCGTCGGAGAGTGTGGCGGCGGTGACCAGCGGCGGCAGGCATTCGGTCTCGGGGCGGCGATAGGCGGCGGTGATTGCCTGGCGCAAGGCGGTCTGTTCGGCAATCGGCGGAGCGAAATCGGCAAAGGGAGCAGTCGAGGTGTTAGAGGTGTTTTGCGGCAACGGCTGGCTCATCGAAATCGTCCCTGTTCGAAGCTGTCAGGCACACGCAGTGTGGCCCGGAATCCATGGGCGCAAAATAGGGTAGAGGGTTCCGGATAGCTATCCGGGAAAATAAGCGTGATGGTGGATGTTTCACCGAATATATTCGTCTCAACCGTACATTCTACGGTGATATCAAAATAGGGCCGGATGATCCGGTGTCAGAGAAGCACTTTCTGCGACAGCTTGTGGCGGGCCATCAGACATTCGTCGTCGCCCGGCATGCAGGTGCGGCAGACAATCGGGCGCACCGCATAAATCTTGCAGCCGACATGGACGCCGAGCTTGCCGTCGAGCGCCGAACAGCGGTTGTCCTCGCAGCGCATGCCTCCGAGATCGGCAGACACATATTCCGACGGGATACGGTCTAGTTCCTCGTCAGTCTCAAGTGAAAACCGTGGCCAGTCTTCGGAATAGCTGCAGCACGCGCCACAACTCTGGCAGTCGAAATCATCGGTGGGAACGGCAATGGTCATGTGGGTAGGGTAGCCGAGATTGCGAGGGAACGGAATGGGGGGTGGAAGAAGACGGCTTCCGCTTCTCCCCAGCGGGGAGAAGGTGCCCGAGGGCGGATGAGGGGGCCGCATATTCGAGTGTGCCGGACCGCCCCCTCATCGCCTCGCATCCGCTCGGCACTTCTTCCCGTTGGGGAGAAGAGGAAAAACTAGGCCACAACCGCTTCCCTGACCGCAATCTCATAGTCCTCCGTATGCACCAGAATGCCCGTGTCCGTCATCACGGCGATGCCATAGGCGGCGGGTTCGTCGACGGAGAGCGAAGGGTCCGGCGCGTGGAAGGGCATCGGTTGCTGGTGGACGGGGCTCTTGAACACCGAAAACGGAATGCTGCGGCTGGAGCCCGAGATCGTCCGGTGCACATGACCGGCGAAAATGTGCAGCACATTACCCCGGCGTTTGACCACGTCGTAGAAATCCACCTCGTTGATCAATCGCATCAGATCCATACCGGTAAAGCCGGTGGCGTGCGGCGGGTGGTGCATGAACAGCAGCACCGGCAGGTCGCCTGCGGTCTCCAGTTGCCGGTCGAGCCAGGCAAGCCGCTTGGTACAGAGGAAACCGGCATGGCTGCGCGGATAGTCATAAGGTGGGGCAAACAGCGTATCGAGAATGATGGCGCGGCAATCGGGAAAATCGATGACCTGCTGAACAAAACCATCCTCGTCCTGGGCCGTATCCGGAAATACCTCGAGGAACGTTTCGCGGTTGTCATGATTGCCGATGGTGACGGCAAGCGGCGGGATCAGCCGGTCCAGCAGGTCCTTCAACCGCTCATAGGACGGCCGGTCGGCCCGGTGGGCCAGATCGCCCATGACGATCACCCTGTCCGCGTCGGCGTGGTAGCGATTGACGTGTTCAATGCCGGCGGCGAGCCGCTGGAAAGGGTCAAGCCCGATAATTGCCTTCCCCTCGGGGACCATATGCAGGTCGGTGAATACAATAAGTTTCGTCACTACCGGTGTTCCGTTAAAAAAGAACTTACTAATTAACGTCATCACCGTGTGCGCCTGCGGAGCGACCGTCAAGCAACATAATTGGGACGATTGGGCCAAAGCTCGCTTCGCGCTGGTCTTGAAAGGGCCTCGGCGCGGAGACTGCTTTTGAGTGGCCATCCGCAGTCCGCTTTCTGTTTCAGGAGAGGACTTTTCTCATTTCAGGCGGATGGTTTTGGCAAGCACGAGATTTGCCTGCTCGGTCGGGTCGATGCCGGCTGTGGTTACGGGGTCGGTCTGCGGGAGGATCTTGCCTTGGGCAAAAGCATCGCCTCTGACCGCCGCTTTTGCAAACATGTCATTGGCGGCGGCGGTATCGGCAGCCATGCCTTCACCGCTTTCCAGCATCAGGCCGAGATTGACCATGGCGTCGACATTGCCGCGATCGGCAGCGAGTTTGTAGAATTGTGCCGCCTTGCCGTTGTCTTCCGGGATCTGCGTACCTTCGTCCAGCATGACGGCGAGATTGAAGGCGCCGAGATTGTCCCGGGCGGAGGACGCCCGCTCGAACCATTGCGCGGCAAGCGCGCCATTGGCCGGTGTGCCGATGCCATCGCGGTAAGCGACGCCGACATTGTAGGCGGCAAGGATATTTCCGGTCGCCGCAGCTTTCTGGTAAAGCGCAAACTCCGCTGCATGGTCGCCGCGTTCACCGAGCATCACGGCATAATTCACCATCGCGACCGCATGGTTGCCTTTGGCCGCCTTTTCCAGCATCGCCATGGCCTGTCCTGGCTGGCCTGCGGCATGGAGCACCCGGGCAAGTTCAAAGGTCTGCCGGGGGCCGCTTCCCTGGTTGTAGGCCTCGCGGCAGGCCGAAAGGGCGATGCCGATGCGGATATCGTCTGTCGCCACGGGACGAAAGGCCAGGTTGCGTTGCAGGTCGTGTTCGCTGCCTGCTTCCGCGTCGCATTGGTCTGCCGGCAGCAGTGCCGAGGCGGCACGGGCGGAAGGAATGGCGATCGCGGCGATCGAAAGCAGGCTCACGGCAGTGAGCAGGATCGCGTTGATGGCTGAAATGCGCTTGCTGGGTCCGTTTTTCATGGCGTTCTCCTTGATGTTTGTGTCACCTTATCGGGCAGGCAGGCCCACGCTGTTCCCCGGGAAACAGCACATGTGGCGACGTGGCAGGAGGATTGGATAACGCCGGACAGGGGCGACATCCGAAGGCGCGGGCTTCCCACCCGTAGCGGCGGATTTCTCGCCGGAAGACCGGACGTTTGAACAAGGAGCAAGGACAATGACGCCAGACATTCAACGGCTGCGGCAGGGCCTTATCGGACGGCGGACATTCATTGCCGGCTGCGCTCTGGTCGCCGGTGGTCTCGCCGCAATCCCCACGCAGGCCAGCACGGTGATCGGCAAGGCATCGGACGTGCGGGGCAAGGTCGATCTCAAGCGGGCGGAGAAGCAGGCAGGACTGGTGGCCGGCGGCCAGATCATGGACAACGATTTCGTCACCACCGGCAGCGACAGTTTTGCCGACCTGGCGCTGGTCGGCGATACGCGTATCCTTTTGGGCAGCAAGACCGAACTGTTGCTCGACAGCTTTATCGCTGGCCAGGGCGGCACGATGGAACTCGGCATGGGCCAGATGGTGTTCGACCGGCCGGAAGGCCTGCCGAAGATCGATCTGGCGCTGCGCACCACGTTCGGCATGATCGGCGTGCGGGGCACGAAGTTCTTCGCAGGCCCCAATCGCGGTGTCTTTGCCGTTTTTGTCGAGCATGGCCAGGTGGCTGTCGATGCCGGTGGCGTCCAGCGGCTGGTCGGCGCCGGTGAAGGCATCGAGATCGCCAAGCCCGGCGATGCGCCGAACAAGACGGTCAAATGGAAGGAAGCCCGAATCGTCGAAGCCTATGCCAGCGCCGGGTTGAAGCGCTGAGCCTGTTCAGGCCTGATTGGTGAACAGTTCCATTTCGCCAAAACCGCGAATCTCGTGCATGCCGACCGAGCGCAGCATGCGCCCACTCTGGACGGCGGCTTCCGGGCCAATACAGATGGCGGTGCCGAGGAACTTGTTGGCCTCCTGAAGCCGGGCAGCAAGATTGATGCAGTCACCATGTGCCGTGTAGTCCAGCTTGCCGCCGGCGCCGACTTCACCCAGCACAGCGATCCCTGTCTCGATGCCGATGCGGGTGCGACCGAACTGGTGTTCGGCAAAACCCTGCCGCCTTCGCATTTCCTCCGTCAGCGCCCGGATCGCTTCTGCGCAGTCGATCGCCTTGTTGACGTGGTCGGCGAGGTCCTCCGGCGCATTGAAGAACGCATGCACGGCATCGCCGACCACCTTGTCGACCATGCCCCCATACCGGGCGACGAGGCCGTTGACCTCGGCATAATAGATGTCGAGCAGCGTGACGAGATCGCGTGGCGGAAGCTTCTGGGATAGTGTGGAAAAGCCCTCGATATCGGTAAACAGCGCGGTCACCGGACGTTCCTCTCCGGCGACGCGGTCATCATCCGGATTATCGATATAGCGGGCGACGACGGATTGCGGCAGGTATTGTGAGAACTTGCTGCGCGCCGTGGATTCCGCCCGCCGGACGTGGGCGAACTGCAGCGTGCTGGTGACGGCAAGCACGAAGACCAGAGCAAGGCTGATGCCAACGGCATCGACCAGGAGAGCGGAACCGGCATAGATTGCGGCGGCCGCGCCGATCGTGGCGGAGATTGCGAGAAGGCCGAGGGCAACGGAGGTGACCGGCCGCAGGCGCGTGGCAACAAACGCCACCAAAAGCCCGCCGATCAGGGCGAGGGCGGCTTCGAATAAAGGAAGCCTTGCCTGCCTCTCGGGAATGAAGCCGGAGAGCACGGCATTGGCGATGTCGGCATGGATCTGCACCGATGGCTCAAGCGGCATCGAGGCAGTAGAGCGCAGGCCACCGAGATTGGGCAGGCTGCTGCCGATCAGCACCGTCTTGTTCTTGAAGCGTTCATCGGCGACCGCACCATTCAGCACATCGCCCGCCGACACCGTACGCGCCTCGATGGTGGCAATGGGGCTCGCGGCAAAACGCAGGCTGCCATCCTCGTCCAGTTCGATCAACCGGCTCTCCAGTTTCAGCCAGGCGGGTTGCCCACCGAGAATCGGCGTGCGGCCGCCGGCGGCCAGACGGGCGGCTTCCAGCCCCAGCGCCGGATAGGCGTCATTGCCGATGATCGAGAAAGCCTGGGCCCGGCGGATACGGGCATCCTCGTCACCGACCAGGAACGCAGCCGCTGCCGAGTGCGATGCGGCTTGCAGGAAACTGCAGGATGCTTCCGCGCCGTTGATGAACCAGAGATCGGGGATGGTGACCGGCTTGCGCACGGCAACCGGCGGCACGGGGGCCGGATGTTCCGGCCCGCCATCGGCAATGAGGAAGCCGAGAATGACCGGCACGCTGGAAATCGCCTGCGTCAGTGCGACATTGGATGGTTCTGCCGGATCGCAAGCCGTACTGAAGATGAAATCGACAGCAACGGCCCTGGCGCCGGCCTTGGACAGGCGTGACAGAAGATCGGCCGTTTCTGTCCGGCCCCAGGTCTTGTCCGGTAATTGCTGCATCGATTTGCGGTCGACGTCGATGACGACGATCTCCGCAGATTGCGGAGCTGGAACCCATTGGGTGAGGGAATCGAAAAACTGTTCCCGCTGCGTCTCGAGCGCCTGCTCACCATAGAAGAACAGCAGCAATGCGCCGAGAAGGCTCGCCGCCATCCCCGCGAAAAGCGGCCTGATTCGCGGCAGGCGGAAATTTTTCAAGGGGTTATTCCTCTTCCGGTTCCGCGATCCTCTGCAGGCGGCCGATATGGCAGGTGATGACGCCATCGGCCCGCTTGATCGCTGAACATTCCTCCAGTGCCAGAATGGCCCGGTTCACCTTGGGGCGGCTGGCGCCCAGTATGCCGGCAATATCCGACTGGCTGAGCGTCAGCCGCAGATTGGCGCTTTCAGGCAGTTCGGTTCCGTGGATTTGTTTCAGCGTAGCCAGGAAAAAGCGCGCGACGCGGGCGTGCAGGTCGTAAAGCGCGATCGTCTCCAGCCGGTCGGTGGTGTCGCGCAGCTGCGAGCAGAGATAGCGGATGATCGATTCGGCGGCATTCGGTGTGTGGGTGATGAAGTCGAGGAAGGCCTTTTTGCCGATGACATAGCCTTCCGTCGCGGTGATCGCCGTGGCGTCGGCGGAACGTGGCTGGTTATCGAGAATGGCCATCTCCCCGAAAAGGGCGCCGGCCTCGATATGGCGCAGCAGCAATTCGCGGCCCTGGGGCGTGATCAGTGACAGCTTGATACGGCCGGACAGGACGGCAATCATGTAATTGCCTTCATCGCCGCGCTGGAAAATCACCGTTCCCGGTGTCCATTTGCGATAGGTTGCAAGTGCTGCGATCGCGGATATCGTTTCCTTGTCGAATTCCTCGAAAATCGGAAAGGAACGCCAGAAGGCCGGACTCTTGTTGATCTCGCTCATTTGCTTCCCCGTCCGCAAATTCATTGCTGCCCCGCTGAAATTCTTCTCGTAGTCTTGGCGGCGTTGCAACAAAAAACACTATCGAAGCCGCAATGCCCAAGGATATGCTGGCGATGCCGGGTGGATTCGCTGTCACAATGACGCGTTACAAGGGTGATGGGTACCTGGTTGACGATCCGCATTGGTCGTCTACTTATTGTGAACGATCTGTCTCCGGCGCATGGGCTGGATGAATTTGGAATTGCTGATAAATCTGTCGCCAACTTGAACTTGAACCCAAACCGGAGCTTCTCCAATGCCGCAGAATGCAGTCCTCCTCGTTGCGCGTATCCTTCTGTCGATCCTCTTCATCATTGCCGGCTACGGCAAGCTCACAGCACTCGGCGGCACCGCCGGCTATTTCGGCAGCATGGGCCTGCCGCTCCCGATGGTCACCGCCATCATCGTTATGGCTGTCGAACTGCTTGGTGGCCTTGCGATCCTGCTCGGCCTCTTCGCTCGCCCGGCTGCCTATATCCTGGCGCTCTTCTGCGTTGCCACGGCGTTCATTGGCCACGGTGACTTCTCGGTTGCCGGCAACGACATCCACTTCATGAAGAACCTGGCTATTGCGGGCGGCTTCCTGTTCGTCGCCACCTTCGGTGCCGGTGCTCTTTCGGTCGATGCCAAGCGCGCCTGATTGCTGATAGTTTGATCAAGAAAAGCCCGCCGGTTGGAAAAACCGGCGGGCTTTTTCGTGCCTGGATAATCGTTAGGGATAGATGACGCCCTTGCGCAGGATGACATTGCCGTAAAGTCGCGGTTCGCTGGTCTGGACGACGGTATGAGCCGCGCGAACCCTTGGATAGAATTCCGGCCCGAGAAGCGGTGTGACTGCACGGTCGGGTTCGTATTTGGCGCAGCAGTCAATAATGTCCTGATGTACGGGGTCGAGTGCATCGCGATCTTGTTTCACGGTGGCGCGAAAAATTGCCGACGGTACGAAATCGTCGATCGGCAGGACGCTGAGGATGGCGTCGAGAACCGGAATCAGATGATGCCCGTCGAGCCGGATCAGGCGGCGGCCGTGTTCGAGGCCGGGATAGTTGCCATCGACCAATGCGATTTCATCGCCGTGGCCCATGGCGCGCAATGTACTTAAAAGCTCGGGGCTTAAAAGCGGGTTCAGACCTTTCAGCATCAGGGTGTTTCCTTGAAAAGAACGTTTGTGTCGATGAGGTAACGGGAAAACAGCGGCAGGCTGGCGCCGCCGATGGCGCGGGCCTGCGCGCCGACAGCGCCTTCGATGATATCAGGCAGGATGACGCCTTCGAGATCAAGCTCGCCGGCCGCGTTGCGGATTGCGGCAACGATGCGCTCGCGTACCCAGCCGGGAAAGCCGCCGTCGATCACAGCGGCGCCGAAATCGATGATCGAGGCCGATGAAACGATGGCCTGCGCCAATGCTGCGGCCGTCAGCTGGATCCACGTTTCCAGCGGTTCGCCGAAATCGATCCATTCATCGGCGGAATACCAGAGTGGCTTCGGGTCTATGCCCCTCTCGCGCAGCAGATTTTCGAGTACGTATATCGAGGCGATCTTCAACAGCTGCTGCGGCTTGCCGTTCTTGTCGGATACCTGCAGCGGGCCGACGGCGCCTGCCGTTCCGGTCCGGCCGGAAAACAGTGCGGAATTCAGGACGATGCCGCCGCCGATGAACGAGCCGATATAGAAATAGATGAAATCCGGATAGGAAGAACCGACCCCGAAGATCAGTTCGGCGCCACAGGCGCTGGTCGCGTCGTTCTGCATCAGGACGGGGTGATGGGTGCGGGCCGCCACCTCACCGCGCAGGTCGAAACCGCGCCAGTTGTTCATCGCCTCTTTCGGAGCGCCGGTCTCTTCGGCCCAGCTCCAGAGCTGGAAGGGGGTAGCGATGCCGACGCCTGCGATACGTTCACGTTGTTCCGCAGTCAGCATCTTTTCAAGTTTCGGGATGCCTTCCGTGATGAAGGACAGGATGTCGCCGGGCATCGGATAGGCATGGGCCTGATGCAACTGCAGGCGGATATTGCCGACGAAATCCATCAGCACGAGATCGCAGCTGCGCCGGCCGATCTTGACGCCGTAAGAATAGACCGCATCCGGGTTGAGCCGCATCGGGATCGACGGCTGGCCGACACGGCCGCGCACGGGCTCGCCGCGCATCAGCAGGTTATCCTTCTCAAGTGCTCGCATGATGACGGTCACCGTCTGCGCCGAAAGGCCGGAACGCCGGGCGATATCGGCCTTCGACAGGCTGCCGTGGCGGCGTACCAGCGACATGACCAGCCGTTCGTTATAGGCGCGGACGCGGGTCAGGTTTGCGCCGCCGCCAGGATCGAAAACGTCCGGAACGGTCGATGCACCGCCGGAACCGGCTTGTGATGTCATGCCCGTTACCTCCCTAAAGCGCGATCTCCTATCCGGGTTGGGTTGTTCCGGACTGGCCTCCTGATCACGCCTTGCATTTTATTTCTTGCGTACACTGCAACCACGAGGAGCGCATGCACATTTTCTGCGCAGAGAATGGCACAGATTTTTAATAATTCAATTTGATTTATTTATTGACAGCATTTCATTTTGATGTTTGTTTTGTGTCCGGAAGCGCCACCCGCTCAGAGGAGATGATGCGGTGGGCGAAGCCTGACGGGCCGGTTCGCCGGTGCCATTTTTCAATCCTTGGGAGGATTTCATGAAGAAGACTATTGTTTCCGCCGCTCTCGGCGCGCTGGCGCTTGGCGTCGTATTTGCAGCCCCTGCCCAGGCCGCCGGCGTTTCGGCCTGCCTGATCACCAAGACCGATACCAACCCTTTCTTCGTCAAGATGAAGGAAGGTGCCGCAGCCAAGGCCAAGGAACTGGGCGTTGATCTGAAGTCCTACGCCGGCAAGGTCGATGGCGATCATGACAGCCAGGTTGCCGCCATCGAATCCTGCATCGCCGATGGCGCCAAGGGTATCCTGATCGCCGCTTCCGACACCAAGGCGATCGTTGACCAGGTCAAGAAGGCGCAGGATGCCGGTCTTCTGGTGATCGCGCTCGACACGCCACTCGATCCGGCCACCGCTGCTGACGCAACATTCGCAACAGACAACCTGCAGGCCGGCAAGTTGATCGGCGCCTGGGCTGCCGCAACACTCGGCGACAAGGCCAAGGATGCCAAGATCGGCTTCCTCGATCTCGTTCCCTCGCAGCCGACCGTCGACGTTCTGCGCGACCAGGGCTTCATGATCGGCTTCGGTATCGATCCGAAGGATCCGGCGAAGATCGGCGATGAAGACGATCCACGCATCGTCGGCCACGACGTGACCAACGGCAATGAAGAAGGCGGCCGCACTGCCATGGAAAACCTTCTCCAGAAGGATCCGGACATCAACGTCATCCACACGATCAACGAACCGGCCGCCGTTGGCGCCTATGAAGCGCTGAAGGCCGTCGGCAAGGAAAAGGACGTTCTGATCGTTTCCGTCGATGGTGGTTGCCCGGGCGTCAAGTCGGTGGCTGAAGGCGTCATCGGCGCGACATCACAGCAATATCCGCTGCTGATGGCCTCGCTCGGCATCGAAGCGATTGCCCAGTACGCCAAGGACGGCACCAAGCCGAAGCCGACTGCAGGCAAGGATTTCTTCGACACGGGCGTTGCACTCGTCACCGACAAGCCGGCGGCCGGCGTCGAGTCGATCGACGTCAAGACCGGCACGGACAAGTGCTGGGGTTGATGCCTTAGGGCTTTGAGCACACAATCAATATGGAAGGGCGGTTTCAAGGCCGCCCTTTTCAACAACCGGTTGGTAGACCGGTCTCTTGGGAGGGAGGCGTTGTCATGACAAGCGTCCAGGAATTCGAAAAAACACTGGATCAAAGCGATAAATCCGTCGCTTCATTCGAAGATCGCTCGCCTCTGCGGCGCATCCAGCATTTTCTGCATTCGACACCGGCTGCCGTGCCGGCAATCGTGCTGATCGTTTCCGTCATCGTGTTCGGCGTCCTGAAGGGCGAGCGGTTCTTCACGGCGGGAACGCTGACACTGATCCTGCAACAGATCGCCGTCGTCGGCATTCTCGGCGCGGCACAGACCCTGGTCATCCTGACGGCCGGCATCGACCTGTCGATCGGCGTCATCATGGTGCTTTCGGCGGTTGCTATGGGGAATTGTGCGGTTACCTACGGCATGCCTGCGCCGCTCGCCGTGCTGGTCGGCTTTATCGTCGCTGGCGTTTGCGGCCTGATCAACGGCTTCCTCGTCGCCCGGTTGAAGCTGCCGCCGTTCATCGTCACGCTCGGAACGTGGAGCATTTTCGCGGCGGCGAACTACATCTACTCCGCCAACGAAACCATTCGCCGCGCCGATATCGAGGCGTCGGCGCCCTTCCTTGGAATCTTCGGGTACAGTCTGAAGCTCGGCTCGGCGGTGTTCACGCTCGGGGTGATCATGATGGTCGTTCTGGTGCTGGTGCTCTGGTATGCGCTCAATCACACCGCCTGGGGGAGGCACCTCTATGCCGTCGGCGATGATCCTGAGGCCGCAAAGCTCTCCGGTATCCGCACTGACCGCGTCCTGCTCGGTACCTATGCGCTGGCCGGTCTGATTGCCGGACTTGCCGCCTGGGTTTCGATCGGCCGCAATGGTTCAATCTCGCCGTCCTGGGCCGTGACCGACTACAACCTGCAGGCCATCACCGCGGCGGTGATCGGTGGGATCTCGCTGTTCGGCGGCCGTGGTTCCATCCTTGGAACATTGTTTGGCGCGCTGATCGTCGGCGTTGTCTCGATGGGCCTCAACATGCTCGGTGCCGATCCGCAATGGAAAGTCGGTCTTACCGGTGTCCTCATCATCTCGGCCGTCGCGGTCGACCAATGGATCAGAAAGGTGGCCGGCTGATGGAACCTCTTCTCACCGCACGCGGTATCGTCAAGCGCTACGGCCGCGTCACGGCCCTCGATCAGTCCGATTTCGATCTCTATCCCGGCGAAATCCTCGCCGTGATCGGCGACAATGGTGCGGGAAAATCCTCGCTGATCAAGGCGATCTCAGGCGCCGTCCGGCCTGACGAGGGGGAAATCCGCCTTGACGGAAAGGTCGTGCACTTTTCCAATCCGATGGAGGCGCGCGCCGCCGGCATCGAGACCGTCTACCAGAACCTTGCGCTGTCGCCGGCTCTGTCGATCGCCGACAACATGTTCCTCGGCCGGGAAATCCGCAGGAGTGGCCCGATGGGTTCGCTTTTCCGGATGCTCGACCGGCCGAAAATGGAGAAGATCGCTCGCGAAAAACTGAGCGAACTGGGGCTGATGACGATCCAGAACATCAACCAGGCGGTGGAAACCCTGTCCGGCGGCCAGCGCCAGGGTGTGGCGGTGGCGCGTGCCGCAGCCTTCGGCTCAAAGGTCATCATTCTCGATGAGCCGACCGCAGCCCTTGGCGTCAAGGAATCGCGCAAGGTCTTGGAACTGATCCTCGATGTGCGCAAGCGCGGCCTGCCGATCGTGCTGATCTCGCACAACATGCCGCATGTCTTCGAAGTGGCGGACCGCATCCATATCCACCGGCTCGGCAAGCGCCTCTGCGTCATCAATCCGAAGGACTATACGATGTCGGATGCCGTCGCCTTCATGACTGGCGCCAAGGTTCCGCCGGAGGCCGCTGCCGCATGACCATGACGCTTGCCGCCATTGCGGATCGCATCGTCGAAAAGGCGGGCAAGTCGCCCCGCTTCATCGTCGCCATTGCCGGCCCTCCCGGGGCCGGCAAGTCGACGCTGGCCGATGCGCTGCACGACGAGTTGACGCGACGGGGCGAAAAATCGGCCGTGCTGCCGATGGACGGCTTTCACATGGACAACGGTATTCTCGAACAGCGTGGCCTGCTGAAACGCAAGGGCGCGCCGGAGACGTTCGATGTGCGCGCCTTCATCGATATCGTTTCGGCGGTTCGAAAAGCGGACGAAGAGGTTCTCGTCCCGGTGTTCGACCGTTCCCGCGAAATCGCTATCGCGTCGGCCCGGCCGGTATCGCCTGAAACGCGCATTATCCTCGCTGAAGGTAATTACCTGCTGCTGAACGAGGCGCCATGGTCGCGGCTCGATGGCATGTTTGACCTATCGATCTTCGTCGGTCCGCCCTATGACGTTCTGGAGGAGCGGCTGCGGCAGCGCTGGGTCCATTATGGCCTGGATGCCGCGGGCATTGAATGGAAGCTCTACGGCAACGATCTGCCGAACGGCAAACGGATCATCGACAATTCGAGGCCGGCCGATATCGCTATCGAGATTTTCGAAACGGCCTGATGCCGGGCAATCGATCATTGTTTTTCGCCACACAATGATGCTATCGGGACCTTCGGTCAGCGCATGCCCGAACCCATGCGCAAAAGATTGCGTCTGGAGATCCCGCCATGAGCCCACAGCCCGTCACCGAACTGACGATCCGCCGTCCTGACGACTGGCATCTGCATCTGCGCGATGGCGGCATGCTCAAGGGCGTCATCGGCGATACCAGCCGCCACTTCGCCCGCGCCATCATCATGCCGAACCTCGTGCCGCCGGTGGTCACCACCGCCGATGCGACGGCCTATCGCGAGCGCATCATGGCCGTTTTGCCGAAGGGCGATCGTTTCGAGCCGCTGATGACACTCTATCTCACCGAAGGCACCAACCCGGATGACGTTGAAGCCGGTCATGCCAGCGGCCTGATCAAGGCCGTGAAGCTGTATCCGGCCGGTGCCACCACCAATTCGCATGGTGGCGTCCGCAATTTCGAAAACGCCATGCCGGTGCTGGAGCGCATGGCGAAAATCGGCCTGCCGCTCTGTGTTCATGGCGAGGTGACGACGCCGGACGTCGATATTTTCGATCGCGAAGCCGTCTTCATAGAAACGGTGCTGGAGCCGCTGCGCGCCCGACTGCCGGAATTGAAGGTGACGATGGAGCATGTCACCACCAAGGACGGCATCGACTACATCAAGGCATCGAAGAGCAATCTCGCCGGTTCGATCACCACCCATCACCTGATCATCAACCGCAACGCCATCCTGGTCGGCGGCATCCGCCCGCATTATTACTGCCTGCCGGTCGCCAAGCGCGAGTTGCATCGCCTTGCTTTGCGGGCTGCGGCAACATCGGGTGATAGTCGTTTCTTCTTAGGCACGGACTCTGCGCCGCATGTCGACCCGCTGAAGGAATGCGCTTGCGGCTGCGCAGGCATCTACACCTCGATCAACACGATGAGCTGCCTTGCGCATGTGTTCGAACAGGAAAATGCGCTGGACAGACTGGAAGCCTTCACCTCTCTGAACGGCCCGGCCTGGTATGGCCTGCCGGTCAATGATGAGACAATCACGCTGCGCAAGCAGGCAGACGCTCTGACATTCCCGGAAAAGATCGAGACGGAGGCTGGAACGGTCACCGTGTTCGATCCGATGTTCCCGCTCCATTGGGCAGTTTCCTGAAGGTGGGCAGAAGGCCCGCCCCCAGGAAACCAGCGTGCTCATGTCAGGACTTGAGCTTCGAATTGCAGATGCTGTAGAAACCGCCGCCCTTCTGAATCCAGGCGAGGCCGTTGAGTGAATTGTCGGCCTTGTCGGCCTTGTACTGATCGAGGCAGGTATGCATGCGGGCCTTGCCGGCAGTCTCGGTCGAATATTTCGAATCGACCTTGGTCGGGAAGACGACGCCCTTTGGCGCCTTTGCCGTGGTCTTGGCCGGTTCCGGCATATTCTCCGTATTGGCCATCGATGGTTCCTGGTCGGTACTCATCTTGGTTGGTTTGGCAGCCATTTTCGTGGAAGCCGGCGTCGTGGTCGCAGCGGCGGCGTCACTGCCGCATTGGGCTTTGCGGAAGTCGTTCCACTTCATTCCGTTCAGCGTGCCGGCTGTCTGGGCCGTTTTGTATTTCGCGCTGCAATCCGTCATGCTCATGGCATTTGCGGCGGAGGGTAGAACGAAAGGAGCGAGGGAAAGGGCGGCGAGTGTGGCAAGGCTGAGAATCTTCATCGGATAACCTCACGTTACGAGGGCATCAGGCGTTCAGCGATGCGTTGAACGTCCGCCTCAACTACAGATATGTCTCCCGGTTTGTGTCCGGATCATGGTCTTTTTCCCTAATGTAGCCCTAGCTTACCAAGAATTAATCTGGCGGTTTCAGCCGGGCGTGCGCGGCTCCGATTGGGCCGATCGCACAGGGGGTCGCAATTCCCGATTGACGGGCTTGTCCAGCGAAAAAACTTCGCCTAACAATGGGCTTGGCCGGATGCGGCCAGCCGTCCCGCAGTGCCTTGGCACGTATGGTGAATGCATCCATCCAAACCTTCTTCATCCCTGCCTTTGGCGTTGATGGCGAACGGGTCAGCAGAGCGGGCACTGATCTTCCTGTTTGCCGCCAATGGAGGATGAACCATGCGCGATTTTCGCGATGCAAAACTGATGGCAAAGGTGCTGAAGCAGGCCTTTGCCGATCGTGATACAAGCCTTTCCCATAGCGAAGCCCTCGAGATCGTCGCCCGCCAGTTCGGCTGCGACCAATGGAATATTCTGTCGGCCAGGATAGACACGGCAGACAAGGCTCCACAAAAGCAGGACGGTCATGTCGGTATCCAGCCGCCGATCCCGATCTTCCGCATTTTCGATGTCGCCAAGGCGATGGAGTTCTACTGCGGCTTTCTCGGTTTCACCCTCGATTGGGAGCACCGTTTCGGCGATAATTTTCCGCTTTATTGCCAGGTCACCCGGGAAGGCATGATCCTGCATCTGAGCGAGCATGCCGGTGATGCAAGCCCCGGTGCGCGCGCCTTCGTTCGCGTCGGCGATGCGGCAGCGCTGCAGGCGGAACTGGCCGGCAAGAACTACCGCTACATGAAGCCGGGTGTGAAAAAGGCGCCCTGGGGGCTGGAGGTCGAAGTGATCGATCCCTTCAACAACCGCATCACGTTCTGCCAGCAGCAGGGCGAGAACCAGGGCGATTGAAATCGACGGCGCGGCGGGATTTGCCGCGCCCTCCACCTCTGGCATTGCGCGGCCCGACCTGCTATGCGGCGGGTGATAAAAACCCGAAGCTGCAGGAGCCCCGCCGATGATCCAGACATCCTTTCCCGACAAGGTCGTGATGGCCGAACTGGTCGCCAAGATGCTCTGGGAAATCAAGGCGGTGCATTTCAGCGCCGACAAGCCCTACAAGCTGGCATCCGGCATGGCGAGCCCTGTCTATATCGATTGCCGCAAGCTGATCTCCTATCCGCGCATCCGCTCGGCGGTGATGGATTTTGCAGCGGCCACCGTGCTGCGCGAAGCTGGTTTCGAAAAGTTCGATGTCATCGCCGGCGGCGAAACCGCGGGCATTCCCTTTGCTGCGATGCTGGCCGAGCGTCTGGCTTTGCCGATGATCTATGTCCGCAAGGCGCCAAAGGGCCATGGCCGTAACGCACAGATCGAAGGCCATATGCCGGAAGGCGCCCGTGTGCTGGTCATCGAGGACCTGACGACGGCTGGTGGCTCGATGTTCAAGTTCATTGATGCCATCCGCGCCGCTGGCGGTGTCGTCGATCATGGCATGGCCCTGTTCTACTACGATATCTTCCCGAAGGCCCGGGGCGAGATGTTGGACAAGGGCGTGACGCTTCACAATATCGCCACCTGGCGCGATGTGCTTGATGTCGCTAGGCAGCAGAAACTGTTCGACGAAAAGACGCTGTCGGAGGTCGAGGCCTTCCTCAACGCGCCGCTCGACTGGTCCGGCGGCAACGGTGGCGTCAGCGAACTCGCGACGGCTTGAAAAAACGGCGCTGGAAATCCGGCGCGGTTTGGCTTAAATCGATTGAAATGACATCCAAGATAGGGAGGACGTTGCCGTGATCGTTTGCTGTGGGGAAGCCTTGATCGACATGCTGCCACGCCAGACGACGGCGGGCGAAACGGCGTTTGCTCCCTATTCCGGCGGTGCGATCTTCAACACGGCCATTGCGCTCGGGCGTCTCGGCATTCCGACCGGCTTCTTCACCGGCCTCTCCGACGACATGTTCGGCGACATGCTGCGCGACACGCTGAAATCCAGCAATGTCGATTTCGCCCCCTGCGCCACCCTGTCGCTGCACACCACCGTCGCTTTCGTTAAGCTGGTCAACGGTTCCGCGACCTATGCCTTCTTCGATGAGAACACGGCAGGCCGGATGATCACCAAGGATCACCTTCCGGCGCTCGGCGATTTCTGCGAGGCGCTGCATTTCGGCGCCATCAGCCTGATCCCCGAACCGTGCGGATCGACTTACGAAGCGCTGATGACCCGCGAGCATCAGAAGCGGGTGATCTCCTTCGACCCGAACATCCGCCCCGGTTTCATCAAGGATGCCGAAGCCCACAAGGCCCGCATGTTGCGCATGGCGGCGATGTCCGACATCGTCAAATTCTCCGATGAGGATCTGGACTGGTTCGGCGAAGAGGGCAGCCATGACGAACTGGTGGCCAAATGGCTTAAGCGCGGCCCGAAACTCGTCGTCATCACCAAGGGTGCCGATGGGGCCGATGGGTACACGGCGCGCGGCAAGGTCTCGGTTCCAGGTGAAAAGGTCGAGGTCGTCGATACCGTCGGTGCCGGTGATACCTTTGATGCCGGCATTCTGGCGTCGCTGAAAATGAACAATCTCTTGACCAAGGAACAGGTCGCGAACCTCAGCGAAAGCGCCGTGCGTGATGCGTTGGCGCTGGGCGCAAAGGCCGCCTCTGTCACCGTTTCGCGGGCGGGAGCAAACCCGCCGTGGAGCTACGAGATCGGGCTGTAATCCACCTCCCCCTTGAGGGGGGAGGTCGCAGCGAAGCTGCGGGTGGGGGGTGACGATCGCGACCTCAGTGTCATCGGGAGATTTTCAGATCACCCCACCCCGGCGCTGCGTGCCGACCCTCCCCCTCAAGGGGAGGGTAAGAGGCAGACATGAGCGGCAGCATGCTGTCCCGGCAATCTACATCAGCCGTAAGCGGCGGCCTCGTCCTGCAAAGGCATTTTGGGGCACGCCTGCGAGATTGGACAGAAACTGGCGGGCGCATTCGCTCCAGCTGAACGTCAGGGCTTTCTGCCGTGCGTCTTCCCGGGACAATGTCAAAGCGGCAAGCGCCGCCTGCCGCAGGTCGGTCGACAGTGCGCCGCTGCCGTCGCTGAGAATATCCTTCGGCGCCGTCACAGGAAAAGCCGCAACGGGGCAGCCGCTGGCAAGCGCTTCCAGTATGACATTGCCGAATGTATCGACCCGGCTTGGAAAAACGAAGACATCCGCCGACGCATAGAGCGTCGCCAGGTCCGTTCCCAGGCGCTTTCCGAGGAAATACACATCCGGATAGCGCTGCCGCAATGCGGCCAGATCCGGGCCGTCGCCAACAACAATCTTGCTCCCCGGCAGGTCGAGATCGAGAAAGGCTGGCAGGTTCTTCTCCACGGCCACTCGTCCGACATTGAGGAAGATAGGGCGGGGAAACGGTAGCTCCTGACGGCGCGACGGATCAAACAGCGCCGTATCGATGCCGCGCGTCCAGCGCTTGATATTGTGAAAGCCGTGAGCGGCCATTTCCGTGCCGAGCGAGGCGGTCGCCACCATCATGCCATTGCCGGAATTGTGAAACTGCCGCAGCCACCAATAGCTCCAGCTTTCCGGGATCGGCAGACGGGCACTGACGAATTCCGGAAACCGTGTGTGGTAGCTCGTCGTGAACGGCAGCTTGCGGCGCAAGCAGATGCCACGCGCCACCAGCCCAAGCGGGCCTTCCGTGGCGATATGGATATAGTCCGGTGCGACGGTATCGATCTCGCCGGCCACCTGTTTGCGTGTCGGAAGCGCCAGCCGGATATCCGGATAGAAAGGCAGGGGAAACGTCGTGAAATTCTCAGGTGTCAGGAAGTGAATGGCGATGCCCTGTTCCTTCAAGGACCGCGCGAGTTCATCGAGCGTCCTCACAACGCCGTTGACCTGCGGATGCCAGGCATCGGTAACAACGAGAACGGTTTTTTCCATAGGACGCCTCGACGGGGATTTGCCACCTGCCGGGAAGCACCGGCTGACCTCGAATCAGGTGACGGCTGCAATTGGCCCGTTTGATCATGCTCTGATGACAGGCAGATGATCGGCATATCCAAGGGTGGTCTCACCGGACGGCTGATCCGGGGGCGGCTGCACCCGGATCAGCGCCGATCCTATGCCGCGCTCAAGGCGGGAAGGACGAGATCTCCGACCTTGTAGATGTGAAATTCGCTTTTCGACACGGTGTCCAGCGACTTGAATTTCTCCACGAAGACGGGATCGGAGAAAAATTCGTCGACATTGTCAGCGCTGTGGATTGCCTCGATGTTGACGACGGTCTTGCCGTCGGTGCTTTTCGACAGGTTGCTCCAGAGGAAGCCTGCCTTGCGTTCGGCAACATAGTGCACGACGTCCTGGATGATCTGGAACGCCTCATCCTGTTTGCCCGGATGGGCGTGGATGACGTTCACGACAAACACGGTTGGCTGGGGAGTGAATTGAAATTCGGCCTTTGGGGAGTGAGTCACGTTGTCTCCATTTGCAAAACGATCGGCGGAAAATGCCGCCGGATCGAGACTTAGTGCGTGGCGATGAGCGGAAAAACGGGTTATGGCTCCGTTGATAGCGGACATGGATGTCCGTAATGGAGCGTGGGCTGTGGACAGTATCGGTTCTTTGAATGTGTTCGTGATCGTGGCGGAAACCCGTAGCTTCGTTGGTGCAGGCGAAGTTCTCGGTATCTCTTCGTCGGCCGTCGGCAAGGCGATGGCCCGTCTGGAGAAGAGGCTTGGCGTCCGGCTGTTTCACCGCAGTACGCGCAGCATCGCGATCACCGCAGAGGGCACGATGTTCCTCGAACGCTGCCGCAGGATTTTCTGCGAAATAGAAGCCGCCGAGCAGGAACTGTCGCAAACTCTTGCCGCACCGCGTGGCCGTCTTCGCGTCAGTCTGCCACTCGCCGGAATGCTGTTCATGCCGGTGATCACAAAGTTCATGCACGCGTATCCGGATGTCTCCATCGACCTCGATTTCACCGATCGTCTGGTCGATGTGATCGAGGAGGGATTTGACGCTGTGGTTCGCACCGGAGAGATTAACGACAGCCGCCTGATGACACGGACTTTGGGGAAATTCTCCCACCATGTCGTCGGAGCGAAGGAATACTTTGCCCGCAACGGCTTTCCGGAAAAGCCGCAGGACTTATCTGCCCATGCCTGTCTTCACCACAAATACCCATCATCGGGAAAGCTTGAACGCTGGCCCTTGCGGCATGATCCGGGCAAGAAGAAGCTGGAATTACCGGTTTCCTCGATGGCAAGCACGCTCGAACCGCTGGTGAGCATGGCAGAGCAGGGGCTTGGCCTTGCCTGTTTGCCCTTGTTTACGATCCAAGGCCAGATTGCTGCAGGAAAACTCATCCCGGTTCTGGCCGATTATGTCGAGGACGTGGGCGAGTTTCGCATTTTGTGGCCGTCCAGCCGTCACCTCACTCCCAAAATACAGATGTTCGTGAAATTCATGAGCGAAAACCTGTTTCGTGCATGACCCGGCCTGAGTGCAGGATTTCCGGTTGAACGGTGTGGCGGCTTCCGCTGGACGCATTATCGCCCCATCAATGCCATCTGTTCGAAGCCGCGGCCGGCCGAAGCGGCAACGACGGCCAGCACCGAGCCTTCATCGGTGCGTACGTGGACGGTGAGTGAGCGGTAATCGCTATCGCGGCCGATCTTGTCGGCGATCCTCTGGCCATAATAGACGGCCGATCCGACGTCGAAATGGTCGACGCCTTCCTCATCGACAACCTGTTCATTGCCGAAATGCAGATCGAAGAAATAGTGTTCCACGTTATGCCCCGAACCCATGCGCCGCTGGAGATTTCTCCGGCTTGAGGGCGCAGGTTCAGGGATAGCGCATTGTGCCCGAATACAGGCTGAATTGTACGTTCAGCCTGTATTCATCGCGGTTGTACGGCGCGGCGTTACTTCGCTGCCTTCAGCAGGGCAGCAACCAGGCCCGCCGTCGAACTGTCATGACCCGCAGCGCTTTCCTTGCCTTCGACGACCGGCAGCAGGCCTGTCGCCAGTTCCTTGCCAAGCTCGACACCCCACTGGTCGAAGGAGTTGATGTTGAACAGCGCGCCCTCGACGAAGACGCGATGTTCGTAGAGCGCGATCAGACGGCCAAAGGTGAAGGGCGTCATCTCGTCATAGACGAGGGTCAGCGACGGGCGGTTGCCGGTGAAGACACGGTGCGGCGCGATGCGCTCGATGAAGTCCTTGTCCTGACCTTTCGACGCCATCTGGGCCTTGGCTTCGTCCAGCGTGCGGCCCTTCATCAGGGCTTCCGACTGTGCCAGGCAATTGGCCATCAAAAGCTGATGCTGATGGCGCAGATTGGGCTCATGGCCGTTGGCGGCGATCATGAATTCGGCCGGGATGACGCTCGTACCCTGATGGATCAGCTGGTAGAAGGCGTGCTGGCCGTTGGTGCCGGGCTCGCCCCAGACAACCGGGCCAGAATTGCCCTCGACCGGCGTACCGTCGAGCGTCACGCCCTTGCCGTTCGATTCCATATCGAGCTGCTGCAGGTAAGCCGGGAAGCGCGACAGGCGCTGGTCATAGGGCAGAATGGCGCGCGTGGCGTAACCCAGCACGTTGCGATGGTAAAAGCCCAGCAAGCCAAGCAGCATCGGGATGTTTTCGCGCAAGGGTGCTGTGCGGAAATGATTGTCGATGGCGTGCGCGCCGGCCAGGAACTCGCCAAAATTCTCCTTGCCGATGGCGATCATCAGCGGCAGGCCGATCGCCGACCAGATCGAATAGCGCCCGCCGACCCAATCCCAGAAACCGAAGATGCGGTCCGCGTCGATGCCGAAAGCGGCAACCTTGTCGAGTGCCGTGGAGACGGCGCAGAAATGATGGCCGACGGCCTTTTCGCCAAGCCTTTCGGCAATGAACGCACGCGCGGTCGCGGCATTGGTCATTGTCTCAATGGTGGTGAAGGTCTTGGATGCAACGATGAACAGCGAAGTTTCAGCGTCGAGCAGCTTCAGCGTGTCGGCGATATGCGCGCCGTCGATATTGGAAACGAAATGCAGGCGGGGGCCGTCGTGATTAGGCGCCAGCGCCAGCGTCGCCATGACGGGGCCGAGGTCTGAGCCGCCGATGCCGATATTGATGACATCGGTGATCTTCTTGCCGGTGGCGCCCTTCAGCGTGCCCGAGCGGATACCGTCGGAAAAGACGCCCATGGCTGCAAGCACGGCGTTGACGTCGGGCATAACATCCTTGCCATCGACCAAAACCGGCGTATTGGAACGGTTACGCAGTGCGGTGTGTAGCACGGCGCGGCCTTCGGTGATGTTGATGATATCGCCGGCAAACATCGCGTCGCGCTTCCCGGCAACTTTCGCAGCCTTGGCGATTGCCTCCAGGCCATCAATCACCTTGTCGTTGACGGCGCATTTCGAATAATCGAACAGCATGTCGTCAAGCGTCACGCTGTATTTGGCGAAACGCTTGGGATCGCTCGCGAAAGCAGCCCGGATGTCTGTTGCGTTGGTGTCGGAAACGGTGGATTTCAGCTGTTCGACAAGCGCGCTCATGGCAGGTTCCTTGCGTTGCGGAAGGGTTGCGATAGCTATTCGCTTTGCCCTTGGCAAATCAAGCCTGTCCTCATGCGAAGACTAAAAAGCCGTGCGACTTTCTTCGGTCGATGGCCGAATATCGCCTTATGGTTGCGGCTTGGTGTATTTGCAGTATGCTTTCCGCATTCGAGGACGAAGCAGCAACGCCAGGCCAGTTGGCGCATCCGGGCAGATGGGCTTTCCGGACTGTAGCAGGACACAGCCCTGTCCTCGAATGTGGAGGTGGGCTATGTGGTTCAGACCATTTAGCATCACGCTTGGCGTAAGAAAAACCCGCACGAGCTGGTTAATCACCGTGCGGGTCAATTTCTTAGCATAGCAAACGGTGGCTGGAGTTCGCGCTCCAGTCACCACTCCGCTAAAATAGATGTTTTGCGTCACTCTGACAAGCGAACGCAGCCTTTACCCGCGCAGGTCCTTGCGCAGGATCTTGCCGACATTCGATTTCGGCAGTTCGGTGCGGAACTCAACAAATCTTGGCCGCTTGTAGTTGGTCAGGTTTGCGGCGCAATGCGCCTTTACCTCTGCTTCCGTCAGGTTCGGGTCCCTCTTGACGACGAATAGTTTGACGGCTTCGCCCGAATGTTCGTCCGGCACGCCGATCGCAGCGCATTCGAGAATGCCTGCGAGGGTCATCGCCACTTCCTCGATCTCGTTGGGAAACACGTTGAAGCCGGACACCAGGATCATGTCCTTCTTGCGGTCGACGATCTTGACCAGTCCTTCCGGATTCATGAAGCCGATATCGCCCGAGCGGAAAAAGCCGTCGGCGGAAATGGCCTTGGCTGTTTCGTCGGGCCGCTGCCAGTAGCCGGCCATGACTTGCGGCCCGCGGATGCAGATTTCGCCGATATCACCGAGTGGTAGTGTGTTGCCATCCTCGTCGCGAATCTCGACGTCGGTTGACGGCAATGGCAGGCCGATCGTGCCCGTGAATTCCTTGCCGTCGAGCCGGTTGGCGGTCGCGACCGGGGAGGTTTCCGAGAGCCCGTAACCTTCCTTGATCGGCGAGCCGGTCATTTTTTCCCAGCGTTCCGCGACGGGGCGCTGCACAGCCATGCCGCCGCCGAAGGTCAGCGCCAGGTCCGAGAAATCCAGCTTTTGGAATTCGCCATTGTTCATCAAGGCGTTGAACAGCGTGTTGAGGCCGGGGAAGATATTGACCCTGTACTTTCCGATTTCCTTGACGAAGGCCGGAATGTCGCGCGGGTTGGGGATCAGGATATTCTCGCCGCCGGTGCTGAGCCCCATCAGCGAATTCACCGTCAAGGCGAAGATATGGTAGAGCGGCAGCGCGCAGAGAAACACCAGGCGATCAGGGCGCTTCTTGTCGAGGAAGGCCGTTTCGAGCCAGAGCCCCATCTGGGACATGTTCGATAAAAGATTGGAATGGGTGAGCGTCGCGCCCTTGGAGACGCCGGTCGTTCCACCGGTATACTGCAGGAAAGCGACATCGCCCGGTTTTACATCGATGGCCTTGAGCGTCTGGCCTGCGCCCTTTGCCAGCACAGCCTTAAAGGCCAGATGTCCTGGCAGTGACCAGGCAGGCACCAGCTTCTTCACCTTGCGCACGACGATGTTGACGATCAGGCCCTTGAGGCCGAGAAGATCGCCCATTGTGGCGACAACCGTGTGTTTCAGATCCGTGCGTGCCGCCACCTGCTCGACGGTGTGGGCGAAGTTTTCCAGCACGAATATCGCCTTGGCGCCGGAATCTTTCAGCTGGTGTTCCAGCTCGCGCGGCGTATAGAGCGGGTTGACGTTGACGACCGTATAGCCGGCCCGCAGGATGCCGAAGACGATGACCGGGTTCTGCAGGATGTTCGGCATCATCACGGCGACGCGATCACCCTTGGCAAGGCCGGTCGATTGCAGCCAGGCACCGATCTTCCGGCTCTGCGCATCGAGGTCGGCAAATGTCAGGGTCTTGCCCATGCAGGTAAAGGCGGCGCGATCAGCATATTTCTTGCAGGATTGTGCGAAGAGATCGCCAATCGAAGCGTAGGGCAGGGGATCAATATCGGCCGGCATGCCGGGCGGGTAGGATTGCAGCCAGGGTTTGGCCGCTTGCGGACCGGGGGTCTGCATCAATGTGTCAGGCATCGTCTCTCTCCCTCATCGATCCGTCGCCGCGCTCAAGGAGAAGCGCATCGTCACTCCTTTTTCCATGCGCAACCCTGTCCGAAAATGTCTCCGGCAAGCCTGTCACGCATGCGCGAAAAATCCCTCCAGACCCTTCGCTACTCAAGATGGAGTTTTTGTTGCGCTCCATCAAGAGCATTCCGGATTATATAACCTTGACGTAAACGTCAATAAGCCCCGCGCATGCGTCCAGATTTCGTGGCTTCCATCCGCATCAATCCCTTTGCGAGCAGGGATAAAAGGGTATATTGCATTGCAATAGCGCCTAGGCTTTCCTCCCGATCTTGCCTCGGTTTCCCATTTCAGAATGAAATTCCTTTGGGCCGATGCGGCTTCAGGCAGGTCTTCCCATGTCAGACAACGCTCTTCCTTCCATTCCGGCCGCCCGCTGGGGCGGAATGTCCAGTGCAGAATTGGCCTTGGCCGTCGGTGGCTTTGGCATCGGCACCGGGGAATTCGCGATCATGGGGCTTTTGCCGCAGGTGGCGGGCGATCTTTCGGTCTCGGTTCCCTATGCAGGCCACGTCATCAGCTCCTACGCGATCGGCGTGGTTGTCGGCGCGCCGCTAATCGCCGTGCTTGCTGCACGGTTTTCAAGGCACAATGTGCTGCTCGCATTGATGAGCCTGTTTGCGCTTGGCAACCTTGCCAGTGCGGCGGCCGATAGTTTCGGCCTTCTGGTTGCGGCCCGGTTTCTCGCCGGCCTGCCACATGGCGCCTTTTTCGGTGTCGCGGCCCTGGTCGCCGCCGGCATGGCTGCTCCACACCAGCGAGCGCGCGCCATCGGCCGCGTCATGATGGGCCTGACGGTTGCGACCCTGCTCGGTACGCCGCTTGCCGCCTGGTTCGGCCAGGCGCTCGGCTGGCGCGCCGCTTTTGCCATTGTCGGTGCCATCAGTGTGCTGACCATCGTGCTGACATGGCTTTTCGTGCCGAAGGACAAGGCCAACCCGGCCGCCACGCCGCTGAAGGAGCTGGGGGCTCTCGGCAAGAGCCAGGTCTGGCTGACGCTCGGCATCTGCGCCATCGGTTGCGGCGGCATGTTTGCGGTTTTCAGCTACATCACTCCGGCGCTGACAGAAGTTGCCGGCATATCGCTTGGAACCGTTCCGATCATGCTGTCCGTGTTCGGCGCGGGCATGATCCTCGGCAATATCGTCGGCTCGCGTCTTGCCGACTGGAAGCTGATGCCGGCGATCGGCATTGCGCTGGTCTTCAACCTTGTCGCCTACGTGCTGTTCTACTTCACCATGACGACGCCCTGGATGGCCGTCATCAACGTCTTGCTGATCGGCGGTGGCTTTGCCGTCGTGCCGGGTATCCAGATGCGGCTGATGGACGTTGCGGGCGAAGCGCAGACCCTGGCGGCCGCAGCCAGCCATTCCGCCTTCAATCTTGCCAATGCGCTGGGGGCCTGGCTTGGCGGTCTCTCCATTGCGGCGGGTTATGGCTGGACATCCACCGGCCTTGTCGGGGCGATGATGTCGGTGGCAGGCATCGGCATTTTCCTGTCGTCGGTCTTTCTCGATCGCTCGAAGGCGGCAGCCCGCTAAGGGTGGCGCCCCGGTGAAACGGGCTTGCGTTCTCCCTACGTAAAATCGTTTGTCATCCGCTTGTGTTGACCATGCGGCCATACTTACCTATGCCGCATGCCGATGGGTTTAGCGCACACAGCGGAAACACGCTGGCTTGCCGCAGGTTTTGCTGTCATCTTGAATGACACTGGGAGGAACGCTTTTGCAACTGAGCAATCGTGAACGGGGCGAACTGCCGTCGGAACCGCGACTTTTCGGCCGCACGGCCTATGAACGTTCGGCGCTGGTCGGCCCGATTGCGGCTGCGCGCTGGCTTCTGGTGTTCGTCCTTCTGGCCGGCGTCTATTTCTTCCATGGGTTTCTGGTGCCGGTGCTGGCTGCCCTCGTCATCGGATTTGCCAGCTGGCCGATCTACCGCTGGCTTCTCGGTGCCATCGGCGGAAATCGGACGATCGGGGCGACGATTGCCATCATTGCGGTGATTTCCTTCATTGTTGCGCCGATATCGCTTGCTGCGGTTTATGCCGTCGATGAAGTGCACAACTGGGCCGTCTGGACGATCGAGACCAACGCCACTGGTGCACCCGTGCCCGTGTGGTTGACGCAGATTCCCGGTGCTGGTGTTTGGCTGGGTACCCAATGGGCAAAATACATCGGCCATCCCGGCGCACTTGGCGAACTGGTGCAGCTCGTCAGCGGCTCCAATATCGGCAACATTTATCGCGGCGTGCTCGTTGTCGGCGCCTCGGCGTTCCAGTCGTTGCTGACGCTCCTCTTCATGCTGATTACGCTTTTCTTCGTCTATCGCGACGGGGAAAAGCTGGTCGCCCAACTCGACCACCTTGGCGAACGGATTCTGCCGATGCGCTGGGAGCGTGTCTCGCGCATCGTGCCCCTGACCATCAGCTCGACCGTTACCGGCATGGGCGTCATCGCCATCGGCGAAGGCATCGTGCTGGGGATCGCCTATTGGATGGCGGGCGTACCATCACCAGTCACACTCGGTATCATCACCGGCATCATGGCGCTCGTGCCCGGTGGCGCGCCGCTGTGTTTCACGCTGGTATCGATCTATCTCGTTGCCAGCGGGTCGCCCGTGGCCGGTGCGGCGCTGTTCGTCTGGGGAACGGTCGAATTGTTCATCGTCGACAAGACGCTTCGGCCAAGGCTGGTTGGCGGTCCCATCAAGCTGCCCTTCCTGCCGACATTCTTCGGGCTTGTCGGGGGCGTCAAGACGATGGGCTTTCTTGGCCTGTTCGTCGGCCCGGTGCTGATGGCGCTGCTCGTGTCGATCTGGCGCGAATGGCTGCGTGAGGTGACGGCCCCAACGCCGCCAAGCACGATCATCAAATAAGACTGACGGCGTCGCCCTAATCGCGCCAACCTGTATTTGCGCCAAGCTGATTTCCTTCCCCTGCGCGAAAGTGAATCCGCAGATTGGGGGGAATTGCCGCGTGATCTGCGCGCCGTGTTGCGCTAATGATTTTCTGCGCTTGATGGCATCCCGCGCCATCACGGCTGATCCATTCGAAACGTTCAGGGAAGCAGATGAATCGCACTTATTACGCCCCACAGGGCGGCGCGCCAGCGCAAACCCAGCTGTTGACGGACCGCGCCGTCTTTACCGAAGCCTACGCCATCATCCCCAAGGGCGTGATGATGGATATCGTCACCAGCTTCTTGCCGTTCTGGGAAGATGCCCGGCTCTGGATCCTGTCGCGGCCGCTTTCGGGTTTCGCCGAGACCTTCTCGCAGTACATCATGGAAGTCGCGCCCGGCGGCGGTAGCGATCGGCCGGAACTCGACGATGGCGCCGAAGGTGTGCTGTTCATCGTCGAAGGCGAACTGACCGTGACGCTCAATGGCGAAGCGCATCAGATGCTCCCTGGCGGTTACGCCTTCATCCCGCCCGCAAGCAAATGGTCGGTGCGCAATACCAGCGGCAAGACGGTGCGGTTCCACTGGGTCCGCAAGGCCTATGAATTTGTCGAGGGGCTCGATGTCCCGGCGCCTCTTTTCCTCAACGAAGCGGATATCGCGCCGTCACCAATGGCAGGAACCGAAGGCAAGTGGGCGACGACGCGCTTCGTCGATCCCAATGACCTGCGCCACGACATGCATGTGACGATCGTCACGTTCGAGCCGGGGGCCGTCATCCCGTTTGCAGAAACCCATGTGATGGAGCACGGGCTCTATGTGCTGGAAGGCAAGGCCGTTTACCGGCTCAATCAGGATTGGGTCGAAGTCGAGGCCGGCGATTATATGTGGCTGCGCGCCTTCTGCCCGCAGGCCTGCTATGCCGGCGGTCCCGGCAAATTCCGCTACCTGCTCTACAAGGACGTCAACCGCCACATGAAGCTGAAGCCGCGCGCCTAAGCTACGGCAAGCGTGCAACATGTTCCTGCCGGAAAGCCTCAGGCAAATCCGGCGGGAATAGGTGCGATCGTCCGGTCGCTGCCATAGTCGCGCTGATGGGCAGTGTGGCCACGAAGACGGCGCGGCGCAGCCTTGATTTCGGGCGCTGTCAGTTCGAAAACGCCGTCGGCATAGGTGCCGGTATCTTCGGCGTCATCGCGCTTTGCCTTGAGAAGATTGAAGATCATCGCAGGTCCTCCCGGGTTTTCGCATCAACGGACAATCCGCCGACCTGTTCCGCTGATAGCCGAAAAATAGTTAAAAAATTAACCATGTTTCGTGCGGAAGCTGATGGCGGTGCCACGCTTGCCCAAGAGGCATCATACGGGAAAAATAAGACATTCGTGCGCCGGCGGATGCCCTTCGCAGCCGCGGAAGGCGGGTTAGTTCAACGGATGGGACGCGATTTCGTCGCTCAAAATCCGGAAGGCGTCATCGAGCGCGTCGACCAGGATATCAGTCAGCTTGTCGCCATTCTCGTCCTCAAGAAAAAGTGCGATGGCTGCGTCGTTGGGCTCGCCTGAATATTCGATGATGTTCGACATCTCATTGTCCTCCTTTGACCGGCATCATGCCGGAGGTGAGGGCAGGATAGGCTGTCTCGCTTGCGCCGGGCTTGAACATCCCGGTTCGGTGCTACGCCTCGCATTAACCTTCGATTAGGGATTTGAACAGTCCTGTCGCGCAATTTTCACGTCGCGCATCCAAATGCGGTGATGGGATTTGCAGATAATCTGGAAATCTGAAAAAATAGCCGGGCAGAAGGACTTGTCTTATTCCAACGTCACGCCAACTCTCCATTCTGGAGGAAGCATGAGCCACAAGTTAGTTATGATTCTCAGTGCGCTCGGAGTCTCTGTCGTGACTCTGTCCGGTTGCGTTGATGACAGCGGATACCGCTACTATGAGACGCGCGCACCCACCCTCTATCGCGAACAGGTGGTTATCGAGCGCCGCGACTACTATGTCGGGCGTACGACAGCCTATTATCGCCGGGACAGGCCGCAATATCTCTACACTCAGTCCGCCGACCGCCGAAGCCCCCGGTGCTTCGGGACAAATTGCTACGTCGGCGCCACCTACAGGGAAGATCCCTATTACCAGCTGGCCGAATGAATAAGATACCGCTGATCACGCGCCAAAGGTGGATTTCCACACGCACGCGCGACCGGTAATCTTGATACGGTTCTGTTTTGTGTAAGGAAACTGGTGCCGCTTGCAGGACTCGAACCTGCGACCCCATCATTACGAAATATGAGGTGTTTCTTTCCTCATCATTTACCAAGGTTCCTCATTGTTCAAAAACACTTATAAATCAGATTGATAAGTATTCGCATGTTTCCTAGAGATAGCCATGGTTTCCGTTTTGTGCGGCGACCCGGTGGCGACCTGAGGGAATGCGGAATGAAAAGCAACGAGAGGCTATCGAAGACTGTCGCGGACAACGCGCTCCCCGAAGCAAAGCGATATGTTATTTGGGACACAGAGATCAAAGGCTTTGGTCTTCGCGTCTATCCAACAGGATCGAAAACTTGGATTTATGAATATCGCCCCAACGGTGGCGGAAGAGACGCCGATAAAAAGCGGTTGAAGCTCGGCACAACCAAACAAATCACTGCCGATCAGGCTCGCAAGCAGGCCAAGCTATCCAGTGCCAACACAACGTTGGGCGGCGATCCTCAGGCCGAGAAGAATGAAAAGCGCGCTGCCATCACCGTCAAGGAGCTCGCTGGAGAGTTCATGGAGAAGTCGGTGAAGGCTCTGAACGCCGCTAATACGGCCGATTCCTATGAGGATGCTTTTAATCACATTCTTCCAGCGCTTGGGTCACACAAGGCGGATAGCGTTAAGAAGAGTGATCTCGGAAACCTTCATTATGCTCTTAGAGACAAGCCGATCATGGCCAACAAGGTTCTGGCGGTCTTCAGCTCGATGATGTCCTACGGCATGAGGATGGAACTGATCGAGAAGCGGGAAAATCCCGCAAAGGACATCAAGAAGTTTCCGGAGAACGTCGTCACTAGGTTTCTATCCATTGAGGAACTGGAGCGCTTCGGAGAGGTTCTCCACGAAGCTGAAACGGTGGGCATTCCCTGGAGCATCGATCCAGACAAGAAGACCAAACACGTGCCGAAGACCAGCCAGAGCTCCGTAGCGAGTCCTCATGCGGTCGCCGCCCTTCGCCTCTATCTTCTGACAGGAGCGCGGCTGCGCGAGATTCTTCATCTAAAGTGGTCCTCGGTGGACCTAGGTCGTGGAATTCTGAAGCTTGGCAAGGCGAAGGGGGGGCCGCGTGAAATTATCGCGAGCATGGCGACGATCGAGATTCTTCGCAATCTCAAACGTGTGGGCGAACATGTGATCGCATCCGACAGCGCCGGCACGCCGGACGAGAAGCCGCGGTACGATCTAAAGGGCCCTTGGTACAACATCCGGGCGCGTGCCGGACTTTCGGACGTCCGGCTTCACGACCTCCGACACACTTTCGCCAGTCACGCGGTAATCGATGGTACGGGTCTCGCCGTAGTGAGCAAGTTGCTCGGCCACAAAAGCATTACCACGACGATGCGATATGCGCATCTGAACGATCCGGCACTCCGGCAGGCGTCTGAGCAGATCGGGAGCAAGATGTCCAAGACCATGAAAACCAAGGTGTAATTGTTAGAGAATTGGCAACGCTTGGCCACTAGCTTCCCTCAAAAGACGTGAACAGGGGAAAGCATGGACCGTCGTTTTGACAACTACGTTGGGTTTGACTTCAGCCAAATGGAGCGCCTGAAAACGCGCGATCAAGATGAGGAGGAATTCCGCGAGGACCTCCTCGAATCCGTGAAAGCCGGCGAAATCACGCCCGATGACGCCGAAGAACGGGCGTTCGATCGGGGATTGGACTCGCTCGCAACTCCGTCGTGGAGTGGGCCGAGCGTTCTTGATCTTCGTGCCTGGTCAATCGAGATGACCGCAGCTTGGCTTGTATGGCGATCAAAGCGAGCGGTTCAGCGGTTCTATAATCCTTATCGAACACTCTGCTTTGAGTGGGAATTGGTGAACAGCGGGGGCACCAAGGGCTACCAGCCCATGTCTCTGGGTCCGGCGAGCTTGGCAGACGTCCGAGCCAAAGCGTCGTCTTCCAAGACCAGGCTTTCGTTCAATGATGCCGTCAGAAATCTTTGGGATCGAGTGCAGGGTGGTGTGGTTATTGGCTCGGCACTTACCGTCAAGGGGGATGAATTCAAGACGATCAGTGCCGCCGAATCCGCCACTCTGAAACTTCACATCGATGATGAGGGCCAAGCCTATCTTGTGGATGCGTTCAGGAACGATGTCGTGCGGTATCACACGCTGACATTCGGTACAGCGGAGATCATTGCAGAGTGGACCTCGGACGACGCGGACCGCCCCCTTGAGCTGGAAGACGACGACGCTGCCGACGGGGTCGATCCCGACGTTGAACACGCCATTCCTGCCGTCGAAGATGGAGGCCGCGAACAAGCTCGTCCCGTCGCTAGGGTGGCAGCTTCCCAACCCAGAGGTCGGCGGGCCGCATTTGCTTGGGACACCAATATCCGAGCGGAAGCGCTGCGACTGCTTGATGAAAATGGTGACTTTGACCCTGAGGTTGATCCCGCGTGGCGACCGGCTAGATTGATCGACAATCTGCTTCAGTTCTGCCAGGCAACCTGGAAGACGGAACCAAGCCGTGCCGCTATGACGAAGTACGTCCGCCAGTACCATGAGGAGTTTCGGCAGCTTCGCGCCACGAATTAATATCATTGTTGCTGCGATTGTCAGCAAAATTGCGATTGAGCGCCCACTGGGCGCTCTTTGTCTAAATCCTTTCTCGCTCTTGGATGTCCAGAGCAGAAAGGAATTACCCAAATGACCGCAGGAACCAACCCCTCCTCTAACCGCATGCTCCGAACCGCGGAAGCAGCGGTATTCACGGGCCTCTCGGCCTCGACGCTCAACAAGTTGCGTCTCGCTGGCGACGGTCCCGTTTACCTCAAGCTCGGCAAAGCCGTGGTGTACGACACCACCGATCTGTCGGCTTGGCTGTCTTCCAAGCGCCGCCGCTCGACGACCTTCGCGTGAAGCCAGGCCATGAAGAAGCTCATCATGGACTGCGTTCTCGCGTCGATCAACCTCCCGAGCTCCGACGATGGTTCGGCAGGCCTGACGGACAATGCTGATGTCCCGACTAACCTCGGGGTCAATCAGCTGATCGTCAAGCACGGCATCGAGCCGTGGCTGGCCAATTGGCTCTCCCATACCCATGGCTGGGGCAAGGCCCGATAGTTCGCTTCAGAGACGCGGCTGACGACACAATCCGACGTCAGCCTGTCAATCGGCTCGGAATGTT
>UCNE01000003.1 GCA_900473685.1 Hyphomicrobiales bacterium
CGGCCTACACGCTGGCGTAACGCATTTTTCGCCGGATCGACTGTGTCGATCCGGCATGTCAAAGGACAAGGGTAATGTTCAAGAAAGCACAATGGCCGCGGCAGCTGCGTTCGCAGCATTGGTACGGCGGCACGAGCCGCGACGTAATCTACCATCGCGGCTGGATGAAGAACCAGGGATATCCGCACGACCTGTTCGATGGACGCCCGGTTATCGGCATCCTCAACACCTGGTCGGACATGACGCCGTGCAACGGCCATCTGCGCGAACTTGCCGAAAAGGTGAAGGCCGGTATCTGGGAGGCTGGCGGCTTCCCGATGGAAGTGCCGGTGTTCTCGGCTTCCGAAAACACCTTCCGCCCGACGGCGATGATGTACCGGAACCTCGCGGCTCTTGCGATCGAAGAAACGATCCGTGGCCAGCCGATGGATGGCTGCGTGCTTCTGGTCGGTTGCGACAAGACCACGCCGTCGCTGATCATGGCAGCGGCCTCCGTCGATCTGCCCTCGATCGTCGTGACCGGTGGGCCGATGCTGAACGGCTATTTCCGCGGCGAGCGCGTCGGTTCCGGCACGCATCTGTGGAAATTCTCCGAGATGGTCAAGGCCGGCGAGATGACGCAGGATGAGTTCCTTGAGGCGGAAGCCTCGATGAGCCGCTCGTCGGGCACCTGCAACACCATGGGCACCGCGTCGACCATGGCCTCCATGGCCGAAGCGCTCGGCATGGCGCTGTCGGGCAATGCCGCGATCCCGGGCGTCGACAGCCGCCGCAAGGTCATGGCGCAGCTGACCGGCCGCCGCATCGTGCAGATGGTCAAGGACGACCTGAAGCCATCCGACATCATGACGAAGCAGGCCTTCGAAAACGCCATCCGCACCAACGCGGCCATCGGTGGATCGACCAACGCCGTCATCCATCTGCTTGCCATGGCCGGCCGCGTCGGCATCGACCTGACGCTTGATGACTGGGACCGCTGCGGCCGCGATGTGCCGACCATCGTCAACCTGATGCCGTCGGGCAAGTACCTGATGGAAGAGTTCTTCTATGCCGGCGGTCTGCCTGTCGTTATCAAGCGTCTCGGCGAGGCGGGCCTGCTGCACAAGGATGCACTGACAGTTTCCGGCGAAACCATGTGGGACGAGGTCAAGGACGTCGTCAACTGGAACGAGGACGTCATCCTGCCGGCCGAGAAGGCGCTGACGCAATCGGGCGGCATCGTCGTGGTGCGTGGCAATCTCGCTCCAAAGGGCGCGGTGTTGAAGCCGTCGGCCGCGTCGCCGCATCTGTTGACGCATCGTGGCCGTGCCGTCGTGTTCGAGGATATCGACGACTACAAGGCCAAGATCAACGATGACAATCTCGACATCGACGAGACCTGCATCATGGTCATGAAGAACTGTGGACCCAAGGGCTATCCCGGCATGGCCGAAGTCGGCAACATGGGTCTTCCGCCAAAGGTGCTGAAGAAGGGCATTACCGACATGGTGCGCATCTCCGATGCCCGCATGTCCGGCACGGCCTATGGCACCGTTGTGCTGCACACGTCACCGGAAGCCGCCGTTGGCGGTCCGCTCGCCGTGGTGAAAAACGGCGACATGATCGAGCTGGACGTGCCGAACCGCCGTCTGCATCTGGACATTTCCGACGCGGAACTGGCACAGCGTCTTTCTGAATGGAAACCGCAGCACGAGCTGCCGACATCGGGCTATGCTTTCCTGCACCAGCAGCATGTTGAAGGCGCAGATACCGGTGCCGACCTCGACTTCCTCAAGGGATGTCGCGGTAGTGCTGTCGGCAAGGACAGCCATTGATCTGCACGGCATTTGAAATCGAGAAAAGGCGGGGCATTTGCTCCGCCTTTTTTGCTTCAGGATCCGCGATTGTTGCGGTGATAAAAAGGACTACATAACTATCTACATGTACGGGATATGTAGTCATGACAGGAAAGTCGGTCGGCGCAGCTGAATTCAAGGCAAAGTGTCTTAACCTCATTGAACAGATGGCCGGTGATGGCGAACCCATCATTATCACCAAACGCGGCAAGCCCGTGGCCGTGCTCTCGCCGGTCCCGGAAACTGCTGCCCGTACCAGCATTATCGGCGCCATGAAGGGAAGTGTTCTTACCTATGACGATCCGTTTTCACCGGCGATCGAGGCCGGCGAATGGGATGAGGGCCGGTGATTGTCATCGATACGCATGTGTTGATCTGGGCCGTGCAGGACGATCCACGGCTCGGTGAGCAATCTCGCAAGATTATAGACGACACGACCCGGCAAAGCCGGATTCTGATTTCGGCGATTACGCCTTGGGAGATTGCGATGCTGGCGGAAAAAGGCCGTATCGCACTTGGGGATGATGTCGGCCGCTGGATAGATCCTTGACTATGGGGCAAAAGGCCATGTCTCCACCCTTGCCGCTTCGTCATGACCGCGCGTCAGTTCACTGACTCTGCGTCTGGCTCTGACCCTGCTGCTCCACTGTCACCGAAACCTTCAGCGCTTCGCTCGACGAACCATGGATCAGGCCGGAGATCGGTGCGGCATCGCGATAATCCAGCCCGCAGGCGATCCGGACATAGCGGTCGTCCGGGCACATCTTGTTGGCGGCGTCGAAGCCGACCCAGCCGAGACCGTTGAGATGGATTTCGGCCCAGGCATGGCTTGCCGTCTGCTCGGGATGATCTTGCATCATCAGGTAACCGGAAATGTAGCGGGCGGGGAGACCAAGCGTGCGGGCGGCGGCAATCATGATATGAGCGTGGTCCTGGCAGACGCCGCTCTTTTGCAACAGAGCCTGTTCGGCTGTTGTCTCCGTTCCGGTTTCGCCCTGCCGGTATTCGACAAGCTCATGGATCTTTCCCATCAGGGCGTGCATCCTGGCAAGATCGGTATCACCATCCATGGCCTTGGCGAGATTGCGGATCGGCTTGGCCATCTTCGTTAGCGGCGTTTCGCGCAGATAAAGCCAAAGCGGCGCATAGGCCTGATGTGCGCCGTAGACGCCGGCCTTGTCCTCGGTCTCCACTTCGCCGGAAGCGACAACGCGGATGAAGGTCTGGTCGCCGTTGACGCTGACGAGATTGACGCGGTTGCCGAAATGGTCGTCATAGCCGACCTCCATCTTGGCGCCCTCGACGGAGGTTTCCCAACTGATGACGGTCTGGCCGGGTTGCGACAGCGGTGTCAGCCGCAGGCGCTGCAGTGAATATTGAACCGGCTCGGCATAGGTGTATTCGGTGGTGTGGCTGATCTTCAGACGCATTGCTCGCTCCCCATCCGAATCTCAGTTGAACCGGTAGCCGTTGGAGATTTCCTCTCCAAGGCGATTGTTATGGCTGATGAAATTCTCGATATACTCGTGCAGTCCCTGATCCATCACATCCTTGATCGAATGGTTCCGCAGCGACGACAGCGTTTCCTCGGCCGTCGCATGGGCTGCGTGGGCTTCACCATACTCCCGCGCCAGATAGCCGAGATTGCTGACGATCTTGTCATAACAATAGGCAAGCGAGCGGGGCATGCGGCCGTTGAGGATCAGGAAGTCGGCAATGTTGGACGGCTTGTATTCCGCCTCGTAGACCCAACCGTAGGACCGGTGCGCCGAAACCGAGCGCAGGATCGATTCCCACTGGACGTTGTCGATCGACGAGCCGACCTGCGATACGGCGGGCAGCAGGACATAATATTTCACGTCGAGAATGCGCGCGGTATTGTCGGCCCGCTCGATGAAGGTACCGATGCGGGAGAAGTTGAAAATCTCGTTGCGCAGCATCGTGCCATGAAAGGCACCGCGAATCAGGCCGGTCTTGCGTTTGATCCCGTCGATGACCTCCGGCAGATCGGCGGGTTTAACCCGCCTTGATAAAGTGGCCTTCAGATCGAGCCAGCATTCGTTGGTGGCTTCCCAGGTTTCCCGCGTCAGCGCCGTTCTGACCATGCGGGCGTTGTTGCGGCCTGAATCGATGCAGGACATGACACTGGACGGGTTGGACTTGTCGCGCAGCAAAAAGTCGATGGCGTCGGCGCTGGTCAGCGCTGGATAGAGGTCGTCGTAGATGTCGCGGACACCGGAGCTTTGCAGCACGCCGTCCCAATCGTCTTCGGTCGCTTCCGAGCGGGTCAGCGACATGCGCAGGCCGGCGTCGATCAGCCGGGCGCTGTTTTCAGCCCGCTCGATATAGCGGAACATCCAGTAGAGGCCGTTTGCGGTTCTTCCAAGCATGTGGTGTCAGTCCTCCAGAACCCAGGTATCCTTGGTGCCGCCACCCTGGCTGGAGTTCACCACCAGCGATCCGGCCTTCAAAGCCACGCGGGTGAGCCCGCCCGGAATGATCTGCACCTTGTCGGAAACGAGGACGTAAGGGCGCAGATCCACATGACGTGGCGCGATGCCCTTGTTGACGAGGATCGGCACTGTCGAAAGCGAAAGTGTCGGCTGGGCGATATAATTGGCTGGCCGTGCCTTCAGCTTTTCGGCAAACAGCGTCCGTTCCTTCTTGGAGGCTGTTGGCCCGACCAGCATGCCGTAACCGCCGGAGCCATGGACTTCCTTGACGACGAGATCGGCGAGGTTTTCCAGCACGTATTTCAGGCTGTCAGCCTCCGAGCAGCGCCAGGTCGGCACGTTCTCGAGCAGCGCCTTGCGGCCGGTATAGAACTCGACGATCTCGGGCATGTAGGAATAGATCGCCTTGTCGTCGCAGATGCCGGTGCCCGGCGCATTGGCGATAGTGATATTGCCGGCGCGATAGACATCCATGATACCGGGAATGCCGAGCGCCGATTCCGGCTTGAACGTCAGCGGATCAAGATAGTCGTCGTCGACGCGGCGGTAGAGCACGTCGATCGCCTCGTAGCCGCGCGTGGTACGCATCTTCACCTTGCCGTCGATGACGCGCAGGTCCGAACCTTCGACCAATTCGACGCCCATCATGTCGGCGAGAAAGGCATGTTCGTAATAGGCGGAATTGTAGATGCCGGGGGTAAGCACCGCCACGCGTGGCTTGCCTTCGCAGCCGGGAGGGGCGAGCGATGCAAGGGAGTGGCGCAGGAGATAGGGATAATTCTCGACGGGGCGCACGCGGTTCTGATGGAAGAGTTCCGGGAACATCTGCATCATCGTCTCGCGGTTTTCCAGCATGTAGCTGACACCGGAGGGGGTGCGGGCGTTGTCTTCCAGCACATAGAACTGGTCTTCGCCAGTGCGCACGATATCGGTACCGACAATATGGGTATAGACGCCACCGGGCGGACGGAAGCCGATCATCTGCGGCAGGAAGGCGACGTTGCGCTCGATCAGTTCGCGCGGCACGCGGCCCGCCTTGATGATTTCCTGCTTGTGGTAGATGTCGTCGAGAAAGGCGTTGAGGGCAATGACCCGCTGCTCGATGCCCTGGGCGAGTTTTCGCCATTCACGGCCGGAAATGATGCGCGGTATCAGATCGAAGGGGATGAGCTTTTCGGAGCTGTCTGCGTGTCCATAGACCGCGAAGGTAATGCCCGTCTTGCGGAATATGTTTTCCGCCTCCCGCGATTTGGCGATCAGGCGGGCCTTGTCCTGGGCTGCGTACCAATCATTGTAAGTCGAGTAAGGCTGGCGCGGGCTGTTGTCCGCATTCATCATTTCGTCAAATGCCAACGGTGTGATCCCCTTTTTTGTCATTTGAGACCAACAACAGGGGCAATGCAAGAAGCATGCTCAAAAGAAATTCAGGCGGGGGATCGCTGCTTTTTTAGGCGAATGACGGGGCTTCTGCATTGGCTTGCCACCAGTTTCATCATGTTTTTGCGTAAGCGTCGCCAAGCCATTCCATTCTGGTCCCGCGACGGGAGCCGGATGCTTGTCGCGTGCCTGATTTTTGTGCGGTTAGAAAAATGCGATCCTGCCGCCGCTGAAGATAAACATCAGGAATATTGCTTTGACCATCACCGGGCGCGGCCCTATCGCATCCGAAGACGCAAAGATTGCCTCTGGAGTTCGCATGACCCTCGACCGCTTGGCGCCCGCCATTTTCGTACTCCTCTGGTCGACCGGATGGGTGATGGCGAAATATGCCGACATCTATGCCGATCCGCTGACATTCCTGGTGATGCGTTACATCCTCGCCACGCTGCTGTTCGTCGGGTTCTGTCTTGTCACGGGTGCAAAGTGGCCGAAGACGTGGGCAGCGGCCGGGCATGCGGTCGTTTCCGGTATCTTCTTGCACGGGCTCTACCTCGGTGCCGTCTGGTGGGCGATCGGGCAGGGCGTACCGGCAGCGATTTCCGGTATTATCGCGGGACTGCAGCCGCTGATGACGGCGATTGTCGCACCCGCCCTGATTGGTGAAAACCTTTCTGGCCAGCAGAAGATCGGGTTGACGCTCGGCTTTCTAGGCATAGCACTCGCCGTCATCCCCAAAGTCCTGGCGATCGATACCGGCATGACGCCGATCCACCTGTTTCCGGTCGTCATCAACATTCTGGGTATGGCGGCTGTGACCTACGGCACGATCTACCAAAAACGCCATCTTCAGTCCGGAGACATCCGCTCGACCGCGGCGCTGCAATATGTCGGCGCGCTGATCATCACCGTGCCTGCGGCGTTTCTGCTGGAGGACATGCGGGTGATCTGGAGCGTACAGTTGTTTGCGGCGTTGGCCTGGGCCGTGCTCGGCCTGTCGATGGGGGCAATTGCCCTGCTGCTCTATCTGATCCGGCGCGGCCAGGTCTCGAAAGCCGCTTCGCTGATCTATCTGGTCCCACCGCTCGCCGCACTCCAGGCCTGGCTATTGTTTGATGAAGCGCTGACATTGCCGATGATCATCGGGACGGTCGTCGCGGTGGCTGGCGTTTATCTCACCAATCGTAAGCCGGCGGCGGTTCCGGCATAAAAAAAACGGCGGGTCCAGCCCGCCGTTCTTCAATTCACTATGGCGAAAAGCTTATGCCTCGTCGCGGCGCGGGGCAGCGTTGGTGCGCTTGCGCTGACCCTGGGAACCGGCGCCGCCTTCGCGGCTCTGGCCACCAGCGGCGTTGCCGCCGCCATGGTTGCGGTTGCGCCATTCGCCCTGCTTCTGGCCGGGGCGTCCATTGCGGTTGCCGCCGGGACGCTTGGCAAGGGCAGTTTCGTGGGCAGCCTGTGCAGCCGGACCCTGGCCCTTGCGGTGCGGCTTCTTCGGCGAGGCGTTGTCGCCAGCCAAGAGATCGTCACCGGCAAACGGGCTCGGAGCCGAACGCTCAGTGCGGTGCACGTTGTCGCTGCCACCCTGCGGGCGCGGACGGCGCTCGTTGTGGCCGTTGCCGGCCGGACGCGCGGCGTTGCGGGCACCGTTGCCGCCGCGGGCACCCTTCGGGCGGGCGCGGTCGGCCGGAACTTCACCGCTGGCAACTTCGATGTCGATCTTCATCAGGCGTTCGATGTCACGCAGCAGGCGGATTTCGTCCGGTGCGCAGAAAGCGATGGCAATACCGTCACGGCCAGCGCGGGCCGTACGGCCGATGCGGTGAACGTAGGCATCCGGCACTTCCGGCAGGTCGTAGTTGTAGACGTGGGTAACACCCGGAATGTCGATGCCGCGGGCCGCAACGTCGGTGGCGACGAGAACGCGGGTGGCACCATCACGGAAGGCCTTGAGCGCACGCTCGCGCTGGCCCTGGCTCTTGTTGCCGTGGATCGAGGCGACGGAGAAGCCGACATGTTCCAGGTGCTTCATCAGCTTTTCGGCGCCATGCTTGGTGCGCGAAAAGACCATGGCGCGGCCATCGGGATTTTCGGTCAGGGTCTTCTTGAGGATTTCGGTCTTCTGGCTGGCGCCTTGGACGAAGTGAACGAACTGCTCGACCTTGTCGGCAGCCTTGCCCGGAGGCGAAACTTCGACGCGCTTCGGGTTGCTCAGGTATTCGGCCGACAGATCAGCAATCGCCTTCGGCATGGTGGCCGAAAACAGTAGCGTCTGGCGGTTCTTCGGCACCAGCTTGGAAATCTTGCGCAGGTCATGGATGAAGCCCAGGTCCAGCATCTGGTCGGCTTCGTCGAGGACGAGATAACGGGCCTGCGTCAGGGTCACGGCCTTGCGGGCAATGAGGTCGAGAAGACGGCCAGGCGTGGCGACGAGGATGTCGACGCCACGGGAAAGCTGCTCGGACTGCTTGTTGATCGAAGCACCGCCGACGACGAGGCCGATCTTGATCGGGGTCTTCTTGACGAAGTCCTTCAGGTTGGCCGCGATCTGGTTGACCAGTTCGCGGGTCGGGGCGAGAACGAGGGCGCGGATATTGCGCGGGTCGGGGCGCTTGCCGTCGGCCATCATCTTTTCGATCATCGGCAGGCCGAAAGCGGCCGTCTTGCCGGTGCCGGTCTGGGCAAGACCGATCAGGTCATGGCCTTCCATAACAAGCGGAATGGATTCGGCCTGAATCGGTGTCGGCGTTTCGAACCCGAGGGAGGCGAGGGTCGAAAGCACGTGCTCGGAGAGGCCAAGGTCTTTGAAAGTGGTCAATGTAGTACCTTTTCGGGGGCGCAAAACGAGATTTGCCGGAACTGCACCATGCGGTTCCGGTTTCGCTTCGCGTCAAGAACCCCGCGTGATTTGGGAACTTGTGGGTTGATTCTGCTGTCTGCGCTGCATCCTGCCGCGTTTGGCAGGACATTTTGTGTTGCGCTTATCCTTCGTTACGGATCGTTGAGATCCCGCAGGGCTCGCTCACGCGGCGGCCGGAAGGTGACGCTGGGCCTCATGTCGTTGTTTTGCTGCGAAAAGTCAAGGGATAGTTTTTTGCAGCTGCGAAGAGACCGGTGGATTACGGCATGACGAGTTGGAAATCCCCGCGGGCGAGCGCCGCACCGTTGACGAGAATTTCCACGCGGTGGCCGCCGGGGTAATATTGCCGCGTGGTGATGGCGCGCATCGCGTGCTGGCGCGTCATGATGACGGTTTCGCCGGGAGCGAGCACGAGGCTTTTCCACTTGAAGACTTTTGGGGCAAGGCTGCCATTGGCTTTGCGATGATGGATTGCATAGTCGATCATCACCTGTTGCGGTGCCGGCCCCTCGTTGGCGATGGCGAGCTTGAAGGCGAGGGCATTGCCGAAATCCACCTGCGGGGTCTCTATCTCCACAGTGGCGCCGATACCGGAAAGTGGGGCGAAACCGAAATTCGACAATGCGGCCGCATGTCCTTTTTTCAACAGCGTGCGCGAGGCATGCCGCAAAAGCTGCCGCCGCTCAGGGGAGGCCGTTTCGATATGCTCACCGACGAAGGATGCGACCAGATCAGGATGATCCTTGGCGATGTCGTTCAAACTGTTGGCAACGGAGCGGCGCACATAGTCTTCGGGATCATCCAACAGTGTGGTGAGGATTGGCAGGATCGGTTGCGGATCGCGCATCAGCGCCGGTAGACGGATCGCCCAGGGCAGGCGGGGCCGTGTACCCTCGCTTGCCAGCCGCCGAACATGATGGTTGCTGTCGGTGGTCCACGTCCCGATCGTCGCCAGCGCGCGTTCCTGTTCGGCGTGAATGAATGGCCGGATGCCGAATTCTGCGGTGAAATGTGGGGTCAGCTGTTTCAGCAATGCCAGGGACAAATCGAAATGGCCAAGGCCGTTTTGGGCCACGAACTGGCTGACGGGCAGCAATGCCCAACCCGTCACTCCCGGCTTTCCGTTTTGCGGTAAGCTCGCGGATAGGACTGTCGCGGCCTGTTCGAAATCATCTGGCAATGTTGCCGCCAGCGCGTCACGTATCTGCAGTGCGCGCTGCATCAATTCCAACTGCTCCATATTCCGGCAGGCGATATCGACAAAGCGTACCCTGTCGAAACCAGTGGCCTTCGCGGCAATGCGCGCGGCCATCGTTTCGACGAGCGCCGAATGCAGAAGGTTTTTCAGTGGTTCAGCCATGCCGTCGTGTCCGTCCTGTGATTCTCGCCAACCATAGCGGCTGTTCTGCCCGCGGCGTAGGACGGTTTTTGGCAGTAGGGTCAATCCCTTGGATTTTGCCGTTCGTCAATTTTCTACGGAACTATCCTTTTTTCCGATGCGTTGATTCCATTGCGTGCCTCGTCATCCGGGAGGTGCGGCCGCCCTTCAGTCGCGGTGCCGCCGGTGCTGCCATGTGAAGGCCGGGTCACCATGCTCGAGGAGTGAAAAATGACCACCACTTGGATTCTTGCCGCCGATGGAAATCAGGCCCGTCTTTTGAAGGGCGTGAATTTCCTCAAAGATGGACCTCAGAGCCCCGAGCAGGAGATTTTTCAGATGGACACCAAGCGTGTTCAAGACATCATGGCCGACAAGCCGGGACGCAGTCATTCCTCGGTCGGACATGGCCGTTCGGCGATGGAATATTCAAGCGATCCGGTGCGTGAGGAACAACAGAAGTTTATCGCTGATATTGCCAGCAGGATCGACAGCTACGAACAGGAGGGAGCGTTCGACCGTCTGGTCGTTTGCGCAGCCCCACAGACCCTGGGTGACCTGCGAGGGATGCTTTCCACCGCAACGCGTGCAAAGACCACGGCCGAGATCAGCAAGGATTATAGCAATCTGCCAACCGAAAAACTGATCTCGTCGGTCCGCGCGGCAATGTCGAACTGATTTGTAGCGGCGGGAGGGCAGGCGCAGTGCCTGCCCACCGCGTTCGGCCGTCGGGTTATGTCAGGAGCAGACGCGGACCCTGTACTGATCGCCCCAGGCATTCTGACGCCAGACAACGTGGCAACGCGGATATCCACCGACCACATAATAAGGCCGGTAGGCGGGGCCATAATAGGCTGGTGGTGCATAATAGCGGGGCTGGTTAAGAGCGCCACCAATAATGGCACCCCCGACAATACCGGTGGCCAGTCCCGGCCAGAAGCGATCATGGGCATTGGCCTCAGAGGCGGTGGCAATTGTGGCGCCCGCAATTGTCAAGGCAATCAGACCGGTGGAAATTGCTGTTCTCAACGAAAGCATGGTCTTGTTCCCTATGTCCGGGCGATGGCCGCCGACCGGTCATGTCTTGCTCGGACAAGGATATTAATGCGCCGGAATGTGGCTTTGTTGCCTTAGATTTCCATTAAATTTCCGTTAGAAATCAGTCGCAACGCCGCCCTCCGCCTTGCGGCGGGCAACGAAAGCGTCAAGCTCTTCCTCGATGGCGGGATCGAGTGGCGGCTTCTCGTATTCGTTGAGCTTTTCCTTGAAGACACGGTTGGCGTGATCGTAGGTGGTCGGGCGTCCGGCTTCGGTCCAGGTCTCGAAATTGCGCCAGTCCGACAGGATCGGCGAATAGAACGCCGTCTCGTAGCGGGCAAGTGTATGGGCCGTGCCGAAATAGTGGCCGCCGGGGCCGACATCGCGGACGGCGTCGAGACCGAGCGCATCCTCGCTGACATCGAGGGGCGTGAGGAACTCCGCCACCATCTGCAGCATGTCGACATCAAGGATGAATTTTTCGAAGGACGCGGTCAGGCCGCCTTCGCTCCAGCCGGCCGAATGCATGATGAAATTGCCGCCGCCCTGCGTCAGCGCCCACAATGACAACGCCGATTCATAGGCCGCCTGCGCATCCAGCGTGTTGGAGGCATTGGTATTGGAGGTGCGATAAGGCACCTTGTAGCGGCGAGCTAGCTGTCCGCCGGCGATCACGGCCTTCATGTATTCCGGCGTGCCAAAGGCAGGCGCGCCCGTTTTCATGTCCACATTCGAAGTAAAGCCGCCATACATCACCGGAGCGCCGCGCCGGACCATCTGGGTAAACGCGATACCCGCCAGCGCCTCGGCATTTTGCTGGACCACGGCGCCAGCGATGGTCACCGGGGCCATGGCGCCAGCGAGTGTGAACGGCGTGACGACAACGACCTGATTTCGTGACGACATTTCGATGATGCCCTGCAACATCGGTCCGTCGAGGCGCAGCGGCGAGGAGGTGTTGATGATGGTGAAGAGCGACGGTTCGCTTTCCATCTGCTCTGCCGAAACTCCCCGGCCGATCCGTGCAATTTCGAGCGCATCGATATTGCGCTGCTGGCCAAGCGAGTAGCAGTGAAACACCTTGTCGGTCAGCTTCACCATGTCGGACAGGCAATCGAGATGGCGCACCGAGGCGTGAATATCGATCGGCTCGACGGGATAGCCGCCGGTTGTGTGGATGATATCGTAGGACTGAGCGAGCTTGACCAGCTTGCGGAAATCTTCCTGGTTACCGGCGCGCCGCCCGCCTTCGCGGTCAGCGACGAATGGCGCCGAGGCGATCTGGGCGAACACCAGATTGTTGCCGCCGATCTGGACGTTGCGCGCTGGGTTGCGGGCATGCATGGTGAAACCGGAGGGTACCGACGCCATCATGTCCATGATCAGGCCGCGGTCGAAGCGCACCCGGTCGGTGCCGGGCGTCAAATCTGCGCCTGCCGCCTTCATCCGGTCGCGGGCCTCCGGCAGGATGACGTCCATGCCGATCTCTTCAAGGATGGTCAGCGAGGCATCGTGAATTGCCTCAAGCGCGTCTTCCGACAGTACGGTCGATTTGGCCATCGTGTTGACGAGGTTGAGATATTTCGAGCTGCCGCCGCCCTTGCGCGAGCGATCCGCGCCGCGTCCGCCAGCCCGGCGGCGGCGCTCGACAGGGGCTTCTGCGTCGCTTAGAGACGATTGCGGAAATTCGTTGTCGCTCATGATTTTTCCATCGGATTGGACAGAGCGTCATGTTGCATATCTGGCGCTCGAAAGGCGCCACCATTTGCGACAGCAAATCTCCTTGAAAGAGAAGCAGGTTTTCGGGCGCTGGTTATTTCGCGACGCCGGATGTCGATTTCACGCCGCAGAGCATTTCGCGTTTACTGCCGAAACCGGGCCTGCGCTCGACCGCGAAGCCTGCATTTTGCAGGTTACGGCGCACGAAACCGGCGGCGGCATAGGTCGCAAATGTGCCACCCTCGACGGCCTTTTCATAGGCGAGCCGCATCAGCTCTTCCGACCACATGTCCGGATTGCGCCGGGGCGCGAAGCCATCAAGATACCAGGCATCGAACGTTGCGGGGAATTTGGGGAGCGTATCGAACGCTGGACCGCAGACGACGGTCAGCTGCACATCGCTGGCAAGCTCGAGATCGATATGACCGGTTGGTGCGTCCGGCCAGGCGGCCCAGAGCGCCTGCCGCTCGGTATCGATCTCCGGCCAATGCGACAGCGCCCGGCCGATATCGCCCGCTGTCATCGGAAACCGTTCGAACGAGACGAAATGCAGGTTTGCGCCATCGATGGCTGCCGCTTTCCACTGCCGCCATGTCTCGCAGAAATTGAGACCGGTGCCGAAGCCGAGTTCGCCGATCCGGAATGTACCGGGCCTGCGCCAGCGTCCGGGCAGGCCGTTGCCCGCAAGAAAGACATGACCGCATTCGAGCCGGCCATCCTCGCGGCAATAAAAATGGTCGCCAAATTCCTGCGAATAGGGCATATCGCCCGCGTGCCATTCAAGCGTTTGCCGGTCGGGAATATCCGCTTCTGGCACGATTGCAATTTCAGGGTTCTTGGTGGACATGCCGAACCGATAATCTCCGCATGCAGGAAGGTCAATCGATGACGGATCTGTTGATCGTTGGCGGCGGCATTATGGGGCTCTGGGCTGCCGTCATGGCCGACCGGGCTGGGTTGAAAACGGTTCTCGTCGAGCGCGACAGGATCGGCGCCGGTGCCAGCGGCGGCGTGCTCGGCGCACTGATGCCGCATATGCCGGATCGCTGGAATGCCAAGAAGCAGTTCCAGTTTGATGCTTTGATCTCGCTTGAGCAGGAAATTCTGGACCTTGAAGCACAGACGGGCTTGTCGGCCGGTTATCGCCGCTCCGGCCGGTTGATACCGCTGCCAAAACCACATTTGCGCACCATCGCGCTGCGCCACGAGCAGGATGCGCTCGTCAATTGGAAACAGAAGGACCGGCAGTTCTTTTGGCACGTACAGGACAGTGCACCCGCTGCCGGATGGCCACAGAGCGATGCCATGGCGGGTGGCCTTGTGTTCGATACGCTGGCCGCACGCGTCGATCCGCGCCGATTTCTGAACCTGTTGACGGCAGCACTCCGGCAATCGCCTCATGTGCACATCGAGGAAGGGCAGGCGGTTGCAGCGATCGATCCGGTGGCTGGGCAGGCGACCTTTGCGGACGGGCGAGTACTTTCTTTTGGTGCGTGTATTCTCGCTGCGGGTGTCGAAACGTTCCGGCATCTCGACGCTCTGGAGCCGCTGTCGCTTTCCGTATCCACTGGCGCCGCCGTCAAAGGGCAGGCGGCTGTGCTGAAAGCTGAAATCGACCCCGCCTTGCCCGTCATTTTCATGGATGGGCTTTATGTTGTGCCGCATGACAACGGTCTTGTCGCAATCGGCAGCACCAGCGAGAACAGCTTTACCGATCCTTCGTCAAACGATCATCTGCTTGAGGACCTGCTGATGCTGGCACGGGAAGTGGTTCCGCAGTTGGAGAGTGCGCCGGTTGTTGAGCGCTGGGCGGGCTTGCGGCCAAAGGCGATAGGCCGCGATCCGATGGTCGGCCGCCACCCGGATCACTCCCAGCTTTATACCCTGACCGGCGGCTTCAAGATCAGTTTTGGACTGGCGCACCGGCTTGCGGGCAGCGTTATCGGCGAAATAACCGGGCAGACCGATGAAGCGCTGCCGGCCTCGTTCCGTTGCGCCAGCCATTTTTCACAGCTGCGCGGTTCAACAGGCTGACGTCGCCACCAGTGACTTGCCGTTCATGAAAAAAGCCCTGCCCGGGCGAGCAGGGCTTTTCGGCATTCCGTTGGGATGGATTACATCCAGTAGGGCGGCACGCCGTAATAATCATAGACGCGGCGGCCGTTTTCCTTGTTCCAGTCGTATTCATCGTTGCCGTGATATTTCGGCGCGCTTTCCACCTGTTCGCGGGTGATATCAGTACGATAGCCACCAAGGCTCTCGTCGTAGCTGAGCTTCTGCCACGGAAGCGGATAATGGTCTTCGCCGATACCGAGGAAGCCACCGAAGCCGAGCACGGCATAGGAAACACGGCCGCTGCGCTTTTCCAGGATGACACGCTCGATCGAGCCGATGTGTTTTCCGTCCTGGCCATAGACACGGGTACCCTCGACCTTGTCGCTGGCGATCAGGTCGTGTGTTTCCTTGATGCTGGCATCCCGGTTCGTGCTGTCCTGGTAAGTCATGATCAGTCTCCGTTTTTCAATGGTATCGTTTAAAAAACGAAGCAGGAGCCGGTTGGTTCCGTTCAGAAATCGGCATTCCCGGATGGCCGTACATTTTTGTGAGAATAGACCATAAGTTGACGCTGGCCGCCGCCGCCATTCGTCATTGTGTCATGCAAATCACTTAACCCCGCTCCAGAACACGTTTCAACGGAGCGGGGCCGATGCGGTACGCCATCTATTTTACGCCGTCGATCTACGATCCCTTGTCGGTCGCCGCGGCCAGCTGGCTTGGCCGCAATGTCTATTCAGGCGAAGCCCCGGACGCGCCCTCCATTGCCGGTTTCAGCCGGCAGGAGCTGGCGTTTCACACGGCTGTGCCGCGCCGCTACGGATTTCACGGCACGATCAAGGCGCCGTTTCGCCTGAACGACGAAACCAGCGAATCGGCACTGCTCAAGGCACTGATGCATTTCGCCAGTACGATGAGCCCGTTCGAAATTCCGAAGATGGAAATTGCCCGGCTCGGTGAGTTCTTTGGCCTTGCGCCGTCGACCCCGTGCGGCCAGATGAACCATCTGGCCGCTTCCGTGGTTCAGTCTTTCGACGCGTTTCGCGCACCGTTGAGCGATATCGAGATCGAGCGGCGGGATCCGGACCGGCTGACGGCGCCGCAGTTTTCAAACCTGCATCGCTGGGGTTACCCCTATGTGATGGATGAATTCCGCTTTCATATGATGCTGACGGGGCCAGTGAATTCGAATCTCAACACACGCATCGAGACTGCCTTGCGCGAATTCTTCGAGCCGGTCATTACGGAGCCTCTCAAGATTTCGAGCCTTGCGCTGTTCATCGAGCAGGAACCCGGCGCGCCCTTGCGGGTCCACTCGCAACATCCGCTCGGCAAGCTCTCGGCGCATCGGCCCGTACCCAGCGCAAAGGCCAGTGCTACCGCGCTGGCGGCGGTGCCGCGTATTATAGAATCGAAAGCGGCCGTGGCCGCCCGCCGGCTGCAGGCGAGTTGCTGAACGGCTGATGCCATTCGGCTGCCAAGGGCTTTGCTGCTTCAAGCTTTGGACAGAGCGTTGCCGGTCACCATTTTGACTTCGATTTTTCGGCCCCGGATGCTACCGTCCCGGCAAATTCGAAGGGTGATTTCATGACAGACCAATCTTATCCACGCGATCTCGTCGGCTATGGCCGCAATCCTCCGCAGGTCCGGTGGCCCGGTGATGCGCGCATCGCGGTGCAGTTCGTGGTCAACTATGAAGAGGGCGGCGAGAGCTGCATTCTCGACAGCGACAAGGCATCCGAATCGCTGCTGTCGGAAATCGTCGGTGCGCAGCCCTGGGCCGGACAACGCAACCTCAACATGGAATCGATCTACGAGTATGGTTCGCGTGCCGGTTTCTGGCGGCTGTGGCGGATGTTTACCAGCCGCAATGTCGATGTCACCGTCTATGGCGTGACGCTGGCGATGGCGCGCAATCCGGAAGCGGTTGCCGCCATGAAGGAGGCCGGCTGGGAAATTGCCAGTCACGGTTATCGCTGGCTGGAATACAAGGATTTTTCCGAAGACGAGGAACGCAAGCATATCCGTGATGCCGTGCGTCTGCATACCGAACTGACGGGCTCGCATCCGCTCGGCATGTACCAGGGTAAGCCTTCGGACAACACGCTGAAGCTGGTGATCGAAGAGGGCGGCTTCGTCTATTCCTCCGACAGCTATGCCGACGAACTGCCCTATTGGGTGCCGGGCCTGACGAAAGACAAGCCGCACCTGATCATTCCATATACGCTCGATGCCAATGACATGCGCTTTGCAACGCCGCAGGGGTTCAACTCCGGCGACCAGTTTTTCGCCTATCTGAAGGATACGTTCGACGTGCTCTATGCGGAAGGTAAGGAAGGCAGCCCGAAGATGATGAATGTCGGTCTGCACTGCCGTCTCGTCGGCAGGCCCGGCCGGGCTGCGGCGCTTGCCCGGTTCGTCGATTATGTGCTCAGCCACGAAAAGGTCTGGACGCCGAAGCGCATCGACATCGCCCGGCACTGGCATGAGCACCATAAGCCGGAAGGTGGCCTGTGATGCTGGCGCGGGAAGAGTTTGTCGCACGGTTTGGCGGCGTATTCGAGCATTCGCCCTGGGTGGCGGAACGGGCTTTCGACGCGGCCACGGATATTTCGCTAACGTCAGATGGTGTGCATGAGGCGCTGGTTGCGCAGTTCCGTGCGGCTTCCCATGCCGAGCGGCTGGCGGTTCTCAGAGCCCATCCGGATCTTGCCGGTAAACTCGCCATTGCCGGCGGGCTGACCGAAGATTCCAAGGCCGAGCAAGCTGGCGCTGGACTGGACCGGCTGAGTGCCTCCGAGCATGCGCGGTTTACCGGGTTGAATACCGCCTACACGGAGAAATTCGGCTTTCCCTTCATCATCGCTGTCAAGGGGCTGAACAAGGACGATATTCTCTCTGCCTTCGAAAGGCGGATTGACAACAGCCAGGAAGAGGAATTTGAAACGGCATCTGCGCAGGTCGAGAAGATCGCGCTGTTGCGTTTGCGTTCACTGCTTCCGGGAGAAGACAATGCCTGAGACGAACCCGCCATGCCATTTCACGGCGGCATTGACGATCTGATGCCACATATTCTGACGATCGAGCCGCTGACCCAGGCGGCATTCGCACCTTTTGGTACTGTTATCGAAGCTGATCCGGAAACGATGCGGTTGATCAACGGCGGATCGACCGAGCGGTTTCATGCGCTTGGACGTGCCGATGTGGCCGGTGACGATGCCCGCGTCATCATCAATATCTTTCGCGGCCAGCCGCGTAGCTTTCCCTACAGCGTGACGATGATGGAGCGCCACCCGCTGGGCTCGCAGAGCTTTTCGCCGATCGGTGGCGGTTCCTGGCTTGCGGTCGTGGCGCCGGACGATGGCGGAAAGCCGGGATTGCCGCGTGTCTTTCTGGCCACCGGCGCGCAGGGCGTCAACTATGGCCGCAATGTCTGGCATCATCCGCTGATGGCTGTCGGCGCGGTCAGCGATTTCCTGGTTGTCGATCGTGATGGTCCGGGCAACAATCTGGAAGAGGTTTTCTACGACGAGCCCTTTGTCATCGCCAATCCCTTCTGACCTACGAGGTTCCCATGAGCATGTCCGGCCGCCTGACCACCCATGTTCTCGATACTGCGCTCGGCAAACCGGCCAATGGCTTGAGGATTGATCTGTTCCTGATCGAAGGCGGGAGCTACCGTCTGCTGCGCACGGTCGAAACCAACAGTGACGGCCGGGTCGACGGTCCGATGCTGGAGGGCGACGCCTTTGCGGCTGGCACTTACGAGTTGCTGTTCCATGCGGGCGACTATCTGCGCGCGATCGGTGCTGTCTTGGCGGAACCAGCCTTCCTCGACCTGATCCCGCTGCGCTTCGGCATTGCCGACGCGGACAGCCACTACCATGTGCCGCTGCTGCTCTCGCCGTTCAGTTATTCGACCTATCGGGGCAGCTGATTGAAGGTGGGCCTTCCTGTTTTCCCGGTACTACATTTGTGAATTGCAGTTCACGGTTTTCCTTGTATTCTGAGGCTGAAGAATGGAAGTGCGCCAGACTGCGATTTTCCGGGATTGGCTTGAAAACCTGAAGGACGCGCGAGCCAGGACTCGCATTGTCCAACGTGTCGTACGGTTGCAGGCCGGTCTTTTTGGTGATGCAAAATTTTTCGACGGCATTGGCGAGCTTCGTGTCGATCAAGGCCCGGGTTATCGCGTCTACTTCGTTCATCGCGGTAATGTCGTGGTTATCCTTCTCTGTGGCGGTGATAAGTCCACTCAAAGCAAGGATATCAAACGAGCCAAGGCAATTGCAGGCAATTTGGACATGGATCATGATCATTGAAACACTGCCGTTTGATGCGGCGCAGTATCTTGATACCCCGGAAGCTCATGCTGAGCTTCTCAACGATGCCTTTGAAACCGGCGACACAGCCTATATCGCAGCCGCGCTCGGTGTTGTCGCTCGTGCGAAGGGCATGACAAAAGTCGCCAAGGACGCAGGCGTCACAAGAGAGGCTCTCTACAAAGCCCTGAGTGCGGACGGCGATCCCAAGCTTTCGACACTCCTTGGTGTTGTCAAGGCACTGGGCGTCAACTTGACGATCACTGCCGCTTAGTCGGTCATCACTCGGCAATCACATCCCGGTTGATATCGCGGATATCGCGCTTGCCGCAGAGCGCCATGGTGATATCGAGTTCCTTGCGGATGATATCGAGTGCGGTGGTGACACCCGCTTTGCCGCCGGCGCCGAGGCCGTAGAGGAACGGGCGGCCGATATAGGTACCCTGGGCGCCAAGCGCCACGGCCTTCAGCACATCCTGGCCGGAGCGGATACCGCCATCGACATGGACCTCGATCTGGTGACCGACGGCATCGACGATCTTCGGCAGCATGCTGATCGACGAGGGCGCGCCATCGAGCTGGCGGCCGCCGTGATTGGAAACGATGATCGCGTCAGCGCCCGTGCGTGCCGCCATCTTGGCATCCTCGACGTCGAGAATGCCCTTCAGGATCAGCGGACCGCCCCACATCTTCTTGATTTCCTCGACATTTTCCCAGGACAGCTGCGGGTCGAACTGTTCGGCCGTCCATGACGAGAGGGAGGAGAGATCGGAGACATTCTTGGCGTGGCCGACGATGTTGCCGAAGCTGCGGCGCTTGGTCCCCAGCATCTGCATGCACCAGAGCGGCCGGGTCGCCATCTGCCAGATATGTTTTGGTGTGAATTTTGGCGGGGCCGACAGGCCGTTGCGCAGGTCCTTGTGACGCTGGCCGAGGATCTGCAGGTCGAGCGTCAACACCAATGCCGAGCATTTGGCGGCCTTGGCGCGGTCGATCAGGTTCTTGACGAATTCCCGGTCGCGCATGACGTAGAGCTGAAACCAGAAGGGCTTTGTTGTCACCGAGGCGACGTCCTCGATCGAGCAGATGCTCATCGTCGACAATGTGAAGGGAACACCGAATTCCTCGGCTGCCTTTGCAGCCAGCATCTCGCCATCGGCATGCTGCATGCCGGTCAGGCCAGTCGGAGACAGGGCCACTGGCATCGACACCTTCTGGCCGATCATCGTGCTTTCGAGCGAGCGGTTGGTCATGTCGACCAAGACGCGCTGGCGCAGCTTCACCTTGCGGAAATCCTCTTCGTTGGCCCGGTACGTGCCTTCGGTCCATGCGCCGCTGTCGGCATAGTCAAAGAACATTTTTGGCACGCGGCGCTTGGCGAGTGCCTTGAGGTCACTGATTTCGAGGATTTTGGCCATGGCGCGGGTTTCCAGCTCAACAGATGTTGCCCGGCCATACCATGTTTCGCGAATGCTTGTTAAGAGCCGAATCGGAGAGAGGTAAAAATATTTTACCTCTTTTGAGCGCTCAATCGCCGTCGGCAATTTGACCATTGACCGTAGCGTGCACCTCGCGCGCCTTGGGCGGCTTGGCAAGGCGGCGCCGGAATGTGCCGGGCTTGGTGCCGAAACGGTCATGGAAGGCTTCGTAGAAACGGGAGAGGGAGCCGAAACCTGCCTCGAAGGCGATCGAGGTGATCGGCAGGTCGGTGGAGATCAGCAGCGATTGCGCCGTGTCGAGGCGGTGGCGGACAATCGATTGATTGATGGTCACGCCGACCGTGCGCTTGAAGATCCCCATCGCATAATTGGGGTGCAGGCCGACATCCCTTCCGACATCCTCGGCCGATATGTTTTCCAGCGCATGTTCGGTGATGAAGCGCATCATCCTCTCGACATGGAACATCCGGTCGGCATCGTGATGCTCGAACGAGGCGATGGCCGAGCCCTGTTCGCGCAGATCGCGCCAGCCCTCGCGGTCGAGACGGCGAACGCGGGCACCGAGTTCCTCGCGCACGATCTGCTCCAGCTCCGCATCACCGGAGAGCAGCTCCTCCCGCCAACGCATGAAGACGTCGCGGTCATAGGAACGGATGTCGAGCGCCTCGATCATCGCGCCGCGAAAGACGGCATCGCGAAAACGGCTGAGGCTTGGAAGCGCCAGGAAGACCGACATCGGCACATAGAGGCAGATAAACCGCGTCGGGTCTTTGATATCCGTCACCTGATGCGGGATCATTCCCCAGAAGAGGCAGAGTCGTCCTTCCGAAACGCTGAGTTCGCGCCCGTCGAACCAATAGGTCATCTCGCCCTCGAGCACGAAATTGAGTTCGATCTGGCTGTGCATGTGCGGGCCTGCCATGCGCCGCACATTGATGTTGTCGCCGGCGCAGAAACGGTGATCGCCAAACACCACCAGCGGATGGGCCGGATCGCGTTCCGGATGAACCGGTGTCGCCCCGAGCCTGTTCACGAGTTTCGGACGACGGGTCATTTCATATCCTGCTGATGTTAGGAAACCGGAAGTCTATGCCGAAATGTCGGAAGTAGATTGCGGGTTTCGGCCGCAAGGTCAAGGCGTTCATGCGGGAGAGAGGAACAAGACGACCTGCGGGACGCAACGGCACCACACGCTGATCCTTGGGAGGATATCATGAATTCTTTTAAAGCCGCGCTCGCGCTCGGCTATGCACTGACCGTCTCGACAGCTTTTGCAGGCGAACTCGTCGTCAATTCCGACCAGACCGATCCGGCGCCGAAAAAGGCAATGGAAACGCTGATCGAAGGGTTCAAAGCTGCCCATCCGGACGTCACGGTCAAGTGGAACAATTTCGACCATGAAGGCTACAAGTCGGCGATCCGCAACTTCCTGACGGCTGACGCGCCCGATGTGGTGTCCTGGTATTCCGGCAACCGTATGGCCCCCTTCGTCAAGGCCGGCCTGTTCGAGGATGTCACTGATCTGTGGACCGAAAACAAGCTGGACGACCAGCTGAAATCGGCGGTGAAGTCGATGGAAATCGACGGCAAGAAATGGGGCATTCCCTATTCCTACTATCAGTGGGGCATCTATTACCGCAAAGACATCTTCGCCGATCAGGGCATCACTCCGCCAAAGACCTGGGCCGAACTGATTGCCGCTTGCGAAAAGATCAAGGCGGCCGGCATGACGCCGTTTGCAATCGGCACCAAAGCCCTTTGGCCGACCGGCGGCTGGTTCGATTATCTCGACCTGCGCGTCAACGGCTACGAATTCCACATGGATCTCACTGCCGGCAAGGTCCCCTACACCGATCCGAAGGTGAAGGCCGTGTTCGAAAAGTGGGGCGAACTGGTCAAGCCCGGCTATTTCATTGAAAATCACGCCGCGATCGACTGGCAGGATGCCATCCCGCAATTCGTCCAGGGCAAAGCGCCGATGTATCTGATGGGCAATTTCGCCGTTGCTGCGATGGTCGATGGCGGGCTGAAGGAAGACCAGATCGGCTTCCTGCAATTCCCGGAAATCACTGCCGGCATTCCAATGGCCGAGGACGCGCCGACCGAATCCTTCCACATCCCATCGGGTGCGAAGAACAAGGAAGATGCCCGCAAGTTCCTTGCCTATCTGGCAACGCCGGAGGCGCAGACCAAGATGAACGAGGTTCTCGGCCAGCTTCCGGTCAACAACCAGTCGGCGAAATCGAACGATCCGTTCCTCAAGGCAGGCTTCGAGATGCTGGCCAATGCCTATGCGCTGGCCCAGTTCTACGACCGCGATGCACCGGCTGAAATGGCCAAGGCCGGCATGGAAGGTTTCCAGCAGTTCATGGTCAAGCCTGACAGTGTCGATGCGATCCTTGCACGTCTCGAAAAGGCACGTGGGCGCATTTACAAGTAGGCCCAGCGGCTTCTGCCCCTCATCCGGCCTGTCGGCCACCTTCTCCCCGCAGGCGGGGAGAAGGGACCTGCGGCAACCTCCGTCATTCCCTCTCCCCGCGAGCGGGGAGAGGGTTAGGGTGAGGGGCATTTACGCCAACCTCCGCCGGTTATTTTCAAATTTCCTCAACAAAAGGGGCCGCGATGAGCAGCACCGTTCCCGCGACATCGAGTTACTGGAAACGCAACCAGCAGCGCCTCGCACCCTGGCTGTTTCTGGCGCCAGGCATGATCATGTTTTCGATCTATGTGATCATCCCGATCTTTGAATCCATCTGGATCAGTTTCTACGACTGGGATGGCCTTGGGGCAAAGACCTGGATCGGCGTGGCCAATTATGTCGAGCTTCTCGATGACGAGGCGTTCTACACCTCGCTGAAGAACAACATCCTCTGGCTGGTGCTTTATCTGCTGGCGGTTCCGGCCGGTCTTGCCGTGGCGTTGTTTCTCAACCAGACGGTCATCGGCATCCGGCTCTATAAGTCGCTGTTCTTCTTTCCGTTCGTCATCAGCCAGGTGGTCGTCGGCTTGATCTTCACCTGGTTCTATGCCCCGGATTTCGGACTGCTTTCGGCGCTGATCAAGACGGTGACCGGCGAAAGCATCGCCATCCTTGCCGACGAGCGCTACGTGACGCTCGGCATTATCGCCGCCGGCCTCTGGCCGCAGATCGCCTATTGCATGATCCTCTACCTGACGGGCCTCAACAATATCAATCCCGAGCAGGTGGAAGCCGCCCGCATGGATGGCGCCAAGGGCTGGTCACTGCTCTGGAACATCGTCCTGCCGCAACTCGGCCCCGCCACCTTCATCGCGATCGTCGTCACCGTCATCGGTGCGCTGCGCTCCTTCGACCTAGTGTCGATCATGACCGATGGCGGTCCCTATGGATCAAGCCGCGTACTGTCCTTCTACATGTATGAGCAGGCGCTGTCGGAATACGGTTACCGCATGGGCTATGGCGCGGCGATCGCGGTCGTTCTGTTCATGATCATGATGGTTTTCATCACGCTGTTCATCGTGCGCATGCTGATGCAGGAAAGGAACGCCTGATGTTTCCAACGCCTGTCCAGAAGGCCGCCCCCTGGGTGCGCCACGCCTATACGATCATCCTGCCGCTCGCGCTGATCGTCTGGCTCTTGCCGCTGATCGGCGTCGCCATCACCTCGATCCGTCCGTCCGGCGATCTCGCCGCCGGCAACTATTTCGGTATACCCTCGCGCTTTGCCGGGTTCGAGAACTACACTGCCGTGTTCCGGGATTCGCCGATCGGCTGGTACATCCTCAATTCCTTCAAGGTGACGATCCCGACGGTTATTGGCGCGGTGGGGCTCGCCTGTCTCTCCGGCTTTGCGCTGGCGGTCTACAAGTTCCGCGCCAACCTGATCCTGTTCTTCCTGTTCGTTGCAGGCAATTTCATTCCGTTTCAGATTCTCATGGTGCCGGTGCGCGACATGACGTTGAAGGCGGGGCTCTACGACAGCATCTCCGGTCTCGTGCTCTTCCACATCGCCTTCCAGACCGGGTTCTGCACACTGTTCATGCGCAACTTCATCAAGTCGCTGCCATTCGCGCTGATCGAATCCGCCCGCGTCGAAGGTGTCAGCGAGTGGCGGATTTTCCGCTACATCGTCCTGCCGCTGATGCGGCCGGCCATCGCCGCCCTTTCGGTGCTGGTCTTCACCTTCATCTGGAACGACTATTTCTGGGCGACGGTGCTGGTGCAGGGACAACATGCCATGCCGGTGACGGCCGGGCTCTATTCGCTGAACGGCCAATGGATCGCCGCCTGGCATCTGGTCTCGGCCGGCTCGATCGTCGCCGCCATGCCGCCGGTGCTGATGTTCTTCCTGATGCAGAAACATTTCATCGCCGGCCTGACGCTCGGAGCGACCAAGGGATGATCGCCATGTCCTGCTTTTCCACATTTCAACATTCTTTGGGAGGCAAGGCCAATGGCTGATGTCACGCTCCACAATGTCAAGAAACAGTTCGGCGCCGTCAGCGTCATCAAGGGCGTGGACCTCACCATCGCCGATGGCGAGTTTTGCGTCTTCGTCGGCCCGTCCGGCTGCGGCAAGTCCACGCTGCTGCGCATGATCGCCGGGTTGGAAGACATCTCCGCCGGTGACCTGAAAATCGGCGGCAAGGACATGACCCATGTCGGCCCGTCCGAGCGCGGCGTCGCCATGGTCTTCCAGTCCTATGCGCTCTATCCGCACATGACCGTTGCCGACAATATCGGCTTCGGCCTGCGCATGACCGGTCATGACAAGGGCGAGATCGAGAAGCGCACCAAGCATGCGGCGAAGATGCTGCAACTCGAACCATTGCTGACCCGCAAGCCATCGCAGCTTTCCGGCGGCCAGCGCCAGCGCGTCGCCATTGGCCGCGCCATCGTCCGCAACCCGGAAGTCTTCCTGTTCGACGAGCCGCTGTCGAACCTCGACGCGGCACTGCGCGTGCAGATGCGCACCGAGATCAGCACGCTGCATCAGGACCTGAAGGCGACGATGATCTACGTCACCCACGATCAGGTGGAGGCCATGACCATGGCCGACAAGATTGTGGTTTTAAGTGCCGGGTCGATCGAGCAGATCGGCTCGCCGCTCGAACTCTATCATCGACCGAAGAACCTCTTTGTTGCCGGCTTCATCGGTTCGCCGAAGATGAATTTTTTGCGGGCCACAGCCGCGCCGGCCGGTGACCAGATCAGGGTGACGTTGCCAGGTGCCATCGATATTCTGTTGCCCGCAGGTAATGCGAAGGTAAGTGCAGGCCAGCCTGTAACGCTTGGCATTCGTCCCGAACATATCGATGCTGATGCCAGGGACGGCGCCATCCTGTCAGCCAAGCTCAGGCTTGCCGAATATCTCGGCTCCGAGACGATGTTCTATGTCAGCCTTGCCGATGGCAGCGATATCGCCGTCAAGGCCGATGGGCTGGCCACGGCCAAACCGGGCGCGGATTTCCGCATCGGCATTCCGCCGAAAGCCTGCCACCTCTTCGACGCGCAAGGCGTCGCCATCATCAATGGGGATTTGACGAAGTAATGCTGGGCGTTTGCTATTATCCGGAACATTGGCCAGAGGCATGGTGGGCAAAGGATGCCCGCCGCATGCGCGAGCTTGGTATTTCCTTCGTGCGGATTGGCGAGTTCGCCTGGTCGCGGCTGGAGCCGAAGCGCGGCACGTTCGATTTTGACTGGCTCGACCGGGCCATCGAGACGTTGGGTGCCGCCGGTCTGAAAGTCGTGCTCGGTACGCCGACGGCGACGCCGCCGAAATGGTTGATGGACGAATATCCGGAGATCGCCCCGGTCGATCAGCGGGGCCATGTCCGTGGTTTCGGGTCGCGCCGGCACTATACGTTTTCTTCCGACGTCTGGTGGCGGGAAAGCGCCCGCATCGTCGAGATCATCGCCAAGCGTTATGGCGAGCATCCGGCACTCGATGGCTGGCAGACGGACAATGAATATGGCTGCCATGACACGACCCAATCCTGGGGGCCGGAAGACCTGAAGGCATTTCGCCGCTGGTTGAGGCTGCGTTACCAGTCGACCGACCAGCTCAACGAAGCCTGGGGCAATGTCTTCTGGTCGATGGAGGTGAACAGTTTCGACGATGTCGTGCTGCCGAACCTGACCGTCACCGAGACCAATCCGGCGGCGCGGCTCGATTTCTGGCGCTTCCAGTCACAGCAAGTGGCTGCCTATGACAAGATGCAGTGTGAGATCATCCGCAAGCATTCTCCGGGCCGTTGGATCACCCATAACTTCATGGGCTTCGTCAATGATTTCGACCATTGGAAGGTCGGCGAGAACCTCGATATCGCCTCCTGGGATAGTTATCCGATCGGCTTTGTCGAAAAATTTCCGTTCAGCCAGGACGAAAAGAACCGCTGGGCGGAGACGTCGCATCCCGACATCGCACCATTTCATCACGACCTTTATCGCGGCGTCGGCCGCGGCCGTTTCTGGGTCATGGAGCAGCAGCCGGGACCGGTAAACTGGGCGCCGTGGAACCCGGTGCCGAAGCCGGGCATGGTGCGGCTCTGGACCTGGGAGGCATTGGCGCATGGTGCGGAAGTCGTCAGCTACTTCCGCTGGCGGCAGGCGCCGTTCGCGCAGGAACAGATGCATGCGGGGCTAAACTTGCCGGGATCGGACGAACTGTCCGTTGGTGGCCGCGAGGCGGAAATCACCGGCCGCGAGATCATCGAGATGGGCGAATTGCCAACAACTGAACAGGCGCCGGTCGCGATCATCTATGATTACGAGACCTATTGGGCAACCGCCATCCAGCCGCAGGGCAGGGACTTCCAATATCACGATCTCGCCTTCCGCTGGTATGAGGCAGTGCGCAAGCTCGGGCTCAACGTCGATTTCGTTCCCCCGGGTGCAGCGCTCGACGGCTACAAGCTGATCCTCGTGCCATCGCTGATGATTGTCTCGGAGGCAGCATTTCAGGCGTTTGCCGCGGCCGATGGCATCGTTCTCTATGGTCCACGCTCCGGCTCGCGCACACGCCAGTTTTCCATCCCCGACAATCTGCCGCCGGGTCCGCTTGCCGCGCTGACGGGTATTCGCGTTACGCAGGTCTCGTCGCTGCGCCCCGGTCTAGAGGATGCCGTCTCCGGGCGCGTCTCGGGTGCCGCCATCCGCTGGCGGGAATATGTCGAGACGGACGGCGAGGTGCTTGCGCATTTCGGCAATGGTGATCCGGCATTGTCAGCGAAGGGCCGGCACCACTATCTTGCCTGCTGGCCTGATCAAGAGCTGCTACAACAGACGCTCACTCAACTGGCGGCGAAAGCCGGCCTTGATACTGTAGCGCTGCCCGATCATATCCGTCTGCGCAAACGCGGCGGGGTGACGTTTGCGTTCAACTATGGAACGGAAGCCTGGTCGAACGGGGCCACCGGACTTGTTATTCTGGGGGAGGCAGACGTGAAGCCGCAGACAGTAACGGCCTGGCGGGAATAAAGCCGGCGTTTTGCCCTTGCGTAAAAAACGATCTCCTCCACAAAAGGAGATCGTTTTTCGTATGGGATTTTTGAATGAGAACCAGCCTGAGACAGAAAATCAGTGAGGTCTGCGATCGCAAGATCGCGGAAAAGGGGTCCGGTGTCGGGCTGTCCTTCTACGCGTTCTTTGCAAACCGCAATGATGATCCGGAGTTGCTGATGGAAGCGGCCGAATGGTGGATCCGGACGCACAGGCTCGATCACTTCGAAAAAGCCGTGAAGATCAAGGCGATGGTGGAGGAAATGGCCTAAGCGGCCAACTCCGCCTTTGCCGCAAGGCCCGCCACATAGGTCTCGACGATCGCCCGGTCGTCACCCATGGTCTGCAGCAGAAACAATTCGTCGGCGAGCGAGGCCACAATCTCTGCCTTCAGCGCCATGGCCGGCGTTGCCGCCATGTTGAGGACGATGAAATCGGCGTCCGTTCCAGGCTCCAGCGTTCCGATCTTGTCCTCCAGCGACAGCGCCCGGGCATTCCCCAGCGTCATGAAATAGGCGCTTTCCAGCGGGTTCAGCCGCTCGCCCTGCAATTGCTGGATCTTGTAGGCCTCGTCCATGGTGCGCAGCATCGAATAGCTGGTGCCGCCGCCGATATCGGTCGCGAAGGAAACGCGCACCGGCTTTTCTCTGGTCATCAGCCGCCGTAGCGGAAACAGGCCGGAGCCGAGGAAGAGGTTGGAGGTCGGGCAGTGCACGGCGATCGAACCGGTCTCGCTCATCGCATCCATTTCGCGCTCGGATAGGTGGATGGCGTGGCCGAACAGGGTCTTTGGCCCAAGCAGGCCGTAGCGGGCATAGACATCGGTATAGTCGATCGCGTCCGGATAGAGCGCGCAGGTGAAATCGATCTCGTCGCGATTTTCCGAGAGATGCGTCTGCACGTGGAGATCGGGGAATTCGCGCACCAGCGTTTCTGCGGCCGACATCTGTTCCGGTGTCGAGGTAATGGCAAAGCGCGGCGTGATGGCGACGTGATTGCGGCCCTTGCCGTGCCATTGTTGGATGACGGCGCGGGTTTCGTCATAACCCATTTCCGGCGTGTCGAGCAGGCCCTGCGGCGCGTTGCGGTCCATCATCACCTTGCCGGCGATCATGCGCATGTTGCGGTTCAGCGCTTCGGCAAAAAAGGCATCGGCGGAAGCCTTGTGCACCGAGCAATAGGCAACGGCGGTCGTCGTGCCGTGGCGGACCATCTCATCGAAGAATTTTCCGGCAATACGCTCGGCATGGGCGCTTTCGACGAAGCGGCATTCCTCCGGAAACGTATAGGTGTTCAACCATTCCAGAAGGTTAGCCGCGTAGGAGCCGATCACCTGCATCTGCGGGAAATGTAGATGCGTGTCGATGAAGCCGGGCAGGATCAGATGCGGGCGGTGATCGATTTCGGCAGCGTCACCTGCCTGAGCCTTGACCGCGTCATAACTTCCGCTGGCAAGGATCACGCCGTTTTCGACCAGCAGTGCACCGTCGGCTTCATAGGAATAAGCGCCATGGTCATCCAGCGCGGTGGGTGCGCGGTTGAAACTCAATGTGCGTCCGCGGATGAGGGTAGCAGTCATTCTGTCTTGCCTTCCGAAACCGAGCTTTCAAACCATGCGGCCACAAGCTTGCGTTCGTCATTGGTCATGTCGGTAATATTACCGGGCGGCATCGCCTGGCTGCGTCCGGCCTGGATATAGATTTCGCGGGCATGGGCGGCAATCTCTGCGTCATTTTCCAGCATAACACCCTTTGGTGCCCGGTTGATGCCTTCATAGACCGGCTCGGCCGAGTGGCACATGGAACAGCGCGTCGAAATTGCGTCTTTGACGGCGGGGAAATGCGCATTGGCGGCGAACTGCTGGAAGGCCGGTGCGACTTCGGCCTTGTCCTCGCCGGTCAAGACTTTCGGCACGGTCGAAAGCCACATGATGACGATGAAAATGATCAGGGTAACGATCCATGTCCAGGTCGGGCGTCCCTTTCTGGCATGGGTGGTATTGAACCAGTGCCGGATGGTGACACCCATCAGGAAGACCAGAGCCGCGATTACCCAGTTATAGGCGGTGGCGAAGGCCAGCGGATAGTGGTTGGACAGCATGAAGAAGATGACGGGCAGGGTCAGGTAGTTGTTGTGCAGCGAACGCTGCTTGGCAATGACGCCATATTTTGGATCCGGCGTGCGTCCGGCAATCAGGTCGGCGACGACGACGCGCTGGTTGGGCATGATGATGAAGAAGACGTTGGCCGACATGATCGTCGCGGTGAAAGCGCCGAGATGCAGGAAAGCGGCGCGGCCAGTGAACACCTGCGTGTACCCCCAGGCCATGATGACGAGCGCCACATAGAGGATGCCCATCAGCGTCCAGGTATTCTTGCCGAGCGGGGATTTGCACAGGAGGTCGTAGAAAATCCAGCCGATCGCGAGCGAACCGACCGAGATCGCAATGGCCGTGGTCGCGGAAATATCCAGCACGTGCCGGTCGATAAGGAAGAGATCCGCACCGCCATAATAGACCAGACAGAGCATGGCAAAGCCGGACAGCCAGGTGGCGTAGCTTTCCCATTTGAACCAGGTCAGGTGCTCCGGCATGGTCGCGGGCGCGACCAGATATTTCTGGATATGATAGAAGCCGCCGCCATGCACCTGCCACTCCTCGCCATAGGCGCCGGCGGGCAGATGGTCACGCTTCACCAGGCCGAGATCGAGCGCGATGAAGTAGAAGGACGAGCCGATCCAGGCAATCGCCGTGATCACATGCAGCCAGCGAACGGCAAAAGCCAGCCATTCCCAGGCAATGGCGAATTCATACATTGATGTTCCCTTTATGCTTCGTCTGCGCACCTTGCGCAAAAATGCCCGGTTGGGGAAGAGGGCGATGCGGTCGTCAGACGCTATTTGCTGAAGCTGCGCGCATCCGGATTGAGTTCAGCCAGGATCCAGTCGCGGAACATGCGGATTTTCGGCGTGTTGCGGCGTGCGTGCGGATAGACGACCCAGTAGTTGTGGCCATCGTTGCCGACCAGTTCGAACGGCTGGTAGAGCCTGCCGAGCGCGATGTCGTCCGGGTAGAAATCCGGCGTCAGGATGGCGACGCCCTGGCCGGCGATCGCCGCGCGCGCTTCGAAACTCTGGGCTCCAAGCCGGCTGGTCGGCCGTCCCTCCAGATCCGGATCGTCAACACCCGCTGCAGCAAACCACAGCCGCCACCAGGGATCGGCAGCATCGATGATCCGCAGTTTCAGAAGATCGCGCGGTTCGTGGATGCCGCCGACCGTTTCGGCAAGCGCCGGGCTCAGCATCGGGGTGAACTCTATGGGCATCAGGGGATGGCTGTCGAGGCCCGGCCAGACGCCGGTGCCGGCGCGGATGGCAAGGTCAGTGGATTCCGCGACGAGATCGATCACCTTGTCGGTGGTGGTCAGCCGCACGGCGATGTTCGGATGAGCGAGTTGAAAGCTGCCGATATTGCGGGCGAGCCATTGCGACGCGAAGGTCGGCGTCGAGTTGATCAACAGGGCGCTGTTGACATCGCCGCGCGCCGATAGCACCGCCTCCTGCAACATTTCGAAGGCCTCGCTGACGCGCGGCGCAAGCTGCTGGCCAACATCGGTGAGCACGATCTGGCGTGGCCGCCGCAGGAATAGCGGTTCACCGACATTCTCTTCGATCAGCTTGATCTGGTAGCTGACCGCCGTCTGCGTCATGCCGAGTTCAGCGCCTGCCTTGGTGAAACTGCCCAGCCTTGCTGCCGCTTCGAACACGCGAAGCGCATTGAGCGGAAACTGTTTCGACATTTTCATGGATAAGTTCTCTTGATGTATGCAGACGGTTGTTCGATTGGAATTGGAGCACGTTTGGGCGCATGCTGCAATCACATTCAGGAAAACAACGGGTGCCGTTATGGATTGCCAAGCAATTGAAAGATATCAACCAATGTCGCGCAAGCGCAGCGAGGGATGGCGCTCCCTGCTGGCAAGAGTGCTCTGCGGGTTTCAACCGCGCTATCCGCGGCTTGATCTCGAAGTGATGTCCGAATACATGAAGAGAGACTTGGGCTTCATGGACGGGCGCGACCCGCGTGAAGATTCGGATATGACGCGATAGACCCTGTTTGCCGCCGGACATATTCAGATGTTCCGGCGGCGTGATTAAAGCGTGGCACGCCGAGCTCGCCGCGCTCCAATTGTTCAAGATAGATGAATTCCGGCGCGTTGACCCCGGCCCGGGGATGGATTTTGATCAATCTAGGCCCATGCGCTGATCCGCGCCGGTATGCGGCAATCGTAAATTATTGTGCGTTCAGCGCGGCGAGGATCTCGGCCGCGCTCATGGCGGCAATCACTGAAGGGCGCTTGTCGCTGACGGTTTTGCCGCCGATGGGCAGAACCAGCCTGCTAATCGCATCGTCGCTCAGCCCTTCCTTCCTCGCCCAGCTTGAAAACGTCGCGCGCTTGGTCTTCGAGCCGATCATGCCGACATAAGCGAGATCGTTGCGGGCAAGAGCTTCCCTGGCAATCAGGAAATCGAGCGCATGGTCATGGGTGAGGATGACGACGGCGGAACCCGGTGCGATATCCTTGACGATCGCCTCGGGCATCGCGACCAGACGATGGCTGGCGCCGGCCGACATCAGGTCGAGTTCGCTTTTTCGCGTTTCCACCGCATAGGTTTTCAGCGGCAGGAGCAGCAGCGCATCGGCAAGCGCCCGGCCGACATGGCCGGCACCGAACAGCCAGACCTCCGGCAGAGCCTTCAACCGTTCCTTGAGTTTCCGGTCGAGCGCTGCGCGTGTCGCGTCATCGCCGATGCGGAATGTCAAAACCATGCGGCCGCCGCAACATTGGCCGATATCGGGGCCAAGCGGGATGTTCATCTCGAATTGATCGCTGACGCCGGCCAGAAGCGCGCGGGCATTGTCGATCGCCAAATGCTCCATCTGGCCGCCACCGATCGTGCCATGCGCGTCTGTTGGGGAGACCAGCATGAACGTGCCGGTTTCGCGGGGCGTCGATCCGAAGGTCTTCTTGATCTCGACGATGACCAGCTTGTATTCGCGCGCAAGGAACGCTTCGAGGCTGTCGATTGCAAAGTTCATTTCAAGGCTCTTTATGCTCTTCCTGTCCGCAGGCGCTCGACGGCCATCAGGATGCGTTCCGGGGTTGCCGGTGCGTCGAGCCGCGGGCATTCGCGGTAATCGGCGACACTGGCAACCGCCATCGACAGGGCTTCCAGCACCGAGATCGGCAGCATGAATGGCGGCTCGCCGACTGCCTTCGAGCGGCCGATGGTCATTTCGGCATTTTCGGCCCATTCCGCCAGCTTGACGTTGAAGATCTTTGGGCGGTCGGAGGCGAGCGGGATCTTGTAGGTCGATGGTGCGTGGGTGCGCAGCCGCCCCTTGGCATCCCACCACAATTCCTCGGTCGTCAGCCAGCCCATGCCCTGCACGAAAGCGCCCTCGACCTGGCCGATATCGATCGCCGGATTGAGCGACTTGCCGACATCGTGCAGCACATCGACCCGGTCGACCATGTATTCGCCGGTCAGCGTATCGATGGAGACTTCCGAGACAGAGGCGCCATAAGCGAAGTAATAGAACGGCGTACCGCGGCCGGTGTTGCGGTCCCAGTGAATTTTCGGGGTCTTGTAAAAGCCTGCCGCCGAGAGTTGCACGCGGGCAAAATAGGCCTGCTTGATGAAGGCTGGGAAGGGCACCAGCTCATCGCCGATCTTCACATGATTGGGCACGAAAGTGATATTTTCCCGCTCGGTCTGCCAGCGTTCGGCGGCGAAATCGACAAGCCGCTCCTTGATCTGCCGGGCCGCATCATAGGCCGCCATGCCGTTCAAATCCGAGCCGGAGGAGGCGGCCGTTGCCGATGTGTTCGGTACCTTGCCGGTGGTCGTCGCGGTGATCTTGACGTTGCTGATGTCGACCTGAAAGCTGTCGGCCAGAACCTGCGCCACCTTGGTATAGAGCCCCTGGCCCATTTCGGTGCCGCCATGGTTCAGGTGGATCGAGCCGTCCTGATAGACATGCACCAGCGCGCCCGCCTGATTGAAGGCGGTCATGGTGAAGGAGATGCCGAATTTGACCGGCGTCAGCGCAATGCCCTTGCGGATGATGCGGCTGGTCTTGTTGAAGTCGATGACCGCCTTGCGCCGTGCCTGATAATCGGCGCTCTCTTCCAGCTCCGCGACAATGCGGTGGATGATGTTGTCTTCGACTTGCTGGTGATACGGCGTGAGATCGCGGCCGGAGCCTTTTTCGCCGTAGAAATTCAGCTTGCGGATATCGAGCGGGTCCTTGCCCAGCGCGTAGGCGATCTCCTCGATGATCCGCTCGCCGCCGACCATGCCCTGCGGTCCGCCGAATCCGCGATAGGCGGTGTTGGAGACGGTGTGCGTCTTTAGGGGTTGCGAGGTCAGTTTTACATGCGGATAGAAATAGGAACTGTCTGCATGGAAGAGGGCGCGGTCGGTGACCGGGCCGGACAGGTCCGAAGAGTAGCCGCAACGCGCTGCATATTTGGCCTTAACCGCATGGATGCGGCCGTCGTCATCGAAGCCGACATCGTAATCGACAAGGAAATCGTGCCGCTTGCCGGTGGCGGTCATATCCTCGTCGCGATCCGGCCGGAATTTCACGGCGCGGTTGAGTTTCTTTGCCGCGACGGCGGCGAGAGCCGCAAACTGATTGCCCTGTGTCTCCTTGCCGCCAAAGCCTCCGCCCATGCGCCGGACCTGCACGGTGACCGCATTGGAGGGAACGCCGAGCACATGGCCGACCATGTGCTGGACTTCGCTTGGATGCTGGGTAGAGGACCAGACGGTGATCTCGTCGTCCTCACCCGGAATGGCCATGGCGATATGGCTTTCGAGATAGAAATGTTCCTGCCCGCCGATCCGCATCCGGCCGGCAAGGCGGCGTGGCGAGAGTTCCAGTTCGGCTTCAGCATCGCCACGCGACAATGTCAGCGGCTTGGTGACAAGCTCAGCGCCGTTTTCCAGCGCGTCGAGAATATCCGTGTGGTGCGGCAAGTCGCGATAGGTGATCTTTGCCTTGCGGGCAGCCCTCCGGGCAATGTCACGGGTCTCGGCGATCACGGCAAACGTGGGCTGCCCGTGAAACTGCACCAGACCTTCAGCCAGCACCGGCTCGTCATCGAGGTGGCTGGGGCTGATATCGTTGGAATGCGGCATGTCCTTTGCGGTCAGGACACAGACGACGCCGTGCGTAGCCTCGACCTCTGACAGGTCCATCGAAACAATTTCGGCATGGGCGCGGTCAGTCATGCCCAAGGCGCCATGCAGTGTCCCGGCCGGTTCAGGAATGTCGTCGATATAGTCGGCTGTGCCCGAGACATGCTTGTGGGCGCTGTCATGGCGCAGGTTGGAATGCATGGAGCCGGCGATGGTCTTGCGTTCCTCGAAGGTGGAGTTGTCCATCAGTAGGTTCCTTCGCTTCTTTCTCTTCTCCCCAGCGGGGAGAAGGTCGCCCGAAGGGCCGGATGAGGGGGAGCCACACAAACTGGACTTTGCCGCAAGACCCCCTCATCGCCTCGCTCCACTCGGCACTTCTCCCCGCGGGTGAGAAGAGGAAAGCCGCCGCCCGCACTCATGCCGTCACCTCAAAGCGGACGAGTTCCGTCTTTTGTCCCGATGTCTCCAGGAAAAACCGCAACAGCAGATTCTTCGCCGTCAGCATGCGATAGGCGGCGGTAGCGCGCCAATCCGTCAGGGGTTGATAGTCGGCATCAAACGCGGCCTGTGCGATCTTAACGGTTTCCTCGTTCCAGAGGTTCCCGACTAACGCTGCTTCGACCTTGGAGGCCCGCTTCGGCGTGCCGGCCATGCCGCCGAATGCGATCCGCGCGGAAGCAACGGTGTTGTCATTGTTGAGCGCAAGGCGGAAAGCGCCGCACAGCGCGGAAATATCCTCGTCGCGGCGTTTGGAAATCTTGTAGACGGCGAAATGATCGTCTTCAGGCAAATTCGGCACGAAAATGCTCTCGACGAATTCCCCGGGTTTGCGATCCTGGCGGCCGTATTCGATGAAATAGGCCTCAAGCGGCACGGTTCGCTCACCACCTTTCGAACGCAGATTGACGCTGGCGCCCAGCGCGATCAGGGGTGGTGGTGTGTCGCCGATCGGCGAGCCGTTGGCGACATTGCCGCCGATCGTGCCCATGTTGCGCACCTGCTCTCCACCGAGGCGATCGAGCATTCGGCCGAACGTGGGATAGCGGGCGGAAATGGCTGAAAAGGCAGTCGAATAGCTGACGCCGGCCCCGATCAGAATACCGCCTTCCGTTTCGCGGACGAACTGCAGGTCTTCCAGGCCGTTGATGAAAATGACCGGATTGAGTGCGCGCATCTGCTTGGTCACCCAGAGCCCGACGTCGGTGGAACCGGCAACGATGGTCGCCTGCGGGTGATCGGCCAGCGTATCGGCAAGATCGGCTGCCGTACCGGGCACGATCAGAGTGGCATCGCCACTTGTCATGCGAATTGTCTGTGGAGAGCGGATTGCGGTCAGCTTGGCGATGATCTCGTTCCTGGCTTTGACGATCGGGTCGAACACGACATCGGGTCTGGCATTCGCCACGGCTTCCGCCGCCTTGACGATTGGCTCATAGCCCGTGCATCGACAGAGGTTGCCCTGCAATGCCTTTTCGATATCGGCCCGGCCGGGATTATCCTTCGACAGCCACAGGCCATAGAGCGACATGACGAAGCCGGGGGTGCAGAATCCGCATTGGGATCCGTGATAGTCAACCATCGCCTGCTGAACCGGATGCAGCGTTCCATCCGGTGCCGCCAGATGCTCGACGGTGACGACATGGGTGGCGTTCAGCGAGCCGGTAAAGCGGATACAGGCATTGACGCTTTCATAGACGAGTTCGCCGCCCGACAGCCGCCCGACCAACACGGTGCAGGCGCCGCAGTCTCCTTCGGCGCAGCCTTCCTTGGTGCCGGTCAGCCGCTTTTCGAGCCGTAGAAAATCGAGCAACGTCGAGGTTGGCTGCACGGCGGTGAGCGCAATCTCCCGATCGTTCAGGATAAAACGGATGCTGCCGGTGGACTGTGTCATGCTTCTCTTCTTTTCATTTCGACTCTTGAAACTATGCCCAAAACCGGCACCCTGACAATTGTGTTTCTGCCATTGCAGCCTGCCTTTTTCACGCGTGATCGGGCCTATCGGGTTGCGTTTTGTTTTCGTTTGACATTCGTTTTTGTATCGTATTGAAGTTTTTGAAATGGCTCGCGGCCGCCGAGGAGGGGCCGTGAAGATAAGAAACGCCGGGAGGGGCAGCATGGCCGGATATGTTCTCGCAATCGATCAGGGCACGACATCAAGCCGTGCGATCGTCTTCGACAAGAACCAGAAAATTGCGGGGTCCGGGCAAAAGGAATTCAAGCAGCATTTTCCGAAATCCGGCTGGGTCGAGCATGACCCGGAAGAAATCTGGGACACTGTCGTCTGGGCGATCAAGGAAGCGATCAGCAAGGCCGGCATCAAGGCCAGTGACCTCTCGGCCATCGGCATCACCAACCAGCGCGAGACCGTCGTCGTCTGGGAGCGCGACACCGGCAAGGTGATCCACAATGCCATCGTCTGGCAGGACCGGCGCACTGCATCCTATTGCGACAAGCTGAAACGCCAGGGGTTGGAGAAGACCTTTACCAAGAAGACCGGCCTGCTGCTCGATCCGTATTTTTCCGGCACAAAGCTCTCCTGGATGCTGGCCAATGTCAAAGGTGCGCGGGCGCGTGGAGCGAAGGGCGATCTTTGCTTTGGCACCATCGACACATTCCTGATCTGGCGGCTAACCGGCGGCAAATCCTTCGTCACCGACGCGACCAATGCCTCGCGCACGCTGATGTTCAACATCGCCACCAATGATTGGGACCACGAACTGCTCGAGATCCTGCGTGTCCCTGAAGCCATGCTGCCGCAGGTTCTCGACTGCGCCGCCGATTTCGGCATGACGGACGCTTCTATTTTCGGCGCGGAAATTCCGATCCTCGGCGTGGCCGGTGATCAGCAGGCCGCAACCATCGGCCAGGCCTGCTTCCAGCCCGGCATGATGAAATCCACCTATGGTACTGGTTGCTTTGCACTTTTGAACACCGGCAAGGATATCGTCCGCTCAAAGAACCGGCTGCTGACGACCATTGCGTATCGGCTTGACGGCGAGACCACTTATGCGCTGGAGGGATCGATCTTTGTTGCCGGTGCCGCCGTGCAGTGGTTGCGGGATGGTCTGAAGGTGATCAAGGCGGCGCCCGATACGGGCACGCTGGCCGCAAGTGCTGATCCCTCGCAGGAAGTTTATCTCGTTCCTGCCTTTACCGGACTTGGCGCGCCGCATTGGGACCCGGATGCGCGCGGCGCCATCTTCGGCATGACACGCAATACCGGCCCGGCCGAGTTTGCCCGCGCAGCTCTTGAGGCCGTCTGCTACCAGACACGCGATCTGCTTGATGCCATGCACAAGGACTGGAAGAACGACGGCCGCGAAACCGTGCTGCGCGTCGATGGCGGCATGGTTGCCTCCGACTGGACGATGCAGCGTTTGTCCGATCTGCTCGATGCGCCGGTCGACCGCCCGACCATTTTGGAAACAACGGCGCTCGGCGTTGCCTGGCTTGCCGGCAGCCGGGCAGGGGTCTGGCCGAACCAGAAGGAGTTTGCCAAGTCCTGGGCAAGAGATCAGCGCTTTGAGCCCAAGATGGACGAGGCAACACGGAAGACCAAAATCAAGGGTTGGAAGGATGCGGTCAGGCGGACGCTAAGCGCTTAATGCGGCGTCGATGCGTCTGACGAGAAACACACCGTTTCAACACAGGGCCTGTCTCATAGCCTTACGCACGACTATTTGTGATGCCAAACAATAGTTTCGCCGGCGTTCGGCATAGATCAGACAGGCAGGACATCATGGAACTCGGTCTTTACACATTCGGCGATGTTCATCCGCAGGCGCCCTTGGGGCGTGGACGTGAAGGCGAAGAGCGGGTGCGCCATCTGATCGAGGAAATCGAGCTGGCCGATCAGGTCGGCCTCGATGTCTTCGGCTTGGGTGAGCATCACCGGCCGGATTATGTCGCATCTGCACCGGCGATGATTCTGGCCGCCGCGGCTGCGCGCACAAAAAACATCAAGCTGACCAGCGCTGTCACGGTGCTGAGTTCGGACGATCCCGTCCGAGTGTTCCAGCAGTTTGCGACGCTTGATCTGATCTCGAATGGCCGCGCCGAGATCATGGCGGGGCGGGGGTCCTTCATCGAATCCTTCCCGCTGTTCGGCTATGACCTTGACGACTACGATCAGCTGTTTTCGGAGAAACTGGATCTGCTTCTGGCCATCCGCGACGGCGAGGTTGTTAGCTGGTCCGGCGAAAAACGGGCACCGATCAACGGCCGCGGGGTCTATCCGCGCCCGGTGAACGATTCCCTGCCGGTCTGGATCGCCGTCGGCGGCACGCCGCAATCGGTAGCGCGGGCCGGAGCGCTCGGCCTGCCGGTGGCGCTGGCCATCATCGGTGGTGAGCCGGCGCGCTATGCGCCGTTGTTCGATCTCTACCGCGAGGCCGCGCGCCGGGCGGGACAGGACGCGTCGAAGCTGAAGACCAGCATCAATGTCCATGGTTTTATCGCCGATACCAATGAAAAGGCCGGCGACCAGTTTTACGGCCCGCAGGCAGAGGTCATGAACCGTATCGGCCGCGAGCGCGGCTGGGGACCGACCAGCCGGGCGCATTTCAACCAGTCGATCGGACCGGACGGCAATATCTTTCTTGGCGATCCCGATACGGTGGCAGAAAAGATCATCCGGCACCAAAAAATCTTCAAGAATGACCGTTTCCTGTTGCAGATGGCCATTGGCTTGATGCCGCATGACCAGATCCTGCGCGGCATCGAACTCTATGGCACCAAAGTGGCGCCGCTGGTGCGTGCTGCGCTGGCTGAGGAGAAGAAACAGGCGGAAACCGCCTGACCGCGGCGATTTTCCCTTAGTCTGCGTCTGGATTGGCCGCTTTCGGCGGGTTACATAAACAGCCGAAAGCGAGAGACGATGACACTCAACAATGACGAAGACCTGGAGCGGCTGAAGGAAATCGGCCGCATCTGCGCCAATACGATCCAGATCATGGCGGCGGCGCTCGAGCCTGGCATGACGACGGCGGAGCTGGATGCGATCGGCCGCAAGTTCCTGGAGGAATGCGGCGCGCGCTCCGCACCGGAACTGACCTATAACTTTCCCGGTGCCACCTGTATCAGCGTCAACGAGGAAGTCGCCCACGGTATTCCGGGAAGCCGCATCATTCAGGCTGGCGATCTCGTCAATATCGATGTGTCCGCCGAGAAGAATGGGCTGTTTGCCGATACCGGTGCGTCCTTTGCCGTGCCGCCGGTCAAGCCGCAGGTCGAACGGCTCTGCCGCGACGGCAAGCGCGCCATGTGGGTGGGGTTGAACGAGGTGAAATCCGGCAAGCCGCTGGCTGCGATCGGCAATGCGATCGGCGCCTTTGCCAAGAAGAACCGCTATTCGTTGATCACCAATCTGGCCAGCCACGGCGTCGGCCGCTCGCTGCACGAGGAGCCGACCGAGATCGCCACCTGGCCGGATAAGCACGAGAAGCGGCGGATGACCGAAGGTATGGTCTTTACCGTCGAGCCCTTCCTGTCGCTGGGTGCGCAATGGGCCGAAGGCGGCGATGACGAGTGGACGCTGTATAGCGAACCGCGGGCGCTCACCGTGCAGTACGAACATACGGTGATTGTTACGCGCAACGGTCCGCTGGTTGTTACCTTGCCGGGCTGACGGTTGTTCCATTTACGCCGTTGAACCCACCGATCAGATTTTGTCGTTTGTCATCATCATGCTGCATTGCAATAGGTAGGGCATGACCAAGCCCAATCTGCCGCCAAACCAGAATCTCGTCCCGACTGCCCTTGCCGGCGCCATCGCCATGGCGGTCGCGATGGGGTTTGGGCGGTTTTCCTTCACACCGATCCTGCCTGGCATGATGAGCGGCCTTGGTTTGAGCCCGGCCGATGCCGGGCTGATCGCGTCGGCCAATTTCATCGGCTATCTCGTTGGCGCGGTCGCTGCCGGTTACGGCTGGGCAGCCGGGCGCGAACGGGCGGTCAGCTTGTCGGCACTTGTTGCAACCACGGTTCTGTTGCTCGCCATGGGGCTGACGTCGTCACTGCTGCTGTTTTCCGTCATCCGGTTTCTTGCCGGTGTTGCCAGCGCGTTTACGATGATCTTCACCTCGGCGATCGTGCTCAGCCGGGGATTGGCGGCCGGTAACCCGCATGTGCAATCCGCTCATTTCGGCGGCGTCGGCATCGGTATCGCTGTTTCCTCACTGATGGTTTTTCTTCTGCCGGCCCAGGGTTTCGGTGCATTTGCGAGCTGGCAGGCTGCGTGGTTCGGCGGCGCTGTCGTCGCCTGCGCCGGCACGATCCTCGTGGCAGTTTTGCTGCCGTCTGGCCCCGCTTCCGGTAAGACCGCCGGGCGGGAAAAACCATTGGTCTGGACCCGGCCGCTGTTCGTGGTCGCCTTGACCTACGGTCTGTTCGGTTTCGGCTATGTCATCACCGCGACCTTTCTGGTGGCCATGGCCCGGCAAGGGGCGAGCGATCACACGGTCGAATTTTTGGCCTGGCTGATCACCGGTCTCAGCGCGGCGATCTCGGTGCATCTGTGGCGCCGCGCTGTGCCACGGCTTGGGATCACTGGTGTCTACCTGGCGGGCCTCCTGGTCGAGGCCATTGGCCTGGTCCTCGTCGTTACCCTGCCATCGCCCTATGCGCCGCTCATCGGCGGGCTGATGCTCGGGCTGACCTTCATCATGGTGACCGCCTATGGCCTGCAGATCGGCCGGGCGCTGGCGCCAGAAAGCCCGCGCAAGGCGCTTGCCTTCATGACGGCCGCCTTTGGCGTCGGCCAAATTGTCGGGCCTCTGGTGGCCGGTTGGCTGGCGGAGGGCAATGGGAATTTCAATACGCCGACTCTGGTTGCGGCGGGCGTGCTCCTGTTCTGCGCTGGCCTGATCGCAATGGAGTTCCGCCGCATCGTTGCTGCCATGACGGCCTGAGCGGTCTCGCGATTAAATAACGGTAACATTAGCTTGACGTGATTGGCAGGTGAGGGCTTTTGCCCTAGGTTCGCTGCTTCGAAGTGCGGGTGTTCACCCGCTTCAAGAAACGCGAGTGCTGCCTCTTGTTCCATTCCTTTTTCCCAAATCCGAAGCTGTTTTTTACGTCCGGCGCGATATGGACAGTTATATGTATTCTTGCGTGGTATTCAGTTGGTCCACAGATTGGTGCTGCCATAGGTTTGCCACCACTAGCCCCGGGGGAGAAGGCGCCAATCGGACTTGCATATTTCTTTACCCCCGACAATCTCTGGTTTTACCTCTACTTCACAATCTTTGTGCTGATCTTCGGAGGTGCATGGAAAATTGTCGCTCGCGATCATCGCTGGGCTAACTGGTCGATCTGGGGATCGGCGTTTATCATTTTTATCGCTTATTTCTCGGTCCAAACTTCCGTCGCGATCAACAATTGGCGAGGCCCCTTCTTCGACCTTTTTCAAGATGCGCTTTCGAAAAAGCCGGGGGTGACAGTCGATCAACTCTATAGCCTGCAGCTGCGCTTTCTCGAAATCGGCTTTGTTAGTGTAGCCTTGAACGTCGTCACAGCCTTCTTCACCAATCACTATGTCTTCCGCTGGCGCACCGCGATGAACGATTTCTATATGTCGAAGTGGGACAAGCTTCGGCATATTGAGGGCGCTTCTCAGCGTGTTCAGGAAGACACGATGCGTTTTGCCAACATCCTCGAAGGGCTCGGCGTCACGCTGATCAACTCGGTGATGACACTGGTGGTGTTCCTGCCACTGCTTTTCGCCATGTCGGAGCATGTCGCCGATCTCCCCATCATCGGCGCCGTTCCACATGCCTTGTTCTGGCTAGCGATCGTGTGGTCTCTGTTCGGCACGGCGCTTCTGGCGTTCGCCGGCATTAAGCTTCCCGGGTTGAATTTCCGTAATCAGCGGGTCGAAGCAGCGTACCGCAAAGAGCTTGTCTATGGGGAAGACCACGCCGACCGCGCACAGCCGGTGACCGTCAGGGAGCTCTTTGACAATGTTCGCCGCAACTATTTCCGCATGTACTGGCACTATGCCTATTTCAACGTGGCGCGTTTTTCCTATGGCCAGCTTGATGCGATCTTCCTGAACTTCATTCTTATCCCGACAATCGTAATGGGCAAGATCACCATGGGCATCTGGCAGCAGATTGCCACGGCCTTCGGCGAGGTCAGCAATTCGTTCCAGTATCTGGTGAACTATTGGTCGACGATCATCGAGCTTCTCTCGATCCACAAACGCCTGAAAGCCTTTGAAGCGGCCATCGACGATGTACCGCTGCCTGCGATCGACCAGCGCTATCTCGCCCGTGAAGAACATGACGGCGAGCTCGCAGCTGCCAAGCCGTGAACGAGAGGTATTCGCCGAAATGAAATGCAATCAAAAGGCGGAGCGATCCGCCTTTTTCTGTTTGGCGATCATCGGCAAAGCTTCTGCATAGCTGACGCAGGCGACGTCCGGCTTGCTGCAGGTTTCGGTGAGGAACTGGTCGAGCGCGCGCCAATAGGCGCCGCCGTTCATTTCGACGAAGTGGAAGCCGAGTTGCAGCGGAATGCGATTGCCATCATACTCTTTCTGGAAGGCCTTGCGGTAGGCATCGAGCGTGCGCTCTTCGAAGACGGCACTATCCTTCTTGTTTTCGATGCCCATGGAATGGCGAACGAAGAGATTGTAATCCATGCCGATCACCCGGCGCTGCTGCGGGCCTTCGGGAATGAGCGGCAGGCCGAAACGCGGCAATCCATCCGCGTCCGACGGCCAGCCCGGTCCCTTGGTGACGAGGCTTGCATCATAGGTAAAGCCACCTTGCTTCAGCGCCGGCAGCAAGCCATCGCTCAGCGACAGATAGGGCGCGCGAAACCCTTTGATGCCGGTGGCTGCGAAATCAGCCCAACCTTGCGGCTGCTCGCTTTCAATGCCAGCTGCTTTCCAGGCGTTGGCAAGTGCTGTGTTGAAGGCTGAAAATTCCTGTTTCCAGTCCGCAGCGCTCCAGCCCTTGCCATCGAAATGGCCGCAGGCATGGCTGCCGATATCGTGACCGGCTTCGTGGGCAGCCCAGATATGGCGGACGCGGGACTGGATCTCTTCACGGCTCTGGGCAAAGCCGACATTGGAGCGTCCGGCCTTATGTCCCGGCGCCTGATAGGCTTTGCCACCGTCCGCGCGTGTCATCAGGAATGTGCAAGAAAGGAAGTAGGTGAAATGCGCGCCGGTGCGCTTGCCCATGTCCAGGCTCTTTTCCCACAGCTTGTTATCATGTGCGCCATCGAAAGAGACGATGACGAGCTGCTTGCGTTCGGCAGGCACCGGCGGTTCGACGGTCTGGGCAATGGCTGGGGAGAGGGTCAATGCGAGAGCAAGACCGGGTGCTGCGGAAAATCTGGGCATGCGGAAACCTTGGGCGGCAAATGCGGGATTGCGTTTCCTGGCCCAAGAATACGGCAATCCTTTGATCGGACTGGAAAACAGGCCGCTTTACCGGTATGCGGTAGTTCGCAATTCATAACAGTCACGGGTGTCCTTCATGGCCTTTCTCATCCTCGGTATTGTCATTTTCTTCGGCATCCATCTGGTCAAAAGCTTTGCGCCGGGTCTTCGCGCTGCGGTCGTCGAACAGGGCGGCACCGGGCTCTGGCATGCCATTCATGGTTTCTGCGCTCTTCTGGGCCTCTGTTTGATCGTCTACGGTTTCGATCTGTCGCGGGCAACGACCGGCATGCTCTACACGCCACCGAAGTTTCTCACCCATATCGCCCTGACGCTGATGCTGATCTCCTTCATCTGTCTGGCGGCGGCATTCCTGCCTGCCGGAAAGATCAAGGCTGCCACCAAACATCCGGCCATTCTCGCTATCAAGATCTGGGCACTGGCGCATCTGATGGCCAATGGCGAGGTCAATTCGGTACTGCTGTTTGGCGCGTTTCTGATCTGGGGCGTGATCTTGCGCATCTCGATGAAGCGCCGCTGGCGTGCAGGCGAGATCACGCATCCGGTGTTCGTCTCCTACAAATACGATGTCATCGCCGTGGTTCTCGCCCTTGCCGTCTATATTCTGTTTATCTGGAAGTTGCACGAAGTGCTGATCGGCGTTGCGCCGATTGTGATGGGCTAAACTCTGCTAATCGGGGCTAAATCGCGCTGCCCCCTTACAACGGCCTCAAAATACGGTAGAAGCGCGGAAATCTTTACATCATCTTTGCAGGGAAGGCCGGGAAACCGGAACTTAGGAATGGCGAACCAGGACGAAAGCTTTATCCGCGAAGTCAACGAAGAACTGCGTTCCGAACAGGTGAAAGCCGTCTGGACGCGATTTGGCAGCGTCATCATCGGGATCGCAATTCTCATCGTTGTCGGCACGATCGGCAAGGTTGGGTACGAATACTGGCACGAGACCTCTGCTTCCGCGTCGGGCGACGAGTTCCTGGCCGCCTTGACGCTGTCGCGCGAAAACAAGACCGACGAAGCGCTGACCGCTCTCGCCACGCTCGAGAAGGATGGCTACGGCGCCTATCCGGTTCTTGCAAAGATGCGGGCTGCAACTTTGCAGGCGCAGAAGGGCGATACGGCAGGCGCCGTCAAGGTCTTCTCGGATATCTCCAAGGATGCGGCGCTGCCGCAGGCGATGCGTGATGCCGCCCGTATGCGCGCCGCTTACCTGCTGGTCGATACCGGCACCTATGAGCAGGTTTCGGCCGAGGCCGAGCAGCTTGCCGTGCCTGCCAACGGCATGCGCCATTCGGCCCGCGAGGCTCTCGGTCTTGCCGCCTACAAGGCCGGTGACATGGCCAAGGCCAAGACCTGGTTCCAGCAGATCGTCGATGATGCCGAGACACCGCGCAATCTGGCAAACCGCGCCCAGATGCTGCTCGATCTGATTATCGCCAGCGGAAAGGCCGCCTGAACGGGCGCCCAAGAAAACAACATTTGAGCGTGACCGGTATCGGATGCTCTGAAGACAGGATTATTCGATGAACTTCACCGTCGCCATCGTTGGGCGCCCCAATGTCGGAAAGTCGACGCTCTTCAACCGTCTGGTTGGCAAGAAGCTGGCGCTTGTCGATGATACGCCGGGCGTCACCCGCGACCGCCGTCCGGGCGATGCCAAGCTCGTCGATCTGCGCTTCACCATCATCGACACCGCTGGTCTCGAGCAATCGGGACCGGAGACCTTGCAGGGCCGTATGTGGCTGCAGACGGAAGCGGCCATCGAAGAGGCCGACCTGACGCTGTTCGTCGTTGACGCCAAGTATGGCCTGACACCGGCCGACGAGACGCTCGGCAAGATGCTGCGCCGCCGCGGCAAGCCCGTCGTGCTGGTTGCCAACAAGTCGGAAGCCAAGGGTTCCGACGGCGGCTATTACGACGCCTTCACGCTCGGTCTCGGTGAACCCGTCGCCATCTCGGCCGAACATGGCCAGGGCATGATCGACCTGCGCGACGCCATCGTCGCGGCACTCGGCGAGGATCGTGCCTTTCCGCCTGAGATCGACGAGCCGGAGACCAATGTCGATCTGCGCGGTGAAGAGGACCTGGAAGACGAAGATTTTGAACCGGAATACGACGAGACCAAGCCGCTGCGTGTGGCGATCATTGGTCGCCCGAACGCCGGCAAGTCGACGCTGATCAATCGCTTCCTTGGCGAGGACCGCCTTTTGACCGGCCCCGAGGCCGGCATCACTCGCGACAGCATTTCCGTCGAATGGGACTGGCGCGGCCGCACCATCAAGATGTTTGACACGGCCGGCATGCGCAAGAAGGCGCGGGTGCAGGAGAAGCTGGAAAAGCTCTCCGTCGCCGACAGCCTGCGTTCCATCCGGTTTGCCGAAGCCGTGGTCATCGTCTTCGATGCGACCATTCCGTTTGAAAAGCAGGACCTGCAACTGGTCGATCTCGTTGCCCGCGAAGGCCGCGCCGCGATCCTCGCCTTCAACAAGTGGGATCTGGTCGAGGATACCCAGGCGCTGCTGGCCGATCTGCGCGAAAAGACCGAGCGTCTCTTGCCGCAGGTGCGCGGCATCCGCGCCGTGCCGATCTCCGGCCAGACCGGCTACGGTCTCGACAAGCTGATGCACTCGATTATCGACACCGACAAGACCTGGAACCGCCGCATCTCCACCGCCAGGCTGAACAAGTGGCTGGAATCGCAGCAGATCCAGCATCCGCCGCCGGCAGTTTCTGGTCGCCGCCTGAAGCTGAAATACATGACCCAGGTCAAAGCCCGCCCGCCGGGCTTCATGATCTCCTGCACACGGCCGGATGCCGTGCCGGAAAGCTATATCCGCTATCTGACAAACGGCCTGCGCGCCGATTTCGAGATGCCGGGCGTGCCGATCCGTATTCATTTGCGGGCGTCGGAAAACCCGTTCGAGAACAGGAAGAAGCGGTAGACGCCGGTTTTCCTGTCAGCGCCGGTGGCCGCGAATGGCGCTCGGAGCAAAGCCGAAACGGGCGCGAAACCGTATGGCGAAGCGCGACTGCGATTCGTATCCGACATCCTGTGCTATATGCAGGACCGGCCGATCGGTTGATTGAAGCAGTTGCATGGCTGCCGACATGCGCACATCGGCAAGCAACGACTGGAACGGCCAGCCTTCGGCGGACAATTTGCGCCGAAGCGTTGCTTCGCTGACGCTGAGCGCGCGCGCCAGCATTACGCCAGACCAAGCGTATCCCGGCTTTTCAGTGAGGATGTTGCGGGCCTTCTGGGCAAAGCCATCCGGTTGAGGCATAGCAAAGCGGCCGCCGGACAGATCAAGCCAGAGCAGCAGCTCCCGCAGGCGATGATCTGCGATCGGCTCCGGCACGCCGTCCGGATCGGCAATGGCTTCGGTTGCGAGGTCATAGGCGTCCAAAAATGCTTTTTGGGGCGCCTTTAAGGCAAGCGCCCGGTCGATTGACGCTGCGGGGCTCTTTTGATGTGCTTGCGACTGAACCATATCCGGCTCGAAGGCGATCCAGCGAGCAAGATAGATGCCCCCGGCTTTGGCCTCGTTGATCACATCGAAAACCTGGTTCTGGCAAACGGCGATCGCGCCACCGGCCTGTACCGTTATTTCATAATCGCCACTGCGCATGATCTTCGTTCCATGTTCGACGAGGATGATGAGCGGACGGTTGATGACGAGGTTGGAGTAGCGCAGCCGATTATGCTGGATGATGTGGGCTGTGGCGCCGATCGCCGGACGGACGAAAATCCTGTGCTGTGACGAGGATTTTTCGCCGGCCCGGTTTCGGGCAACGATGGCTGCCGTCTCGCGCGAAGAGATATCGACATGTTGCGCCCGGCTGACGCCGTGCGAGACATCCTGTTCTCCGTGCAAGATCTCTTCGGTCATGTTTCCTATCGGCTGCCTTTTGCGGAGACTGTTGCCACCGCGAGTGCATTCATGTTGCTGACAAAGCCAATCAGTGCTGGCGTCGCAGTATCGGGTACCGGCAGCTTGTCGACGCTGAGCGCCTTCACTGTGATCGTGTAGTCGTGTTCCTTGCCCTCCGGTGGGCATGCGCCGCCATATCCCGGGACACCGAAATCGGTGGGTGTCATCAGCGCACCCTTTGGCAACCGGCTTGCATCGGTTCCTGCCCCTGCGGGCAACGACGTGGCGCTGGCCGGGATGTTGGCCACGACCCAATGCCACCAGCCAGATCCGGTCGGTGCGTCCTTGTCATAGATCGTCACCAAGAAGCTCTTCGTTCCCTCCGGTGCATTCGACCAGGATATGTCGGGCGAGACATTTTTGCCCGTGCATCCCATAATACCGGAGAACTGCGCCTGTGCCACCTTGCCCGAGGCGAAATCCTTACTCTCTGCCGTAAACTCCGCAGCAAAAACCGTGCTCGCCAACAAGCTGGCTGCCAGAAAGCCTGCCGCTGTTTTCAATCCCTTGTTCATGCCGTTCTCCTTTGCTGTTCGATAAGCGCAAGATAGGGCGATGATCAGAGGTATTCGATGCTGTAGGGATCGACTTTGGTGCCTAACCGATCAAATGTCGAGGGCTATGCGGCCGGAAGTTTGTCGCGGGAAACCAGAGCGCCGTGGTGCTGAATGACCGCGGCTGCCGCAGAGGCTGCGAAACCAGCAGCCTGGACCGGATCGCCATCGACAGCGTAGCGGGCAAGGAAGGCGCCGTTGAAGCTGTCGCCCGCGCTGGTCGTGTCGACGATTTTCTCGACCTTGGCAGACGGGACGAACTGGAGCGGCGTATCGCCAAAACTCAGCGTCACGCCCTTTGGTCCATCCTTCACCACGATATTATCGACGCCAAGGCCGCGATAGCGGGCGATGGTTGCCGCAATGTCGGCATCGCCGAAATGCGCCTGTTCGTCGTCAAAGCTCGGCATGACGAGGCTGGAGGCGCGGGCGCCGGCCGAGACCGTCTCGCGCATATAGGTCTTGTCATCCCACAGGCGCGGCCGGATGTTGGGGTCGAAGACGACAAGTTTGCCTGCGGCTTTGGCGCGGCGCAGTTCGGACAGCAGCGTCTCGACGGCAGAGGGTGTCAGGATGGCGAGCGTGATACCGGAAAAGACGATGATATCAGAGCCTTCGATGGCGGCGCGCAGATGGGCGGCGTCGTCGGCCAAGGTCTTTGCGGCGGAAACCGAGCGCCAGTAGGAAAAGCTGCGCTCGCCGTCCTTCAGGTGGATCATGTACAGCCCGGGAGACCGGCCCTCGACGCGGCGGATGGAGCTTGTGCCGACCCCGGTCTTCTCGATGAAGGCCAGCATTTCGTCGGAAACCGTATCGGTGCCAACGGCGGTCAGGTAGTCAACCGACCAGTCGCGCGGAAGAAACAGCCGGGCATAATAGGCAGTGTTGAACGTATCGCCGGCATAGCCCTTGCGCAGCAGATCACCCTCTGCCTGCATCAGCTCCACCATGCATTCGCCGATCGAAAGCAGCCTGCCCGCCATGAAATTCTCCCCGTTCTTCATGTTCTTGCGAAAGCCGGGATAAGGCTTACCGGCGGGGAAGGCAAGCGGTTGACGCCGTTTACCGGCTCATCGGCTCGCTGGCAAAGCTGGACTGAAATCATGTCCTTGTATCATCATTTTGCGCCTCTGCCGATCAATCGCCGCAAACGGCCTGCAAGGCGGTTTACTCACTCCTGCAGCAACGATACATCTTTAGCATATCCTTGTGATCGCGGAGCTTTTTGATGGCATCTCCCTTGACGTCCAATCCCGACTGGTGGCGCGGCGCTGTGATCTACCAGGTCTATCCACGCTCTTTCCAGGATACGACAGGGGATGGCCTGGGCGATCTCAAAGGGGTGACGCAGCGGCTGCCGCATATTGCCAGCCTCGGTGTCGATGCCATCTGGCTGTCGCCGTTCTTCACCTCGCCGATGGCCGATATGGGCTATGACGTTTCGGATTATTGCGATGTCGATCCGATGTTCGGTACGCTCGCCGATTTCGATACCTTGTTGGAGACAGCGCACCGGCTCGGCCTCCGGGTCATCATTGATCAGGTGATTTCGCACACGTCCGACCAGCATCCCTGGTTCAAGGAAAGCCGCTCGGACCGCACCAATCCGAAGGCCGACTGGTATGTCTGGGCCGACCCGAAGCCGGATGGCACGGCGCCGAACAACTGGATGTCGATCTTTGGCGGGCCGGGCTGGGAATGGGACGGCGTACGCAAGCAGTATTACATGCACAATTTCCTCGGCTCGCAGCCGGACCTCAATTTCCATAATCCTGAGGTTCAGGAGGCGCTTCTGGATACGGTTCGCTTCTGGCTGAAGCGGGGCGTCGATGGCTTCCGGCTCGACACGGTCAATTTCTATTTCCACGACAAGGAACTGCGCGATAATCCGCCGCTGGTTTATGACCCAGATGCAATTGGGCTCGATGCTCCGGACGTCAATCCCTACGGCATGCAGAACCATCTCTATGACAAGACGCAGCCGGAAAATATCGGCTTTCTGCAGCGCTTTCGCGCCTTGCTGGATGAGTTCGGTGACCGAGCTTCGGTGGGGGAGGTCGGCGATGGTGCGCGATCGTTGAAGACGGTGGCTGCCTATACCGGCGGCGGCGACAAGCTGCATATGTGCTACACGTTCGACCTCTTGGGACCGGATTTTACCGCCACCCATATCCGCCGATGCGTTCAGGCTTTTCAAGATGCAGTCACTGACGGCTGGGTCTGCTGGGCCTTTTCCAATCACGACGTCACCCGCCATATCAGCCGGTTTGCTGAGACGGCCGGCGAGCGCGAGCGGGTTGCCAAGCTGGCGATCTCGGTGCTTGCGGCGCTACGCGGCTCGATCTGCCTGTATCAGGGCGAGGAACTGGCCCTGCCGGAGGCAGAGCTGCAGCTTGAGGATTTGCGCGATCCCTACGGCATCCGCTTCTGGCCGGCTTTCAAGGGGCGCGACGGATGCCGCACGCCGATGGTCTGGGAAAAGAAGGCCAATCATGCCGGATTTTCCAGCGCCAAGCCGTGGCTGCCGGTGCCAGCCGAACATCTTGCGCTTGCCGTTGATCAGCAGCAGGAAACCGGTTCCGTTCTCGATCACTACCGCCAGACACTGGCCTTCCGCAAGGCACATGCGCCGTTGCTCGATGGTGCGCTGACCTTCCTCGACACCAATCAGGACATCCTGGCGTTCACGCGGGATAAGGGCGGCGAGAAGCTGCTGTTCATCTTCAACCTGCACCGTGGCCCGCAGACCGTCAGCGTCCCGAAGGGCATGGTGATTGCCGATGTTATGCCGATGCCGGGATTTGCCCCAAAGATCGAAGGCGGCGAGATCGTTCTGGAGGCGATGGACGTATTCTGCGGGCGGCTGGGATAGATACGGCTTTGCTACGGATACGGGGTGACATCGAGAGAGACCCTCGGTGGCTCTCGGTTATCCTTCATCCGGCAGCAGGCGGGCTACCAGGTTGCGGGCGGCGGCGAGGTCGATGACACTCTCATGGACGATGGCGTCGGGGTGCGCCTCCGTCGCCACCAGAAGCACGGCGCTTGAAGAGGTAAGGCCCGCCAATTCCCGGAGACCGTCGTTGTTTGCCACATGCAGCAATCCTGCCAGCCCGGCACTGCCGGATGGCGTGGTGTGGATGCCTGCTTCCTCATGCAGGAGTGTGGCGACCTGCAAAAGGGCGGCCTCACTGACAAGCACCGGCAGGGGATTATGCCGGCAAAGGATTGCCAGTGCCGGCGCCGATGCTTCGCCGCAGGACAGCATCTCGGCGCATGTGTGCAGCGATCCGGCGATGCGGACCACGCGTCCGGCAGCAAGAGCCGGTGCCACGCACGCTGCCTGCTCCGGCTCGACAATGGCAAGCTTGGCCATCGGCAGCCCTTCCGCCATGGCGGCGGCAAGGCCGCCCACGCCTGCCTGGACGAACTGATGGGAGAGGGTGATGCCGATGGCTGCAAGTTGCGCGTCGATCTCGCCGGTCATCGTTGCGTAGCCGGACATCACGTCGCGGACGATCGGGTCGTTCACATCGGCACTGGTATCCGGCACCAGGATGCCATCGACGCGGCCCGCCTCGGCGGCGGCATCCACCGCATTGTCATAGGTTCCCGCGACCCAATAAACCGACGCGCCCAGCGCCAGGATGCGCTCTGCCCGCGAGCGCGGAACGCTGTGATGCAGATATATCCTGGCAGGCGCCCCAGCGATATTGGCCGCGGCAGCGACGGCCAATCCATGGTTTCCATCGCTGGCGCAGATCAGGCGGGGCAGATCGCCGCGTTTCCGCAACTGGGCAATCGGCGTTCCAGTGACGCGGGCCAAGGCGCGCAGCGCCGCCGTCATGCCGCCGAGAATCTTGAAATTGCCAAAGGGGCGGCTGCTCTCGACCTTGACGAGAACGCGGCCGACACCGGCGCGGCGGGCGAGGGCCGGGCAGTCTGCGAGTGCCGTTGCGGTGGCGGGAACCTGAGGGGAGAAATGTGTCATGGGCAAAATATGGTGCATCGACGTGCGGAAAGACCGCAGAGATAGCCGTATCCGTGCTGAAAAACTGCAATTTCGTGGCTAATCATCATCCAAATCAACGGGAATGACCAGTCCGCGTTTGATGACGCCAAGCGCAACGTTGGTGGTGAAACGTCTGATATTGGCATTCTCGGCAATCAGCCGGGACATCAGCGCATCGTAGGCATCGACATCGGGTGCGGTGACGATCAGCACGAAATCCGATCCGCCGGTGATGTAAAAGGCCTGCTGGATCATCGGCTCGTTCGCCAGCCAGCGGCGAAGCTGAGCAAGAAGCTCCGGCCGCTCCCGCTCGACATCCAGCGCAACGATGAAGAAAGTGGGACGGCCCACCTGCTTGGGGTCAACGACTGCGATGTCGCGCTGGATAATTCCCGTCTCGCGCAGCCGCTTCAAACGGCGCTGGATCGCGGAGACGGACAGAGGCACCACCGCAGCAAGCTGCTCGGCAGTCTGGGAAGCATCTTCCTGCACCAGGTTCAGCAAATGTCGGTCGAAGCGATCAAGGTTCATGAAAGCACACTACAGGGACCAAACGCGGATAAAAAGCGATCTTGCGCCGTCGATTGCGGCAAGGCGGCGTTGTGGTGCTTTATACCTTGTCGGGAAGCCGACCCCTGCCGGCTCTGCCTCCGCGCCTTGGGATTGTTGCAATGAAACTTCTCTATCAGACCCATTCTCCGTTCGCCCGTAAGACGTTGGTCTTTGCGCATGAAGTGGGTATTGCCGATCAACTGGTTGTCGAGCATCACGAAACAAGCCCGACAAACGCCAATGCCACGGTTTTTTCGAGTAATCCCCTCGGAAAGGTTCCGGTTCTGCTGCGTGACGGCCTGTCGCCGTTGTTCGACAGCGATGTCATCTGCGCCTATTTCGATACGTTGCATTCCGGACCGTCACTTTTTCCGGTAGACACCGAGCGCAGATGGGCGGCACTCCGGTTGCAGGCGCTGGCGCAGGACATGGCCTACGCCGGTATCGGCATCCGCTGGGAAACGGCGCGCCGCCCGGAGCATCTGCGCTATCCGGAATTGCAGGCCGGTTACGAGCGAAAACTTGCAGAGAGCTATCGCTGGCTGGATCGGGAAATCCAGAGTGCCGAGCCTTTGCATATCGGCCATATCGCCGTTGCAACGACACTGGACTGGCTTTCCTTCCGCCATCTGCCGTCGTTTCGTGCGCATGCCAATCTCACCCGCTGGTTCGATGCGTTTGCGCAGCGGCCGTCGATGCTGAAGACACCGCTTTCGGGCGAGACCCAGGATTAGAGAGCCGTTTCAGCCGATCAACGCAAACTTGTCGACGTCCACCAGTCCCATGTCCGAAATCTTCAGATGCGGAATGACGGGCAGGGGCAGGAAGGCCAGCTGCAGGAACGGTTCTTGCAGCGTTGCCCCGAGTGCAAAGGCCGCCTGACGCAGGTGATGCAGCGTGTCGCGTACGCTCTCATAAGGCTCAAGGCTCATCAGACCGGCGACCGGCAGCGAGATTTCACCGGTGACCTTGCCGTCCTCGACGACGACGAAGCCGCCCTTGATCTGGCCGAGCCTGTTGGCGGCCAGTGCCATATCGTCCTCGTTGACACCGACGACGCAGATATTGTGGCTGTCATGGCCGACGGTGGAGGCAATGGCGCCCTTCTTCAAGCCGAACCCTTGGACGAAGCCATTGGCATGGTTGCCGTTGACGCCGTGGCGCTCGATGACGGCGACCTTGATGATGTCGCGGCCAAGATCGACACCGGCCTGATTGCCGGATGCCGGTAGCTTGTAGCGGCGGTGTTCGGTGATGATCTTTCCCGGCAGTACGCCGATGACGGAGGTCTCTCCCTCGGCATAAGGCACGCCGAAATCGGCGGCATTGATGTGGCCTGCCTTGACGCTGTCGAGACCGACCGGCGCGACCGGGCGGCGGGTGGCAAACAGGGCGTCGTTGACGAGACGGCCACCGGCGAACACGGCTTCGGCCTTGCAGTTTTCCAGGCTATCGACGACCACCAGATCGGCGCGCCAGCCGGGGGCGACAAGCCCGCGGTCGCGAAGACCGAAGGCCCGGGCGGCCGAGATCGAGGCGGCGCGGTAGATGGCCAGCGGTTCGACGCCTTGGGTGATCGCTTCGCGGATCATGTAGTCGAGATGGCCTTCCTCGGCGATATCGAGCGGATTGCGGTCATCGGTGCAGAGCGCCAGGAAAGGCGATAGCCGCTCGGTCAGGATCGGCATCAGCGCATGCAGGTCCTTGGAGACCGAGCCCTCGCGCACAAGGATGTGCATGCCCTTGCGGATCTTTTCGAGCGCCTCAGTCGCTGTGGTGCATTCGTGATCGGTGCGGATGCCGGCGGAAAGATAGCCGTTGAGATCAAGCCCGCTCAACAGCGGCGCGTGGCCATCGATATGGCCGCCCTGGAAGGCGTCGAGCTTGGCAAGGCAGACGGGGTCCTTGTGAATGACACCGGGGAAATTCATGAATTCTGCGAGACCGATGACCTTTTCGTGGTCGCGGAAGGGCAAAAGCTTTTCGATCGGCAGGTTGGCGCCTGAAGTTTCCAGATGCGTGGCCGGCACACAGCTCGAGAGCTGCACGCGGATGTCCATGATGGTTTCGCGGGCGGAATCGAGGAAGAACTGGATGCCTTCGGTGCCGAGCACATTGGCGATCTCGTGCGGATCGCAGATCACGGTGGTGACGCCGTAGGGCAGGACGCAGCGGTCGAATTCATGCGGGGTGACCAGCGAGGATTCAATGTGCAGGTGTGTGTCGATGAACCCCGGCACGACGATCTTGCCGGTAATGTCGATTTCGGTGGTGCCGGTGTAAGTGCCGTAGGTGCCGACGATGCGATCGCTGCAGATGGCGATATCGGAGGCGACGAGATCGCCCGTGACCAGATCGAAGAATCGGCCCCCCTTCAGCACGATATCGGCGGGGATGCGGCCCGTGCCCTGATCTATCAGCTGTTCAAGTTTTTCGCTCATGGGCCTGCCTCTTGGATGCTTGTCTGAACTGTTGATTGCTGGAGCATAGAGGCTGATGACCGCCATTGCATCCTGCCCGCGCCAAAACGGTGCCAAAACGGTGATTGTGACTGTGGATGGTGGCTGCGCTGTGGCCAATCCGCCCCGCCACAAACGAAATCGGGCGCCGAAGCGCCCGATCCGTCATGGGTCGATCTGCTTACTCGGCAGAGACGATCTTGCCGTTTTCCCACTTGTAGAGCGAGAAGCTCTGCGAGGTGAGGTCGCCGGTTTCGCCATAGGTGACGTCGCCGATGGCGGTCTTGATCGGTTCGCCGGTTTTCAGGGCAGCGGTGACGGCTGCGGCGTCTTCGGCACTTCCGGCCTTCTCGATACCGGCCTTGATCACTTCAACGGCTGCATAGGCGTTGAGCGTAAAAGCTTCCGGTGGGATGTTGGCGGCCTGAAGGGCTGCAACGGCTGCCTTCGAGCTGTCGTTCTTCAGAGCGTCGGCCGCATTGGTGAAGACAGTGCCGGCACCTGCGTCTGCGCCGATGGCCCAGAATTCGGTGTTGGACAGGCCGTCGCCACCGATGATCTGGATCGAAGCGCCGATATCATGCAGCTGGCGCACCAGAAGACCGGCTTCCGGGTGGTAACCGCCGAAATAGAGCACATCGACCTTCTCCGCTTTCAGGCGGGTGGTCAGGGCGCTCAGATCCTTGTCGCCGGGTGTCAGCGAATCGTTGAAGACTTCGGTGACACCACCGGCGTTCAGCGTTGCCTTGAAGGAATCGGCCAGACCCTTGCCGTAGGCGCCCTTGTCGTTGAGGATGCCGATGCGCTTGTCCTTGAACTGCTTCAGGACATAGGCTGCTGCGACTTCTGCCTGCTGGTCGTCACGGCCGCAGGTGCGCAGGATGGTGGCAAGGCCACGCTTGGTCAGGTCCGGCGTCGTCGCTGTCGGGGTGACCATCAGGATGCCGTTTTCAGCAAGAACGTCGGATGCCGGCATGGCAACGCCCGAGGTGACCGGGCCGACGACAAAGCGGATGCCTTCGCCGACGATCTGGTTCGCTGCCGAAACACCCTGCTTGGGTTCGCCGGCGTCGTCAGCCAGTTTCAGCACGACCTGTTCGCCGAGAATGCCGCCGTTCTTGTTGATCTGATCGACGGCAACCTGGGCGCCGTTCTTGACCTGGTCGCCATAGGCGGCGACGGGGCCTGTCAGCGGCGCGATCAGGCCGATGACGATCTCTGCATGGGCGAGCGGCGCAAAGGCCAGCGAGGCCGCGAGCGTGGCGCCCGACAATGTCTTGAAATTCATCTTGCTTCTCCTTTGGTGGGTTTGTTCCCCGCAGTGCCAGCGCTTCGGTTGCCGGGCCGGGCGGGTGAAACCTGCCAGCCGGAAAGCAACGTCAGTTCCGTTGAGGTGTCCGTCTTCTTTGAACGGATCGATCCCATGCTTCTCGTCTATGAACCCCGCCGGGATTCCGCAAGGCGATTTTTTGGGCAAAGTGCAAAATAATTGTTCAGATATTACGCCAGACGGGGCCGGGATATAGGACCCGGCCCCGTCTGGATGATTGTCACGATAGAATCGTGTTCGTTTATGCGTTGGCGATCAGCACCTTGCGGATACCGTCGATCAGTTCGTCGATCTCGGCCTTCGAGATGATCAGCGGTGGTGAAAGGGCGATGATGTCGCCGGTGGTGCGGATCAGGTAGCCGCTTTCATAGGCCTTCAGGAAGGCGGAGAAGGCGCGTTTCGTCGGCTCTCCGGCAATCGGCGCCAACTCGATCGCGCCGATCAGGCCGATATTGCGGATGTCGATCACATGCGGGCAGTCGCGCAGCGAATGCAGCGCATCGCCCCAGTAGGACGCAAGCTCGGCGCCACGGGTGAGCAGGCCTTCGTCGCGATAGGTGTCGAGCGTGCCAAGGGCTGCGGCGCAAGCGATTGGGTTGCCGGAATAGGTATAGCCGTGGAAGAACTCGATCATGTGTTCCGGGCCGCTCATGAAGGCATCATGAATTTCGCCGGTGACGAACACGGCGCCCATCGGAATGACGCCGTTAGTCAGGCCCTTGGCGGTGACGATCATGTCCGGCTTGACGTCGAAATACTGGGCGGCAAACGGCGTGCCGAGGCGGCCATAACCGGTGATGACTTCGTCGAAGATCAGCAGGATGCCGTGCTTGGTGCAGATGTCGCGCAGCTTCTGCAGGTAGCCCTTCGGCGGGATGAGAACGCCGGTCGAGCCTGCAACCGGCTCGACGATCACGGCAGCGATGGTCGAGGCGTCATGCAGCGTGACGATGCGTTCCAGTTCGGATGCGATATCGCCACCATGTTCCGGCTCGCCCTTGGTGAAGGCGTTCTTGTCGGGGAAATGGGTGTGCGGCATATGGTCGACGCCGGTCAGGAGCGTACCGAACATCTTGCGGTTGGAAACGATGCCACCGACGGAGATGCCGCCGAAGTTGACGCCGTGATAGCCGCGCTCGCGGCCGATCAGGCGGGTACGCGAGCCCTGGCCCTTCACCTTGTGATAGGCAAGCGCCACCTTCAGCGCAGTCTCGACGGATTCAGAGCCTGAATTGGTGTAGAGCACATGCTCCATGCCATCGGGAGCGATGTCGATCAGGCGGTTTGCCAGTTCAAAGGCCTTGGGGTGGCCAAGCTGGAAGGCCGGTGCATAGTCAAGCTCGCCTGCCTGCTGCTGGATTGCTTCGGTGATCTGCGGGCGGCAGTGGCCCGCGTTGACGCACCAGAGGCCTGCGGTGCCATCGAGCACCTGGCGGCCGTCATGGGTCGTGTAGTGCATGTCCTTCGCCTTGACGAACATGCGCGGTTCTTTCTTGTACTGCCGGTTGGCCGTGAACGGCATCCAGAAGGCGCTCAGATCGTTCGGCGTGGCATTGAGGCGGTTCGACATCATGTTCTCCGTGGCGCGTACTCTCTGGCGGCCAAATCCAGTGGGTTTCGATGAATCTTTACCTGATGGTCAAACTATCAGGGCGCTTTTCGCGGTCAAGGCTTGACTGAGATCGCCGGACTGAAGTCCGGGATCGGTGAAAAGCACAATTTCGCCGTTTGGAAACATTTGGAAACAGGGGTTGCATCCAATCTTTTCCGAAGGTTAACCTGTTTGCAGCAGAGTGGCGCCGCGTTGCCGTAACACGGGCTCAGGATAGAGATGTTGCCAAAACTTCCAGCCAGCCTGGTGCTTGCGCTTTTCGTCAGTCTTCCAGCCCAAGCCGGTGCTGCCGAGATGATTGCCGATGGCGCTTTCGAGAAGGGCCAGGACGGTTTTTGGGCGGCCGGCGGCGTCGCGCTGTCGCGCGAACATGGCAAGCTGTGCGCCGATGTCGAGGCGGGCGGTACCCCTTGGGACCGGTTGCTCGGGCTCAACGATCTGCAGTTCGATCCGGGCAAATCCTATCGCCTGACAATGGTGCTCGAAGCCGAGGACGCGCACACATTCCCGGTCACGATCCAGCGCAATGCCGAACCCTGGACGCCACAGGCAACCTTCGAGGCCGGGACCAAGGCCGGGAAAGTGGAGTTCTCGGCCGCTTTCACGGCAACGGAGAAAGACCCTGCCCAGATCATCTTCCAATTGGGCGGGGCGCAAAAACCCTGGCGTGTTTGCCTGGATGACGTGGCACTGCGCGAAGCAAAGCCCGACAGGCTCGAGGCGGCCGCACGAAAGACGATGTACGCACTCCCCGCCCTGGTCAACCAGACCGGTTATTTCCTCGATGGTCCGAAGCGGGCGACGATCCTGTCAAAGGCGACTGATCCGTTGCCGTTCAAGCTGGAAGACGAAAACGGTGCTGCAATCGGCGAGGGCATGACAGCGCCCGCCGGTTTTGATCCTACGGTCGAGGCAAACACGCAGATTGCCGATTTTTCGGCCTTTGCGACGGCTGGCGAGGGCTATCGGCTGATCGTTGGCGGGAAGAAGAGCCTGCCGTTTTCGGTCGGCCACGACGTCTACGGCAAATTGCGCGTCGACGCGTTGTCCTGGTTCTATCCGCAGCGCAGCGGCATCGAGATCAAGGGCGATATCGCTGGAGAAGCCTATGCACGGCCGGCCGGACATGTGCAGGAAAGCCCGAACCAGGGCGATACGAAGGTGACCTGCCTGACCGGCAAGATCGCCGCCAAACTCTATGGCAAGGACTGGACTTGCGATTACACGCTCGATGTCTCCGGCGGCTGGTACGATGCCGGCGATCAGGGCAAGTATGTGGTCAATGGCGGTATCGCCGTGTCGCAACTCTTGAGCACGTTCGAGCGTGGGCTGGTTTTCGGCGATGGCGCTTCGCCGGTCTTGAGCGACAGCCTGTCGCGCATTCCTGAAAACGGCAATGGCATTCCCGATATCCTCGATGAGGCGCGCTGGGAGCTTGAATTCCTGATGAAGATGATGGTGCCCGACGGCCAGCCGCTGGCCGGCATGGTGCATCACAAGGTTCACGATATCAAATGGACCGGGGTGCCGATGCTGCCGCATCTCGATCCGGAGCTGCGCGTGCTGCACCGCCCCTCGACCGCCGCAACGCTGAACCTTGCTGCCGTGGCGGCGCAGGGCGCGCGGCTGTTTGCGCCGTATGATATGGAATTTGCACAGCGCCTGCTCGCAGCGGGTCAGAAGGCATGGCTGGCCGCCGCCGCCCATCCCGCTCTCTTCGCGCCGGGTTCTGATGGCTTGCAGGGCGGCGGCGATTATGGCGACGATGATATCTCCGATGAAACCTATTGGGCGGCGGCCGAGCTTTACATCACCACGGGAGAAGCCCGTTATCTGACGGCATTGAAAGCCTCGCCGCATTGGGCCGGACCGGTCTTTCCCGCCGTTGGTGCCTTCGACTGGCGCAGCGTTGCGGGGCTTGGCCGTCTCGATCTGGCGCTTTATGGCGACAATCTTGAGCCTGATGACAAGGCAATGGTGATGGCATCGGTTGTATCGGCTGCCCGGAACTTCCTCAGCCTGCAGGCAAAGGAGCCGTTCGGGCATATCTACCGGCCAGCCAACAACCGCTACGACTGGGGATCGAACCAGCTCATTCTGCAAAACCTGATCGTTGTTTCAGCCGGCTATGACCTCACGGGTGAAGTGCCGTTTCTGAACGGTGTGCGGGAAGGCATGGATTATATCTTCGGGCGCAACGCGATGAACATGTCCTATGTCACTGGATATGGCAGCGCTTTTGCCAAAAACCAGCATAGCCGCTGGTATGCCCATCAGGTCGATAGCGCGCTGCCCAATCCGCCTGTTGGTACGCTGGCCGGTGGGCCGAATTCGACACTGGTCGACGATGTTGCGCGCGCCCGCCTCAAGGGGTGCGCGCCGCAGACCTGCTATATCGACGACATCATGGCCTGGGGCACCAACGAAATGACGATCAACTGGAATGCGCCGCTGGTCTATATCGCCTCTTTCCTGGCGGACGCACGATGAACGGCCACACGGGCATTGCCTTCATCGGCACGGGTTTTGTTGCCGATTACTACATGACGACGCTGGCCAACCACCCGCAACTGCTGTTGGCGGGTGTCTGGGATGTCGATTCCGATCGCTTAAAGCAGTTTTGCAACTACTGGAACGTTCGCGCCTATGCCTCTGAAGCAGAATCGCTTTCCGATCCTGCCGTCACCATCGTCGTCAACCTGACGACGCCGGAAAGCCACCATGCCGTCAACAGGGCGGCGCTGCTGGCAGGCAAACATGTCTATTGCGAGAAGCCTCTGGCCATGACGGTAGATCAGGCGCGGGAGCTGGTATCGCTTGCCGCGGAGCGGGGCCTCGTCCTTGCCGGCGCGCCGGCCAATGCGCTCAGTGATGCCTGTGGTCATTGCGCCGAAATCCTCCGCTCCGGCGTCATCGGCACGCCACGTCTTGCCTATGCCGAGATGGAGGACGGACCGGTCTTTCGCGACAAATGGCAGGAATGGCGCAGCCGCTCTGGTGCGAAATGGCCGGCCGTCCACGAATTTGAGATCGGCTGCACGCTCGAACATGCCGGCTATGCCACAAGCTGGCTGCTATCGCTGTTCGGGCCTGTATCGAATGTCGCGGCTTTCTCCGCGCTGACCTTTCCCGACAAGGGGCCGGGTACCGAAGGCCTTGCCCTTGGTCCGGATTTTTCCGTTGGCTGCCTGACCTTCAGGTCGGGGCTCGTTGCTCGTCTGACCAGCGGTCTGGCGGCACCACGGGACCGGTCGCTGACGATCGTCGGCGACAAGGGCACGATCGTCGTGCGCGATCTCTGGGACAATCGCTCGCCGGTTCATGTCGAATTGGCTGGCGGCAAGCGGCCGCTGCTGCACCGGTTGATCGAGCGCGTCGAGTGGCAGTTTCAGCGGAAATTTCCGTTTCGCCTGACAGCGGGCAAGCCGGTGGCCTATCCGCAGGCAGCTGAGAAGAACAGCCTGCCGGCCTATCCCTCACAGATCGATTTTGTCCGCGGGATCGCAGCCCAGGCGGATGCGATCAGGTCCGGCACCCAGCCGTTGTTTTCAGGCGAGACGGCATTGCATCTGACGGACATCGTGCTGGCGCTCAATGCGGGCAAGCGGGATCATACGCCAACGGCGCTATGATGGTAGCAGCGACCGGATGGTCTCGATGATACCGAGTGCTTCCGCGCTCATGCTGAGCGACATTTCCGATTGCTGCTGTTGCCCTTCAAGGATCGCCGTGCTTGCCGCCGCGATTTCGAACTGCAGCCCATCGCCGGGAAAGCCGTGCCGGTAGACGGTGAGGCCGGGCAGGGGCAACCGCCCGGAGATCTTTCCGGCAACGCGCGCCAAGTGGCCTGATCCGGACGGCACGGCAAGATGATGGACGACCCGATTTCTCGTCAGGATGATCCGGCTTGCCCGCAGGAACGGCGCATCGATCACCAGGCTGCCGGTTTCGCCCTCGATGACGAAACGATTGGCTCCGTTGCGGTTGAAACCGCAGGACAGCTTTGCCTGGAAACCGTTATAGCCGAGCGCGACATCCGCTGACATATCTACACCCGTTGAAGCGGCCGACCAGCGCCCTGTTGTCGTCTTTGGTGAACCGAACAGAGCCAGCGTCAGTGCGATCGGGTAGACGCCCAGATCAAGCAGCGAGCCGCCGCCCAGCGACGGTGCGAAAAACCGGCTGTTGCCATCGAAGGCTTTGGCATAGGCGAGTTCGGCGTGGATGCCGGTAATGGCGCCAATCGCCTTGCTGGCGAGAAGTTGCCGTAGCCGGCCGATGGCCGGCAGGAAGACGGTCCAGAGCCCTTCCATTGCAAAGGTCTGTTTTTCCGCAGCAAGATCGGCGAGTGCTCGCGCCTGCGCTGCGGTCGTCACAAGCGGCTTTTCGACCAGCACGGGCTTTCCGGCGTTGAGCAGCGTGCGGGCTTGCTCGAAGTGAGCGGTATTCGGGGTCGCGAGATAGACGGCGTCGATCAGCGGATCGGCGGCAAGGCGGTCGATATCGGTGATGATGCGCAGCCCGCCGAAACGGTTTGAAAAGGTGGCGGCAGTCTCAGCTGTGCGGGAGCAAACGGCAACAAGCGCTGCATTCTCCGTCAACTGGATGTCGTTCGCAAACGTCGTTGCGATGGATCCTGTACCCAGTACGGCCCATTTGAGAGGTTTGGCGGGAAACAGGGCTTTGGCTGGGGTGTTCATGGCGGCGATACTGCAACGCCAAGTCTCAAGGGCGCGTAAACGTCAAAAGACGGTTGTCTGCAGCCGGCTGTCCGGTGGTTTTTCCACAAGTGGACGCAGTCTTGAGAGGCAGGAGATAGAATGGGGCCGCAAGCGGCCCCATTCGCATCAGGCGGTACGGCGCTGCGCGATCTTTTCGACCGCGCTGGTTTCGTCGCCGTAGATTTCCTTCAGGGTTTTCAGAACTTTTAGTACTGCATCCGAAGAACTTGAATAATAGATCGTCTGAGCATCTCTACGGGTGGTCACGAGATTTTGGGCACGCAGCTTCGAGAGATGTTGCGACAGGGCAGACTGGCTGAGGCCGACCTGGTTCGCCAAGGCGCCAACTGCCATCTCTTCGTTCACCAGTGAACTGAGAATCAGCAGACGCTTTGGATTGGCCATAGCCGACAGAAACTCCGCAGCTATTTCAGCCTTGCCGTGTTTCTGAGGAGAGATCGTTTGCATTCCATACTCCATGCGAAGTTCACATCACGCTTGGTTATGAATGTGAATGGCTGATAATTAGCCGTGATGAATAAAAGGACAACTGCCTACTGCAAGAAATCGGGGTAAAAGGGGCCGTATTTAACGGTAAAGTTTTACCAGTGTGGCCCGTAATTCCCCTTTGGATTGCAGTGGAGCATCATATTCCAGCCGCTTGAGTTGATCGCCCGACGCCAGATCGACCCCGCCGGCATCAAGGCCGCAGATTCGCCAGCCGGTTCCCTTGGCCTTGCAGTAAAGCTGCGCATACTTGCTTGCCGCATCGGCATGGTCGGAATTCATGTGATCGATCGCGCCCGGTTCCATCGCCGCCAGATCTTCGATCGCCGGGGAACGGATCATCAGGTCGTCTCCGGTGAGGACATAGGCTCGGCCGAAACCGCCATTCATGCTGGCCTTCAGCGGTGTCAGCCGGAAGAATGCGAAGTCGGGAAAATCGACATAGAACTGGGCTTTGGGATGACGGCGGATGAAACGTTCGCGGATCCGTGCATGCGCCGCGGCGTCGCGGTCTACTTTTTCGGCTTCACATTGCACCGTCAGCCGCGCATGGGCGAGCGGGTCACCCTTGCCGATTTCGCCGGTCAGCAGCGAGCAGCGCTGATCCTTGGACAGGGCCTGTGTATGGACTGACAGGGCGGAGACCAGGATGACCGGTGTGCCGTCGGTATCGATACCGATGAGCACGCGGCTGACAAAGGGGAAGCCGCCGCTGTCCGGCTCGATCACCGCAATGGCGGCGCTGCGTGCGGAACGCAGGATGATGCGGGCGAGCTTGCGCGCCTCATCGTCGGTTTCGCGCAGAACGGACGGTTTATCGGCCATAAGGTTGCCTCTTGTCTTGAATGCCAAACGCCCGGAACTTTCATCGTCCGGGCGTCCTTTATAATGCTATCTTGATCTCTATGGTCAACTTTTGTTGCGGTGCCGGGTCAGGCCTTCCACGACGTTCTGCGCATTGATCGTGCCGACGATGGCGCCGTTGTCGACGACGCCGATGCTGCCGGGCTGGCGCGACATCGCATCGAGGATGTCGATCAACGGGGTGGTCGGCTTGGCGGTCGCCGATACACCGGCCGCAGGCGCTGTGCGGTTGACGCCCTGGCTCATCACATCCATCGCCGTCAGCATAGTGATCGGGTTCATGTGCTGGACAAAATCGGCAACATACTGGTTGGCCGGGTTCTTGACGATATCCTGCGGCGTGCCGCACTGGATGATACGTCCGCCTTCCATGATGGCGATACGGTTACCGATGCGGAAGGCCTCGTCGAGATCATGGCTGACGAACAGGATTGTCTTCTTCAGGCGGCGCTGGAATTCGAGCAGTTCGTCCTGAAGCCGGGTGCGGATCAGCGGATCGAGTGCCGAGAACGGCTCATCCATCAGCAGGATCGGTGCACCGGTGGCAAAGGCGCGGGCAAGGCCGACGCGCTGCTGCATGCCGCCGGAAAGCTCCTTGACCTGCCGTCCGGCCCATTTTGTCAGGTTGACCAGCTCAAGCTGTTCGGCGACGCGGTCCTTGCGTTCCTTGTCCGGAACACCGGCAAGCTCCAGCCCGAAGCCGACATTGTCCTCCACCGTGCGCCAGGGCAGAAGCGCGAATTGCTGGAACACCATCGAGACATCGTGCATGCGGAAGTCGCGCAGCGACTTCGCGCTGGTCTTGTACGGATTGATGACGCCGTGCTTGGTTTTGACCTGCACTTCGCCGCGCACAACCGGCGCCAGCCCGTTGACGGCGCGCAGAAGGGTCGATTTGCCCGAGCCCGACAGTCCCATCAGCACCAGGATTTCGCCCTCGGTGATGGTCAGCGACGCATCGGCGACACCGAGCACCAACCCGGTCGCAGCGCCGATCTCGTCGCGGGTCTTGCCCTGATCGACCATGGCGATGGCCGCTTCCGGCTTGTTGCCGAAGATGATGTCGACATTCTTGAAAACGACGGCATCGGTCATGCGCCTTCTCCTTCATCGGACGAACGGAACAGGCGGTCGAGAATGATCGCGAGGATGACGATACAGAGGCCGGATTCAAAGCCCATGGCGATGTTGACGGTGTTCAGCGCCCGCACGACCGGCACGCCGAGACCGGCAGCACCGACCAGCGCCGAGATGACGACCATCGACAGCGACAGCATGATGGTCTGGGTAAGGCCAGCCATGATCTGCGGCATGGCGAAGGGTAATTCGATCTTGCGCAGCACCTGCGATGGCGTCGCGCCAAACGAGACAGCCGCTTCCACTAGCGAAGGCGGGGTGGAGATGATGCCAAGCCGTGTCAGCCGGATCGGCGCCGGAATGGCAAAGATGACGGTTGCGATCAGGCCCGGCACCATGCCGAGGCCGAACAGCACTAGGGCAGGGATCAGATAGACAAAGGTCGGGATGGTCTGCATCAGGTCGAGGATTGGCCGCATCACGGCATAGACCCAGGCGCGCCGGGCTGCCGCGATCCCCAAGGGAATGCCGACGGCCATCGAGACGGCGCTGGCGGCCAGCACAAGCGCCAGCGTTTCCGTCGTTGCTTTCCAATAGCCGAGATTGATGATCAGGAGCAGGCCGAACAGCGTGAAGAGGGTGACCCCAACCGAGCGGCGGAAGTAGTAGGAGAGGGCTGTGACGATGGCCACGACGATCAGCGGGTGCGGCGTCTGCAGAACCCACAGGATCGCATTCACGACACCCGCCAGGATCGCCGATACCTGGTCGAAAAAGCCGGTGAAATTGGTGGTCAGCCAGGTGAAGAAACTCTTCGCCCAGCCACCGATGGGAATGCGTCGATCAGGATTGGTTAGCCATTCCACGGGAAAATCGCCTTGGGTCTTGGAGCCAATGATAGGAGCGGAAGCGCGTCAGATGCGCTTAAAAAAGGCGGGGACTGAGCCCCGCCTCTGATAGGCCGGTCAGAGACCGAGCGCGGTCTTGACCGCCGGCAGTCCTTCAGCACCATCCTTGGTGGTAACGCCGGCGAGCCAGGGATCGATCGCCGTCGGGTTGGCCTTCAGCCACTCGTTGGCTGCAGCTTCCGGATCCTTGCCGTCGTTGAGGATCTTGCCCATGATCTCGTTTTCCATCGGCAGCGAGAACTTCAGGTTGGTGATCAGCTTGCCGACATTCGGGCATTCGGCGGTATAGCCGGCGCGCACGTTGGTGAAGATGGTCGCGCCGCCGAGGTTGGGTCCAAAAATGTCGTCGCCACCGGTGAGATAGGTCAGCTTGAAGTTGGAGTTCATCGGGTGGGGCTCCCAGCCGAGGAAGATGACCGGCTGGCCGTCCTTTTCGGCGCGGGCAACCTGCGCCAGCATGCCCTGCTCGGAAGATTCGACGACTTCAAAACCCTTCAGGCCAAACGTATCCTTGTCGGTCATGTCGATGATCAGGCGGTTGCCGTCATTGCCGGGCTCGATGCCGTAGATCTTGCCGTCAAGGTTGGCCTTGTGGGCGGCGATGTCCTTGAAATCCTTGATGCCGAGTTCAGCACCCTTGGCATTGGTCGCCAGCGTGTACTTGGCGCCCTCGAGGTTCGGGCCGAACGATTCGACCGACTTGTCGTTGAGGAAGGGGCGAACGTCGGCTTCCTGCGTCGGCATCCAGTTACCGAGGAAGACGTCGATGTCCTTGTTCTTCAGCGATTGATAGGTGACAGGAACGGAGAGAACCTTGATGTCCGTCTGATAGCCAAGGCCTTTGAGGACCGAAGAAACGGTCGCCGTGGTCGCGGTGATGTCCGTCCAGCCGACATCGGCGAAGCGGACGGTGCCACAGCTTTCAGGCTCGGCAGCATGGGCGGATGTCAGCGCGCTCAGCGATACGGCTGCGGTCAGCATGAATTTCAATGTCAGTCTGGTCATCGTGATTATTCCCCTGCCTTTTGATTTTAGCCAATCACCAAATGTCCGCCAATTCAAGCGCCCTGGTGTTGTCTTGAGTGTATTGGGACATTCGCCGGACACGCCCGCCTAAAGCGACGTGATATGTCGCATTGCTCATGTTCTGGCGCCTGCCGTCGATTTTCTGTGACTTTCGCGCTTGCGCTCTGGTCTTCCCCGCTTTGTCTGTTCATGAACAACCAACAGCATACAGAAGAGGACGCCATGGCAAAACTGTATTTCAGCTACGCCACGATGAACGCGGGCAAATCGACCTTGCTCCTGCAGGCGTCGTACAACTATCGCGAACGTGGCATGCGCACGGTGATCCTGATTGCGGCCTTTGATGACCGGGCCGGCCAGGGCCGGGTATCGTCGCGGATCGGATTGAGCGAGGACGGCATTGCCTTCACGCATGCCGACGACCTCTATGCGCTGATCGAACGCCTGCATGCCGAGGAAACGATCGCCTGTGTCTTTGTTGATGAAGCGCAGTTTCTTGGCGAGGATCAGGTCTGGCAGCTGGCGCGCATCGCGGACCGCATCGGCATTCCCGTGATGGCCTATGGTCTGCGCACGGATTTCCAGGGCAAGCTGTTTCCCGGCTCGATGGCTCTGCTCGCCATTGCCGATGAAATGCGCGAAGTCCGTACCATCTGTAATTGCGGCCGCAAGGCGACCATGGTGGTGCGTTTGGACGGGGCCGGAAATGTCGTGCGGGAAGGGGCTCAGGTCGAAGTCGGCGGCAACGAGAAATACGTCGTCTATTGCCGCCGTCACTGGGAAGACAAGATGAACGAAGCGTGAGGCGGGCTATCGCCCGGCAGGCGTGGCGTGCCATGATGGCTTCCTTACCTTAGCGTTCCGGGAAATTGTCCATGCTTCTCTCTCCGTCTCTTCCCTTATCTTTGCGTTTCGCTTCATTCGGCCTCTTTCTCTGTCTTGGAACAAGCCTCGCGCAGGCCGCCGGCAATGCCGAGGCGGGCGCGCAGGTTTTTAAGAAATGCGGTGCCTGTCACACCGCGACCGAGCCGATGAACCGTGTCGGCCCGAGCCTGATGGGCATCGTCGGCCGTCCGGTGGCAACGTTTGCGGGCTACAGCTATTCCAGCGCCATGACGGCATTTGGCGAGGATGGCAAAGTTTGGGACGAGGAGCGGCTGTCGGAATATCTGCTCAGCCCAAAGGCAATGGTACCGGGCACCAAGATGTCTTTCCCCGGCTTGAGAAAGCCGCAGGAGATCGAAGACATCCTTGCCTATCTGAAGACGGCAGTGGCGCAATAGGAGCGCCGTTGCGGCCATCGCCCTGCGACAAAGCGATTTACGGTTTAAAATCCGTCGATTGCACACTTGTTCTTCAAATTGCCGCTCCCATTATATAAGCTGATGTCATGACTGAATAATTTGGCGACGCGGCGCGTCTGCACCGGAGCAACCAGGGGGAAAACCGATGGCGACACTTCAGAATTTTGAGAGCGAAATCGAGAAAACCCGCGGCATCGTCGAGCAGATGCGCGGCAAGATGAATCAGTCGGCCGTTGTGCTCGACCAGTTCGCCAAATCCGACACCAAGCTGGGCAATGCCAATTTCGACATCGAGAATGCCCGCATCCAGGACGTCATCAACCAGCAGAAGGTGATGGAAGGCAATATTGCCGACCTGATCATCGGCCTGGAAGACGCCACCAATGCCTTCGGCTCCGAATTCGAGAGCATGAAGAGCTATACCGGCTATGAGAAATTCATCGGCATCTTTTCCAAGCAGAGCGCCCAGCGCATGCGCACCGACCGCGTCCGCAACATGTCGCTGGCCGGCAACCTGCAGGAATTGCTGGCGAAGTCCGACACCATCGTCGGCATCCTGAAGGAACAGAAGAGCGTTCTCGACCAGCGCTACAAGACCTCGGAGGCAAGCTTGCTGCAGGTGATCGAGCGGCGCAAGGGCACGATGGCCAATCTGCAGGAAACCCAGAAGCGCATCGAGGAACTCAACCCGATGCTGATGGACATTGAAAACAAGATCGCCGCTTCGACCGACCAGATTTCCCGCACCCAGCTTGAAGGCGAACGTTCGGTGCTGGCGACAGAGTACAATGAGAAGCAGGCCAAGGAGCAGGAACTGCTGGCTGAAAGCCAGACATACGAGCGCTACACCTCGATGTTCCAGACCTTCGTTGATTCACTCAATAACCAGATCGCCGCGCAGAACACGCTGATCAACAAGCTGACCATCGATACCGAGCAGCGCATCGTGCTCTACAAGGCGCTGGAAGATTCCTTGAAGACCGCTGCCCAGCAGGATGTTGCCCACAAGATCAACACGCTTGGCAGCCAGGTCGATACGGCAGCGGAAGAAACCATGGCCGGCATCGGCTCGGCCTCGCAGCGCCATATCGGCGATCTCCTGGAAATGCACGAGAAGAACATGCTCTCGACCCAGGATATCCAGCGCCGCAAGAAGCTTGCCGACGATGCCTTTGCGCGCCGGTTCCAGGCCGTGATGGACAAGCACAATTCGGCGAATTACGTGAAGCAGTGATGGGCGTGCTCGGAGTCTGCCGGGGGTTACCCCCCTCTGTCCCTCCGGGACATCTCCCCCACAAGGGGGGAGATTGGCCGTGCCGTTTGTGGCGGCCTGAAATCGATTGGAAGCAACGGAAGCCTCTGGTGATCTCCCCCCTTGTGGGGGAGATGTCGGCGTCGCCGACAGAGGGGGGTAAGTTGCGGCAGACGGCAGGGTTTCTTACATGAACGCCGCATCCGAAGGGGCCGTCGGCCAGTATTTTGCGTCCATCCGGGCAGCGCTCGGTGGCCTTGAAATCTTTCTCGGTGACCGCAATTCGCCGCTCTACCGAGACACGGTGGTCGGTGAGGTCGTCATTCCCTACCTGTCACGGCTGAAGGCGTCATTCTCTTGCTGGGAAAACCGCATCGGTTTCATCGAGCAGTTCCGGATCTCGCGGGCCGAAAGCGGCTTTCCGGTGTTCCAGAATGTGCTGGAGCTGGAAAACGACCGGCAGTCGGCCGACAAGCGGCTCGCTGGGATTCTCACCGCCGATGCACTGCGCCAGGAAATGGCCGCTTTCATCCTGCGGCAAAAAGCATTTCCGGGTGAACTGCAGTCACGCATGGCCGAACGGCTCTACCTCGAGCAGATCGGCAAAGGTGATATCTTTTCGCCCTTCATCATGCCGGAGACCATCCGGGTCGGCGTCAATCCGAAGACCATGCGGCCCTATTATGCCGTCTGCTGGGGCGCGTTTGACGGAACAAGCACTTTGCCGATGGTCTATATGTCGGTGATCGAGGATTCGTCGGAAAAGATCATCAAGCTTCTGGTAACGCCGGACGGCAAGCTCAATCCCGAGACGGATATCCCGCTGCCGATCGGCGGATTGCTCAACCCGGATCTTGCCAGCCGTTTCGACGATTTCGCGCTGAAGAACAGCGCTTATTCGCTGACGCCGGTGACGATCGCCACCAATCTCGACAAGGATTTCGAGGAGCTGCATCCCAAGCAGCTGCGGCGCATCGTGCTCGGGCCATTCTATTCGGCCGGGATTACCGAGAACAATGCCAAGATCAACGACATCCTGTCGAAGGTCCGCAAGACCGAAAACGCCTGGCTGTTGACGTGGACGGTACAGGAGGTGTTCTCCAAGGCCGAACGCCCAGCCCAGCGCGGCTTCTTCTCATCGACGCCGGCATCGGAAGAATTCCATATCGATACCGACAATCTCGAAGCGACGCGCATGGGCGTCAGCTCCTACGAGAAACATGCCCTGGTGCCGCACGACGCCTATCAGGCGCTCTATGCTGCCGGAGACGCTGCGGCGATCTTCGGTGATTACAAAGTGCATGTGATTTCCGGAAATCAGGTCATCAGCGAGGTCTAGACAATGTCACTGAACGCGGGCTTGACGACGCTGCACGAGGACGACATCGCCAAGCATCTGGCAGTGGCGCAGGGGCTTGTCACCCGGCTGATCCTTCTGGAAGCGGACGATCCGGCTGCGGGGACGGCATTGGCCGGAACCGGCCGCCGCTTTGTCTCGACGGTTTCGACTGGCGGACAGCGCCGCACCCGCGAGGTCGAGCTGACGAAGACCATCCAGTCAATCCGCTCCACGGATCCGCTGATGTCGCCCGCCCAGCATGCGTTGCTTTACCGTTCGCGGCGTGGCCTGCAGGTGGCGCTGGCGGTTGCCGATGTGTTTGCCCGCCAGACCAATCTGGAAGGCCTGCAGTCGCGCAATGCGACCGCACCCTTGTCCGGCGAAGATGCGAGCCAGTTCAAAGCGCTTCTGTCCGCTTCCGCCTATATAGCCGCTTTCACCTTCGCTGCCTATCTCGGCGCAACACTTGCCGGTGAGGGCGAGCCGGTCGAGGATGGCAGCGAGCCGGATTTCCTGTTCGATACGCCGCAGGATGCCTTGAAGGGCATGATCTCGGCGCTCGACAAGACGATTGCCGGTGCACCGGATGATGCTGCCCTGACCAGCCGGGGGCGCGCCTTTGCCCGCGTTGCCATCGAAGGCCTGATCGGCCGCAAGGCGCGGTTCACCGGGCTAACCAGTTTCGAGAACGTGCATATCCGTCTCGACCAGGACGATTTCACGCTGAACGGTTTCGATGTCGCGCCCGGTGCCAAGCGCGCGCCGCTGGCGATGACCTTCAAGAAGCCGGAAGAGATCATCGGCAACCACATTGCCAAGTATCAGGCGCTAAAACTTGCCAAGATGCTGATGGCCTATGATTTCGACCGGCAGATGAACCCGTTTGTCGAGCTTGGCGGCTTTCTCTTCACCTTCATCGGCGATGGCATGCCGGGCACCGGCAAGACCATTCTCATCCAGATGCTGGCGGGTCTGCTCAACGACTATTGCGAGATCGCCGGTTACGCCTTCCACTACGAGAATTTCGGCGTCGACCAGATTTCCTCCTATCAGGGCAAGTCCGGCCAGAACTGCAAGGCCTTCGTCAACAATGTCATCAACCCGCGCGCGATCGGCTTCGGTACGATCGACGATGTCGATCAGGTCGCGGCCAAGCGCTCCGACGACCGCGCCTCGGCGGGGCAGCACGAGGTAACAGCGGTATTGATGGAGAGTTTTGCCGGGGCCTCCACGGTGATCCGTGGCAACTGCACCTTCGGCATGTTCTCCAACTATCCGGAAAATGTCGATGACGCGCTGCGCCAGCGCGCCGGTGCCCGTTGGCTGGTCGATGGACCGCAGTCGGAAGGCGACTATATCGACATCTTCGCCATGCTGGTCGGCAAGAACCACAAGATCCCGCTGGGCGAACACCAGCTGTTTGCCGGACAGGAAATCAAAAAGGCCGTGTCGCAATCCTATGCCGAACATGCCCGCCCGAAGGAGGAAGGGCTGCTGGCCGTCTGGGAGCGCCACGAAAAGGAAGAGGGCAAGATCGAGACGCTGGCCGATGTCGGCTCCTACCTGCACATGATCAAGGAGGCCGAGCCACGCTTCACCGGCCGGGCGATCAAGAACATCACTGACGCAGTCAAGATGCGGGCAATGGATGTGGACCTGCCGGATGACTGGTTTGCGACGCCGGAAGCCTTCATGCACAAGGCCTATGACGAGAAGAAAGCCATGATCGAAACCCTGCGCGGGCCGATCACGCTCGAGATGGTCATGCAGGAAATCAACCGCTATGCCGATAGCGAGTTCCGCTATACCGACAAATCCGACGATGCAGCCGTAACCGACATCATCCGCCGCGAACGTCAAAGGGAGAAGGCCATCCGCGAGATCGAAGCGATGAAGGCCGATGGGCGCTGGTAAGGGTAAAAGTTAGCTATTGGCGAATTTTCTTGTCTGCATTGGGGCTCTCGGACTAGGATGGCGATGCGTATCATTTATGACAAGCAGGCCATCAAGGCTCTGATGCGCATGCCTTCAACGGACGCGAAGCGGATACGGCAAAAGGTGCAGCAGTATGCTGAAAATCCAGCACTGCTCGTCAACAACGTCAAGAAGCTGCAAGGCGTCGACTATTATCGTCTTCGAGTGGGTGACTGGCGGGTGATTTTTACGGAAGACGGATTGATCATCGATGTCATCAGGATCGCTACTCGCGGCGAAGCCTATAAGGGGTTGGAGCGATGAATACGCCTGTTTCTTTCACAACGCCCAATGGCGAAGAGTTGGTTGTTCTCAGCCGCAACGATTACGAGTTGCTGCTCCGACAATCGGAGCTTGCCGATGATCTTGAAGATTTGCTGGCGGTAAAGGCCTACGAAGCCAGGGTAGCTGCCGGAGAGAGCGACAGCATCCCCATGGAATTCGTTGATCGCCTGATAGACGGGGAAAACCCGGTCAGGGTCTGGCGGGAGGTCCGCGGGCTATCGGCCAAGGATTTGGCGGCTGCCGCTGGCATCAGCGCTGCTTATATCTCTGAGATCGAAACGGGGAAAAAGGAGGGAAGTATTTCGGTGCTGAAAGCAATCTCCAAGGTCCTTCGTATTGACCTGGACGATTTGGTCTGGTCCCGCGACGAAACACAGCCCAAAAATGGCTGATCAACGGGAAGTCGCAGAACACGCATGAAACGCCTCCTCGAAGCCGAACTGATTTACGGACGCCTGCTCGATATTTCCGAGCCGCATCTGATTGCGCGTTACAACAAGGCGCTGCAGGGCTTTGGGCTGCGCCCAACGTCATTGTCGTCGTTCCAGATCGACATGACCGGGTTTTCGCCTGAAATCGCCGATGAACTTGGCGACCGCGATTATCTCGATCCCAACCGCGTCAACCGCCGCTTCATCATCATGACGCCGGATCAGGAAGAGCTGCCGGTCGTCCATACCAGCTTTTCCAACACCGCAGCGCTGATGCACGAGTTTTTCGGCGCCAACCGGCGGGCGATCAATGCGGTGACGATCAAGGATGCGCTGTACGGCGAGATCGAGGATTCCGTATCGGTCGTCAACGATATCGACGATCTCCTGTCGATCAACGAGGTCCGTTTTCGCGTCCTGTCGGCCGAGGACATGCTCGGCAAGGCTGCCGAATTGCGCTCTTTGGTCGACCGCTTGAAGACGGTGCCGACGGCCTGGTCCGACGATGCGCTGCTCAACCGGATGGTGGAACTGGCGAAGGTGACCGGCGATATCCGTGAGAATGCGCTGGTGCCGGACAAGCTGGTGTTCCGCCACGATGCCTTCTGGGCCAATCATTTCGGCGGCGTCTATGTCTTTCTCGATGAAAAGACCACAACGGTGATCTGCGATCCTTCGGTGCCGGGCTTCCGCCGTTCGCGGCCCTGGCAGGTCGGTTATATCAGCCTGTCCGACCATCAGCGCATCTACGAGTTCCTCGCTTCGACCAACCGGCTGCAATTGCCGCAGGCATCCTGGGTGCAGGATTCGGGCCTCTATCAGCACCGCGCCGACATGGTTTTGCGTGGCCTGGTCAATCGCGAAAATCCAACCACCGATATCAACGCGATCGATGCGATCTGGCTGCAGACATGGCTCCACCGCAATTCAGCGCTGGTCGCTTCGGATGGCACCTATCCGTTCCTGCAGACCATGCTGCGCACAGTCTTGGCATCCGGCAGCATCAAGATGCAGGACGTGGCGCCGGAAAACCGCTTTCTGCTGGTACGAGCCTCGCCAAATCATCCCGACCAGTGGCTGACCAACCGGTTGATCTCGCAGCTCTGCCCGAGTGATTTCGTTTCCCGCTTCGTCTTTGACAAGCAGGGGTTTTATACGGCCTATGAACATTACAGCGAAAAGTTCAGGGAATATGTTGTGGCGACGCTGACCAGCACATATCTCAGGGACAAGGTGGCGTTCCGCAAACGCCTTTATGGCCTCAAGGAGGATAATACGAATGCTTGATCCGATCGTCGCGTTTTTCCAGCGTGTGTTTGCAGCGATCGGCCGGGGCATTGGCCAGCTGATATCTTGGATCCTTTATCCTTTCGTTGCTGTGGCCAATTGGTTCGGCGGGCGCAGCTGGGTAATCAAGGGACCGCTCGGTATCCTTGTCCTGCTGTTCATCGGTCTCTACGGTTATTTCTTCTGGCAGACGCAGGCCTGGACGAATTTCGATGCGGACTATGTCAACAAATACAATTTCACCGAACGCAAGAACGATGCAGGCCTGCCGGTCAAGGTGGCTGCAGGCCAGACAGCGCCAGCCAATACCTGCGAACGTTCAGCCATCGTCGATGTGTCGGCGGACCTGATCGATTTCAACGTCAACCAGAATGCCTGGATTTCGTCGATGCTGCTCTACAAGGTCGGCCTGTTCGGGTTGGATTGGGACCGCACGCCCTGGTTTGATAACAAGGCGTCGTTCCAGCGTGGTGTCAATCAGGCCGTGCGGCGCACTGCTGTCGAACTGGTGGATTCGCTCGGTCGTGTGCGCGGTACGTCCGGCATCAATGCCGACCTGCAGCGGGCGCGCGGCAATATCCAGTTTGACGAAGAGACTTGGTATTTCGGCTCGAACTCGCTTCTGCCGAAAACGCCGACGCCGACATACTATCGCTCGGCGATGACCGACCTGCGCAAGTTCAATGACTCTTTGGCCCGCTGCGAGTCCATTTTCGATGCGCGCTCCGATAACTTGATCGAATTCCTCGACCGTATCTCCAACGATATCGGCTCGACCTCGGCGATGATCCGCGAACGGTCCGAAAACCACAATGGCGGCTGGTTCGATACTCGTGCCGACGACCGTTACTGGTTCGCCTACGGCCAGCTCTATGGCTATTACGGCGTCCTGGCGGCTGCCGGTGCGGATTTCGATGCTGTCATCACGCAGCGTGGCCTGCAACCCATCTGGCAGGAAAGCATCAAGCAACTGCGCTCGGCCCTGCGCATTCAGCCGTTCATCATTTCCAACGGCCAGGAAGATGGCTGGATCATGCCGACCCATCTGGCGACGCTCGGCTTCTACGTTTTGCGGGTTCGTTCCAATCTCGTGGAAATGCGCGACATCCTGGCGCGATAAGCCGGATTTTGATGATTGGAAGGCGGGGAAACGCGGTTTCTCCGTCTTTTTCTTTGTTTTTTCTTCAAAATTCCGTTCAGGCAGCCGGAATCAAACAAAAGGATGGAAAGCCGCGGGACTTCACGCTTTTATGCTCCCAGAGGAAAAAAGGTGGCAGGGAGAGAGACCATATGGCCGACGTGAAGTCCGATATCGAAATTGCCCGCGCAGCGACGAAAAAACCGATCCTCGAGATTGGCGCGAAGCTTGGAATTCCACCCGAACATCTGCTTCCCTATGGCCATGACAAGGCAAAGATCGGCGCCGAATTCATTGCGGCGCAGAAAGGCCGTCCGGACGGCCGGCTGATCCTGGTGACGGCGATCAATCCGACGCCGGCCGGTGAGGGCAAGACCACAACCACGGTTGGCCTTGGCGACGGGCTCAACCGCATCGGCAAGAAGGCGGTGGTGTGTATCCGTGAAGCGTCGCTAGGCCCGTGTTTCGGGGTTAAGGGTGGGGCTGCTGGGGGCGGCTATGCGCAGGTGGTGCCGATGGAAGACATCAACCTGCATTTCACCGGCGATTTCCACGCCATCACCTCGGCCCACAATCTGCTGTCGGCCTTGATCGACAACCATATCTATTGGGGTAACGAGCAGAATATCGACATCCGCCGTGTCGCCTGGCGCCGCGTGATGGACATGAACGACCGCGGCCTTCGCCATATCGTCGGTTCGCTCGGCGGCGTTGCCAACGGGTTTCCGCGCGAGACCGGTTTCGATATCACCGTCGCCTCGGAAGTCATGGCGATCCTGTGTCTCGCCACTGATCTCAGGGATCTCGAAAAACGCCTCGGTGATATCATCATCGCCTACCGCCGCGACAAGACGCCGGTCTTTGCCCGCGATATCAAGGCGGACGGGGCGATGACCGTGCTGCTCAAGGATGCAATGCAGCCGAACATCGTCCAGACGCTGGAAAACAACCCGGCCTTCGTGCATGGCGGCCCGTTCGCCAACATCGCCCATGGTTGCAACTCGGTGGTAGCGACGACGACGGCGTTGAAGCTTGCCGATTATGTCGTCACCGAAGCCGGGTTCGGTGCCGATCTCGGGGCCGAAAAATTCTTCGACATCAAGTGCCGCAAGGCAGGGCTGAAGCCGGATGCTGCGGTCATCGTCGCAACGGCCCGGGCGATGAAGATGAACGGGGGCGTCAAGAAGGAAGACCTCGGCGGCGAGAATGTCGAGGCTGTCAAGAAGGGCTGCTCCAACCTCGGCCGCCATATCCAGAACGTGAAGAAATTCGGCGTTCCGGTGGTGGTGGCGATCAATCATTTCACGCTGGATACCGAGGCTGAGATCAAGGCGATCAAGGACTATGTCGCGACCCTTGGTGCCGAGGCGATCCTGTGCAAGCATTGGGCGGAAGGCTCAGCCGGCATCGAGGATCTTGCCCGCAAGGTCGTGGCGCTGGCCGAAAGCGGTCATTCACAATTCTCGCCGCTCTATCCCGACGATATGGCGCTGTTCAAGAAGATCGAGACGATCGCCAAGGATATCTATCACGCCGATGCTGTCATCGCCGACAAGTCGGTGCGCGATCAGTTGCGGACCTGGGAGGAGCAGGGCTACGGCCATCTGCCTGTCTGCATGGCCAAGACGCAGTATTCGTTTTCGACCGACCCGAACCTGCGCGGTGCGCCGACCGGCCATACCGTTCCCATCCGCGAGGTCCGGCTGTCCGCTGGTGCCGGTTTCATTGTCGTCATCACCGGCGAGATCATGACGATGCCGGGCCTGCCGAGGGTGCCGTCTTCGGAGAAGATTTTTCTCAACGAGGAAGGGTTTATCGAGGGGCTTTTCTAGCGGATATCCGGCGGATCGTTGCCACCTGCAGCGATCCGCCGGACCATTCTCTGGTCAGCTATAAGGGCCGAGAAAATCGATCTTGCCGACGGCCACGCCCTGGTTGCGCAGGATGTCGTGGGCTGTGGTGACATGGAAGAAGAAATTCGGCAGGGCGAATTTCAGCACATAGTCGTCACCGGCGAAGGTGAAGCTGAGCTTGCCGAAGGTAACGGTGATTTCCCTGACGTCGCTGCCCTCGAGATCGGACGGTTTGACGGTCTCCAGGTAGGCGATCGTCTTGGCGATGCGCTCGCGAAGTTCACCGAAATTCGTCTCATTATCGGGAAAGCTCGGCGCGGCGACGCCGGTCAGGCGACCGATCGTGTTCTTCGATGTGTCGCTGACGCGCTGAATCTGGGCGGACAGCGGCAGCATGTCCGGCGCGAGGCGGGCGTTGAACAGGTCTTCCAGCGGTATCTTTTTCTCGACGGCGTAGGATTCTGCCTTGTCGAGCAGGCCGGCGAGAACGTTAAGCCCGCGGATGAAGACGGGGGCGGACAATTTGAACATGGAAACGGACATGAGAAATCCTTTGAGCGGGCGCCGTTGATGGTCCGGATGTCCTGACCAAATGGGGCGTGACGAGGCCTTGGGCAAGATGCTGCGTTGTGTATCTCCGGTCAATTTTAAAGGGCGCGCCTAGCGGCAGTAACGGTAGCCGCCTTTGCGCTCGATGACGTCGAAATGCAGATGGTTTTCGTGGGCTTCGTCGCTGCCCGGATCGAGCACGGTTTCGAAATAGAGGCAGCCGGTTGCGGTCACCGCCCGCTGGAAGGCGCCGGCCAAAGTCGAATCCTCGTCACGCGGCTGGATCTCGATCGATTTTCCGTTCTTGAAGGTAAAGGAGGCGATGTCGATGGCGTTGCCGCGCGCATGTTCGGAAATCTTTCCGGTCTTGGCATTGTTGCGCAGGCGGCAGATATAGCTCGACGCCTGGTTGATGGTGGTCAGCTCTCCCTCGCTTTCCAGCGCAACCTTGGCTGCAGGCAGAACCGCTTCCTTGGTCCATCGCGCCAGTTCCAGCGCCGTTTCGCAGCGCATCTTGCCTTCCGGTTTCAGCGTAATGCCCGGCAGTACGGCCGATAGCGTCAACGGCTTGTCGATGCCGCAGCCCTTGCCATCATCGATTCGCGGCTCTTCCTTGAACACGGCGCCGATGGCCTTCAGGTCCGCAAGGCAGGTGGCATATTCCTTTTCGTCCTCAGGTTTGATGGTCAGCACGGGTTCCGGCGCAGGTTTCACCTGCGGTTGAACGGTTTCGGGCTTTATGTCTGCAGGGATTTCCTCGGCGGCTGGCGCCTTTTCGTCGGCCTTTGCCTGCGGCTTTTTCTCTGGTTTGACCTCTGGTGTCACCTCGGATTTCACGTCGGGTTTTTCCTGCGGCGTCGCAACCTTACCGCCTTGTTCCGTTTCAGCTGCTGCCGGCTTTTCCTGCGGAACTGGAGCATTTTCAGGAAGACCGGCACCGGCCAGCAGGAGAATGAAAAGGAAGGGGGAGAGGAATCGAAGCGGCATGAAAAATCTCCGGTTCTGCCGGAGGCGGCAGGGGGTCGAATTCACAACGCATTGAGGCAGGAAAGGGTTGCATTGAAGCTTCAGGTTCCGGATCGTTGCCAAATCGAAACACATAATCGTGGGCAAGCCGGAATTTGACAAAAGTAAGACAATTATTTGTTGACAATAAGAGTCATGTTTTCTAACCGATACGCATAAGCAGTTTCTCGTAGCTGCTCCCAAATGCTTCGACGCCATACCCAGCCAGCCCCTTGAGCGAATGCCTCAGCAGCCAGCCCGGTGACTTTATCAAAGGATTAATTCATGATTACCCGGCATCACTGCGCGGCTCTTTTGGCATGCGCGGCGTTTTCTTCTGTCACTCTTCCTCCTCATCTTTCGTTTGCGCAGGACGCAGCGGCAACGACGGCCGCTGATGTGGAAGAAGCCGGAACCAAGCTGAAAAAGCTGACGGTCAAGGGGGATGCGGTCAAAGGTGTCGCCGACACACCCCTTGCAACGGAGACGACGGCTGAGGAAATTCAGGACGATCAGGTGTCCTCGTTTAACGATCTTGGCCGCACGTTGCAGCCGGGTGTCGGATTCAACCGCTCCAATGGCAGCGTCAATATTCGCGGTCTTGACGGCGCTCGTGTGCAAACGACGATCGACGGTATCGTGATCCCCTATCTCGACGACGGAGCCCGTGACGCCGATGGTGGTATCGATAGTTTCGATTTCGACGCTCTTTCGGCCGCTGATGTTGTTCGGGGCGCGGATTCGAGCCGGGCCGGCGACGGTGCTCTGGGCGGCGCCGTGGTGCTTCGCACGTTGCAGCCGGAGGACGTGATCGGCGAAGGCAAGACCTGGGGCGGCATCTTCAAGTTCACCTATGACAGCGAGGATAAGAGCTGGGGAGCGTCTGCCGCCGCTGCAGCGCGTTACAACAATACGGCGGTTCTGTTCCAAGGCGGCTACAAGCGTGGCCACGAGCAGGACAATTCCGGTAACTCCGGCATCTACGGTCCCGGCCGCACGGAACCCAATCCTGCTGATTTCGACCAGAACAACGTTCTCGTGAAGCTGAAGCAATATACCGATACCGGGCACACCTTCACATTCACCGGTGAGCGTTTCGACCGCGACAAAGATATCGACCTGCGCCTTGAGCAGACGCCACTCGGCAACTTCCGTCCCGGCAACTGGGACGGCGACGAGGCGGTCACGCGTGACCGTATTTCGCTGAACTACGAATTCGAAGCCGTCGATGACGACGCCTGGTTCGATGCCGCCAATGCGGTCGTCTATTGGCAGGATTTGACGCGCGAGAGCGGCAAGTCGGGATATCGTTATACGTCAGTCATCGGTGATTATTGGCGCAGCAGCGAAGTTGAAAATCGCTCGGTTGGCGGTGCGGGCTATCTGGAAAAGAAATTTGACACCGGGCGGCTTGCTCACACGGTCCGGCTCGGTGGCGATTTTGCCATCGGCAAGACGTCGCAGTATTCCTCTGGCGCCGACAGTTGCTCGGGTGGGCCATACACTCCCTTTGACCCCTGCAACTTCCTGCACACCAACCAGGCGGATATGCCTGATGTTGATACCAGGAAATTCGGCATCTATGTCGAAGATGAACTCGGCTTTGGAGACAGCGCTTTCTCGTTGACGCCTGGTCTACGCTATGACTGGTACGATCAGTCGCCGCAGGAAACGGCCGCCTATACCGCCAACCCCAACTTCAACGGCATGCCAGCCGGCCAGAGCAATGATGCTTTCTCGCCCAAGCTGCTGGCAAAATATGAGGCAGCGCCGAATATCGAGTTGTTTGCCCAGTGGGCGATGGCTTTCCGCTCGCCGACAGCCAACGAGCTTTATTTGGATTATGGTGCACCGGGAACCTATTTGCGGCTTGGCAATCCTGATCTGAAGCCGGAAACCAGCAATGGTTTTGAGGTTGGTGCCACTCTGGGCGACGAGGATTTCGGTGGCCGCATCACTGCGTTCCACAATCGCTATCGCAACTTCATCGACACGGCCACTGCCGGTTTCGATCCCACCTATCCGTTCGGCGTGACGCAGGCCGTCAATCTCGACCGCGTGCGCATCTACGGCATCGAGCTTTCCGCTCACAAGCAATTCGACAGCGGCTTCCATATCAATGGCGCGCTGACCTATGCCAATGGCAAGAACCTGGATCCGTCGGTCGAGAACAACCGGCTTGCGTCCGTCGCGCCGCTGAAGGGTGTCTTGGGTGCGGGTTACGCTGCCGAGACCTGGGGTGCGGACGTGGCGTTCATTGCAGCCAAGGGAAGTTCCAGCAAGTCGGATTCGACCTTCGGCAATGTGCCCGGTTATGGTCTGGTCGATCTGACCGGCTGGTGGAAGCCGGAAATGGCCGAAGGCCTGACGGTGCGCGCTGGCGTCTATAACCTTTTCGACAAGGAATATTATGATGCGATCAGCGTGCGTGACGTCACGTTTACGGCGTCATCGCCGGGCAAGGCTTACTATTCCGAGCCTGGCCGGACCTTCAAGGTCTCTCTGACGCAGCGCTTCTAACCTTTAGGTTCAAACCAAAGCGTATATTCCGGGAGCGGCCATCCAGGCCGCTCCCTTTTTTGTGGTGGATTCAATTGACAAAGTGCATATGCACACATATGTTCTCGCCATGAAAGAGCAATCCTCCATCACCAGCTGCAACTGTTTCGCCATTCGCCAGGCTGCCCGTTTCGTGTCGCAGCTTTATGAGCGGCATTATGCACGGGCAGGGATCACGGCGGCGCAGTTTTCGCTGCTGGTCTATATCGCCGAAGCGGGAAAAGCCGGGATGGCAGAGATGGCCGAAGCGATGGTGATGGATCGCACGACATTGGTGCGCGCCCTGAAGCCGCTGGAGCGCGACGGTTATGTCGCCAGCGAACCGGAAGGCAAGGGATCGCGCAAGCTTTTGCTGGCGCTCTCAGCCAGCGGGCAGCAGAAGCTGTCGGAAGGCGTCGAATGCTGGCATGCCGCGCAGGCGGAGTATGTGGAGCTGGTCGGAGCCGAGCGTGCCGGCAATCTGCGAGAGATGCTTCTTGCCATCCCGTCCGGAAAGGCCGCCTGATAACCAAAAGCCGAGCAGTTTTCGGCTTTTTTACCAAGCAATATAGTGCATATGCACATATAAAAGGAAGAAAATAATGCCTCAGAAAATCGAAAATGCCGTCGCTCTCGTCACCGGTGCCAATCGTGGCATAGGCCGCGAATTCGTTGCCGAACTGCTGCGCCGCGGCGCCAGGAAAATCTATCTCGGCGCCCGTGATCCGGCCTCGCTTGCGGATCTCGTTGCACTTGATCCAGCGCGTCTCGTGCCGTTGAAACTGGATGTGACCAATCCTGCCGATGTTGCTGAAGCCGCCAAGGCGGCGTCCGATGTGACCTTGCTGATCAACAATGCCGGGTTTGCCGGCGGGCAGGGAGTTATTTCTGCGCCGGACCTTTCCATCGCCCGGCAGGAAATGGACGTGAACTATTTTGGCGTGCTGTCGCTGTCGAAGGCTTTTGCACCCATCCTTGCTGAGGTTTCTCAAAGCAGCATCGTCAACGTCCTGTCCTTTCTGTCGCTGGTGACGCTGCCATCGGCCGGTACCTATTCGGCATCGAAGGCCGCCGGGCTTGCCGCCAGCCGCTCCATCCGGGCGGAGTTGCTCGCTCAAGGCACGCAGGTCGTCGTCACCATGCCGGTGCAGGTCGAGACCGACATGGGCCGCAGCCTGCCGGAACCGCGCCTGCAACCGCTGGAGGTCGTCAGCGAAACGCTCGATGCGGTCGAGGCTGGCATCGAGGAGGTTTTCCCGGGCGAACTGACCCGTTCGGTTGCAGTAGCGTTTGCGGCCGATCCGAAGGGCGTACAGGCGCATATGTCCACCCGGCTGCCGGCTTAAGGTGCCAAAGGGCGCGGCGGAAATCGTGCCTCCATTTTTCCGTCGGCCCCCGCTTGCACAATCCTCTCTCTCACGCTAACAATTCCGCCATGACACAGGCACGCAACATTGCAATCTGGTGGTGGGCTCGCTGAAGCGGCCTTGACCAGTCATGCGTGATTGAGACGATAAGCCGCCCGGAAGTTTCGAGGCGGCTTTTTTGTATTCGGGCCGCAGGAATGACGGGCCTGAACGGAGCGACAGATGGCGACGACTATTCTTGCAGACGGTGCGGAAGCCTATACCACCAAGGGCGGCATTTCCGTCACCCGAAGGCGGCGTGAGGCCCCTTATGGCGAAGCGATTTCCAGCTATGTTGACAGGCTCGACGAACGCCGGGGCGCGGTCTTTTCCTCCAACTACGAATATCCGGGTCGTTACACCCGTTGGGACACGGCGATCATCGATCCGCCGCTGGCCATCTCCTCCTTTGGCCGCGCCCTGTGGATCGAAGCCTATAACGAGCGTGGCGAAGCGCTGTTGGCGATGGTCTCAAAGCATCTTGCCGATGTCGCCGATATCACGCTCGGTTCTGCCACGGCCCGCCGCTTTGATCTGACGGTCAACATGCCGGACCGGGTGTTCACCGAGGAAGAGCGCTCGAAGATGCCGACGGTGTTTACCGTTCTGCGCGCGGTCACCAACCTGTTCTTTTCGCAGGAAGATGCCAATCTCGGCCTCTATGGTGCCTTTGGCTACGATCTGGCGTTCCAGTTCGATGCGATCGAACTGAAGCTGAAGCGTCCCGACGACCAGCGCGACATGGTGCTGTTCCTGCCCGACGAAATCCTCGTCGTCGATCACTATTCGGCCAAGGCCTGGATTGACCGCTACGATTTCGCCAAGGACGGCAAAACGACCGAAGACAAGGCGGGCGATATTGCGCCGGAATCCTTCCAGACCGTCGACAGTATCCCGCCGCATGGCGATCATCGCCCTGGCGAATATGCCGAACTCGTCACCAAGGCCAAGGAAAGTTTTCGCCGCGGCGATCTGTTCGAAGTGGTACCGGGCCAGAAATTCTACGAGCGCTGCGAAAGCAAGCCATCGGAGATTTCCAACCGGCTGAAGGCGATCAATCCGTCGCCCTATTCCTTCTTCATCAATCTGGGCAATCAGGAATATCTGGTTGGCGCGTCGCCCGAAATGTTCGTGCGCGTCTCCGGCCGCCGCATCGAAACCTGCCCGATTTCCGGCACGATCAAGCGTGGCGACGATCCGATCGCCGATAGCGAACAGATCCTCAAGCTGTTGAATTCCAAGAAGGACGAATCCGAACTGACCATGTGTTCGGACGTCGACCGCAACGACAAGAGCCGCGTCTGTGAACCGGGTTCCGTCAAAGTCATCGGCCGCCGCCAGATCGAAATGTATTCGCGCCTGATCCATACGGTCGATCACATCGAGGGGCGCCTGCGTGATGATATGGACGCCTTTGACGGCTTCCTGTCGCATGCCTGGGCTGTCACCGTCACCGGTGCGCCGAAACTGTGGGCCATGCGCTTCATTGAAAGCCATGAAAAGAGCGCCCGGCTCTGGTATGGTGGTGCGATCGGTATGGTCGGCTTTAACGGCGACATGAATACCGGTCTGACATTGCGCACGATCCGGATCAAGGACGGCATTGCCGAGGTGCGCGCCGGTGCGACGCTGCTCAACGACAGCAACCCGGAAGAAGAAGAAGCCGAAACCGAACTGAAGGCCTCCGCCATGATCGCAGCGATCCGCGACGCAAAATCCGCCAACAGCCGCGGCGCTGGCCGCGATGTCGCTCCGGTCGGCACCGGCGTCAAGATCCTGCTGGTCGATCACGAGGACAGTTTTGTCCATACGCTGGCCAACTATTTCCGCCAGACTGGCGCGACGGTGACGACGGTCCGTTCGCCGGTCTCCGACGAGATTTTCGACCGGGTCAAGCCTGACCTCGTCGTCCTGTCGCCCGGACCTGGCACGCCGAAGGATTTTGATTGCAAGGCGACGATCAAGAAGGCGCGCGCCCATGATCTGCCGATCTTCGGTGTCTGCCTCGGGCTGCAGGCACTGGCCGAAGCCTATGGTGGCGATCTGCGCCAGCTCGCCGTGCCGATGCACGGCAAGCCCTCGCGCATCCGCGTGCTTGAGCCCGGCATCGTGTTTTCCGGTCTCGGCAAGGAAGTCACGGTTGGCCGCTACCACTCGATCTTCGCCGATCCCTCGACCTTGCCGCGTGATTTCATGATCACGGCTGAGAGCGACGACGGTACGATCATGGGGATCGAGCATACCAAGGAACCGATTGCCGCCGTGCAGTTCCACCCGGAATCGATCATGACGCTGGGTGGCGATGCCGGCATGCGGATGATCGAGAATGTTGTGGCGCATCTGGCCAAGCGGGCGAAGATCAAGGCCGCCTGAGAGGGGTTTCGTCAGCCTGAACGGCGCTTCGGCTCCGATCGGCTATTGTCGCTTTGACAAAACCGCAGCCTTGATCCATATGCAGACTATCAAAACCGCTGAAGCGCTCCTCGCGCTCCGGCGGTTTTGGCGTTCTAGGACCCTGATTTCTGCAATTCATTCGCATATGCAAGGAGACGATGATGGTAGGGCAAAAGACAATAACGGTGCAGCGCCTCGCCTTCTGGAGCATCCCGATCTCCATTGGCGTGCTGGGGCTGAAGATGCTCGCCTGGTGGTTTACCGGTTCGGTAGCGCTGCTTTCGGACGGACTGGAATCGATCGTCAACGTCGTTGCCGCCATCGTTGCCTTCGCGGTGATTGGCTATGCGGCCAAGCCTGCCGATGCCAGCCATCCCTTCGGCCATCACAAGGCGGAGTATTTTTCGGCGGTTGTCGAGGGCGTGCTGATCGTCGTTGCAGCCCTTCTGATCGTCTCCGAAGCCCTGCCGGCAATCTGGGCCCCGAAGCTGCCGGACGCACCGGCGCTCGGCCTGGCGATCAACCTGTTGGCGGGCGTTATCAACGCGATCTGGGCGTATGTGCTGATCCGTGCGGGACGCGCTTATCGTTCTCCCGCATTGTCGGCGGATGGTCATCATATTCTCTCCGATGTGGTCACCTCGATCGGCGTATTGGTCGGTCTTGTGCTGGCCATTCTCACCAGTTATGCGGTGCTTGACCCGCTGCTTGCGGTGATCGTTGCCTGCAACATTCTCTATCAGGGCTGGAAGGTGATCGCCCGTTCGATCAACGGGTTGATGGACAAGGCCGTTCCTGCGGAGGAAGAAGAGGCGATCAAGCAGGCGATTGCCGCCAATGCAGTGGGTTCGCTCGGCGTGCATGACCTGAAGACCCGTGAGGCAGGGGCGGTGATCTTCGTCGATTTCCACATGGTGGTTCCCGCGGCCATGCCGGTTGGCGAGGCGCATGACATCTGCGACCGCCTTGAAGATGCCATCCGTGTGGTTCACGCCGGAGCCAAGATTGCCATTCATGTCGAGCCGGAGGGCGAAAAAGCCCACGGCATTCGCGTCAAAGTCATTGAAGGATTGAGATCATGACAAAAACAGACGTCTCGGGTCTGTCACAACTCGGGCAGAACGTAGCTTCGCCGCAAAACCCCGAAGAGGCCGTGCTTGAGCGTGTGCCAACCAGCCATTCAGGCACGGATTTCGTCGTGCGCTTCACGGCACCGGAGTTTACCTCGCTTTGCCCGATGACCGGCCAGCCGGATTTCGCCCATATCGTCATCGACTATGTGCCGGACGGCTGGCTGGTGGAATCCAAGTCGCTGAAACTCTATCTGCATTCATTCCGCAATCACGGTGCGTTCCATGAGGATTGCACACTCGATATTGCCAAGCGGCTGGTCGATCTGCTGGCGCCGAAATGGCTGCGGATCGGTGCCTACTGGTATCCGCGCGGCGGTATCCCGATCGATGTCTTTTGGCAGACGGGTGCGCCGCCGGAAGGTCTGTGGCTGCCAGATCAGGGCGTTCAGCCCTATCGCGGGCGCGGCTGAAACGAAAAAACGGCGGGCTTTTGGCTCGCCGTTTTTCGTTGATGCGATGAGGATCAGCTGAAAATCAGCGCCAGCCCTGCAAAGGCGGTGATGCCGCCGATAAGGCGTGAAATAATCCGGCCGGACGACAGCCGGCCGATGCCGATGCCAAGACCGATACCGGCGGCATGCAGCAGTGCTGTTGCAATGACAAAGCCGGCGCTGAAGGGCAGGGCGCCGGCCGCACCCAGTTCGCCGCCATGGGCATAGCCATGGAACAGCGCAAAGACGCCGACGACGGCTGCGCAGGCAACGGTTTCCATGCGAACGGCCATGGCGACCAGAAGGCCAAGCGCGACGACGGAAGCGAGAATGGCGGGCTCGACGAAGGGCAGGTGGACACCGGCCATCGCCAATGCGAAGCCGAAGGCCATGGTGCCGACAAAGGCCGAGGGGACCACCCATAAGGCGCGCCCGCCGGTCTGTGCCGCCCACAGGCCAACGGCGATCATCACCAGGATATGGTCGAGACCGGAAAGTGGATGGGTAAAGCCTGCCATAAGCGACCCGTGTTCGGCAGGATCGAGATGGGCAAAGGCTGGCATGGTCGAAGCGGCAAAGCTTGCTGCGGCCAGAAGAAGGCGTTTTTTCATTGGTGTCCCCCTGAAGGGCGAAGATGTGGGAGGCACCTCCGCCGGATGTAAATTCATGTCCTGCACATCTTATGGGGCGGCGGATCGCTGTCTATACGGCAATTGCCTTAGGTGGCGTCTTTACCATAGCCGCAGGGTGTTGCGGATTGGGCTTTCATCCGCATCCGCTTTTGTTGCATTGTTTTCGCAGTCGAGTCACCTTATCTGACAGCGGCAGAACATTTGAATTATTTCGCGGGAGAGTTCGCATGATGAACGAAGAAGACGACGACAAGACAAAGGAATTGTCATTGGGCAAAGAGACTGAGGCGAACCTTTTCAAGTCGCGCTCGATCTTCATCTACGGCCCGATCAATCAGGAACTGGCACAGAAGGTCTGCTCGCAGCTCGTGGCTCTTGCCGCCGCCAGCGATGACGATATCCGCATCTTCGTCAGCTCCCCGGGCGGCCATGTCGAATCCGGCGATTCGATCCACGACATGATCAAGTTCATCAAGCCGAAGGTCTGGATGATCGGAACCGGCTGGGTCGCTTCCGCCGGCGCGCTGATTTACGTATCGGCTCCGAAGGAACGGCGCATTTGCCTGCCGAACACCCGCTTCCTGCTTCATCAACCCTCCGGCGGAACGCGCGGCATGGCGTCCGACATCGAGATCCAGGCCCGCGAAATCATCAAGATGAACGAGCGCCTGAACAAGATCTTCTCCGAGGCAACCGGCCAGCCGGTCGAAAAGATCGCCAAGGACACGGACCGTGACTACTGGCTCTCCGCTGAAGAAGCCAAGGCCTACGGCTTGGTCTCGCGCATCGTTACGTCGGCGGCCGATATCTGAGGCTTGCTGATCGCCGAGACATCCAAACCCCGCTGGGTTCGCCCGGTGGGGTTTTTTAATGCCAGATTGCGGCTTAGCGCTTTGGTGTCGGCGATGGTATCAACTGTTCTTCGGGGTGGTTGGAGCCGACCCTTGGCTTCAATGGAACGAGGTCCATGACCGGCTTGCCAAAGCGGGTAATCGTGATCTTCTCCCCGGCTTCGGCACGGCGAGCAAGCTCGGAAAACTTATCCTTGGCAATGCTAATCGGAATTTCGCTCATGCGGGTAGTGTAACTGCATCTGACATATTCTCAATTGGATCAAAGCCCCTGTGTTCGCCTTTTTCCGAACACTTCTCTTGCCCTTGCGTTCACCCGCGGTTATACAAGCCTCATGTTGAAGACAGGCGCCATCATCGTCGAACAGGTTTCCCGCGGGCACGTTGCCATCGCGGACCGTTCGCGCGCCTTTACCTCGCTTCTTCTTCTCGGCCTTACACGCGGTTGCCGGGTTCTTTGAAGGAGCGCCCGGTGGCCGAAAGCCCACCGGCCCCAGCTCCTTGCCTTTCCTGAAATCCAGATACGAAAAGAACCCGAGAGCCAGCATTTTGCCGTCGCAATGCGACCGTCGATCGGTTATTGCATGCGGGCTATGCGCCTCACAGAGTGAAGAGAAGCCGCAATGATCATGAAGTCCCATACCGTCAAGCAAGGCATGCCTGAAGCCGCGGTCAAGTATCAGCCCTATCCGCAGATCAATATTCCCGACCGCACATGGCCGGGCAACACCATCACCAAGGCGCCGATCTGGTGCTCGGTCGATTTGCGTGACGGCAACCAGTCGCTGGTCGACCCGATGGGCCATGACCGCAAGGCTCGCATGTTCCAGCTGCTGCTCGATATGGGTTTCAAGGAAATCGAGATCGGTTTCCCGTCGGCTTCGCAGACCGATTTCGACTTTGCCCGCTGGTGCGTCGAGGAAGGCAACGTTCCGGCCGATGTCTCCTTGCAGGTTCTGGTCCAGTGCCGCCCCGAACTGATCACCCGCACCTTTGAAGCCTTGCAGGGTGCTACCAAGCCGATCGTGCATTTCTACAATTCCACCAGCGAATTGCAGCGCCGCGTGGTGTTTGCCAAGGACGTCAAGGGCATCAAGCAGATTGCCACCGATGCCGCCAAGATGATTGCCGACATGGCGGCGAAGGCCGGTGGCGGTTTCCGGTTCGAGTATTCGCCGGAGAGCTTTACCGGCACCGAATTGGAAGTGGCGCTGGAAATCTGCAATTCGGTTGCCGAGATCATCCAGCCGACTCAAGACAACAAGCTGATCCTCAACCTGCCTTCCACCGTCGAGATGGCGACGCCGAATGTCTATGCCGATCAGATCGAATGGATGTGCCGCAACCTCGACAATCGCGAAAACCTGATCATCTCGCTGCATCCCCACAATGACCGGGGCACGGGCATTGCGGCAACGGAACTCGGCCTGATGGCCGGTGCCGACCGTGTCGAGGGCACGCTGTTCGGCAATGGCGAGCGCACCGGCAATGTCGACGTGGTGACCCTGGCGTTGAACATGTTTACGCAAGGCGTTGATCCGGAACTGGATTGCTCCGACATCGAGCGGATCAAGGAAGTCTACGAATATTCCAACCAGATGGTCATTCCCGAGCGCCATCCTTATGTCGGCGAACTGGTCTACACGGCCTTCTCCGGCTCGCATCAGGATGCGATCAACAAGGGCATGAAGGCGATCAAGGTTGCCAACAAGCCACTCTGGGAAGTGCCGTATCTGCCGATCGATCCGCAGGATGTCGGCCGTTCCTATGAGGCGATCATCCGCATCAACTCGCAGTCGGGCAAGGGCGGCATCGCCTATATCCTGCAGCAGGATTATGGCATCAACCTGCCGCGCAACCTGCAGGTCGAGTTCCGCGAAGACATCCAGCGCATCACCGACGAGTTCGGCAAGGAATTGCCGTCGAAGGCGATCCATGCCCGCTTCATCGAGCGCTACGTCGATCAGCCCGGCGCCCGTATCCGGTTTGTCGATCACCACACCTATCCGGTTGGCGAGCACAAGGGCGTGCGCGTCGTCGCGGCCGAGATCACCGACAATGGCGAAACCAAGCGCATCGAAGGCAAGGGCACCGGCCCGATTGACGGTTTCATCAATGCGCTATCGATCTATCTCGGTGTCGATATCTCGGTTGCCGATTATTCCGAGCATTCGCTACAGCACGGCTCGAATGCCGCCGCTATTGCTTATGTTGAAGTGGAATATCCGGGCGGAAAACTGTTTGGCGTCGGCATCAACACCAATATCGTCGCGGCATCCCTTGAAGCCATCGTTTCAGCAGCCAATCGCGTTCTGGAGCAGAAGGCTAAATAATCCAGCCCTTTAGGCGGTTTGTTAAAAGATTGATTCAAGCAAAAGGGCCTCTTCCGTCAAGGAAGCGGCCCTTTTGCTTTGACAAGGGAAAAATCAGATTGCGGCCGAGACCGTTGTCGCCAGTTGATGAAGGTTGGCATCGGACGAGGGGCCAACGACGACATAGGACGCACCGCCCTTTTGCCAGGAAATCAGCGCAATGTCGTCGCGCATGCTTTCGGTCAACTTGCCGTCGGTATTGCCTGGCGTGCTCTTCAGAAAACAGATCGCAAAGACGTCGCCGTCCTGATCCTTGTACATCAGCTGCGCCACCGGTTTGCCGGAGGCCACCAGCAGGCGGGCGCCTTCGAATGTCAGGCCGCTGGCGCTCAGGTCCGGCAGCGTGAAGTTGACGCCGACGCTCGAGGCCAGCCAGCTCTCGATCTTGCCGTCGCCGGACGGCGGAACTTCGACCAGATGTTCTGCCGTCTGGCGGGAATAGATGCGGTGATAGTCGGCGATATCGTCGATCCAGGTCCGGGCAGCCGCCACGTCGAACGCCTGTTTGCCATCATTGCCGGTCTTGCCGATGATGAACCCGGTCGAGCCGCCGATCAAAAGCAGCGCAATCGAGGCTGCAAGCGCGCGCGGCCACAGCCGCTGCTTTGTCCGGCGCGGTGCGGCCACAACCGCTTGTCCGGTCGCTAACTTGACGCCCGGTCCCTGCTTGATCCGGCGGACCAGCGACAGCGGCACGGGATCGTGCAGGAACGCCTCGAATGCCTTGTTGCCGAAAGCGCTTCCGGCCCGCAGCGTGTCAAGCACCCGCCGGGCCTCGTCGTCGCGGGCCACCAGCTGCTCCAGCTCCTTGCGTTCCGCTTCATTGACTTCACCGTCGAGATAGGCCGACAGGCGAACGTCGAGCGGCAGACCTTTCGTGCTTTGCACCGCTCAGGCCCTCCTTTCCGTCGTCTCTGTAATCATCGCGGCCAGCCGCATCCGTGCAGTCGAAAGCCTGCTCATCACCGTGCCGATCGGTATCTTCAAGATATCGGCCGCTTCCCGGTAGCTGTGTCCCTCGATGTTGACCAGCAGGAACACGCTCGCAAGGCCCTCCGGCATGGAAAGGATCATTTTCTGCAACTGATTGGCATAGACAGCATTTTCACCGGATGCCTCGATCGCAAGCTCATCCTGCTCGGAAGCGTCGACGGTGCCGCCGCCTGTGCGCACCCGGCGCTTTCTGATCTCGTCGATCCATAGATTGCGTGTCATTGCGTATATCCAGCTCTCCAGCCGCCCTTCGCCGTTCCAGAGATGGTTGCGGGTGATCGCACGCTCGCAAACCTCCTGAACCAGGTCATCGGCATCGGCTGCATTGCGCGTCAGTGTCATTGCGAAACGGCGCAGCTTGGGCAGCACGCTGACCAGGTCACGTCTGAATTCGTTCGAGTCTGCCGCTGGACGCATTGCTCTTCCAAAGAAAACGTTCCGGATCGGGATTTTATTCGTCCGGGTCGAAATACACGCCGGTTGATATGAAACATTTGACCGGTGGTCTGCAAGTCGGCAGCCGATTGGAAGGGCATATTTTGCCACTTGGGGGACGTTTCTCAACGTCAATTATCGGGCCGGGTCATGCGTTGGCACAACCCGGCCCGATTGGTCTCAATAGTGGCGGACACCGCCCAGTGATTCGAGCAAGGCGCGATAGGCCCAGCTGTTTTCGCCGCCGCGGTCGCGGATCTCGATCAGCTGCGCCTTGGCCTCCTCGACCTTGCCCTGTTCGAGCAGCGCCTGGCCCATGTAAGACCGCGCAAGGATGTAGTTTTCATCGGCCTGCAGCGCGCGCTTGTAGAAGCTCATGCCGAGTTCAATGCGTCCGGCCTTGCGGTTGGAATAGCCGCGATAATTGAGGATGCGGGCGCTGTTCTGGTCCTTGACGGCGTCGAGAACCTTCAAGGAGTTTTCGTATTGGCCGGCATAGGCCAGTTCGCGGGCCGCCTTGAACAGGATATCGTCGTCAAGCCCGCTTTTCTTGGCGTTGACGCATTCCTTCTTGGCCTTGTCCCAGATCTTGCCGTCCTTACATTCGGTGGAGGTCTTGGTCTTTTCCGGCGGCGCGGTCGTATCCTCGCCTGCAGCCCAGGCCGTCTGGCCGAGCACGAAGAAAGAGGCTGCTGAGAACAACGCAATCAATGTGGTCTTGCTGTGGATCATGGTCATCTCCCTGGCTGAAACTGATACCGGCAAGCTGGATTGTGCATGACATGCGGCGATGTCAGCACTCCCATACTTACGGTCAGCTCTGTAGGACGGATGACCATCGCCGATTATTTCCAGAACATAGCGTTTTTTCGCCGTTTGGCGAGTATCGCCCGGTTCAGAACCGCGTAGTTTCGACAAGCGTTACCGAGCGGCTGTCCATCGTCAGCTCGAACCGTTCGCGGATGAGGTTCCAGTGTCCCGGGCTGCCGGAGATCGAAAACAGGTTGAACCCGGCCGGCGGCTTTTTGCCGCCGCGGCCTTGTGAGGCCGACGCGATGCCGACCACAGGCACCGGTTTGACCTGACCTTTGAGCGAATAGACCGTGTTCAGGTGCGTATGACCATGCAGCACCAGCTCGGCGCCGCCGGCAGCGATCGTCGCGGCAAAACGGCGGATACCGAGCATGCGCTTGTGCAGCGACGTGGCGCCGCGGATCGGCGGGTGGTGGATCATCACCACGCGGAACAGACCGGCTTCTCCCGCTGCGCGCAGCAGATTGACCGTTTCGCGCGCCTGACGGCTGCCGAAATAGCCGCTGGCGGCAAAGGGGGGCGTGGCAACGGCCGTCGAGCAGCCGATCAGCGCGACGGGACCGCGAACGCGCAGATAGGGATAGCAATGGAAATCCTGGTTCCAATCAGCCGGTCCGCGCTCGCCGCGCATATAGGGATACCAGGCCTTCGTGGTCTTCTCATAGGCTCCGGGCACATAGGCATCGTGGTTGCCGGGCACGATCGAGATGTTTTCCGGTTCGCCTGCCTCGCGCAGCCATTCGGTCACGACCTCTATCTCGCGCGAGGAGGCGAGATTGACCAAGTCGCCTGTGATCGCCAGATGATCCGGATCGATCCGCTCGATCTCGTCCATCAAGAGGTTGAGCGTGTTGCCGACCAGGTGGTTGCGACGGTTGCGATGCCAGTTGACGAAGCCGGTTATCCGTTTCGATGCCAGTTCGCGGAAGGAAAGATCGGGCAGGGGGCCGAGATGGATGTCGGAAATATGGGCAAGTTTGAACATCCTTCGTACCTAGCGCATATTCCCGGAAAGGGGAATCATTCCAGGCGCTTTATCCTCGGCGTGACAATGACGAAAGGAACCGGATCGGCATGAGCGAAACGCCTCCGGAAATGCGCAGCTGGAGAGCAAGGCTCGTCACGCGCTTGGTCCACAGCTATTTCGCGATCGCCCGCGGCATGACCATGGGTGTGCGTGCCGCTTGTTTTGATGCCGAGGGACGGGTTTTCCTTGTCCGCCATTCCTACGTGCCCGGATGGCATATGCCGGGCGGAGGGCTGGAGCGGGGTGAGACGGCCTACCAGGCGCTGGTCAAGGAGTTACGCGAGGAAGGCAATCTCGAAATGAGCGGTCCGCCCGAGCTTTTCCATGTCTATTTCAACCGGCAGACCAGCAAACGCGACCATGTGGTTTTCTATCGCTGCCGCGATGTCCGGCAGGTTTCTGTGAAGAAGCCGGATATGGAAATCGTCGAGAGCGGCTTCTTTGCGCTGGATGCACTACCGTCCGGGACCACACCCGCGACGCGGCGGCGTCTGGCGGAACTCTCGGGGAGCGCTCCGCCAGCCGAAGTCTGGTAATCAGGCGGCCAGCTTTTCCCGGCCATGCGGTTTGTCAAGATCAAGCACGGGGCCTACGGGCACGACGCCGGTCGGATTGATCGTCGTGTGACTGCGGTAATAATGCTCCTTGATGTGGCGCATGTTGACCGTTTCGGCGACACCGGCCACCTGGTAGAGGTCCTGCAGATAGGCCTGCAGATTCGGATAATCCGCGATGCGGCGGATATTGCACTTGAAGTGTCCGACATAGACCGGATCGAACCGCACCAGCGTCGTGAACAGGCGCCAGTCGGCCTCGGTGATCCGTTTCCCGGTCAGGTAGCGCCTAGTCGAGAGGCGCGCTTCCAGTTCGTCCAATGCCTCGAACAGCACCGTGACGCTTTCCGCATAAGCGTCCTGCGACGTGGCAAAGCCGGCCTTGTAGACGCCGTTGTTCACAGCACCGTAGATGCGCTCGTTCAAGCCATCGATTTCCCTGCGCAGGTCCTGCGGATAAAAGTCCTCGTTGGAACCGGTCAGACCGTCAAAGGCCGAGTTGAACATGCGGATGATTTCCGCGGATTCGTTGGAAACCATCTTGTTCTGCTGCTTGTCCCAAAGCACCGGTACTGTGACACGGCCGGAATAATGTGGGTCGGCCTTCACATAGACCTGCCAGAGTGCTTCCGAGCCGAACAGGTGATCGACAGTGCCGCCGATCTCGTTCTTGAACTCCCAGCCCTTCGACAGCATCAGCGGATCGACGATCGAGACGGTGATCAGGTCTTCGAGTTTCTTCAGCTTGCGGAAGATCAGCGTGCGGTGCGCCCACGGACAGGCGAGCGACACATAGAGATGGTAACGCCCGGCCTCGGCTTTGAAGCCGCCTTCGCCTGTCGGACCCGCCGAGCCGTCGGCGGTGATCCAGTTGCGGAACTGCGATGCCGCCCGCTTGAAATGCCCCTTGGTTTCCTTTGTGTCGTACCAGACGTCCTGCCAGACGCCATCAACCAGCATGCCCATCGTTTATCTCCTGGCGGCGGCCGCCTGTTTGTGAATTCGTCACTTATAGATAGCGCAGGAAATCGGCACATATAGTACGCAAAAACTGAACAGTGCGTTTTAGGCTTTGACGCGGCGCATTTTTCTGCTATCCGGCCAGACAGAATTTTTCTGAACACGGATCAAAATTGATGTTTTTCCCGGGAAGCCCACGACGACGCTGATGCTGCAAACGCCCTTGAGGGCGAAGCCATCATATTTTTGTCTCGCAGGCCCGGTTTCCCGATGTTCATGAAAAAGCACGATCTCGTCTATCTCACCGAAGACGCTTCCCACGACGCAGCTATCGAAATCATCAATGAAGAAGCATTCGGCCCCGGCCGGTTTGCGCGCGCTGCTGCCCGTATCCGCGAGCAGGGGCCGCATGATCTCACGCTGTCCTTCGTCTGCGCCGACGATGGCGAGACAATCGCCTCGGTGCGGATGACCCCGGTGATGGCGGGTTCGATCAAGGGCCATCTGCTTGGCCCGCTCGCTGTCCGCCCATCGCACAAGAACCGGGGCATTGGCCGCGAACTGGTGCGGATCGCTGTCGAGGCGGCGCGGCGTAAGGGTTCGCAATGTGTCATCCTCGTCGGTGATCCGCCCTATTACCAGCCGCTCGGTTTCGAGAAGGTCGCCTATGGCGCGCTAACGTTTCCGGGGCCGGTCGATCCGAACCGCGTGCTGGTCGTGCCGATGACCGAGGGCGTTCATGAAGGCCTGAAGGGCGACATTCACTGGCGCGAATAGCGTCTTGGGGTCAATTGCCTGCGGATAGCCGCTGCGCTTCCCAATTCCGCCACAGTGGCTGCGAATATCCCGGTCATTGCAACCGGGATATTTTTGATGCGTCTGCTGCCGGCCTTCATCTCCTCGCTTCTTCTTGCCACTTCGGCGTCTTCAGCCGATCTCATCCAGTTCTGGGACAAGCCGCAGCACGGTGGCAACAGCTTCAACCGGCTGCCACCGGATCAGGCCTATTTCGATGCTCTGAAAGGCTATGGCGCCACCTGGGTGCGGTTGTCCTATGACAAGTGGAAGCCTCAGAAACGCGATTTCCTGATTGGCGATGCCGACAAGTATGAGGGCATTCCGGCAAAGGACCTTGCGACGCTGAAGGCAACACTCGATCGTGCCGACAAGGCGGGTCTGAAGGTCGTCATCACGCCGTTGTCACTTCCGGGCATGCGCTGGGCGCAGAACAACGGCAACAAATTCGATGGCCGTTTGTGGCAGGACAAGGCCTGGTGGGCACGGTCTGCAGCCTTCTGGAAAGATCTTGCCGCTGCGCTCAAGGATCATCCGGGTGTGGCTGCCTATAACATCATCAACGAGCCGGCACCGGAAAAAAATAATGGCGTGGCCGAGCATGCCGGCGCCGACGCGATGAAGGCTTGGTATGCGAAGCAGAGCGATACTGCTCGCGACCTGCCGGCCTTTTACGAGACTGTGATCAAGGCCATCCGCGAGGTCGATCCGGCAACGCCGATCATGGCGGACGCCGGCTGGTATGCGGCGGCCGATGCCTTCAGCTATTGGCCAAAGCCGCTCACCGACGGCAAGGTGCTTTACAGCTTCCATATGTATGAGCCCTATGCGGCGACCAGCGCGCCGAACATGAAGCGCGACAAGCCATACGCCTATCCGGGCAAGGTTCCCTTCGGCGAGGCCGAGGAGAACTGGGACCGCGAGCGGGTCGCCGCCTATCTCAAACTTCCGATCGACTGGGCCGACAGCCACAACGTGCCGCGCAACCGCATGGTGGCAGGCGAGTTCGGCTGCATGCGCCGCTGGGAAGGGTGCAAGAGCTATCTCGAGGATGTCCTGACCTCGTTTGACGATAACAAGCTGCACTGGGCTTTCTACAGCTTTCGCGAGGACAGCTGGGACGGCATGGACTACGAACTTGGCGCGCAGAAGGTCAATTGGAAATACTGGGAAGCCATCGACGAGGGCAAGCCTGATCCGGTGAAGCGTAAACCGGGACCGGAATTCGATCCGATTAGGAAGAGGCTGTAACGGGTCGCGGTAGGGGACATACGGGAATACCAGACGCTATCGACGCTTCTGCCCCTCACCCTAACCCTCTCCCCGCAAGCGGGGAGAGGGGATGATGGAGTTTGCGGCTTGTCCCTTCTCCCCGTTCACGGGGAGAAGGTGGCCGAAAGGCCGGATGAGGGGCCGTTACCGGGAATTCGATAGTTAGTCGTGTATCCAGGTGAAGAACCGGCTGGCGGCGGAGTGCCGCCGCCGCCAATAAATTCACCGCCCCTCGCGATGCCAAGTGGCCGAGAGCACGAACAGCAGAGCCGCCAAGCCGAGGAACCCGGCGAACAGCGACAGCGAATTGATGCCCTTCAGCACTGTCTCATCGGTCATGCGCAGCGACATCCGCTGTGCATCTGCGACGCGGACGGTGCCGCGGACCGGCAGGATTTGCGGGACATCGACCGGCCCCTCGGTACTGGCAAGACGGTGTACCAGCCCCTTGGTCTTTTCTGCCCAGGGGGCCAACGTTTCCGTGGTCGAGATCGTCGCCTTGAACTCCGGCGCATCGACGCTGCCGACATGCACCAGCGTGTTGAGGTCGCCATTGGTCACTTCGAACAATCCGGTTTCGGCGGTGCGGACGCTGGCCTTGTAGAGACCCGGCTCGCTTTCCTTAAGCGGTACCTGGTCGGTCTTGCCGGAAGGGTAAGTGAGGCTTGCCACGCCCGGATCACCGGCAATGGTCTGGCGGGCGATTTCGAGGGTGCGGCCGCTGGCATGCGCCGTCAGCGCTTCTTCTTCCAGCGCCGGTTCCTGCATCAGCCAGTGGGCGGTACGGCGATAGAGCGAAACACTCGGGCCGCCGCCTTCAAAGCCGCGCGCCCAGAGCCAGCCCTGATCGGAAAGCAGCATGGCGACGCGGCCCTTGCCGACGCGGTTCAGCACCAGCAACGGCTTGCCATCGGCCGCCTGCATGACGGTTTGGCCGAGCGGTTTATCGACATCGACCGTGCGGAACCAGCGGCCCCAATGCGGCGGCTCGCTGTCGGCGCCTTCCAGCCCACGGGTAACCGGATGTTTCTTTCCCTCGTCCGACAGCCGCGGATAGAAGGCTTTCTCATTCATGAAGCCGGTCGGACTTGCGGGCAGCACAGCCGATAGCGGGGTTGTGGCAATCGAATCATCACCCGCATGTTCCGGGCCTGCAGCGATCAGCAGCGCACCGCCGTTTTCGACATATTGGGCGATGTTGTCATAGTAGAGGATCGGCAGCACACCGCGATGCTGGTAGCGGTCGAAGATGATCAGGTCGAATTCTTTGATCTTGTCGACGAACAGTTCACGGGTTGGGAAGGCGATCAGCGACAATTCGTTGATCGGCGTGCCGTCCTGTTTTTCCGGCGGCCGCAGAATGGTGAAGTGGACGAGATCGACGGCGGCATCGGACTTCAAGAGGTTGCGCCATGCCCGTTCACCCGAATGCGGTTCGCCCGAAACCAGCAGAACGCGCAGATTTTCACGGATACCATCGATGACATGGACGGCGCGGTTGTTGGCCTCCGTTACTTCACCAGCGACAGGGGCGACGGAAAACTCGAGGATATTGTTGCCGCCGCGCGGTACGGTAAACGTGAAGGGCACATCTGTGCCGGGCTCGGCCATTTCCGTGGCGATCTCGTTGCCGTTCAGGCTGATGGTCACTTCCGCTGTGCCGCCGGGCGCTTTTCCGTCATCGGCGATGCGGAACGTCACCTTCTGCTCCTCGCCGACAATGCCGAAGCGCGGACCGCTGACGATCTCGACGCGGCGGTCGAATTCATCCGGTTTACCGGTGATCAGGCCATGGACCGGGGCATCGAAGCCGAGCGGCTGGTTGATGTCGGGAACGTCGTGGATCTGGCCGTCGGTGATGAAGATCGCCCCGCCAACGCGGGCAGGCGGCACGTCGGCGAGCGCGGTCTGGAGGGCGGTAAACAGCTTGGTTGAGGGCGTTTCGGTGTTCTCGTCATCAGCGGCCTCGACGATGCGGGCCTCGATCTGCGGGAATTTGGCCAGCCGTTGTTTCAGCGTCGCCAGCGCTTCATCGGTCATGGCGCGGCGGCCGGCATTGTCCTGGCTCTGGCTGCGGTCGACGACGACGCCGACAATGGTGGAAAGCGGTTCGCGTTCCTCTTGAAAGAATACCGGATTGGCGACGGCAAGGATCAAAGCTGCGAGTGCCGCCGTCCGGAAGGTGGCGCCGCGCACTCCGCGCCAGAAGCCGAGTGTCGACAACAGGACTGCGGCGAGCGCCAGCACGGCGATGAAAGGCCATGGGATCAGGGGCTGGAAGTCGAGTGTCATAAGCTTGCCCTCACTGGCCTAGCCGTTCGAGCAGAGCGGGGATATGCACCTGATCGGCCTTGTAGTTGCCGGTCAGCATATACATCATGATGTTGACGCCGGAGCGGAAGGCGAGTTCGCGCTGCTGTTCGTCTGGTGGCACGGTCGGCAAAAGCGGCATGCCATTGCTGTCGATCGCCCAGGCGCCGGCAAAATCATTGCCGGTAATCATGATCGGCGAAACGCCGTCGCCCGACCGCGCCGGCCTGCCGGTCGGCTGCGATCCATTGTCCGGCTGTGCCTCGATCCACAGAGGGCTGCCATTGTAGCGGCCGGGAAAATTCGACAGCAGATAGAAGGATTTGGTCAGCACGTTGTCGGCCGGAACCGGTTCCAGCGGCGGAATGTCGAGATCGGCAAGGATCGCCTGTAAACGCTCGGAATTGGGGCTTGTGCCGGAACCGGATGATAGCGACGAAAACTGGTCGCGCGTGTCGAACAGCACGGTGCCGCCCGAGCGCATATAGGCATCGATCCGGCTGATCGCCGCAGGGCTTGGCATCGGCGCGTTGGCCGATACCGGCCAGTAGATCAGCGAATAGAATGCCAGTTCGTCCGAGGCAATATCGAGGCCGATCGGCGGGCCGGGTTCCAGTGTTGTGCGGTACGTAAGGAAATCAGTCAGGCCAGCAAGGCCGCGTTCTGACAGGCGGTCGACATCGGCTTCACCGGTGATGACATAGGCAAGATGGGTCTTGTCCAGTTGCCGCAGGATGATGTCGTCACCGGGTTTGCTGTCGTCGGCAAGGGATTGGCCGGGCGTGGCGACAAGTGCGCCTGCCGCGAGTGCCAGCACGATTGCCGCCGCCGCTGGCATTCTCAGCCGGGCAAAGGCGCCCCCCATGAACAGGACCACGGCGGAATCGACCAGCAACATGATCAGCGCTGCGGCAAACAGCCATGGTTTCATCGACCACGCCTCGGCGCCGATAAGGGGCTCGGACGTGTAGGGAATGGACAGGCCGCTGGCATTGATCGGCTTCAATTCCGCGTCGTGGGGCAAAAGGTTCAGTGCGGTAAATCCCTCTTCCGAGCCATAAAGACCGGGCGGATGCTCGGCACTGGAAACCGGAGTGGTTCCGGCGGACAATTCGAGTGGCCGGGCCTTGCCGGTTTCGCTGATCAGCACACCATTTGCATTGAGCAGACGATAGGGCGCCAGCGTCTGGCCCTTTGCTGCACCTTCGCTGGCGACGCCGCCGCTACGCGACAACTGGACACTGCGGCGCAACATCTCGACGAAATCGCCTGATATCGGCAGGTTCGACCATGTCGCTTCAGCGCTGACATGGAAGAGAATGATGCGGCCGGCCCCTTGTGTCTTGGTTGTTACCAGCGGCGTGCCATCGGCAAGGCTTGCCCAGGTGCGCGCGGACAGATCGGCGGTCGGCTCGGCCAGCACTTGCCGTTTAACCAAGATGCCCTCCGGCCTTGGCATGCCCGCAAACGGGCTGAGCGCCGGATAGTCGGCCAAAGGTTGCGGCTCGGACCAGGAAAGCGCGCCGCCAAGCGCGCGTTCGCCCTGCCGCAGCGTCACCGGCACCAGTGGATCGTCAGCGGGGGCTGCGGCCAGACGCGGACCGGCAAACCGGACCAGCGTGCCGCCATTTTCGATCCACTTGGTGATCGGTCCGTAGGTTTCTTCCGGCAGGCGGCCGATATCGGCCATGATCAGCATCGACGGTTTTTGCGCCAGAAGTTCCGGGATCGAAACCGCCATATCGGCTTCATTCGGCTGAATCAGATCGGCATAAGGAGCGAGCGCCCGGTTGATATAGTAGAGCGGCGACAGCAGCGGCTGCGACTGGTCGCGGGCTTCGCCGCTGAGCAGCGCCACCCGGCGGCGGCGGAAGCCGTCATCGAGCAGGAACGTGCCACCTGCCGTCGCCAAACCATCGATGCCGACGCGCGCAAAATCATTCCGCAGCTCGAAGGGGGCGGCAAGCGTTGCCTTGGCAAGCCCTTCACCGGCAGCAAAAGCGACAGAGCCGTTGGCGATCGCCCGGCCGCGTGTGTCATAGGCGGTGACCGGCAGGGTGCGTGCGCCGGCCGTATCGAGGCGCGTGGCGCTGACCACCATCGATTCTGAATCATTGGCGGAGTTGCTGATCGCTACGGCCTGATCCTTGCCGCCCTCGATCAGCCTGAAATTTCCAGGCGAAAGCGCTGCAAGCTCCGTCATGACCTTGCCGTCAGCGGCCTCGATACCGTCCGAAAGGAAGGCCAGGGTGCCAGGAGCCGTTCCATCAAGTGCTGTCTTCAGCGCATTGACGGCTGTTTCCCTGTCCGGGCGCAGCGGTTGCGGCGTTGCGGCAGCAAGGCGGTTGCGGGCGGTCAAGGCTGATCCGGGTACGGCATTGTGATCCTGGTCGGCGGTAAAGACGACGGCGACCGGCAGGTCTTTCTCCTCGGCATCACTGATCAACGCATCGGCGGTTTCGACCCGGCGCTGCCAGTCGGGCGACGTCGCCCAGCTGTTGTCGATCACCAGCGCCAGCGGGCCGCTGCCCGAAAGCGTGTTGGAGCGCGGATTGAACACCGGGTCAGCAATGGCAAAAATGATGGCGGCCGCCATCAGCATGCGCAGCAGCGTCAGCCACCACGGGCTTTTCGACGGTGTTTCCTCGCGTTTCAGAACGCTGGCAAGAATGCGCAGCGGCGGAAACACCTCCACCACCGGTTTGGGCGGCGTCATGCGCAGCAGCCACCAGATCGCCGGAAGCGCAACGAGCGCTGCAAGCATCAGCGGATTGGCGAAGATGAACGGCAGGAAGCTCACAGCTGGCCTCCATGCGTGGCGCGTCCGGGCATGCCGGAAAGATACATGTGCACGGCGACCAGCGCCTCGGAGGCAAGATGATCGGTGCGGTGTGGTGTGAACGTCCAGCCGAGATGGCGCAGGTTTTCGCCTAGACTGTCGCGTCGGGCGATATAGGCGCGGCGGTAGTCATCGCGGACGATTTCGGCGCGGCCGGCGGTCAGTCTCTCGCCGGTCTCCGGATCGGTGAATTCGGTGCGCCCGGCATAGGGAAAGCTTTCTTCGGCCGGGTCGGCGATCTCGATGACATGACCGCGCAGGCCGCGCCGGGCCAGCGGTCCGAGACGCGCCATGATCTGGTCGGCCGGATCGAGGAAATCACCGATCAGAACCAGATCGCTCATGCCACGGATCATCGCCGTCTGCGGCAGGCCGCCGGAAAGCGGCGTATGCATCAGCGCGGTCGCCAGCCGTTCGGCGGCATTGCGGGCCGACACCGGCTCCATGACGCCGGGGCAGCCGATCCGTTCACCGGACCGGGCAAGGATTTCGGCTAGTGCCAGCATCAGCACCAGCGCCCGGCTCTCCTTGGAGACCGAACCGAACTTCGACTTGTACATCATCGACGGCGACAGGTCGGCCCAGAGCCAGATGGTGTGGGCCGCTTCCCATTCGCGGTCGCGCACATAGGTATGATCGTCGCGTGCCGAGCGGCGCCAGTCGATGCGCGATAGGCTCTCGCCATCGCTATAGGGCCGGAACTGCCAGAAGTTTTCGCCAATGCCACGCTTGCGGCGGCCGTGCCAGCCGGAAATCACCGTATTGGCGATGCGCTTTGCCTCGACCATGCAATCCGGGATCAGCCGGGCACGGCTTTGCGCCCGGGAAAGAACGTCTCCGGACGGTGTCGGCTCGACGATTTGGCCTATGGCAGCCATTCATTATCCCTTGGCTTGCTTGACCAGACCGGTAATCACGTCCCGCACCGACATGCCTTCCGCCCGGGCTGCGAATGTCAGCGCCATGCGGTGCTGCAGCACCGGTTCGGCTAGCGCCATGATGTCATCGATGGATGGCGCAAGCCTGCCGTCATAAAGGGCGCGGGCGCGGGCGCAGAGCATCAGCGACTGGCCGGCGCGCGGGCCGGGACCCCAGGCGACGTTCTTGTCGGTTTCGGCATTGCCGTTGCCGGGACGGGCCGAGCGCACCAGCGAAAGAATGGCATCGACCACCTTTTCGCTGACCGGCATCTGGCGGATCAACTGCTGGATGTCCCTGAGCTGGGCGGCATCGATAACGCCACGCGCCTCGGCCTCATGCGTGCCGGTGGTTTCCAAGAGGATCTGCCGCTCGGCGGCAAGCTCGGGATAGCCGACATCGACCTGCATCAGGAAGCGGTCGAGCTGGGCCTCGGGCAGGGGATAGGTGCCTTCCTGCTCGAGCGGGTTCTGCGTGGCCAGCACATGGAAGGGCTGCGGCAGGTCGTTGCGCTGGCCAGCGACAGTCACGTGATATTCCTGCATGGCCTGCAACAGTGCCGATTGCGTGCGCGGGCTGGCGCGGTTGATTTCGTCGGCCATCAGAAGCTGGGTGAAAATCGGGCCAGGCACGAAGCGGAACGACCGGCGGCCATTCTCGTCCTGGTCCATGACTTCGGAACCAAGAATATCGGAGGGCATGAGGTCGGGCGTAAACTGGATACGGCTGGAATTCAGGCCAAGCACGGTGCCGAGCGTCGAAACCAGCTTGGTCTTGGCAAGTCCGGGAACGCCGACCAGCAGCGCATGACCGCCGGAGAGCACCGCAAGCAAGGTCTGCTCGACGACGCTTTCCTGGCCGAAGATTACCTTGCCGACTTCCTTGCGGATCAGCGCGATCTCGCCCAGCGCCTTCTCGGCGGCGGCGATGATTGCCTTGTCATCGACCGCGCCGTCTGTCGTTTTCATCACACCCATTGTCTGTCTCCCGTGGCCGGCAACGGTGCCGAATCGCGAAAAGCGCGCTTTTCGTCTCTGTTTTTCAATCTATGCTCCGCCCGGTGGCTGACAAGACGGGGGTAACGCACTATCTCGTGAGCCAGTGCTCGATAAAAAGCAAGAATAGGGCCAAACGGGACGGAACGATGGCGGATGCGGAAATACATCAAGCGGGCGACGCGGCAGGACTTGCCGCGCTGATCACGCGCGCGGCCGGGCAGACCAATGGACAGACCAGGGGTTTACCGCCCGTGGAGCGCTGGAACCCGCCATTTTGCGGCGATATCGACATGGAAATCCGCGCCGATGGAACCTGGTTCTACATGGGCACGCCGATTAGCCGGCAGCCTCTGGTGCGGCTGTTTTCGACGGTTCTGCGCAAGGACGAGGACGGCAAGACCTATCTCGTAACTCCTGTGGAAAAACTGGGCATCCGCATCGCCGATGCACCCTTCGTTGCGGTCGAGATGAACGTCACGGAACGCAACGGCGCGCCGGTCATCACCTTCCGCACCAATGTCGGCGATCTCGTCGAGGCCGGCCCGGATCATGAGCTTCGTTTCGTCGTGTATGGCGAGAACCGTGAACTGAAACCCTATCTGCATGTGCGCGGACGGCTTGAAGCGCTGGTGTCCCGCGCCGTGATGTACGATCTGGTGGCGCTTGGCGAAACGGTTGATATCGGCGGTGTCGATATGTTCGCCGTCCGATCCGGCGGCATGACCTTTGCCGTCATGCCGGCCCAGGAACTGGAAGCGCTGTCGGCATGACGGATTTACTGTTTTCAGCCGATGATTTTCGCCGCCGTGCACTGCAGCAATCCGGCAGCCCGGCTGAAGAAGCATGGCGGGAGCATGGCGACTTTCTGCTCAATCCTGACACTGTTCCCTATCTCGAAACGCTGAAACTCAGGGATGCCGCGGTTCTCGTCCCTGTTATCGACGACGGCGACGAGGCGCGGGTGATTTTCACCCGGCGCACAGCGACGCTGCGCAAGCATTCCGGACAGGTTTCTTTTCCCGGCGGTGCCATCGATCCGCAGGATGATACGCCGGAGCGTGCGGCCCTGCGCGAAACCGAGGAAGAGATTGGCCTTGACCGCCGCTTTGTCGAGACGGTCGGCCGGTTGCCTTATTATATGGCGATGTCCGGTTTTCGCATCACGCCGATTCTGGCCGTGGTCCAGCCGGGTTACGATCTTATTCCCAATCCCACGGAGGTGGCTGCGGTCTTCGATGTACCGCTGTCCTTCCTGATGAATCCCGACAATCACGGCCTTGGCCAGGCGCACTGGAAAGGTGCCGACCGGCATTTTTACAGCATGCCCTATGGCGAACAGCATATCTGGGGCATTACCGCGGGCATTGTCCGCATGTTGTATGAAAGGCTTTATGCATGACCTCCGTCGCGGCCGAATCCTGGTTTTCAGCGCCCGCGCTGACCCGCGTGTTTGACCTTCTGAACGCCGATGGCGGCGAGGTTCGTGTGGTCGGTGGTGCCGTTCGCAACAGCCTGATGGGGCTTGCCGTCGCAGATATCGACATGGCAACGACACTTTTGCCGCAAGAGGTTGTTGCGCGCGCCAAATCGGCCGGCATCAAGGCGGTTCCGACCGGCATCGAACATGGCACGGTGACGCTTGTCATCGACGGCGCTCCTTTCGAAATCACCACTTTGCGGCGTGACGTGGAGACGAACGGCCGTCATGCCGAGGTCGCCTTCGGGACGGACTGGACGGTGGATGCGCAGCGGCGCGACCTGACGATCAATGCGCTCTATGCCAATGCCAAGGGCGAGGTCATCGATCTCGTTGGTGGCCTTGCCGATATCGAAAAGCGCAATATCCGCTTCATCGGCAATGCCAGCGAGCGGGTGGCAGAAGACTATCTGCGGGTGCTGCGCTTTTTCCGTTTCTTTGCCCATTACGGCTCCGGCCGCCCCGACGCCGACGGCCTGCGCGCCTGTGCTCAGGCGCGCTCGAAACTATCGACACTATCGGCCGAGCGGGTGTGGTCCGAGTTGAAGAAGCTGCTTTCGGCCAAGGATCCGGGCCGGGCGCTGTTGTGGATGCGGACATCCGGCGTGTTGAGCGAAATCCTGCCGGAAAGCGAGAAATGGGGTATCGATGCGATCCCGGGTCTGATTGCCGCCGAACAGACGTTTGGCTGGCAGCCCGATCCGCTGCTCAGGCTGGCGTCGATCGTTCCACCGGATGCTGAGCGGCTGGATGCGATGGCCAAGCGGTTGCGGCTGTCCAAGGCGGAAGCTGCCTATTTTGCCGCCTGGACAAAGGCACCGCGCTTGCCGGCCGAGATCGCCGATACCGCGTTCGACCGCCTGCTTTACCGGAACGGTGACAAGGGGATTGCAACAGCGCTTCGGTTATTGCTGGCCTCCTCGCGTCAAAAGTCCGAAAACGACCCATCGCAGCTACCTGAGACCGCACGGCTGCAGCGGCTGCTGACACGGGCGGAAAAATGGCGGAAGCCGGTGTTCCCGCTGACTGGCGCCGATGTTCTGGCCAATGGCATTCCCGCCGGGCCGCGTGTCGGCGAGATTCTCGGGCAGATCGAGGACAAGTGGGTGGACGGCAATTTCAATGCCGACCGGGCAACGCTGGTTGCCCGGCTTCAATCCATGGTCTGAAAGGGCTGAGGTTCAGGCGACTTTCGCCTCTTCGACGATACGCGCCTTGATATTGTCGATCATGTTTTCGCGAATCAGCGTTTCTCCATGCGCCGAGCGCATATGCTCCACGGCGCGCCGGACGACTTCGGCGTCGCTGTCGGCGTGGGTGTGCCATTCGCAGCCGGGCACGAGGGTCCCGCATTCAAACAATCGCATGATGCTCCTCCTTGCGTTTGCATAGTCCGCCTGGAAGGCGTTTGGACCAGACGGATGGAGGAAGTATAACCGAAAATGGCGCATATGGTTCCGTCGATTGTCCCCGTGGCGTTCACAATATTTTGGGGCCGCCCCCGTTTTCTGAACGCGACATGGCCTTGAAGCTTCCTTTTCAGGGTCACATTGTCGCCCGATCCGTCCTTAACCCTTGGCGCCGGGGTTAGCCCCTTTCGGAAAGGATGGTGAAAACCGTCTTGAGACTGACTTAAGGAAGGACACGCATATGACCATTCGCCACATGCCCGTTGCAGCCCTGACGGCTGCCGCTCTCAGTCTGATCGTCATCAACTCGCCGGCCTTTGCCCAGGGTGCTGCAGAACCACAGACGACCCAGCCGATGCAGGGCACGGCTCCCGCTGCCATCAGCGATCAGAAGATCGAAGCTTTCGCCGTCGCCTATCTGCAGGTCGACAAGGTACGCCAGGACTATGCCGCCAAGATCGGTGCTGAAAAGGACGCGGCCAACAAGCAGAAGCTTCAGAACGAGGCCAACAAGCAGATGATCAATGCGGTCGAAAAATCGCCGGACATGTCGCTTGATGAATACAAGACCATCATCACAGCTGCGCAGACTGATCCCGATGTCGCCAAGAAGGTGCAGGAAAAACTCAAGACGACTGATACGGCCCAATAGAGCCTACCCGCGGAGCAGGGCGTAAGCGGTCCTGCTCCTCAACCGGCGGCCATCAAGAAAGCACTATAGAAAACCGGGCCTTTGATGCTATGGCTTCGTCTCCCTGAGACGTCCGCAAAGGCACACGCTTCATTATGAGCTCTTCTGTTCAGCAGGAACTGATCGATTCGATCCGCAACATCGCGGATTACCCGAAGCCCGGTATCATGTTCCGCGATATCACCACGTTGCTCGGCAATCCGCGCGCCTTCCGCCGGGCGATCGATGAGCTCGTCCACCCCTTCGCCGGGACAAAGATCGACAAGGTGGCCGGTGTCGAAGCCCGCGGCTTCATCATGGGCGGCGCCATGGCGCACCAGATGTCGGCCGGTTTCGTGCCGATCCGTAAAAAGGGCAAGCTGCCGCACGACACGGTCCGCATCGCCTACAGCCTGGAATACGGCGTCGACGAGATGGAAATGCACCGCGATGCCATCAAGCCGGGCGAAAAGGTTATTCTGGTGGACGACCTGATCGCCACCGGCGGTACTGCGGAAGGGGCGACCAAGCTCCTGCAGCAGATGGGTGCCGATATCGTCGCCGCCTGCTTCATCATCGACCTGCCGGAACTCGGTGGCCGCAAGAAGATCGAAGCGCTCGGCGTCAAGGTGCTGACGCTGATCGAATTCGACGGCCACTGAAGAAACGGCAGGAGCCACTCTATGACGTCGATACAGGAAGCGTTGGGCGCAGCTGCGGATGAGGGAATCATCACATCGGCGCAGGCGGAGAAGCTGGTGCCGTTTCTGCTGGATGCGAAGATTGCAGCCGGTGGCGGACAACACCCGGTGACCGGCCCGGCCGATCTTGCCGATGATGCGCTTCTGGCTGAAGAAAGCGAGCAGCCGCGCTTCGTTCGCGGTTTTCACGATATCCTGATCACCATCGGCGTCATCGTAGCGCTGGTCGGTCTCTGGGGTATCGGCAACCTGTTTGCCGTCTTGCCGGCCATTGTCATCCTGGCCGAAATCCTGATCCGCCGGCAACGCTTGGCGCTGCCGGCCGTTGCGTTGACCGTGGCTCTCGTCCACTGGACCGGCATGTTTGCTCTGCTGGTCATCGAAATGGCTGCTCCAGAGGAACTCGAGATCCTGACCAACTGGCTTATGGTGCTGCCGATCTTTGCCGCCGTTCTGGCGGTGTTTTACTGGCGATACCGGGTGCCCCTGGCGCTGGCGGCAACGCTTCTGGCGCTGTTCCTGCTCGCCATGGATATCGTGCTTGTCTTGATCGCCAAAGCCTACGGCTCGACCGAGGCCCTTGCCGAGCATTCCGGACTGGTTTCCAGCGTGTTCCTGATCAGCGCACTGGGCCTCTTTTCGGCGGCAATGTCTTATGATGTCGCCGATCCAACCCGCACGAGCCGCAAATCGGACGTGGCATTCTGGCTGCATCTCGCGGCCGCTCCGGCGCTGCTCTACGCCATGCTGTCGTTCATCTTCCTGCGCAATGTCTCCAGCGAGTGGTGGGGAGATGCAACATCACCGGCGGATGCGGCGGCGGTGCTTGCGATCGTCATCGTCTTCATGGTCATCGGCCTGATCATCGACCGGCGCGCCTTTGTCACCTCCGGGCTGGTATCGCTTGGTCTGGCGATCTGGACGATCCTGCAGCAGGGCGGCGTCGCTTTCAGCGACTATTTTTCCGTCACCGTGCTTGCGGTCGGCGTCGTCGTGCTGATGATCGGCATTTTCTGGCAGGTGTTGCGGCGGGCCATCGTCTCGCTCCTGCCCGCCGGGATCACGTCATATCTGCATCCCGTTTATCAGGCCAAGGGCTGACGACGGGTTCTCAAGGGAACTCTATGACCTTGCTTTCGAACCGGATGACCGGCTGGCCGTCCTGGTTTTCGCCTTCGCAGAGGATGGTGTTGATCCGCCATCCCGGCCGCGATTCGAGGTCTTTCGCTCCAACGAAGGTGACGAAATAGGTGATCGTGTCGCCGGCAAAGACTGGCCGCAGCCAGCGCATGTCCTTGAAACCGGGCGAGGGGCCAAGCTTGGGCGCAACGACGCCTTTGGCCGCCAGCCGTTTCATTTCCCCCATCCAGTAGGGCACGAAGCATTTCATCCATCCGGCGCAGGTGTGCCAACCGGATGCGCAGAGGCCGCCGAATAGCGATTGCCTGGCCAGTTCCGCATCCAGATGAAAGGGCTGAGGATCAAATTGTGTGGCGAAATGGATGATATCTTCGGCGGTGAAGATCACGGTGCCGATGGTTTCCCGTGTGCCTTCCGGGTGAAGGTCCGACAGTTTCATGGAGTTTCTCCTGCCGGCTGGCAGCGGATCATGTTGGCATAGTCGCAGATCGCGACCGTCTCGCCCCGCTGGTTGGTGACGACGGCGCGCAGCCGGACAATGCCGATTTCCGGCCGCGATCGCGACACGCGCGCCTCTATGACCTCGCAACGGCCGGACAACGTATCGCCAACCAGTACTGCCTTCTTCCATTCCATGCTGTCGACGCCGGGAGAACCTTCCGACGCGGTCTCATGGATATAGCTGTCGCAGAGCATGCGCATCATCATCGCGCTGGTATGCCAACCGGAAGCCGCAAGGCCGCCGAGAATGCTGGCCTTGCCGCCCTCTTCGGAGAGATGCATCGGTTGCGGATCGAATTCCGACGCAAAGGCGATGACCTCTTCGGTCCTGACCTCGACAGGCTTGAAATCAAACCGCTTGCCGGCCGGAAAATCTTCGAAATACAGCATGGTCATTGTCCTCCAACACGCGCGTTTTAACATCCGGGCGTGCTCTGGGAAATGGAAAGAGGATCCGAGGACTGGGGATCAAGGCTGGAACGGCAGGTCCTGACCGTTGATCTTCACCTTCTTGTTTTCGTCGACAGTAATATTCCACATCTGCCGGCCATCGGACGTCTGCTTGGCAAAGCCCTTGACCATCAAGAGCATGAAGGCTGCCTGGCCGAATTCCGGCACGGTCGTCGCGTTCTTTTGCAGGTAGGAAACCGTCTTGTCGAAATCCTTGGCATAAAGCGTGATGTCGGTGTTCTGGCGGCCCTGATCTTCGGGGTAGACGGTTGTCGTACCCGAGAGGCTGAAATCGTAGACGGCGGAGCGGGCCGAAACCTCGTCATAGCGGATGGTCATGGCGCCGCCCGGCATAAATATGCGGCCAGCCTCTGCCGATTGTTCATCGGTCAACGGCTTGTCTGTATCGAAATTGGCATGATCGATCAGATAGGTGATGCCGCTGGCCAGATTGAGCTTTTCCAGCGAGATGCGGGTTGTCACGGTTTCCGGAAGCGCCGAGGCAAAGGCATCCGGAACCAGGCCCTGCGGCAACGACGGCTTGTCGATGGTCACGCCGAAGCCGACTTTCGCGTCGTCCTTCAGGCCATTGGTGTCGATCGTGTAGCGCAGGGTTTCCGCACCATAGGTACCGGTCGGGGTTGCGACCTTGAGATTGGCGACCTCGATCGATTCCAAAAGGTTCTCAAACATCGGCAGGTTGGCGCGAACCAGCGACTTCAGGCGCACCTGCTCGGTTGCCAGCAGCTTGTCCTTCTTCACATTGTCGAGGATGAAGAAAACCAGATCCTGCAGCGGCCGGTAGGCAAGGCCGTTGAAGGCGACATCCGCCGTCACTGTGCCGGCGGAAATATCCACCTTCATCTTTGAGGGATCGATGATCGTTTCGGTAAAGCCGTTCAGGGCCGTGTTGCCGCGAATGTCGATGGTTTCGGGCGTGGCCCGCGTCGAGTTCATCGTCGACTTCATCGACCCGAATCGCGCCTCGACCGATTGCTGCGGCGATGTCGAGGTCATGAAAAGACCGTTGGCCGACATGTCTGCCGATTTGAAATAGAGCAGATCCGGATCGACAACGCCTTCGGTCCGCATCGCATCGATCTTGTAGGTGAAATCGGTCTTTTCGGTTCCCGCCGTGAACTGCCCCTTCACATCGAGGTCGGCAGACTGGGAAAAATGCCAAAGCCCGTCTTCCAACGGGCGGATCAGTGAAAGCAGCGGCTTCAGGCCTGAAATACTGAAGGTTTTCGGGTCCACATCTTTCAGAAGGATCGTTGGATCGAAGGTTAGTTCATAGTCGGCGGTCCCGGGCCGCACCTTGATCAGGCCGGATTTTGCCAGAGTTTCCGGCAGGTAGGAGTTGAATTTCTGCTCAAGTTCCTGCGCGCCCTGATGGCTGATATCCTCAGCCTGCACTGACTGGGTGATAAGGGCGGTTGAAAGCAGAAGGGCAGGAATCAGGCGCATCGAAAACTCCTCAGATGATTGCGAGGCAACATATAGCCGATCGGCCGAAGGGCAAGCACCAAGGCCGTTGCAAAACGCCACACACGGCAACGCCGTTCGCTAGAGTTAACGAACGGCGTTGCCGTGTGTTGAATTTCCTGCCGGAAGCGCCGCCGCCCATGCGGCCGTGCGCTTCGTTTAGGTGTTGAAGCGGAAGTGGATCACGTCGCCGTCCTGGACGACATATTCCTTGCCTTCGTCGCGGGCCTTGCCGGCTTCCTTGGCGCCGGTTTCGCCGCCAAACGCGATGTAATCGTCATAGGCAATGGTGAAGGCGCGGATGAAGCCGCGTTCGAAATCCGTATGGATGACGCCGGCCGCGGCCGGCGCCTTGGTGCCGCGCGGGATGGTCCAGGCGCGCGTTTCCTTGGGGCCGACGGTGAAATAGGTGATCAGGTCGAGCAGCTTGTAGCCGGCGCGGATCAGCTGGTCGAGACCGGCTTCATGCAGGCCGAGCGCTTCCAGGAATTCCTTGGATTCTTCTTCCGGCAGCTGCGCCACTTCGGATTCGATGGCGGCCGAGATGACGACCGTTTCGGCACCCTGCGTCTTGGCCATGGCTTCGACGGCCTTGGTATGGGCATTGCCGGTTGCAGCGTCAGCTTCAGCGACGTTGCAGACATAGAGAACCGGGTGGGCGGTCAGAAGATTGAGACCCTGCAGAATGAGCTTTTCTTCCGCATCCAGTGTCGGCAGGAGCGTGCGCACCGGCTTGCCGTCCTGCAGCAGCTTCAGGGCGGCATCCATGACCGGCAAGAGAGCGACCGATTCCTTGTCCTTGGATGCGGCGCGCTTGCGGGTCTGCTCGGTGCGGCGCTCCAGGCTTTCCAGATCGGCGAGCATCAGCTCGGTCTCGATCGTTTCGGCATCGCCGACCGGATTGATGCGGCCTTCGACATGGGTGATGTCGTCATCTTCGAAGCAGCGCAGCACATGCACCGTCGCGTCGACTTCGCGGATATTGGCGAGGAACTTGTTGCCGAGGCCTTCACCCTTCGATGCGCCGCGCACCAGGCCGGCGATATCGACGAAGGAGATGCGGGTCGGGATCAGTTCCTTGGACTTGGCGACATCGGCGAGCTTGCGCATGCGCGGATCGGGCACGGCCACTTCGCCGGTGTTCGGCTCGATGGTGCAGAACGGATAGTTCGCGGCCTGCGCCTGCGCCGTCTTGGTCAGCGCGTTGAAGAGAGTGGACTTGCCGACATTCGGCAGTCCGACGATACCGCATTTGAAACCCATGGTCTTGAAACCTGTCCGATCGAATTCTGTTGCTGTGCCTTTTGCGGAAACTTGGGCCGAGGTCAAGCCTCCGACCGGTTTTGCAGGCTTTATAGGGGAGAAGCCGCCCGAGTGCATCTTGTTTGAAGCCGGTTTGCGATGCACAATGGATCTTTCCTCCACTCCTGTGATCAACGGGCGGATTTCCGATGGCGGACAACGACACCAGTCTCAAACCTAAAATTGTGACCAAGCCGAAGCTGGAAAGGCCGAAGCTCTACAAGGTCATTCTGGTCAATGACGACTACACCCCGCGCGAATTCGTCATCATGGTGCTGAAGGCGGTGTTCCACATGAGCGAGGAGACCGGTTACCGGATGATGATGACGGCCCACAAGATGGGCGTCTGTGTCATCGTCGTCTGTGCCCGGGACATTGCCGAGAGCAAGGCCAAGGAAGCCACTGATCTGGGCAAGGAGGCGGGCTTTCCGTTGATGTTCATGACGGAGCCGGAGGAATAGCAGGGCTAAATCCCTGCGGGGCGCCGGATCTGAAAACCGGTCTTATCCTGCTTGAACCCGCAGCCCTGATAAAATTTCAGCGTCGCGGGATCCTTGGAGCCGGTCAGCAGCATGACCTTGTAGCAACCGGCGCTCCAGGCGCGCTCGAAGGCATCTGCAATCAAGGCTCTCGCATGGCCGCGTTTGCGGTACTCAGCGTGCGTGACGACATTTTCGATCAACGCATAAGGCGCGCCGCCACGGGTGAGGTTCGGGATCACCACCAGCGTTACCGAAGAGGTCAAGGTCTCGCCCGTCACGCCGGTTAGTATCGTCATGCCGGGCTGGGCTACGATCTCGGCAAAGCGCCCGGCGGCGATATCCGGTGCCATCTCCGGATCGTCTGCATTGAGGTGCCGGTAGAGCGCAAGCAGGGCAGGGAGGTCGTCCTGCTCAGCGCGCCGGATGTGGAAGTCGCCGGTTTGCACGGGCTATTCGTCCTTATTGCCGAACAGCTTTTTCAGCATGTCGGCCATCGGGCCGGTTGTCGGCAGGATTTTCGGTTGGGCATTGTTGCGGGCCTGGCGGATATGCGATTTTCCGGCGGGGGGCTTGGCGGGTGCCGGTTCAGGCTCCGGTTTGCCGCCGGTTGCCAGCGTCAGCTTGTTGAGAAACTGCGAATCCTCGGCTTTCACCAGCATCTCTGCGTTGTCTGCAAGCGCGTCGAGCAGCGGTTCCAGCCAGACCTTGTCGGCCTTGGCGAAATCACCGAGCACATGGCCATGCACTCTTTCCTTCGAGCCTGGGTGACCGATACCGAGGCGCAGCCGGCGGTATTCGCGGCCGCAATGGGCGTCGAGCGACTTGATGCCGTTATGGCCGCCATGGCCGCCACCCGTCTTGATCCGCGCCTTGCCCTCGATCAGGTCGAGTTCATCGTAGATCGCCAGAATGTCTTTCGGCTCGAGCTTGTAGAAGCGCATGGCCTCGCCGACCGCCTCGCCCGAGAGATTCATGAAAGTCTGCGGTTTCATCAAGAGCACACGCTCGCCGCCGATCTCGCCTTCCGAAATCAGTGCCTTGAACTTCTTCGACCAGGGCGAAAAGCTGTGACGCCGCTGGATCGCGTCAACGGCCATGAAGCCGATATTGTGGCGGTTACCGGCATATTCGGCGCCGGGATTACCGAGACCTGCGAAAATCAGCATGGGTGTATCTCTAACAATCGGACAGACTGTCTTGCACCGCGTTGGCGGCCGGATGTCAACCGTCTGGCGTGTGCGAAGGCCGGTTTTCTGGTCTGGCCCTCCGTTGAACGCAATACGGGTTAGCGGTTGGGACGCAGTCCGTACTTCATGAAGATTCGGTCCTGCGTGCCGTCGGCGATCAGTTTGTCGAGTTGCGCCTGCATTGCCGTGACCATGCTATCGGGCAGATCGAGATTGCAGGCAAAACCATAGAGTTTGCCTTCGAGAACAAGCGCGCTTTCAAGCGCTGCACCTTGGTTGCGCATCGTCTCGAACGTCTTTTCCGAGGTCATCATCAGGTCGATGCGGCCGCTCAGGAGCTTCTTTGCCGTCGTTTCCATGTCGGCCGCGAGATCGACCTTGGGGAAGGCGTTCTTCTGCAGATAGTTGGCCGAAAAATCGTCGCGCTGTGTACCGACAGTGAAGCGCTTGGCTTCTTCGGTATTGGCCGGATTGACGCCCGAGCCTGTCTTGCGCACCATCACCATGCGATCGATCAGCAGGGGCTCGACCCATTTGAACCGCTTGTCGCGTTCGTCATCGTGACCGGTGGTGAAAAGACAGGTCCACGGCTGGTTTTCCGTCAGCGACAGCGCCCGCGCCCAGGGAAGAATCTTGAGCGAATAGGGGGTGCCGAGCGCCTTCATCATCCGCTCGGCCTGCTCGACGGCGGCGCCACTGATGACCCCGTTTTTGCTGAAATTGTAGGGAGGATATTCCTCCGTCAACAATTTCAATGTTTCGGCATTCGCCGTGCCCGACAAAAGGAGAGCGAGTGCGAACGCCACATGTCTCATACCCGTTCTTCCTTTGTCATGGTCATGCGTGACTGGTGGCCTTTGCTTCGGATTCCATTTCCAGCATCAAAAGCATGTTCTCGATCGGCATCGGCCGGCTGAAGAGATAGCCCTGGCCGTAGTCGAGGCCGAGCTTGCGCAGCAGTTCCCATTGCTCCTTGGTCTCGATGCCCTCGGCAACGACGGTACAGCCCATCTGGTGGGAGATGGTCCGGATGCCCTTGATCAGCATCCGGCTCTTGCGGCGAATGTCGGCGGTCCCGGTCGTCAGCGATCGTGTGAAGGACTGGTCGACCTTGACGATATCGACCGGGAACCGGTTGAGATAGCTGAGCGAGGAATAACCGGTGCCGAAATCGTCGAGCGCGATGCGGCAGCCGAATTCGCTGAGCTGCTTCAGCACCGCGTGTATATCCGGATTGTCCAGCATCAGTACCGCTTCGGTGATTTCGATGACGATGCGGGAAGGAGAGATATGGTGCTTGAGCAATAGTGCTGCGAGCTTGTGCGGCAGCGTCTCTTCGAATTGCAGCGGCGAGAAGTTGACCGCGAGATAGGTGGTCTCGGTGCCTTCCAGTTGCGTCAGGCGGGCAAGGTGGCTGATTGCCTTTTCCAGCACGCGCTCGCCGATGCGGGCGATCGAGCCGGTTTCCTCGGCAATGCCGATGATCTTGGCCGGTGGCAGGATGCCCTTTTCCGGATGGTTCATGCGCATCAGCGCCTCAAACCCGGCAATACGGCCATCGCTCAGGCTGACGATCGGCTGCAGATAGGCTTCAAACCAGTCTTCCTTGAGACCGGCTTCGATGTTCTGCTCCATCTCATGGCGCTCGCGGGCCGTGTCGAGCATGCTGGTATCGAAGAGCAGCATGCCGTTCTTGCCGTCGCGCTTGCGCGCATACATCGCCATGTCGGATTTCAGCAGCAGTTCAGCGGCATTTGCCGCGTGGTCCGGATACAGCGCGATGCCGACGCTGGCGCTGACCGAAAGCTCCGCACCTTCAACCAGGATCGGCTGGCGCAGGCTGGCGCAGATGCGGTCGCCGATCTCGCTTGCCAGGGCTTCGACATCCTCGGCGCTGACCAGGATGGCAAACTCGTCGCCACCGAGCCGTGACATCGTGTCGTCGGGGCGAAGGGTGGTGCGGACGCGGGCAACGACCTGGCGTAACACCTCGTCGCCGGCGGCATGGCCGAAATTGTCGTTGATCCATTTGAAGCGATCGAGATCGATGAAGATGCAGGCGAGTTGCATCGTATTCTCGTCGGCCTGGCGGATGCCTTCGTCAAGGGCGGCTTCGAAGCCCTGCCGGTTAAGAAGACCGGTCAGATGGTCGGTGATCGCCTGCGCGTGGTTGCGGCTTTCGGCCTGCTTCAGTTCCGTGATGTCGGTCATGACGGAGAGGGAGAGACTGCCGCGTTCGCCGCTGGTTGCGCTTTTCATCTCGAGGATGAGAACGGTCATCGTCTCACCGTTCGCCTTGATGAACGGGACTGTGACTTCGCAGATATTGGCATGGCTGGTGTTGCCGTTGCGGCGGCGTGCCCGATAGGTTTCGTGCCAGTGCTCGTCGACGAAATCGGTAAAGACACGTCCGATGACATCGCCGCGGCCATAGCCCGTGGCGGTCAGCCAGTAGTCGCTGACGGCGGTCAGGCAATTGGCCGGGTCGAGGGAAAACAGCATCGACGGGCTCAGATTGTAGATGTCGGTGGCGCGGCTATGGGCGAGCTTCAGCTCGGTTTCCTCACGCTCCAGCTTGCTTTGCATCTCGTTGAAATTATGTGCCAGCGTTCCCATTTCGTCGTCCGATGTCCAGTCGACATGGTGGCGCGAACCGAGCCTTCTTGTGGCTTCGATTGCCGCCGTCAGCCGCATCAGCGGCCGGATGACCGTAAGGCGATTGCCGAGGATGGCCGCTGCAAAGACGATGCCGACGGCGACGATCAGGATAATGAAGATGCTCAGCTCGTCGCTGCTGAAGCGTGTGAGAAGACCGGGGGTCTTCACCCATATCTCCACAGTGCCGACGGATTTCAGTCCATCCCGGGAATTGTAGAAGATCTCCTTGGTGAGAATCGTGTGCGGCAGATTGGTATCCGCGGGACCGGTGGGGACTCTAAGAGAGATCGATTGCGAGCTGTCTTTGACGTGCACCGACATGATGGCGGCGTCGGCGATCAGCGACTGTGCGATCTGCTGGACACCATCGGTGTCGAAATCCCAGAGGGGCTTGGCAAGCGCCTGAGCGCTTGCTTCCATGAGAACCTGCGTGTTCTGCAGACTGTCACGGGCAACACGCTCTGACGACAAGGTCAGAAACAACACGATCAGAGGAGCGATAAAGACAAATATCGCACCACAAACGATCGCAATAAAACGGTTTTCAACAGAGTGCATCATCGGATGCACCCGGTCGCGTTGGCAATCTTACGTCCCATTAGGATTCTCGTACACTGAAGCCGGACAATCCCCCGCCGACAACACATCACGTAAATCTTAAATGTTGTTGAAACCGTGAGGCGAAAACTGGGGTGATTGCCGCAAGACGCAAACGCTTGAGGCGAGCGCGGCAACAAAAAAGCCCGCTTCACCGGGTGAAGCGGGCTTTCAATCCAGGCCGTCAGGCCGGAATTTTTACTCGGCTACAACTTCTTCTTCCGTCGTGCCGCCAGCAGGCTGCGCGATGGTCGCAATAGTGAAATCGCGGTCGGCGATAACCGGCGACGCGTTCTTCGGAAGCTTGATGTTCGAGATATGGATGCCGTCGCCGATCTTCAGGCCCGACAGGTCAGCCGTCAGGAATTCCGGAATGTCGTCGGCCGAAACAACCAGTTCGACTTCGTGACGAACGATGTTCAGAACGCCACCGATCTTGAGGCCCGGGGACTTCTCTTCGTTGACGAAGTGAACCGGAACTTCAACGGTGACGACGCTGTCCTTCGAAACGCGAAGGAAATCGACATGCATGGTGAAGTCACGAACCGGATCCAGCTGGTAGTCCTTCGGCAGGACGCGGATCTTCTCGCCGCCAACGTCGATCGTGGCGATCGTGGTCATGAAACCACCGGCGTGAATTTTCTGGGTGATTTCCTTCGTGGAGAGGGCGATGGAAATCGGAGCCTGCTTGTCACCATAGATGACTGCAGGAATAAGACCGTTGCGGCGAAGTTCACGGGAGGACCCCTTACCAACCCGTTCGCGCGTTTCGGCCTTGAGCTCGTAGGATGTATGGCTCATGGTCTTAACCTTTCTGGTGTTTTTGGAGAGCTCATCCGCTTCTCTATAAAAGACAGGATGAACCGAGACGTTTGACCGTCTCATCCGCATTTGCCTCCAAGGGTGTCTGCGCGGACGCGCGTCCATAACCGAGAATGCCCGAAATTGCAAGCAAAGCCCGGATTGGCTGGAAAATCCCGGTTCTGCCAAAAAAAGATAATCTTGAAGGTTGCGATGCAACCGGTAGTGCATCTTATGGGGGATATCCTTCAGGGCTTGATAACCGTCAAATCATTGATCTTCGCCAGCGTTAACCTCTCTTAGCGCTTGCATGGCAGAGTGCGGCCACGTTCAAAACAGGTGTCCCATGCTCAAGGTTCTTTCCTGCATCGCGATAGATCATCACTATGGTTTGCTGTCGCTTGCAACTCTCGTCTGTATTCTCGGCTCGGTTCTGAGCATGAGGCTTTATGCCCGTGTCAGACGCACGGTCGGGGTGCAGAAATGGAACTGGTTGCTGATGGGCGGGGTTATCGGCGGCTCGACGATCTGGACGACGCACTTCATCGCCATGCTGAGCTTCAGGCCGACGCTCGAACATGCCTATGAACCGGTTATGACGCTTGCCTCGCTGGGTGCCGCGATCGGCATCACCACGCTGGGTTTTTTCGTCACCGCCATGCGCAAGACAGGCCCCACCATCGAACTTGGTGGCGCGATCGTCGGCGCCGGTATCGCCATCATGCACTATATGGGCATGATGGCTTATCAGATCGCTGGCCGGATGGAGTGGGACTTCTCCTATTACCTGGCCTCGATCATTTTGGGTGTCAGCTTCGGCGCTTTTGCCACTAGCCGGGTTGCCCGCCCGGTCACGCGTTTTTGCAAATATGGCGGCGCCGTCGCGCTGATCCTGGCGATCGTCAGCATGCATTTCACCGGCATGGCCGCCGTGACGATCATTCCTGATCCGATGATCCAGCCGTCGGCAGCCCTTATTCCCGATAACCTGATGATTATCATGGTCACGGTGATGATGTGCCTGATGCTGGGCCTCGGTGCATCGACCTATGTTATCGATATGCACTCCAGTCATCTTGCTGCCGAGCGTTTCCGTCATCTGTCGCTGCACGATCCGCTGACCGCCTTGCCGAACCGCGTTGCCTTCGGCGAACATCTCGAAGAAATCATCCGCCGGCAGAAGGACGACACGGCGCGCCTCGCGGTCCTTTCCTTCGACCTTGACCGGTTCAAGGATGTCAACGACGTGCATGGTCATGCGGCCGGCGACGCCGTTCTGCGGACGATTTCCGAGCGGATGGCCAGCGTTCTGGGTGAGGGGGAATATGTCGCCCGCATCGGCGGCGACGAATTCGTCGCGCTGACCTCCAATTTCTTCATGAAAAGCGAGGCAAAGACCTTTGCAGCCCGGTTGATTGCCGAAATCGGCAAGCCGGTCGAATGGCAGGGCAAGACGCTTCTGGTTGGCAGCAGTGTCGGTATCTCGCTGTTTCCCGTCGATGCACGTACACCGGAAGAGCTTTTGGCCCAGGCGGATCTGGCCATGTACCGCGCCAAGGCGGCCGGCTCCAATTCGATCCGCCTCTATGAGCCGTCGATGGACGACGCAGCGCGCAGCCGCAGCGTGCTGGCCATGGACATGCGTCAGGGCATCGAGCGCAACGAGTTCGAACTCTATTACCAGTATCAGAACAATTCGCTGACACGCGACGTCATCGGCTTCGAGGTGCTGCTACGCTGGAAGCACCCGGTGCGCGGCATGGTGCCGCCGACGGAATTCATTCCGATCGCCGAGAAGAACGGGTTTATTCATGAGCTTGGCGACTGGGTCTTGCTCAGCGCCTGCCAGCAGGCGGCAGCCTGGGAAAACCCCATCAAGATCGCCGTCAATGTCGCACCAGCTCAACTGGCCGATACGAATTTCCCCAGCCGCGTTGCCGAAATCCTCAAGGAGACCGGCCTTAGTGCGGAACGTCTCGAACTGGAAATCACCGAATCGGGCATCATCGCCGACCAGCAGCACGCGCTTCACATCATCCGGCAGTTGAAGCAGCTTGGCGTCAAGATCGCCATGGACGACTATGGAACCGGCTATTCGTCGCTCTCGACCCTGCAGAATTTCCCGTTCGACAAGATCAAGATCGACCGTGCCTTCATCGATGGCGTCACCAGCAACCGCCACTCTGCCGCGATCGTGCGTTCAACCATCATTCTCGCCCAGAGCCTGGATATTCCTGTGCTGGCGGAAGGGGTGGAGAACGAGGAACACATGGACTTCCTGCGCAGCGAAGGCTGCCTGCAGGTCCAGGGATACCTGTTTGGAAAGCCGATGCCGCACAGCGAGATCGAGCATGTGGTCAATTCGGCCACGGCTGAGCAAGCCGAGACAGTAACGGAAACGGACGGAGACAGCGCCGTCGCCGCTTGACTGCTGTGGCTCACGCCCAAAACTGCACAATGACGAGTGGGTGTGACCGGCTGCCCAAGGCAAACTCGCCGTGAATACCCGTATTGGTTGCTTTTCCTGATTTCAGAACGTAGACACCGCGCAGCAGCTGGCAGAGCGAAAGCGCTGAAAAACGTATGTTTTTCAGCGCTTTTTGCTGTGGAATACCCGAGTTTCTAAGGTGAATGGCCGATGCAAGTTGTAGTAATGTCATTCAATGATTATTAGTGGTTGTGTGAGAACGTGCTTTCATATCAGTGCGAGTGGTATCAATGCTCAAGGTTCTCTCCTGTATAGCCACCGACCATAGTTATGGACTTCTCGCGCTTGCAGCGCTTGTCTGCTTGCTGGGTTCAATCTTGACCGTCCGGCTCTATGCCCGTGTCCAGCGCAGCACCGGGATGCAGAAGCTGAACTGGCTGTTTACAAGCGGGGTCGTCGGTGGATCGACGATCTGGATGACGCATTTCATCGCCATGCTGAGTTTCAATCCCCCCCTGGCGCATGCCTATGAGCCGACGCTGACGATGGCATCGCTGGCGGCGGCGATCGGTGTCACCATCTTGGGATTTCTGATCACTGCGGCGGGCAAGCCCGGCCTTCTCATCGAACTCGGTGGTGGCGTCGTTGGGGCGGGTATTGCCATCATGCACTATACAGGCATGGCGGGTTATCAGATCGCCGGCCGGATGGAATGGGATTCCAGCTATTACGCGGCTTCCGTGTTTCTCGGCATCGGCTTCGGCGCCGTCGCCACGGGCCTGATTGCAAGGCCGGGTGCGCGGTGGCGCCAATATCTCGGTATTCTGGCCCTGGTCCTGGCGATTACCACGATGCACTTCACCGGAATGAGCGCAGTCACGATCGTTCCGGATCAGCTCATTATCACCTCGAACGACATGATCCCCGACAGCCTGCTGACCGTCGTCGTGGTGATTATCGGCATGATGCTGGCGTTGGGTGCCTCGACCTATGCCATCGATCTGCAATCGACACGGGGCGCGGCGGAGCGGTTCCGTCATCTGTCGCTTCACGATCCCTTGACCGGATTGCCAAACCGCACCGCTCTCGGAGAGCATCTCCAGGGCATCATCGACCGTCAGAAGGCTGGCACGGCGGGGATTGCCGTTCTGTCCTTCGATCTCGACCGGTTCAAGGATGTCAACGACGTGCACGGGCATGCGGCCGGTGATGCCGTCCTGCATGGCGTGGCCGAACGCATGTCAAAAGTGTTGGGTGAGGGGGAGTTTATCGCGCGCATGGGCGGCGACGAGTTCGTCGCCTTGTCCACCAACCTGGCCCGGTATGACGATGCCACCGCCTTCGCGTCGCGGCTTGTCGAGGCGATAATCCAGCCGGTTGAATGGGAGGGGAAAAAGCTGCTGGTCGGCACGAGCGTCGGCATTTCCCATTATCCCGCCGATGCGCGCACGCCCCAGGCGCTTCTGGCCCAGGCGGATCTTGCCATGTACCGCGCCAAGGCTGCCGGATCGAATGCCGTTCGAAGCTATGAGCCGGCGATGGATGATGCAGCCCGGGACCGCAGCGCGCTTGCGATGGACATGCGCCAGGGCATCGAGCGTAACGAATTCGAGCTCTACTACCAGTACCAGAACAATTCGCTGACGCGCGAGGTCATCGGTTTCGAGGTTCTGCTGCGCTGGCATCACCCCGTCCGGGGCATGGTGCCGCCTGCGGAGTTCATTCCGATCGCCGGCCGCAACGGCTTCATCCACGAATTGGGGGATTGGGTGCTGCGCACGGCCTGCCAGCAGGCGGCATGCTGGGCGAACCCGCTCAAGATCGCGGTCAATGTCGCGCCGGGCCAGCTCACCAATGTCAACCTTGCGGCACGGGTGCATGAGATTCTTCTGGAAACGGGTCTGCAACCCTCCCGGCTGGAACTGGAAATCACCGAATCCGGTATCATCGCCGACCAGCAGAATGCCCTGCGCATCATCCGGCAGCTGAAGCAGCTCGGCGTCAAGATCGCCATGGACGACTATGGTACCGGCTATTCCTCGTTGACGACCCTGCAGAACTTTCCGTTCGACAAGATCAAGATCGACCGCGCCTTCATCGACGGCGTCACCACTAACCGCCAGTCTGCGGCGATCGTCCGCTCGACGATTATCCTGGCCGACAGTCTTGGCATTCCGGTTCTGGCCGAAGGCGTGGAGCGGGAAGAGCATATGGAGTTCCTGCTCAACGAAGGCTGCCGGCAGGTGCAGGGTTACCTGTTCGGCAGGCCGATGCCGTTGAGCGATATCGATCATGTGGTCAACAGACCGTGCGCTGCACGGACCTGCGAGGAGGCCGTGAGCATAGACGCGGAACCCGTTAAGCTGCGTTCCGCCGTCGCGTGAGTGGTTGCGTCAGCGCCGGCGCGACTGGGTAAAGCGGGCAAGCGCAAGCATCAATCCACCGGCGAGCAATCCCCAGAAGGCACCAGAAACTCCTGCGAAGCTGACGCCGGATGCGGTGACCAGAAAGGTCACGGCTGCCGCTTCCCGGCCGTCCGCTTCCTTGAACGCGGCCATGGCCGATCCGGCAAAAGCGCTGATCAGCGCAAGGCCGGCGACCGCCTGGATCAGGATCGGTGGAGCAAGACTGACAAAGGCGGTCACGGTTGCGGCGAGCAGGCCGAAGATGATGTAACCGGCACCGGCGACGATTGCCGACCAGTAGCGCCGGGCGGGATCGCGATGCGCGTCCTCGCCGGCACACATGGCTGCGGTGATCGCCGCCAGATTGACCGCATGGCCACCGAACGGCGCGCTCAGGATCGAGAAGACGCCGGTTGTCGCAAACAATGGACCGGGCTGCGGTTCATACCCGTTGACCTTGAGGACGGCGATCCCCGGGATATTCTGGGACGCCATGGTGACGATGAACAGCGGCAGCGCGATGCTGACGAGCCCGGCAACGGTGAAGGCCGGGGTGACCCATTCGATATGCGGCACAAGTGTCGCCGAAAGCCGTGCCATCGCATCGGCGGGCATCTCGACCCCAAAGGCCAGCACCAGAACGAAGGCCAGAAGGGCGGCAGGCACTGCAAACAGCCGGTTGATGCTGCCGACGACCACCCAGGCGGCAACGATCGGCAGGCCGAGCAGCGGGTTGAAGGCGATGGCCTTGACCGGCGCAAAACACAGCCCGATCAGCACCCCGGCAAGCATCGCATTCGCCAGTGCCGCCGGAATGGCAGCGACTGCGCGCCCGAGCGGTTTCCACAGTCCCGCAATGACGATCAGCGCGCCGCAGATCAGGAAGCCGCCGACGGCCGTATTGAACCCGCCGGCCACGGCACCGGAACTGGCAAGCAGCGCTGCACCCGGTGTCGACCAGGCGATGCTCACCGGCAGGCGTGTTGTCAGGCTGAGCACGATGGCGCACACGCCCATCGATACCGACAGCGCCATCAGGCCTGAAGCCGCCTGCGCCTCCGTCGCGCCAACGCCGGTCAGCCCGTGCAGCACCACGGCAAAGGAACTGGCGAAACCAACAAAAGCAGTGAGCAGGCCCATGAACAGGCTCTGAAGGGAAAAGTCACGAAACATTATATGGGGACCATGGCTGCGGGACGTGTCTTGACGATAGTCTGGCCTATCATATCGTCATGTTGGTGCAATACCTTCTGTCTGGCGCAACTGATAATTGACGCGCCGCCGTTTTGTCTTTGACCTTTGCTCAACGGGACGTTCTACTGTCACTGCATCTATGGTGAGGTTCGCGTCAGCCCTCAGGGAGGAGAGCCGATGAAACATTCGGATCATGTACAAGCCGTTGCGCATCACGTGTCGGCTGCAGCCAGTTCGCCGGTCGCGGCCTCCTGGCGCCGGTGCCTGACCGTGCATGGATTGTCTCCCGAGGATGCCCGCTCGCCGCTCAGGCTGTCGGAACAGGAGTTCAGGGCGGCCCGTGAAAGATCCGGACCGCTGATCGAGGAAGCGCAAGGGGAACTCGACCGGTTGTTCTCGACGGTTGGCAAGGCCGGATGCTGCCTACTGTTGACCGACGAAAACGGCGTTGCGCTCGAACGCCGCGGTTCGCCCGGTGACGACCACGATTTTCGCGGGCTGGGTCTCTGGTCCGGCACGGTTTGGAGCGAGGCCAGCGTTGGTACCAACGGCATCGGCACGGCAATTGCCGATGCGCGCGCCGTCGTCATCCAGCGCGACCAGCACTTCTTGAGCTGCAATACCGGGCTTTCCTGCGTGACTGCTCCCATCCGTGATCATCTCGGCAGGGTCGCCGCCGCAATCGATATTTCCACCTGCCGTGACGATGCCGGCGAAATGGCCATGCTGTTGCTGTCACAGGCGGTCCGCGATGCCGCCGCCCGGATCGAGGCCAATCTGTTCCACCGTGCCTTCAACGGCGCGCGCATTCTTTTTGTGCCGGCCGACAACAAGAGCAGCCCGGCGCTCATCGCCATCGATCGCGACGATCTCGTGCTGGGGGCGACCCGTGCTGCCCGGCTGAAACTCAATCTCGACGACCGGCGCATTGCCAGCGGCGTTCCGGCTGCCGACCTTTTGAACGAGGCGCCGCTGGGGCAGGGCGAGGATCTTGTCAATGCCGAGCGCGCCGCACTTCGCCGCGTCCTGTCGCGGGCGCAGGGCAATGTGTCCCTGGCCGCCGATACGTTGGGGATCAGCAGGGCGACGCTCTACCGGAAAATGAAGAAACTCTCGGTCGATTGAGGCTGCAGGCATCGTCGCGGACCGTTTACCGCGCTGCAGCATGGTTGGGGCAATTCACCTGTCGCACATCTGAAACACTTGGGGTCCTGTGCAGACAGGGCGCCTCTACGCGTTTCGTGCGTTCCGGCGCACCTTTCCTCCCAGCAGATTGTTGGAGTCTGTCTCAGGAGGAGAAAATCAATGTTGCATCAAAAGATCGTCGAGAATCCTTTCAAGCAGAAGTACGGAAACTATATCGGTGGTGATTGGCGTGAGCCGGTCAGCGGCCGCTATTTCGACAACACGACCCCGGTGACTGGCGGCGTGCTGTGCCAGATCGCCCGTTCAGAAGCAGCCGATATCGAACTGGCGCTGGACGCCGCCCATGCCGCCAAGGACAAGTGGGCCCGCACGTCAGCGACGGAGCGCGCCAACATCCTGATGAAGATTGCAAGCCGGATGGAAGACAATATCGAGCTTCTGGCCAGGGCCGAGACCTGGGATAACGGCAAGCCGCTGCGTGAAACCATGGCTGCCGACATGCCGCTCGCCATCGACCATTTCCGCTATTTCGCGTCCTGCGTCCGCGCCCAGGAAGGCACCATCGGCGAGATCGACCATGATACGGTCGCCTATCATTTCCATGAGCCGCTCGGCGTCGTCGCCCAGATCATTCCGTGGAACTTCCCGATCCTGATGGCTGCGTGGAAGCTCGCTCCGGCACTGGCCGCGGGCAATTGCGTTATTCTCAAACCAGCCGAACAGACACCGGCGTCGATCCTCGTCTGGATCGAACTTGTCGGCGATCTCCTGCCGCCAGGCGTGCTCAATATCGTCAACGGCTTTGGTCTTGAGGCCGGCAAGCCGCTTGCCACCAACCCGCGCATCAACAAAGTCGCTTTCACCGGCGAAACCTCGACCGGCCGGCTGATCATGCAATATGCCAGCCAGAACCTCATTCCGGTAACGCTGGAACTGGGCGGCAAGTCGCCGAACATCTTCTTCGAAGACGTGATGCGCGAGGACGACGATTATCTCGACAAGGCGCTCGAAGGTTTTGCGATGTTTGCCCTCAACCAGGGCGAGGTCTGCACATGCCCGAGCCGCGCACTGGTGCATGAAAAGATCTACGACCGCTTCATGGAAAAGGCGATCAAGCGCGTTGCTGCCATCAAGCAGGGCAATCCGCTCGACATGTCGACGATGATTGGCGCCCAGGCGTCCAGCGAGCAGCTGGAAAAAATCATGTCCTACATGGATATCGGCCGCCAGGAAGGCGCCGAGGTGCTGATCGGCGGCGAGCGCAACAATCTGGAGGGCGAGCTGGCGGGCGGCTTCTACGTCAAGCCGACGGTGTTCAAGGGCCACAACAAGATGCGTGTGTTCCAGGAGGAAATTTTTGGGCCGGTGGTATCGGTGACAACCTTCAAGACCGATGAGGAAGCGCTGGAAATCGCCAACGACACGCTTTATGGCCTGGGTTCCGGCGTCTGGAGCCGAGATGCCAACCGTTGCTACCAGTTCGGCCGCAACATCCAGGCCGGCCGCGTCTGGACCAATTGCTACCATGCCTATCCGGCTGGCGCTGCCTTCGGTGGTTACAAGCAGTCCGGTATCGGCCGCGAAACCCACAAGATGATGCTCGATCACTATCAGCAGACAAAGAACATGCTGGTGAGCTATAGCCCCAAGGCGCTGGGCTTCTTTTGAGGTTTAACCCTCCCCCTTGTGGGGAGGGTCGGAGCGAAGCGACGGGGAGGGGTTATTTCTTCAAGGGAATTCCCCTCCCCAACCCTCCCCACAGGGGGGAGGGAGTTTGTCCGAGTGCGCCGCCGATCTCGTGCGGCCCGGAAGGGAATGGCAATGACCGACACCATCCACGGCGAGCCACGCGTGCTCGCCACAGACGCAGCGCTGGCGTTCCTCAAGGAGATCCGCGAGGATCATCCCGATGTGCTGTTTCATCAGTCCGGTGGCTGTTGCGACGGTTCGTCGCCGATGTGCTATCCGGCCGACGATTACATTGTCGGCGATAACGATATCAAACTGGGGGAGATTGGCGGCGTGCCGGTTTATATCAGCGCCAGCCAGTTCGAGGTCTGGAAGCATACGCAGCTGATCATCGATGTCGTGCCGGGCAGGGGCGGCATGTTCTCGCTCGACAATGGCCGCGAACGGCGGTTTCTCACCCGCTCGCGCCTGTTTGCAGGCGGTGAGGCCTGCGCCATTCCGATTGTCAAAAGAGTGTAAAGCTGGCCGTGTGGCCGATCAATCGAACAGGCTGGAGACCGATTCTTCCTGGCTGGTACGGTTGATCGCTTCGCCGATCAGGCTGGACGTCGAGATGACGCGGATATTGTGGGCCGACTGAACTGCCGTTGTCGGCTGGATCGTATCGGTGATCACCAGTTCCTTCAGCTTCGAGGAGGTGACACGGGCAACGGCACCACCGGACAGAACGCCGTGGGTGATATAGGCCGTGACGCTGGTGGCGCCGTTCTTCAGCAGCGCTTCTGCGGCATTGCAGAGCGTGCCGCCGGAATCGACGATATCGTCGATCAGCAGACAGTCCTTGCCGGTCACGTCACCGATGACGTTCATGACTTCGGATTCGCCGGCGCGTTCGCGGCGCTTGTCGACGATCGCCAGCTGGCAGTCGAGACGCTTGGCCAGCGCCCGGGCTCGGACCACACCGCCGACGTCGGGCGAAACCACCATGACGTTTTCAAGATTGTAGTGTTCCTTGACGTCACGCGCCAGGATCGGCACGGCGTAGAGGTTGTCGGTCGGGATATCGAAAAAGCCCTGGATCTGGCCGGCATGCAGGTCGAGTGTCAAAACGCGGTCGGCACCGGCCTCGGTGATCAGGTTGGCCACCAGCTTGGCCGAGATCGGCGTGCGCGGGCCGGCTTTGCGGTCCTGGCGGGCATAGCCGAAATAGGGAATGACGGCAGTGATGCGGCGGGCTGACGATCGGCGTATCGCGTCGATCATGATCAGCAGTTCCATCAGGTGGTCATTGGTCGGAAACGAGGTGGACTGGACGATGAAAACATCCTCGCCGCGCACGTTTTCCTGTATTTCCACAAAGATTTCCTGGTCGGCAAACCGTCTGACGGTTGCTTTGCCCAGGGGCAGGTTGAGATAATTGCAGATCGCTTCGGCCAGGAGCCGGTTCGAGTTGCCTGCGAAAACCTTCATCGATGGTCCGCCTGTGCTGGCGCGGCTTCATATCCGTCCGCGCAAATTCCGTAAGCCAGCCGGGGTCTCGATCGTCCCAAGCTTATGCGCGCTTCTTAACGCGCTTGACTTCGAATGCAAGAGGATTGCCGCGTTGCAGCGTAGTTTATCCTAAAAAGATTTGCTCAAACGTGGCGAAGTGAGAACATTTCGCCTCACAGCACTGGATTTTCGGGCCTGTCCGGTGTTTAGCCGGCGTCGCCGGCGCGCCAGTCCAGATAGGCGCTGATGGTCTTGGTGGCGATCGCCTGCATCGTCTGTGGCGGCACCACGGACCAGAGGTCGGCGGCGGTGGCGTTGACCGTGTCCTGTCCCTGGATGCGGTGAAGCCGGTTGCCGGTGCCGTCAAGCACGTCCCAAACGTAGACCACTGTCGTCTTGCCGCCGTCGTTCAGCGCCGAGAAATATCCCTTCAGGATATGCTGGCTGCTGGTATCGGAGGCGGCCTTGATCGTCAGGCCGTGCGAGCGGGCTTCCGCGCCGAGCTGCTTGGAGAGCGGTGTAACGACTTCCACAGGCGCGCCGATGATCGGCAGGAAGCGGATCGTGCCGGCTGCCGCGGCGGGAGCAATGGCTGCAGTCTTCTGCTGCGGCTGGGTTTGCGGCTGCTGCCGGGCAATTTGCTGTTCGGGCTCTGCGGATTGGTCGTCCGGCGCTGTATCGGCCTGTTCGGCAACGGCCGGCCTTCTCGCGGCCTGCTGTTCCTGCGCCGGAACCTGGCCTTGCCGCAGACGTCCGGCCTGTGCATCCAGCGATCCGGCCGGATCGGTATAGTCGGTATCGCCCTGCGCCATCACCGTGCCGCTTGGGCCTTCTGAAAAGCCTTCCTGTTCGGGCGAGGCCAGCTGCGCGCTTTGCACCGGCGTGGATGCTTGCGGCGCAACGTCAACCGTCTGCATGGAATCGAGATCGGACTGGTTGACCGGCGGGGAGCGGAAGGTGCCGGCACCGACATCGACCTGCGGGGTCAGGTCGTCCATGCTGTTGCAGCCCGTCAGGGCCGCAATCATTCCAAGGCTCGCAAGTAGCATGATCCGCTTGTGCATCGTCCTACCGTCCGGTTCGTCGGTGACGGAATACGCGAAGGCCCCTTCCTTCTTCCGTCGTTCAACAGGACGATAGATCAATTTTCCTAAGCAGAGATGAAGTCCAGTCCGTAGCGGGACAATGCCTTCGGCGCGCCGTCCGTGGTCAGGTAGGTCTGGCCGAGCGTCATGGCCGTGCCGCTGTCTGAGTCCATGATGATCATATGGACGAAGAGGGACATGTCGGGCTCGATTTCCTGCGGGTTACCCATGTGGAACATCTGGTGCTCCATCCAGGACGGCGAGAAGCGGGCGCCGAGCGAGTAGCCACAGGCGTTCAGCCGGTGCCGTGTCAGGCCGCGTTCGTCCATGATCTTCGAATGAACGTCGAAGACGGTGCCGAACGTATTGCCGGGACGAAGCACCATCTCGATGGCCTGGATGGTGTCGCGGCAGGCGCTGTAGAGTTCGCGGTGGCGGTTGGTCGGCTCTCCGACAACGACGGTGCGCATCATCGCGGCATGATAATGGGCGCTGACCCCGGCCCACTCCAATGTCAACTGGTCCTGTGCATCCAGCGTGCGCCGTCCTGCCTTGTAGCGGCAGAGCAGGGCATCGGCGCCAGAGCCGATAATGAATTCGTTGGCGGGATAGTCGCCGCCACCCGCAAAGACAGCGCCCTGCATCGCCGCCAGAATGGCAGCCTCGTCGCCACCGGCATGGATGAGCGGAATGGCGGCATCCAGCGCGTCGTCGGCAAGGCTTGCCGCCTTCTCGACATAGACGATTTCGGCGGCACTCTTGATCAGGCGCAGACGGCTAACCAGCAGCGAGGCATCGACCAGTTCGCCGAAACTCGTCAACTGCTGATCGAGCAGCCGGGCAATACGGCCTGTCATGCCATGTGTGTCATATTCGATGCCGATGCGGGTGCCGAGCAGGTCGAGATCGCTCAGCAGGTTCTTCAGGTCCATCGTCGGATCGGCATTGACCCGGTCGACCCAGACCTCGACGCGTTCGATATTGGAGGTGTGCTTGGCCTGGCGCAGATCGGCCGAGCGGGTGAGCAGCACCATCGAGCCGTCGGCCTTGACCACCAGCGTCTGGAAGAAGCAGTAGCCGAACGTGTCATAGCCGGTCAGCCAGTACATGCTTTCCTGCGCAAACAGCAGCATGGCAGCCAGCTTTTCTTCCTTCATCTTGGCCGTCAGCCGTTCCAGCCGCGCCGAAAATTCGTCCTGCGTGAAATGCAGTGCCATGTCATGCCTCCCGTATGGATATTGCAGAAATTTGCCGGCCGTAATCCGGCTCGCTGCGATGCGTGGTGCGGCGGTAGGAAAAGAAGCGTTCCTCGTCCGCATAGGTGCAAAGGTCGAGATTTTCCGCCGTGACGCCGGCATCGGTCAGCCGGCTGGTGGTCAATCCCGGCAGATCGAACATTGCGTGGCCTTCGCGGGCGGATGGGGTGAAGAAGGTAGCGTAGGCGGGGTCCTTCTCCATAAACCGTTCGACGAATTCCGTGCCGACCTCGTAGTTCCGGCGGCTGATCGATGGGCCGAGACTGGCGGTGATGCGATCGCGGCGGGCGCCGAGCGAAATCATTGCCTCGATGGTGCTTTCAAGCACGCCGGTCAGCGCACCCTTCCATCCGGCATGGGCGGCACCGATCACACCGGATTCGGCATCGGCAAACAGCACGGGGCCGCAATCGGCAGATAGGACGCCGATGACAAGGCCGGGTGTTGCGGTGACCAGCGCGTCGGCCTCGGTGCGGGTGCCGTCATAGCTGGCGTCGACGATGATGGCGTCGGGCGAGTGGACCTGATGCACCGTTGCTAGCTTTTGTGGTTCGGCACCGAACCAGGCGCTCACCCGGGCGCGGTTTTCTTCGACGCGGGCGCGCTCGTCCCGGGATCCAAGCCCCACGTTGAGGCCGCGATAGATGCCATCCGAAACACCGCCTTCACGGGTGAAATAGCCATGTCTGATGGCCTTTCCCGCTGTCGAGGAGAGAAGCGGGCTTTGCACAGGCGATAGCAAGGCATCATCCTTCATCGGTTGTTTTGCCTTTTCGATATGCTGCGATGCGGTTGGTTTTTCCGGGCGTGTCGGCTGTGTCAGCCCGGGTGATTTGGCCGGATGTTGGCCTTTCGGGACGGTCTCTGTCAATCCACCGAAACGACAGCCGGCGTCGCCGCCATGTCTGGGCTGTTGCTATTTCTGAAAGGGCACGAGGGCTACATTCGGGCTGCTGACGACCAGAACCTTGAACAATTCGCCCATTTTGCCTTCGCCGGAACCGGCCAGCCGCTCGGCGTCGGCCCGGATGTTTTCCTGGGTTTCGGCGCTCTTGTCGCGGCCAAGGGCGGCGGCGCGTTCGGCAAGGCCAAGCGCGATCAGGAAATCGCCCTGATAGGTCAGCCCGTTGATCTGCAGGTTTTCTGCAACGGCACGCCGGGCCAATTGCTCGAAATCGACATGGCTGGTGATATCGGCCTCGCCGGGATGGGCAAGCGGCGGATCGAACTGATGGCTGCGCACCGCCTGCAACGTGTCGCCGAGACCGGTTGCCATATGGCCGTAGTCGATGACCACGGCTGTTCCGCCATGGGTACGGATGCGCTCGCTGAGCGTTGCCATCACGGCATCGCGGGCAGGGGCGACTTCGAACACCGCTCCGAGCGGCGCGGCCGGGGCGGAGGCCGGAAGCATGTCGGGATCGATACTCGCCACGCCCGCCGCAAACGTCAGGTCTCCCTGCGCATCAAGCCCGACAAGGCGCTCTCTAAAACCTTGCGCCGTTTTGACGAACTGGCGGATGGGGATGGCGTCGAACAGTTCGTTGGCGGCCAGAAGCAGAAAGCCGTCCGGCAAAGTGTCGAAGCTGTCGTGCCATGAGATCTTGAACTTGTGGGCAATCAGGGTCTGCTGTTGCACCTTCTGCAGCCGCTCGCTGGTCTCGACCAGATGCACGCTGGCTGCCTCATAAAGCGCAGGCGACAACTTGGCGACGACGCGCAGGATGTCGGTCATCATCGTGCCGCGGCCTGGGCCGATCTCGGCAATATTGACCGGCACCGGTTCTCCGTGCCGTTGCCAGGCCTGAACAAGAAAAATGCCAATCATCTCGCCGAACAACTGGCTGATCTCGGGTGCCGTGATGAAATCGCCGGACTGGCCGAAGGGCTCGCGCGTCCTGTAATAGCCATGTTCCGGATCGGCCAGGCAGAGCGAAAAGTAGTCGGTCACGCTGATCGGGCCGTGCGCCAGAATGAGTGCCTTGATCTTTTCTGCAAGCGGGGTCGTCATGAAAACCCCGTCAGGCTGTGATGGCGCTGGCGCGGCGTGCCCGCAGGATGGCCCAGAGGCCGATCAGCACCATCGGTACTGACAGGAGCATGCCCATTGTCAGCCAGCCGCCCAGCAAATAACCGAGCTGTGCGTCCGGTTCGCGGAAGAATTCCACGAAAATGCGCGCCAGGCCATAGCCGGTGACGAACACGCCGCAAACCAAGCCCGGCGTCTTCAGCGCCTTGCGATAGTAGATCAGCACCGCAAGCACGGTCAGCAGCACAAGACCTTCGAGCCCGGCTTCATAGAGCTGGCTTGGATGGCGGGCGAAAGGACCACCGGTCGGGAAGACCACAGCCCAGGGTGCCGACGATAACCGGCCCCAGAGCTCGGCATTGATGAAATTGGCGATACGGCCAAAGAACAGGCCGATCGGCACCACCGCGGAGACGATGTCGAACAGGCTCCAGATGACGATCTTGTGGCGCCTGGCAAACAGCATCATGGCGATCATCGTGCCGATCAGGCCGCCATGGAAGGACATGCCGCCGTTCCAGATTTCCAGTGCCCGCACCGGATTGGCGATCACGCTCTGCAAGTCGTAGAACAGGATATAGCCGATACGCCCGCCACCCACGATGCCAGCCGCAACCCAGAGCAGGAAGTCGTCAAGCTGTGCCTCGGTCGCCGCCGGCGTTCCGTTGGCCCAGAGCGCGGTGTTGCGGACCAGCCTGCGGGCATATTGCCAGCCGATCAGGATGCCCGCCACATAGGCCAGGCCGTACCAGTGGATCTGCAGCGGACCAATGGACAGGAGCACCGGATCGATTTCCGGAAAGGGCATGATCGAGAAGAGTGTCGCTATTGTTTCCAAGGTCTTGCTTCATTTCCACCGTTGTTTGCCGGACCATGGCCTTGCGGTACGGCAGGGTCAAGGCAAGCTTCGTTCACGAAAGGCTGACATCCCCGGTATTTTTCCTTGCATCGGCCCGCATGTGCTCCTACCTCCTCTCTATAAGCCCGCGCTGGCGGGCAATGGACGCCAAGGACCGGAGACCAAGACGATGAGCACAGGCGCAAACCGCATTCTGGATGATTTTGCCAAGTTGATGACGGACGCGGCGGGTGCTGCGCAGGGTGTCCGCAAGGAAATGGAAACGGTGTTTCGCGCCCAAGGCGAACGGCTGCTCAACTCCATGGATATCGTCAAGCGCGAAGAGTTCGAGGCCGTCCGCGAAATGGCTCTCAAGGCGCGCGAAGAAAACGACGCGCTGCTCGTCCGCATCGCAGCGCTTGAAGCGCGTCTGGCAGACGCCGGCAAATAAGCAGAATCAACGCGGTGGTGCGCTTGGCGCCGCCGCGTGACCGGTTTGCGGGGCAGGTGTCCCGGGACGGTACAAGCCGCTCTTTTTCAAGTGCTGGCGCATGGCGCTCTTCATAAATCTTTCACCCTGTGGACACTGCCGAAAAACGCTTATGGCAGAGTCATTTAAGAACGGGCGCTGAATCAATTTGAGAGAGCCTATCCACAACCACCGGCGCTATTTTTCACCCGGGGGGCTTTCATGCGGACTCCGGCATTATACACTGATTTTAAATGATGATTCGTAACGGATCACGCAAGCTCCAGGCAGGGTATGTCAGCCAGGATGGTCGTGTTTCCGGTAATCATAAGTGTTTGTTTCTGGTGTTTGAGTTTGCAGCCTTGTGTGTGAACACGATGTCGCATGTCTGCGCCAGGACTTTTGGGGTGATGCATGAGCCTGATGGAACTGGAACTTGAGCGCCAATCGAACCCGGTCGATATGATCGAGTTTGTCGCTGCCAATAATGATTGGTCCTTCGAGCGCTCGGGCGAGGATGAAATCGCCATGACGGTGGAAGGGAAGTGGACTGATTACCACGTTTCCTTCTCGTGGATGGAGGAGTTCGAGGCTCTGCACCTTGCCTGCGCCTTCGACATCAAGGTTCCGGAAAGCCGCGTCAACGAAGTGATCCGGCTGCTCTCCCATATCAATGGCCAGGTGCTGATGGGGCATTTCGACCTCTGGCGTCAGGAAGATGTGGTAATCTTCCGCCAGTCGCTGCTGCTTGCCGGTGGCGCCGAGCCGACCAACCAGCAGGTCGAGGTGTTGCTGTCCAGCGCGCTTGAAGCCTGCGAATCCTATTTCCAGGCCTTCCAGTTTGTCGTCTGGTCAGGTGTCGACGCGCAGAGCGCCGTCGAGGCCGTGATGTTTGAAACCGTCGGAGAGGCGTGACAATGGCTGTGCATGCGTCAGGTCCGGTCGTTCTGATCGGTGCAGGCAATATGGGCGGCGCGATGCTCGCCGGTTGGCTGAAAAGCGGTATCTCCGGTGCCGATCTTCTGGTGATCGATCCCGGCCCGCCGCCTGCCATGGCCAAGCTGATTGCCGACAACGGTGCGCGCCACGTGACGGCTGCACCTGCGGACCTCAAGGCCGGTGTTCTCTTCCTTGCGGTCAAGCCGCAGATGATGGCAACGGTTCTGCCGCCATTGAAGAGCCTCGTCGGCCCTGAAACGGTGGTGGTTTCGGTCGCTGCAGGAACGACCCTGTCCTTCATGCAATCGCATCTCGGCGACGCTGCCATGGTGCGCGCTATGCCGAACACACCGGCGATGATCGGCCGTGGCGTCACCGGCGCCTTTGCCAATGGCGCGGTATCGAGCGCGCAGCGTGATCTCGTCCACAATCTCCTGAAAGTGTCCGGCCCGGTCGAATGGGTCGAAACCGAAGCCGATATCGATGCGGTCACCGCCGTGTCGGGTAGCGGCCCGGCCTATGTATTCTATCTCGTCGAGTGCATGGCGGAGGCTGGCCGCAAGGCCGGTCTTCAGGCGGACCTTGCCATGCGGCTTGCACGGGAAACCGTCGCGGGGGCTGGCGAACTCTTGCACCAGTCCCCCGACGACGCCTCAAGGCTTCGCCAGAACGTGACGTCTCCGGGCGGAACCACGGCGGCAGCGCTCAACATCCTCATGGCCGATGACGGCATGCAGCCTCTGTTCGACAAGGCGATTGCCGCAGCCCGCAAGCGGGCGGAAGAACTGGCCGGCTAGTTCAGGACTTTTCCATGACCGAGACCATCAGTTACGCCGATTTCGAGCGCGTCGATATTCGTACCGGCACGATCATCGAGGCATCGCCCTTTCCTGAAGCACGCAAGCCGGCGATCAAGATCGTCATCGATTTCGGTCCGGAGATCGGTATCAAAAAATCGTCGGCGCAGATCACCGCCCACTACACGCCGGAAAGTCTGGTCGGCCGCCAGGTACTCGGCGTCGTCAATTTTCCGCCGCGCCAGATCGGCCCTGTGCGCTCGGAGGTCCTGACATTGGGCTTCGAGGACGAAGCCGGCGCCATCGTGCTTGCCGCCACCGACAAGCCGGTGCCGAACGGCAAGCGCCTTCTTTGAGGGAATAGTGCGATGGACCTGACTGCCGTTCGAGACTTCGTCCGTGTCACCTGCCTGCGCGATGCTGCCATGGTCGCCACTGACTGGTCAGCCTCGCATGTCGTTTCACTGCTTGATCCTGAGCTGGCCGAAGAGCACGTCCCTCGTATATCCCATGCAAAGCACCATGTGGTGCGGCTGCGCGATCAGGAAAATGCGCTGGCAACCGGTCATTTCCCGGACGCGGTCACGGCGTTTTTCGATACCGTCCTTCCGGCGATCGAACAGAAGGACAGCCGTATTCTCGTGCATTGCCACGCAGGCGTCAGCCGCTCGACCGCCTTTGCCTATGGCATCATCGCCCACCGTTTCGGCACCGGCCGCGAGGATGAGGCTTTTGCAGCACTCTTGTCGATCGTCAACAAGCCCTGGCCGAACCGCCGCATCATCGAGATTTTCGACGCCCATTGGCAGCGGGAAGGGCGGCTTCTCGCCCCGCTCGACGTCATGCGGTCAAAGCATCCGAAACGCATCGACGCTTGGCACCGCTTCAACGAACGGCGCGGCATGGTTGGCACCTATTCGCGGTGATCAGGCAGGTACCCGGACCATCGCCCGCAATCCACCCATTGGACTATCCGCCAGCGTGACATTGCCGCCATGGCTTCTGGCGATATCGAGCGCGATGGCAAGGCCGAGACCCGTTCCCGAACTGTCGAGGTTGCGTGCCTCGTCCAGCCGGAAGAACGGCTTGAACACATCCTCTCGTGAGCGTTCGGGGATGCCGGGGCCGTCATCGTCGACGGTGATCGTCAGCCATGTGGCGGTGTGTTTGGCATCGATATGGACGGTATCGGCGTAGCGATAGGCGTTAGACGCCAGATTGGCGATCAACCGGGTGAAGGCATTGGGGCGGACGCGGATATTATCGTCGCCCTCGACCGAGGTTGTTACCGTCTTTTCCTGCAGTTCGCCTTCGAGCGTCAGCCGGTTCATCAGGTCGCTGAGTTTCAACTGGCCGACATCCTCCTCGGCCTCGCCGCGGGCGAAGGCGAGATATCCCTCCAGCATGCTCTGCATGTCCTCGACATCCTGGTTGAGATTGTCGAGGTCAGCGCTGTCGCCGGCAAGGGCGAGCTGCAGCTTGAAGCGGGTGAGGATGGTTCGAAGGTCGTGGCTGACGCCGGTCAGCATTGCCGTGCGCTGCTCGATCTGGCGCTCGATGCGCTCGCGCATCTGGATGAAGGCCAGGCCGGCCCGGCGGACCTCCTCGGCGCCGCGTGGCGAAAAATCGTCGATCTTCTGGCCCTTGCCAAAGCTCTCGGCCGCCTTGGCAAGGGTCAGGATGGGCCGGATTTGGCCGCGCAGGAACAGGATGGCGATGGTCAGCAGCACCAGCGAGGCGCCGACCATCCAGACGATGAAGATATGGGTGTTGGAGGCATAGGCCTGGCTGCGTCGCGCATAGACCCTGAGGATACGCTGGTCGTCAAGCTTGATACGGACTTCGACGAGATCGGAATTGCCGACCGTGTCGATCCAGAACGGCTTGCGGATCTGGTCGGATATTTCCTGGCTGAGGATCTGGTCGAGAATTTCGAAAAAGGGTTTTGGGCGCGGCGCGGGCAGTTCCCCGTCCGGCTCGATGGATATGCGCAGGTTGAGCCGGTCGCGGGCGATCTTGATGATGTCGGGATAGTCGCTTGTCGGCATCGCATCGATCAGGTCGATGACGGCGGCGATATCGCCGGTGACGGCTGCCGACAGCCGCTGTGTAACCAGTTGCCAGTGCCGCTCCATGAAGACGAAGGCAACAACCGATTGCAGGAGCACCATTGGGATGATGACGATCAGGAGCGAGCGGGCATAAAGCCCCATTGGCAACCGCCGGCGCAGCCAGCGGGCGGTGCGCTTCCAGGGGGTGTCGCCGGTCTGCGCGCGGGCGCGTCTCAGGATGTCAAAGCTTGCCATGGAAACCCAGCCGGATGGTCATCGCGCTAATCCACGCTCAGCCGGTAGCCGATGCCACGCACGGTCTGCAGCCAGACGGGATTGGACGGATCGTCCTCGATCTTGCGGCGCAGGCGATTGATCTGCACGTCGATCGTCCGCTCGCCAACCTCAGCCTCGTCGCTCACCAGTTCGTGGCGTGGAATGGTCTCGCCGGCGCGCTGTGAAAACAGCATCATGATCTCCTGTTCGCGGTCTGTGAGCCGTATGTGATCGGCGCCGCGGCGAAGTTCCTTGCGCACAACCGAGAAGGTGAAAGGCCCGAAGATGACCTGTTCGACCTTCGGTGCCTTTGCCGGGGCGTTGCGGCGCAGAATGTTGTTGATGCGCAGCACCAGTTCGCGCGGGTCGAACGGCTTGGGCAGGTAATCGTCGGCGCCGGCTTCAAGACCCTCGATACGGGCATTGGATTCGGCCAGTGCCGTCAGCATGATGACCGGCACGCTCTTGATCTTGCGCAGGCTTTGGGTCAGCGAGATTCCGGTCTCGCCGGGCATCATCACATCGACGATCAGAAGGTCGTAGTCGATGCCTTCGAGTTTGCGGCGCGCCTGGTCGGCATCTGCGGCGGTGGTGACGCGAAATCCCTTTTCCATCAGGTAGCGGTTGAGAAGGTCGCGAATCCGCCGATCGTCATCCACGACCAGCAGATGGGCGGCATCGTCGTCGATCCTGATGGTCTTTGTCATCTGTCGTTGGCCCTGTCATCTCGCATAGGCCGGCTGTTTTGCCGGGTGTCAATTATCACCGGCATTCTTCATGCCGGCCAGGAAGCGTTTGACCAGTTCGCGTGCGCCGGGACCGGTCTTTTCCATGGCTTCGGCGATGCGCCGCGATTGTGGCTCGGCCAAGGCTCTTGCCAGCGTCTTGCCTTCCTTCGTTGTATAGAGCTTGCGCTGCCTGCGATCCTCCGGCCCGGCAACTTGATGAATATACCCTGAATCGATGAGCTGTTTCAAAACACGCGCAAGGCTCTGCTTGGTGATCCGCAGTGTGTCGAGCAGGTCGGCGACCGTCATGCCCGGCTCACGGTCGACAAAGTGCAGGACGCGGTGGTGCGCCCGCCCGAAACCGCGCTTTTCGAGAATCACGTCCGGATCGGAGGTAAAGTCGCGATAGGCAAAAAAGAGCAGCTCGATGATCTCGAAATCGACCGCTTCCCCGGCGTCTGCCCCAGCGAAGGACGTTTCCTTGTCGGCTTTCTGGTTCGGCTGTCCTGCCACGCAGTCATTTCCTTTCAATCACAGTGCATTCTACGAAACATTCGAAAAAATACGTCAGCTATATTGACATATTTTTTCGCCGTTGGTAAGCCTTTAACCGCTGAAGGGCGAACTCCCGGCACTTGTTCTATCCCAGAAGATAGGCCGCGCCGCGCCGATCGCCAATCCAAATTCACCATAGCGGATTTTCCGGGCTCGCGTTTGCCGATAAATGGAATCCGGGAAGACAATCAACACAAAGAATGGCGCGTGGACGCCCAGGGATGAGACGATGGCAGCAGTTCCTTTTGATCAGTTGGACGGTCAGATCTGGTTCAACGGCGAGTTTGTCGACTGGAAGGACGCCAAGATCCACGTGCTGACCCATGGGCTTCATTATGCCAGCGCTGTCTTTGAAGGCGAGCGCGCTTACGGCGGCCGTGTTTTCAAGCTCAACGAGCACAATCAGCGCCTGCACAGGTCGGCCGAAATTCTGGGGTTCACCATTCCCTATTCGGTCGAGGAGCTGGATGCCGCGACGGTGGAATTGCTGAAGCGTCAGGGCTTTTCCGAGGCGTATGTGCGGCCGATTGCCTGGCGCGGCTCGGAATCGATGGGCGTTTCCGCCCAGAACAACCGAATCAACGTCGCCATCGCCATCTGGCAGTGGGGCAGCTATTTCAATCCGGCCGAAAAGCTGAAGGGCATCCGCCTCGACATCGCCGAGTATCGCCGTCCCGATCCGAAGACCGCGCCCTGCGCTTCCAAGGCGGCCGGGCTCTATATGATCTGCACGATTTCTAAGCATGCCGCCGAAGCCAAGGGGTATGCCGATGCGATGATGCTCGATTATCGCGGCCAGGTGGCTGAAGCGACAGGGGCCAACATCTTCTTCGTCAAGGATGGCGTCATCCATACGCCGGTGCCGGACTGCTTCCTCAACGGCATTACCCGCCAGACGGTGATCGAGCTTGCCAAGCGCCGCGGTTACCAGGTGGTTGAACGCGTGATCATGCCGGAAGAACTGGCCGGCTTCTCCGAATGTTTCCTCACCGGTTCGGCTGCCGAAGTGACGCCGGTTTCCGAGATCGGCCCCTATACATTCAAGCCGGCGGCGATTTGCGAGACGCTGATGAACGACTACATGAAGGAAGTTTATCCGGCCGCTGCTGTCACCGAATAATCTGCAGCCAAATTCCGAAGAGAAAAGGCGGCCGATGAGCCGCCTTTTTTGTTGAAATCTGGTGCGTTGACACGACCGGATAACGGTCGCGGTCCGCGTTTCACGCTTGGCTTTTGCCCATGACCAGGCCGGCAAGCCCGGTCAGGACACCGCCGCCGACAAGTCCGCCGATGGCTTGGGTAATCAAGCCGGCTGCTGCTGCTTCACCACCGAGCATCTGAACGAGAAACCCGCCGCCGAGGCCGCCGATCGCGCCGACGATCGTGCGTACGACAACGCTGACTGCCTGTTGCTTGAGAACCGCGCCTGCCGCGTTTCCACCTGCTGCGCCGGCAATCAATTGCGTAATGATAGGCAATAATGCTTCCATTGCTTGCTGCTCCCGTGTCAGCCATTGGCGTCCGGCCCCCCGGACTCACCTGGCACGCCGTCGATCCGGCCTATGCAGGTTGAGGCGAAAAGCGGCACGAGTCAATTTCGCAACTGCGAAATGATATTTCGGGCGAAAATCTCCTTCAGGTGGAGACGAAAAACGCTGTATTTCATACCGTTGTCACGTCCGCACGATAGTGAGGGAAGTCGTGCATTTCACGCAGTCTCTACCGATAAAAATGTCGCGCCAACGGCCGTTTCAGCAATCCCTCGCCGTGAAAAATGCAGGCTGGTTCTTCGTTCCCGCCATTGTTCAATCGCATGTTCCCATTGGAACTGCGAATATCCAAAAAATGTAAAATACTGAATTCGTTCCGCTTTACCGGAACTTTTGGGCGATCCCGGTGTTTAGACGCCAACTGAGAGGGGTATGAACATGCTGCAGAACATTTCCGACGATCCGTATTCGACCGCGCGTCAATTGCGTCCGGTCGTCATCACAGTCATTGCCGCCAAGCTTGCGGTTTTCACTCTCCTGATGACGGCGATCAATTTCCAGCCACCGTTGCCGGCAGCCGTCGAAATCGCTGAGATCCGCTAGGCGATTCGCACTGCATCTTGGGGTGACCAGCGGTTACCTGCGCTCCCCTGACAGTCTTTGCCGTTTTCATTGCAGCGCGTCCGTCCTATATGCAGTGCAACGAGTGAGACAGCGAGGCACGGCCATATGTTACAGGCGGGCATTATCCCGGTTACCCATTTCCAGCAGAATTGCACGGTGCTGTTCGATACCGAAACCAAGGAAGGCGTCATCGTCGATCCGGGTGGTGACGTCGATCTCATCCTGCAGACCATCAAGGAAAACGGCATCACGCTGAAGGCGATCTGGCTGACCCATGGCCATATCGACCATGCCGGCGGTGCCAAGGAGCTGAAGGAAGCCCTCAACCTCGATATTATCGGACCGCACAAGGACGACCGTCCGCTGCTTGAAAAGCTGGAGACCCAAGCTGAAAAGTTCGGGCTGGCGATAAAGGTCGAGAACGTCTTGCCGGACCAGTGGTTGGAGGATGGCGACACCGTCTCGTTCGGCGCACATGTGTTCGAGGTTCTGCATTGCCCCGGGCATGCGCCCGGCCATGTCGTTTATTTCAACCGCGAGCAGGGTTTTGCCCATGTCGGCGATGTGCTGTTTCGCGGCTCCATCGGCCGCACCGATCTGCCCGGCGGCAATCATCAGCAGCTGCTCGATTCAATCCGCGACAAGATCCTGCCGCTTGGCGATAATGTCGGCTTCATCTGTGGTCATGGCCCGGGCGGCCAGATTGGCGAGGAACGCCGGACCAACCCCTATCTGCGCGGTTTGTAAACGCGTCACCCGTGATTGTGCCCGCCATTTCCATGGTGTGCCGAATGCCGGGACAACAAAAAAGGCACGTGTCGGCGGGCACGTGCCTCTTTTAGTCAACGGATACTGTCTTAGCCGGCGCGGCAGAAATATTCTCTGCCGTCGTAACCGACGAACGTGCCCGACTGGGAGTCGAACGAGCGGTAACGCTGCGAGCAATACCGGTACCAGCCGGGTGTCCAGGGCTCCAGCCCACCGTAGTTCTGAACGACGACGGGGCGAGGGCGGCGATAGACCGGGCGGGGTTCGTAATAGTCGGGCTCCGGATCGATGTAGACCCGTTCCTGGTAGCGCGGCTGGCTGGCAATGGCGCCACCGATGATGACGCCGGTAGCAAGGCCAAGTGCGCCGAGTGCGACTGCATCGCCATTGTTGTGGCGGCGATAGTCTCTGTCGTAGCCACCATGACGATAGCCGCGGCGGCCCCAGTCTTCTGCCTGGGCGGACGATACTGTCGGGATGACCGTCGCTGCGGTGGCGATGGCAAGAACGGCAGCTTTGATAACCTTGTTCATTGATTCGATCCTGTTTTCAGCCGGACAATTTAGTCCTTGATGATGAAAGCAGATTAATATGGCAAAACTGAACGCAGGCTGAATGAAAAAACCCGGCAACGAGGCCGGGCTTCAACGTGAATCTGATTGCAGAATGTTCGGGCTGTTCAGCCGGAAACCTGCAGGTTGACCGCCTTCGGGCCTTTGCCGCGGCGATCCGGTTCGGTGTCGAAGCTGACCTTCTGGTTTTCGGATAGTCCGTTCAGGCCCGAAGCCTGTACAGCGGAGATGTGCACGAAGATATCGGCGCCACCATTGTCCGGCTTGATGAACCCAAAGCCCTTGTCGGTGTTGAAGAATTTAACAATGCCAGTCTCGGCCATACGTCAGGTCCTTTTTCCTCTGCCCGGATGCCGCGGGCAGCATTACAATGTTTTTGCCCAAGGGGCGTGCGGCAGGCAGTTCTCGACTATGAGGAAAGGGTCCTGTAATTGCAGCCAGTCATCGAAAAACTCTGTCTTTGCCCGACTACCCGGAACATTTTGCGTGTCCGGCGCGCGTTATTTAAAGGTCTTCCCGTGTTCGCAAATTGCCCGAACACAATAAGCTTGCTGTGTTTATTTTAAATTGGCAAGCAAAAGTTTTTTGAAACAAGTGTGCCGTTTTGGTTTGTTTAAAAAGCAATCAACTGCCGAAAAATATGATTTTTCTCGTGATATATTGCAAGCTATTGAAAATGTTACTGTTTGTTTCGCTCTGCGTGTTTTTTAAGCTGTTTGCGGCATGATGTGTCGCAGAATGTCATGGTGCCCTCGATCGCTCTCATAGCTTCTGCGAATATTAACCGCTTGATAAAACTTGGTGGGTTGCTGCACAATGCCGGTGTTACTCGGCGATCGATCCGGAGGAAAACAGGCACTTGCCGCCTGCGGAAAACTCAGGCACCGGCTGCGGCGTGCTTCGTTTTTGTCAATTCGGGCACGATTTCGGCGATCAGCATGGCGGCAAAGATCGTCGCGCAACCGATATAGCCGATTGTGGTGATGCTCTCTCCCAGCAGCAGGACGCCGAGCAGGGCAGCAAACAGTGCTTCGCTCGACAGGAAGATCGCTGCCTGCGGTGCCGTCGTGTAACGCTGGCCGACCACCTGGCAGATGAAGCCGATGCCGCTGGAAAAGAAACCGGCATAGAGGATTTGGGGCAGGGCGTTGGTGACGGCGGTCATGTCGAGCGGTTCGAACAACGCGCCGGCCACACAGCCCAGAACCGCGCAGACGGCAAATTGCACCACGCACAGCAACATCGGCCGGCCGGTACTGCCGACGAAAATACCGACGAGCATCACCTGCAGCGCCCAGAAGACGGCACAGATGATCGTCAGGAAATCACCGTTGTTGAGGCCGGCAAGCGTGCCGCCGCTGAGAAGGAAAATGCCGAGCAGCGCCATGCCTGCTGCCGGCCAGATGACCCAGTGCGGCTTGCGGCGCAGGAACACCACGGTCAGGATCGGTACGAACACGACGTAGAGCCCGGTCAGGAAGCCGGAATTGGTGACGCTGGTCGTCAGGAGACCAAGCTGCTGGGTCATGGCACCGGCAAACAGCGCCAGCCCGATCCACAGGAAGCTGCGCAGGCCGGATGCCGGTATCGGCCGCTCGGCCTTGCGGTGCTCCCACAGTGCCAGGGGTGCCGCGACGGCAGCCGCGATGGCGAAACGAAGGCCGATGAACCACATCGGGCCGATTGATTCCATCGCTGTCGATTGCGCCACAAACCCTGCGCCCCAGATGGCGCCGGACATGAGAAGGAAGAGATTGGCCTGTATGCGGGTCACGATTCTGGTCCCTGATGTCTCGGCACGAAGGCCTCGCATCGGAACGATTTCAGGGCAGCAGTGCAATGGATCCTATTGGCATCTGAGCTAACATCTGCACCGATTTTCGGCAAGCGGCCGCCCGGCGTGAAATTGGAGGGCTATCAGCTCCTGTTGCCGGATGCGGAAACCCGCAACAGTGCGCCGCCGTCTCCATCCGTCAGCATCAGGATCGAACCGTCCGGCGCAACCTTGACATCGCGGATGCGTCCGAACTCGCCTTCGAACAGCCGTTCTTCGGCAATGATCGCGCCGCTTTCGTCTCGCTCCAGCCGCGCCAGCAACTGGTCCTTCAGCGCTGACACCAGCAGGTTTCCGTTCCATTGCGGAAACATCGCGCCGCGATAGACGTCGATGGCGCCGGGGGCGATGGAAGGATCCCAATAGTGGAGGGGCTGCTCGTAGCCGTCGGCCGCCTGTCCGGTGCCGATCTTGGCGCCGGAATAATCCTTGCCGTAGGTGATGACCGGCCAGCCATAGTTCTTGCCCGGCTCCGGCGCGTTGATTTCGTCGCCACCTCGTGCACCATGCTCGACCGTCAGCAATTGGCCATTGTCCGGATCGATGACGATGCCCTGCGGATTGCGGTGGCCTTTCGACCAGAGTTCCGCAAGTCCGGCCTTGCCGTCCTTGTAGGGATTAGCCGCTGGAATGCTGCCGTCCTGCTCGATGTGCAGGATGGCACCGGCATGGTCGCGCATGTCCTGCGCCCGGTCCCGTTCGCCGCGATCGCCGATGCCGAAGAATAGGCTGCTATCGGTGGCCACCGCGATCCGCGAGCCGAAATGCTGGCCCTTGCCGGTGAACCTGTTCATCCGGAAGAGTTCCTGCACCTGTGTCAGGCTTTTGCCGTCCTTGGAGAGGGTCGCGCGGATGATGGCCGTTCCGTAGGCACCGCCATCTGCGACGGCCATGGAGAGGAACAGCGTGCGGCTGGTAGCAAAGGCGGGATCGAGCGCGACGTCGAGAAGCCCGCCCTGTCCCTGCCGCGCCACGTCCGGTACGCCAGTGATGGGCACGGATGCCTTGCCGTCGCGGATGATGCGAAGGGTCCCGCCAAGCTCGGTGACAAGATAGCCGCCGTCCGGCAAGACTTCGACAGACCAGGGATTGTCGAGGCCGGATGCGATCGTATCGACCCGTACGGGGACTTTGTCCGTCGCAAATTGCTTCGGCTCGTCAGCAAGGGCAGGACTTGCCGCAAGAACCGATAGCAGTCCGGCGGATTTCAACAGGCTGGCGAACGTCATCGTCATCTCATTCTCCCACGGGTACCCGTTGAAGCTGGGTCTTGGGATGCGTGGATCAAGGCTGGGAATGAGGTTTTGCGATCAAAAGGACTTTACTGGAAGTTTACCCGGTCCGCCTTGTGCAGCGAGCGTCGATGGGCCTGCATCGGCCACAAGTTCGGCGTTGACGATGTAGCGCAAGGGGCCTTGCTCGGTGGCATCGAACGGCCAGCAGGTGGCGAGCGCCAGATTGCGGCCGGGTGCGTTGGCGTTGATGCCGCTCTCGTCCCAGCGGGCGATCCGGCTGCTAGCGGCGCGGAAGGTCAGGTTGGTGCCGTCCTTGCGGGTGATGACCAGGAGATCGCCCGGTTTCACATCCTTCAGCCAGCGGAAATGCGTGTCGCGATGGGCGGCGATGACCGATGTGCCGGGTTCACCCGGTGCAGGCGTGTTGACCAGGCGGGCCGGGCCAAAGGCCAGGGCTTCGCCACTGGCGCCGGAAAGCACGATTGCCGTTTTGCCGATCCGGGGTGCGGTGATTTCCGCCTCGGTGGAAAAGTCGGCCCAGGGCCAGGGTTTGACATTGGTTTCACCCTGCAGTTGCGCCTCGAAGCTGCGCTTGAGGAGAACCTGCGATACTTCCGCCTTGGCCTTCATGTAAAAGCCCTTGCCGACTAGCATCACGCCTGCCAGCGCCACCAGCAGGATACCGGCCAGTACCACCGTCTCCAGTGCGGTGAGGCGCGCCAGAAAACCGGCGCGCCCGTCCTTGTCCTGCTCCGGCTTGCCGGGGCCAAGATCGTTGCTGGGCTTATCGGACACGGTCACGCGCCTCCAGAACCAGGCCGCGCAACTGCCAGCGCCACAGGCTGAACGTCGTTGCTGCCATCAGGGCAAAGGCGAGCAGCAGCAGGCCGATCAGAATATGCCGGTCGGCAAGCGTTGCCGTCTGCGGCAGGTCCACCTGCTTGCCGGCGTCGGCGATCACGCTGGCGGCACGCGCCGTCGGCGCTGCGGCCATCCGGTCGGCAACCATCATTGCCTGCTGTTCGCTCTGTTCAAGCGATGCCTTGCGCTCGCCTTCCGGCATGGCCTGCTGTGGCTTTTCGCCGAACACCTTCTCGAAATCCCAGCCCTCGGGCAGGTTGAGCGGCAGGTCGGTGCTGACGACCGGCTCACCGGTCGGGCGGGACGGCGTCACATCGACGGCGACAAGGCTGGTGACGCGGGAAACGAGGTGGTTGGCAAGCGCCACCGTCTCGATCTGCTTGTCGAGTGCTGCCGCATCGTTCACTGCATAGGCATTGGCCTCCAGGTCGTCGATCTTGCGGCGGGCCCAGAGCTTGGCAATACCGGTGCCTTGCGAGGCCTTGGCGACATCCATTTCGATGCGCCACGGCTGATTGCCGGTCTTGCCGGTGATCTGCAGCTTGCCTGCCGGTGTTGCGCCATCGAGTTGCGCGGTTAGCACCACGGGCTCGCCACGATAGAGGTCAGGCATCGGGTTGGGGGTGATATCCTGTGCATTGGCGCCGTCGAAACTGACGGCGATATCGGTCATCACAGGGTTTTCCAGCTTGGCAAACAGTTCACCCATGCGCGCTGCAACCTGGTCTTCCGAACCGATCAGCGTGAAGGTGCCGCGGCCTATTTCGGCGGCCTTGGTCATGAAGTGGGTATTGGGTGCCGAGCCGATGCCGACGGTGAAGACGCGGGCGTCGCCACGGTTCTTGGAAATCTCCTCGAACAGCTGTGCCTCGTTGCCGATGGCGCCATCGGTCAGGAACACCACCTGGCGCAGGGCTCCAGGCTCGACCGGACCCTGGGTGCGGAGGGCCGCTTCCAGTGCCGGCAGCATTTCGGTGCCGCCATCGGCCGTCAGGCCGCGAACGAAGGCAATGGCGTCCTCGCGCTTGTCCGGTGTTGCCTGGACGAGCGAAGGGAAATGCACCTCCATCGTGTCGTCGAAACGCACCACGTTGAACCGGTCTTCGGCCTTGAGCTTTGAAATCGCCAGTGCCAGGCTATCACGTGCCTGCTCGATCGACGGTCCGGCCATCGAGCCGGAATTGTCGATGACGAAGATCACCTCGCGTTTCGCTGGTGTTTCCGTTGTAGCGGACCCGGCGGGAGGCGTGACGAAGCCGAGCAGATAGGTCTTGCCGTTCTGGGTTTCGCGGAACAGGCCTGCATTCGGCGTCTTGCCGGCGACAGCGTTCCAGCTCAGCGCGAAATCCTTGTCGGCCGGCACGCTGCCGCCCTTCAGAGAAATCGTGCGCGCCATGTCACCCACCGTCTGCATGTCGGTCTGATGAAATGGCGAGGTGACTGTGCCAAGCGGGAAACCGGCATTGAGATTGACCGTCAGCGTCACCGGATTGATCCTGGCGTTTTCAGCCGGGTCGAGTATGGGGGCGGTGATCTTGTCGCGGTCCGGAACCGGATCATTGACGGCATAGCCGGACTTCGGATCGAGATCGACCGTCTGGACGATCGGATCGGGATTGTAGCGCGGCGCCACCACCATCGGGAAACGCAGCGAGAATTCGCCGCCCGACTGATGAACGCTGCTCTGGTACTCGATCTGCACGACGATGGTTTCGCCGGGGCCGATATTGGCGACCTGATTGGTGAAGATGTTGGGGCGCTGCTGTTCGAGAAGTGCTGTCTTCTTGCCCTCGGCCTTGGCTTCCTCATAGATCTTGCGGGCCTCTTCGCGGGCCTTGATCTCACCCGCGATAAAGCGATCGCCGATCTGCATTTTCAGCGTATCGACCGCAGAATTTTCCGGCAGCGGGAAGACATAGGTGCCCTCGACCCAGCCCTTGCTCGGGTTCTGGAAGCGCTGGGTGACGCGCGTGCGGATAATTGGGCCGTTGACGTCGATCACCACATCGGTCGCAAGCCGCGGTGCCTCGACGAACGAACCGGGCTCCTTGGACGGGAAGAGCAGGGCACCGGTGCCCATGTCGTTGGGGCGGACATAACCGGCAAGACGCTGCGGTTGGGCGCCGCTGGTCTCGGCCATGGCATGGGAGAAGAAACCCATGACGGACAAGAGGGCGAACGTCAGGGCAGCAAGGGCTGCGACGATGGCGTATTCAATGTGCCGCGCGGTCACGCGGCTCGGCGGCTTTGCTGAATTTTCGGTGTCCAGAAGCATTGCAGGCCCCCCTCGGCGCACATGGATTCGTCTGCCTTAAGAAAAGGCTCCGAAATCGGCTGCACAAGGACGGAATTGCGGCAGGCCAAGGCATTTGTTGTGACCAAATCAAGGCGTTGCGGAAAATGGCGAAAGTTTCTGTTTTTAATGAATAAATCTCTCTGACGAAACGTTATTGCTCCTCATCCGCATGCGACAGCCCACGGGCGATGTGTCTCGTTGGCCGGGTTCAAAAAGCAGAGTCGTTTCAGTTGCCTGCACGGCTCAGCCGACAAAGTGATTCATCCAAACCTGTGATGGCATTGATGAAACATTGTCATGGTTACGCATTTCATCGGTTTTTCCGGGATTTGCGCTTGAAACCCGGGCGGTCTTTCGACATACACCTAACCGCTATGGAGCCCGGCAAAGCCCGCTCCATTGGCCGCATGCTGTTTCAACCTGATCAGGACAAACATATCATGGCCTTTCTTGCCGACGCCCTTTCCCGTGTAAAGCCATCCGCCACCATCGCCGTTTCCCAGAAAGCCCGGGAATTGAAAGCCAAGGGCCGCGATGTGATTGGGCTTGGCGCCGGAGAGCCGGATTTCGATACGCCGGATAATATCAAGAAGGCCGCCATCGACGCGATCAACCGCGGCGAGACGAAGTACACGCCGGTCTCGGGCATCCCGGAACTGCGCGAAGCGATTTCGAAGAAGTTCAAGCGCGAAAACAATCTCGATTACACGGCTGCCCAGACGATCGTCGGCACCGGTGGAAAGCAGATTCTTTTCAACGCCTTCATGGCGACGATGAATCCGGGCGATGAAGTCGTTATTCCGGCACCTTACTGGGTGTCCTATCCGGAAATGGTGTCGATCTGCGGCGGCACGCCGGTATTCGTCGAAGCGACCCAGGCCAACAATTTCAAGCTGACGGCCGAAGACCTCGACAAGGCGATTACACCGAAGACAAAGTGGTTCATCTTCAACTCGCCGTCGAACCCGTCGGGGGCTGCCTATACGCATGCCGAACTGAAGGCGCTCACCGATGTGCTCCTGAAGCACCCGCATGTCTGGGTGCTCACCGATGACATGTACGAGCACCTGACCTATGGCGACTTCAAGTTCGCCACCCCGGTTGAAGTCGAGCCAAAGCTCTATGACCGCACGCTGACCATGAACGGCGTGTCCAAGGCCTATGCCATGACCGGCTGGCGTATCGGCTATGCAGCCGGCCCGCTGTCGCTGATCAAGGCGATGGACATGATCCAGGGCCAGCAGACGTCGGGCGCTTGCTCGATCGCCCAGTGGGCAGCTGTCGAGGCGCTGAACGGCACGCAGGATTTCATTCCTGAAAACAAGAAGATCTTCGAAGGCCGCCGCGACCTCGTCGTGTCGATGCTCAACCAGGCCAAGGGCATCGAATGCCCATCACCGGAAGGCGCGTTCTACGTCTATCCGTCCTGCAAGGGCCTGATCGGCAAGACCTCGCCGAATGGCAAGCTGATCGAGAGCGACGAAGACTTCGTCTCCGAACTGCTGGAATCCGAGGGCGTCGCCGTCGTTCACGGTTCGGCTTTCGGCCTCGGCCCGAACTTCCGCATCTCCTATGCGACTTCGGAAGAGCAGCTCGAAGAAGCCTGCAAGCGCATCCAACGCTTCTGCGGCGCCTGCAAGTAAGGCATCATTATTGAACGACAACGAGCCCGCCGGAAACGGCGGGTTTTTTGTTGGAGGAGCGCGGTCTCGCAATTTCTCCATGTAGTGACATCTAGCACCGGCCGCAAAATCGGGACTTCGAACAGGTCAAACGGCTTCCGCTCTAGCCCAATTCCCGGTACACAACAGCCTACCGAGGAGCCCCAGCCATGACCATTGCGCCGCATCACAGGATCTACACCTGTTTCTTCCTGTTTGCCGTGTCGCTCGGTGCTTTGCTGGCCCGCATGCCGGACCTGCAGGTGGCGCTCGGGGTCAACAAATCCGAGCTTGGGCTGACGCTTATCGGTATGGCGATCGGGGCGCTGATTTCGCTGACATTCTCTTCGCCGCTGATTGCGCATCTCGGCGCGCGCACCACGGCCTTCATCACCGTTCTCGGTACGGCTACCGCGTTTGCGATTGTTCCCTGGGTTGGCGCGCCAGTGCTGGTGTTCGGCGTGTTGTTTACCGCAGGGCTGCTGGCCGGTGCGCTGGAAATCAATCTCAATGTCGAGATCGACCGGCTGGAGGCGCGGCTCGGGCGCGGTATTATGAACCGGGCGCACGGTTTCTGGAGCTTCGGTTTCTTCGTCACCGCGCTGATCGCTTCCGGCGTCCGCCAGGCGGAAATCTCGATGCAGCTGCATTTGGGGGTAACGCTTGTCGTCGTCATCGTCGCCGGCACATTCGCCATTTCGGGTATCCGCAACGCGCCGGCGCGGGCCGCGTCGCACGAGGCCAAGGCGCCGTTGTTCGCCGTGCCGACGCTTGGCCTATTGCCGCTCTGCATCATCGGCGTCGCCGCCTTCCTGGTTGAAGGCGCGGGGATCGACTGGTCGGCGATCTACATGCGCGACGTCTTTGCCGTCGAGCCGTTCATCGGCGGTCTCGGGCTGACGCTGTTCACCTTCTTCATGGCGATGGCCCGGCTGTTCATCGATCCGGTCGTCGACCGGTTTGGCGCCCGTAACGTCGCCTCGGTGCTGCTTGTGCTGTCGGCCATCGGCCTCACCGCCGTCTGGCTGGCGCCGCATGCCTATGTCGCGCTGTTCGGCTTCGCTCTGATGGGGGCGGGATGCAGCGCGGTCTATCCGCTGGCCGTTTCGGCAGCGGCTCAGCGCACTGACAGGCCGGCCCAGGTGAATGTCGCGGCCCTCGGGCAGGTGACGTTCATCGTCTTCTTCCTCGCACCTCCGCTGCTCGGTTTCGTTGCCGAACACGCGGGCATCCGCACATCCTATCTCGTCTGCCTGCCGCTGATCATCTACGCGCTGTTTTCGGTCAAGGCGCTGGCGCCGCGCCGAGGTGCGGCCGATGCGGCCACCGCTGCGGTCTAATGGTCGGCTTATTTCCCCAGATAGGCCAGCAATCCCTCGACCAGTGCATCGAAGGTGACGCGGCAGCGCGGCGTCGTCTTCAGGTTTTCGTGCATGACGACGAAGGTCTCGAGCGGCAGGGTGAATTCCGTCTTAAACAGCCTGACGATCTCCGGATCGCGTTTCGCCAGCGCCACCTGGCAGACGCCGATGCCGAAACCGGCGCGAATGGCGGCCAGCTGTGCCAGATTGCTGTCGGCGCGGAAGGAGGGGCGCATCAGCTCGATCAGCGGCACGCGCTTGCGGATTGCCCGGACAAATGCGCTTTCCCGATCAAACCCGATGGTGCGATGATCGAGCAGGTCTTCGAGCTTTTCCGGTATTCCGTGTTTGTCGAGATAGCGCCGGTGCGCATGCAGGCCCAGCGGAATGCCGCCGATCCGCCGGGTGATCAGCGCGTCCTGTTCAGGCTCGACCATGCGCACGGCGATATCGGCCTCCTGGTGCAACAGGTTCTCGACGGCGTCTGATAGCGACAGCTCGATGATAAGGTCCGGATGCTGGTCGCTGAGTGCTGACAGTATCGGCGGCAGTACCTCGATGCCGATCACTTCGCTGGCGCTGATGCGAACGGTGCCGCGCACACCGCCGCCCTGTCCGGACGCAGCCCTGAGCAGAGCAGCGGCATTCGAGGCCAGTTGTTCCGCATGCGGTCTGAGATCAGTTGCTGCTTCCGTCGGGATCAGCCCCTGCGGCGAACGGATGAACAGCTGGAAGCCGATGCTGGTCTCCAGCGCATCGATATGCCGGCCGATGGTCGGCTGCGTCAGCCCAAGCTCGCGGGCGGCAGCCGATAGCGATCCTTGCTGCAAGACAGTGAGAAAGGTGCGGTAGAAATCCCAGCTCGGTTCAATCCTAATCATCTATTTTTGTATATCAGATAAAATAATTTCGACAATTTCGTTTAATGAGGAAAGCGCTCAGGATGATCTCCATCGAACAAGGAGATCAGAGATGACCGAGCAAGCAAAACAGACGGCCCTTATCCTCGGCGCCACCGGTGGGATTGGCGGTGCGGTTGCCCGCAATCTGCAGGCGCGCGGCTGGACGATCCGCGCGCTGCATCGCGATCCAGCCAGGGTGCGCGTCAACAATCCGGGTTTTGACTGGGTGGCGGGCGATGCCATGCGGGCGGATGATGTGCTTGCCGCAGCGCAAGGGGCAAGCCTGATCGTCCACGCCGTCAATCCGGCGGGTTACCGCAACTGGGGAACGCTGGTTCTGCCGATGATCGGCAATACGATCGCGGCGGCAAAGGCAACCGGTGCCACGATTGTCCTGCCCGGTACGATCTACAATTTTGGCCCCGACGCCTTTCCGCTGCTGCACGAAAAGTCGCCACAAAACCCGGTCACCGCCAAGGGCAGGATCCGCGCCGAGATGGAGCGGCGTCTGGAAGCCGTATCGCGGGAAGGCGTTCCCGTCATCATCGTCAGGGCAGGGGATTTCTTTGGCCCGGGCGCAGCCAATAGCTGGTTCTCGCAAGGGATCGTGACGCCCGGAAAACCGGTGGCCGCCATCACCTATCCGGGCCGCAAGGGCATCGGCCATCAATGGGCCTATCTGCCGGATGTGGCCGAGACGATGGCGCGCCTGATCAATCGCCGTGAAACGTTGGCACCATTCGCCGTCTATCACATGCAGGGTTTTTGGGACGACGACGGCACACGGCTGATTGCCGCGATCCGCCGCGCCAGCGGCAACCCGGACATGAAGGTCAGGGCCTTTCCCTGGTGGATGATGCCGTTTGCCGCACCCTTCGTACCCTTGCTGAAAGAACTGCGGGAGATGCGCTATATCTGGCAGGAACCGCTGCGCATGCCCAACGACCGGCTGGTGGCCGTCATCGGCGCCGAACCGTGGACGCCGATCGACGAGGCCGTGCGCGCGTCGCTGGCCGCCCTTGGCTGCCTGCCGCCGGAATTGGCGATACCGCAAAGATCTTTGCCGGCACCGCGCAAACCCGGGCCTGTGGAGATTGCGGGGTAACGGTTCAGTTTTTGAAGACGATACAGGCGCCGCCGGTCTTGCGGATATTGGCACAGACCGCATCGGCCTCCGCCCGCGTCTGGCGCCCGATGCGGGCGGTGTAGCGCAGCCTATTGCCGAAAGCCCGGTTGCGCTCGCGCTGGATCAGCGGTTTTTCCGCATTAAGCGGCGAGGGCATGCGGCTGACGGTGGCCAGAAACAGCCGTTCGGCGACAGCCTTCTGGAAATGCGCCGACAGTTGCGCACCCCAGGGCGCCCAGTTGCCTTCCTCCTCGAACTCCACTTCCTTCAGCCGCCGCTTGTCGGCAAGCGCGGTGCAGGCATCGTAGAAGGATTTTTGCTTGTCGAGCCGCAGGTCGAGCGTTGCCGGTGGATTGTCCTTCCATTCCTCGACCGGATGAGCGGTGATGGCGAGCACATAGGCGCGGGTTTCAGACGGCAGATTGCCGGTTGCCAGAAAATTGCTCAACCCGCCTTCGCCGGCATTATAGGCGGCAGCGGCAAATCCGAGATTGCCGAACTGATTGCGCAGCGCATCGAGATATTCCGCCGACTTTCCAAGCGCCTCCAGCGCATCGAAGCTGTTGTTGAGGCCACGCAGCCTGGCGGTCGAAGGAATGAATTGCGCAATGCCCTCGGCACCCTTCGGGCTGACGGCATCCGGCCGGAACAGGCTTTCCTTCCAGATCAGCCGCGCGAAGAAATCGGGAGGAAGCGCATTGGTCTCGGCGAAATGGCCAAGGGCGGTGCAGATATCGCGGCTGTAGTTGCGGGCGCGCACGCAAAGCGTTGCGGTGCCGGTATTGGCCGAATAGACGCAAGGCGGCGCACGCCATTCCGGTTGCGCCAGGGCAATCGGGCTGTGCAAAAACGTCCCGGCAAGCACCGCGGCCGTAAACAGCGTTGCAAGCCATGTCCGTTCCTGCCGCCGTCTTTTGTATCTCATCCGCCAGGGGACCATCCGCTTCGACGGTCCTTGATAGCATCGATCGAGTGAAACCGGGAGATATTTACGGTTTTTCCGGCAGGGTCAGTTGCATGAAGGTCAGGTCCAGCCAGCGGCCGAACTTGGTGCCGACTTCCTTCATTTGGCCGGTAATCTCGAAGTCGAGCTTTTCGTGCAGCCGGATGGAAGCGGCATTGTTGGCTTCGATCCCGGCGACCATCACATGCTTGCCACAGTCTGCCGCCCGCCCGATCAGGGCAAGCATCAACAGCTTGCCGATGCCGCCGCCGCGCTGGTTCTTTTCGACATAAACCGAATGCTCGACCGTATGGCGGTAACCGTCAAAAGCGCGCCAGTCACCAAAGGAGGCATAGCCGGCAATGGTGCCATCATCGGTGACGGCAACCAGAACCGGATAACCCAAACGCTTGCGATCGGCCAACCATGTGGCGCGGTTTTCAAGGTTCACCTGCGTATCGTTCCAGATCGCCGTCGTATTGAGCACGGCATCATTGTAGATGTCGCGGATGGCGGGCAGGTCGGTCTCTGTAGCGTCGCGCAAGTGCATCAGGGGTCTCCAGCAGTTTGGCGAAGCTCTAAGCCGCGATAGAGGCGTTGTACAGCCGGTAAATCCTGCCCTTGTGCAAACTACTCACGCATTAGCGGCAAGCTCCGCTACTGCAATTTCGGCAACACGAAGCGCCGGTGCCGGATCGCCGCCATTCTCGAGAAACCACGCGGCGGAAAGTCCGGCATAGGCGATGATCCAGCGCAGCAACCGCTCCGGCGCCAGGCCCGATTCCTGTGCCACGACGGGAAGCTGGCGCCGCAGTCTTGCCGGGTCTTGTGTTGCGGGCAGGTCGGGATTGCAGAACAGGTTGGCATAGTCATAACCACGCTCGCCGAGCAGGCCTTTCGGGTCGATCGCCAGAAAGCCCCGGTCTTCGAAATCGAGAATATTGCTGTGATGGATATCGCCATGCAGCGCGCCGGTCTCCTGGGGCTCGGCTAGCAGCGTCTTTGCCACGGTTGCCGGGGTGCTGAACTTGCCGCCATGCGCCAGCGAGGCTAGTTCCAAGGCGCGGAACCAGACACTAAGGGGCACAAGCTCAGGATAGGGTTTTGCTGATGGCCTGTGCAGGGTTGCGATAGTTTCGCAGATGGTCCGGCTTGCTGCCTCGTCCTCGCCGTTCATAGCCATGGATAGCAGCGAATGCTTGCCTTCTGCCCGTTCAAGCAGGATGGCATCATCCTCACGGGCATAGACCCTGGCCGCACCTTGACCGTCCCACCAATGCAACAACCGGCCGCCGCGTTTCTCTTCGGCTATGATCGCAACCTTCAGTATTGCAGGCAGACCTTGCCACCGGACGGGGAGGAGGTGGCTGGAATGGGTGATGACGGGAGTGCCGTCCGGCACGAGTGCCCAGGCCTGGATGAAATGGTCGAACATTCGGCGTCTTTCGCTTACCTCCCCCTTGAGGGGGGAGGTCGCAGCGTAGCTGCGGGTGGGGGTGACCTTTTTGCTTGATGGAGGAAATCACCCCACCCCGGCACTTATGTGCCGACCCTCCCCCTCAAGGGGAGGGTGGATAGTCAAGCAACCTGCTGTTCAAGCACCGGATAATCCGTATACCCCTTGGCGCCGCCGCCGTAGAAAGTCGCCTGATCCGGCGTGTTGAGGGCAGCGTTGTCCTTCAGGCGCTCGACCAGATCCGGGTTGGAAATGAACGGCTTGCCGAAGGCGACGAGGTCAGTCTTGCCGTCCTTGACCGACTGGATGGCGAGGTCGCGGTCGTAACCGTTATTGGTCATCCAGGCGGCCTTGCCGCCGGCCTTTTCATAGGCCTTGCGCAGCGCCGCATAGTCGAACGGCTTGTCGCCCTGCTGGAAGTCGCGTGGACCACCGGTCGCACCCTCAATGATGTGGATATAGGACAGCTTGTACTTTGCCAGTCCTTCGACGACGTAAGTGAACAGTGTCTGCGCATCCGGATCGGAGGAATCATTGGCAGGCGTCACGGGCGAAATGCGGATGCCGGTGCGGCCTTCGCCAATTTCCTTGGTGATGACATCGACAACCTCGAACAGGAAGCGGGCGCGATTTTCGATCGGACCGCCGTAGTTGTCGGTGCGGACGTTTGAGCCCGAGCGCAGGAACTGGTCGATCAGGTAGCCGTTGGCGGCATGGATCTCGACACCGTCAAACCCGGCATCGATGGCAGCGCGGGCGGCCTTGCGATAGTCCTCGATGATGCCCGGGATTTCGGAGAGTTCCAGCGCGCGCGGCTCTGAGGTCTCTGCAAAGGTACCGGTTCCATCGGCATTGATCAGATAGGTCTTCGACTTTGCCTGGATGGCCGAGGACGACACCGGCTTGCCACCATCCGGCTGCAGCGTCGTATGCGAGATACGGCCGACATGCCACATCTGCACGACGATCTTGCCGCCTGCCGAATGCACGGCCTCGGTTACCTTCTTCCAGCCGTCGAGCGCTTCCCTGGTGTAGAGGCCGGGAACGTCGGCATAGCCCTGACCCTGATGGGTGATCGCGGTCGCTTCGGTGATCAGGAGGCCGGCGGAGGCACGCTGTTCGTAATAGGTGACGTTGAGCGTGTTCGGCACGGCGCCCGGCGAGCGGTTGCGCGTCAGGGGCGCCATCACGATGCGGTTGGCAAGTTCGATGTCGCCGATCTTGATGGGGTCGAAGAGGGAAGTCATGGGAAGTCCTTTTCGTTTGCTGCGGGGTGTTTATCTTGGGAGGATAAAATGCTGGGCAACGTTGCGGTCAGAGCGTGTTGCCGATGTCCTTCAGGAACGCCTCGATTGTGTCTTCGTTCCGCTTGTAGAAGATCCACTGGCCGACACGTTTGGTGGTGACGAGATCGGCGCGCTGCAGGATCGACAGATGGCCGGAGACGGTCGACTGCGACAGGCCGCAGCGCTCGAACTGGCTGGCACAGATACCCATGTCCAGCGGATGATGCTGGCTGGAAAAATGCGCTTCCGGCTCTTTCATCCAGCCGAGCATTTCGATCCGCTTGGGATGTGCCAGGGCTTTGAGGATTTCGTCCTTGTCCATCAGTCTACTCTGTATCGCTAAATTCCGATATTCCGATACGTAAATCGAGATTTGCCGATATTCAAGTCACGTCTTCGTGAAATTTTGGAGAGAGGAAATTTGGGCAAAAAAAGAGGGCCACTGGAGGACAGGGCCCTTTTAGATGTGAAGGTTATAGAACCTCCAGAGGGGAACAGCTGTTGCGGTGGTACTGGGAGGAAATGACCACCATGTGCATCAGCTGAACCGGATATGGGAAAGCCCGGTCAAAGTTTCAATGCCGCGCTGCAAGAAATATTGCAACCAGAAGGATGTTCTTGAAATTTAGGCAAAAAAAGAGGGCCACAAGAAAAACTTGGGCCCTTTATAGTTATGAAGGTAATTAAACCTCCAGAGGGGAACAGCTGCTGCGGTGGCACTGGGAGGAAAAAAGCCACCAAGATGCATCAGCTACAGTCGGTATGATGGTTTTTTGGGCTATTCGCAATGATTTAATCTGCATGACAGCCATGTGCCGGACGCACCCCTGCGTAATTTTCAGGCGATTTCTATCCCTTGCATCCCTTATAAAGCAGAGGATGTGGAAAAAAATAAGTTAAAACAACAGTTTGTCTAGGAGAAAGGTAGAGAGCGTTTTTTGTGCAGGTGCGAAGGCCGCATCAGAAGGCCCAGTTACGGGCCTTCGCAACGATGAAATCACGGAAGACTTTCAGCTTGGCAGCGTTCTTCATCTCGTCCGGATAGCAGAAATAGGTATCGAAGGACGGGATCTCGGCACCGATCGGAAGTTGAATCAAGCCGGGATCGCGGCCGACGATATAGTCCGGCATCATGGCGATGCCGATACCGAGCAGGCAGGCGCGCTTGATCGAGGTCTGGCTGTTGATCTGCAGATGCGGGGGGCGGGGATTGTCGGAATCCCGGCCGGCAATCTCCAGCCAGTTGACGTCGAGCAGGTAGTTGGGTGCCGGTTCGCCAAACGTGATGATCCGGTGGTTGTCGAGATCCTCGATCGACTGCGGCTCCCCATATTTGTTGATATAGGACGGCGCCGCGTAGACATGCATGTGCACCGTGAACAGCTTGCGCTGGATCAGGTCGGACTGCTGCGGCTGGCGCAGCCGGATCGCGCAGTCTGCATGACGCATGTTGACGTCCAGTTCCTCGTTGTCGAGGATCAGCTGAACCTGCATATCGGGATAAAGCGCCAGGAATTCCTGCACCTTGTCGGTCAGCCAACCTTGGCCGAGGCCGACCGTTGTGGTGATGCGCAGCTTGCCGGATGGCTTGTCGGAATTCTCGGTCAGCTGGACCTTGACGCTTTCCAGCTTCATCAGCACTTCGTGGGCGGTGCGATAGAGGATTTCGCCCTGTTCGGTGAGGATCAGGCCGCGGGCATGGCGATGAAACAGCTTGATGCCGACATCCTGCTCCAGCGACGAGACCTGACGGCTGATCGCCGATTGGGACAGGTGCAGCTTGTCGGCCGCATGGGTGAACGATCCTGCTTCTGCCGCTGCATGGAAAATACGCAGTTTGTCCCAGTCTAGCGTCATGGCGTTCCCCAATAGGTGCTCGTGGCGGAAAACGGCCTCGTGTTTTCCGCCATAAGGCTGATGTCTGTTCCCACTCGGGAGCGGCTTTGATCGCCCCCATTCTTCGCGGCTTCTATTCGGCCGCAATTGCGACAGGCATATGGCCCGCCAGATATTTTTCCGCCTCGAGAGCGGCCATGCAGCCCATTCCGGCGGCCGTGATCGCCTGACGGTAGATGTCGTCGGTCACGTCACCGGCAGCGTAGACGCCGGCCACATCCGTGGCGGTCGAATCGGGGGCCGTCCAGAGGTAGCCGTTCGGCTTCAGGCGCAGCTTGTCCTTGAACAGTTCGACCGCCGGTGCATGGCCGATCGCCACGAAGACGCCGTCGATCGGCATGTCGCTGACAGCACCGGTCCTGGTATTGCGCAGCTTGACGCCGCTGACCGAGGCCGGCATCGGCGGCTTTGCCGCCGCACCGGTATATTCGGTCACTTCGTGATCCCAGATGATCTTGACGTTTTCCTTGGCAAACAGCCGCTCCTGCAGGATCTTTTCAGCACGGAAGTGATCGCGGCGGTGCACGACCGTCACGGTCTTGGCGAGGTTCGACAGGTACAGCGCTTCCTCGACGGCCGAGTTGCCGCCGCCGACGACGATCACGTCCTTGTTGCGATAGAAGAAGCCGTCGCAGGTGGCGCAGGCCGAAACCCCAAAGCCTTGGAAGGCCGGCTCGCTCTCGATACCCAGCCATTTCGCCTTGGCGCCGGTGGCGATGATCAGAACGTCGGCCGTCCAGTCGGTGCCGCTGTCGGTTTTCAGTTTGAACGGGCGCACCGACATATCGACATCGGTGACGAGGTCGTTGACGATCTCGGCGCCGACATGCTGCGCCTGCTTGAGCATCTGCTCCATCATCCACGGACCCTGGACCGGATCGGCATAGCCCGGATAGTTTTCCACATCGGTGGTGATCATCAGCTGGCCACCCTGTTCCATGCCGGCGATCAGAACCGGATTGAGCAGCGCGCGCGCCGAATAGATCGCAGCGGTGTAGCCTGCCGGGCCTGAACCGATGATGAGAACTTTGGTGTGTCGGGCAGTCATGGTCCGGGTCCTTCGATCGCTATGACGGTATAATGCCGTCCAGCTTCGTCCTAGGTTGAGAAAATCCTCTCTAGTCTAGGGATTCCCACAGCCCTGTTTCAAGGGCGGGGCTGCCGATACACACAGATGTGTTGCTCCGTTGCCCCGGTTTTGCGAGGTTTTTGTGCATGACACACAAACTCGCTCTCGTTTTTCCATCTCAATACGTGTTACCGACGAGCCTTGTGACAAATGGCGGATCGGGATCGAACTGGCAGTGAAAAAACGGCAATCCTCATATCCGTTCGGAAACCCGGGCGATTTCGATTATAGCCGTACGCTGTTTCATCGGCTCCGCACCTGGCTCGATAGCCGCCGCGTCTCCGCCAGGCTCAAGAATAGGGCCGAAACGGCACCGCTCGCGCTTTTGTCGCCTGCCACCTTCCGGCCGCTGACGGGCGGCGACGTGCCATTGCTTTTCCTTGCGCATAACGACCTCAAATTTATGCGCTCGCTGCTTGTCCATTATCGCGCACTCGGGGTTACCCGTTTCATTTGCGTCGACGACCGATCCGATGACGGTACGCGGGAACTGCTGTGCGCACAACCCGATGTCGATGTCTGGACCTCGAAGGTGCGTTATGGCGAAGCCCGCCGTGGAAAGCTCTGGCGCGAGGCGCTGTTTGCCCGCTATGGCAAGAACCGCTGGTATCTCAACATCGATGCGGACGAATATCTCGTCTACGACCGCTGTTTTGAAAGGCCATTGCCGGATCTGATTGCACAATTGGAACGCCTCGGGCTTCGCCGGTTTGCGGCGCCGATGATTGATATGTATCCGGGTGGCAGCGTCAGCGCTTTCGCTTTCGACGGTTCGACGGACGTCATGCCTTGGGCGGTTGCCGGCTGTATCGATGGCAACGGCTACATTCTTGAGAAGACAAAGCGCTTTCTCAGTCTTGCCGGTGGCCCGCGCCGGCGCAAGTTTGCAGCGGAAGCTGAAATGATGAAATATCCGCTGATGTATTGGGACAATGAGTGCAGCTTCGGCATCAGCATCCATCAGCCACTGCCTTTCGATCGCAATTTCTCTGCCATTTCAGGCGTGCTGCTGCATTTCAAATTTTTTGCCGATTACCATGAAAAGACGCGGGCTGCGGTGGAGGACAAGCAGTATTTCGGTGGCGCTCGCGAATATCAGCGCATTCTCGATACGGTCGAAGCCAGCGGCGATCTTGATTTCGTCTACGACGGAACCTTGAAATATGCCTCGCCGGAGCAGCTGGTCGAGCACGGTTTCATGCGGTCGATCTGGTCTGCTAAGCAACGTGACTTTTGACGTGTCGTGAGTATTCGCAATAACGGGTCTGATCCAGTGAACCGAAAAGAACAACGGGAATCTCTACCATGGTAATGCGCGTCGAACTTGATGCTATCGATATGAAAATTCTGCGTGAACTTCAAAATGACGGGCGGATGACCAATGTCGAACTTGCCGAGCGTGTCGGCATTTCTGCGCCACCATGTCTGCGACGCGTGCGCAAACTGGAGGAAGCTGGCATTATCCGCGGCTATCGCGCGTTGCTAAATGCCCCGGCGCTTGGTTACGATCTGGTTGCTTTTTGCATGGTGGGGCTGAAGCATCAGTCCGATGCGGATTTAAAAGCTTTTGCTGCGGCAACGACGAGCTGGCCGCTTGTGCGTGACGCCTGGATGGTTTCGGGTGAAAGTGACTTCTTACTTCACTGTGTTACGCAAAACCTTGGAACGTTTCAGGATTTCGTAATCGAAACTCTAACTGCGAACGAGCGAGTAGATACTGTGCGCACGATGCTAACCATTCGACACGTAAAGCAGCTGGTTTTGGTGGAGGTTTAAGCTCGTTATTGCCAAGTAGAATAACTGCATATCACCAGAATTTTGTATCGCGTATCAAGTCCATGCTGCAGAGGTTATGATTCCTGAAGGTCCTTTCCGGTGGTTGTTTCCCAAACGGACGTGTGATTGATGATCGTTTTACTAATGTTTCGGGCGTCGCGCCAATCTCGCCCTGTATCTGTAATTACAAATGGCCGCCCTTGGCCGTAAAGATAGTTTCTGTAGGGGCTTACATAGCGTTCGAGTTGTTGGTTAACCCCTTTGTAGAACTGTTTCTCTGGATCATACCGTTCGTCGAGGAAAACACTGGCGTTGCGGGCGAATTCACCGCGAATGAAGCTCGGTGATGTCGTGAAGCAGGGGAATTTCTTCCCTGTTTTGAACGAAAGTCCCAAAAAACGACGTTTTACGTCTTTTTCCTGGAATGGACCCTTTGTGAAATCCCATTGTTTTTCTACGTGGTTAAGTGAAACTTGCGCGATTGATTGAGTTTCAAAAAACGGCAATATGTCGGCTGGCTTCAGGTTTTGGTTGAGCACCCAGTCATCCTCCAGGTGAAAGATGACGTTTGAACGGCTCGCCCGCCAGAGATGCTTGATTGCCGTGCAGAATTGGGGGGTCTGTGGCCGGTGAACATCAGCATTCGGGAAGAAATCTTTGACGACGTTTTCCGCTGCGTCGCCTTGGGAGCGGTCACCGAAGATCGGATCAATGTTGGCGTAACAGGTGGCAATATCGAAATGCTGAAAAAGGCCAGCGGCAAAACTCTCTAAGGTTTTCCGGAGCAAGTCAGGTCGTTGCCCTGCTACGATGCATATATCCATAGTGGCCATTTGCCGCCTTCTTGTCATTCGTGGAGCGATCGGATTGCGATGATGTCGAACTCAATGAATTGAGGCTATCGTCGCGGCGACAGTTTATCTCAAGCTGACCCGGCTCATATCGCCCAGCGTCAGATGTAAACAGGACCAGCGCTTGTGAGCTTTAGCTTTTCTGGCAAGGAGGTCAAACGTAGCCTTCGTTGACTCAAAAGACAAGGTTTGGCCCTTAAGGCCCATATCCAACATCTGCTCTCCGAATTGCCCGCGCGTGGCTCCAACGTCGATGATTTTTGTCAGCTGAGCAAAAAAACGTGCCACAAACTTCAGCGATTTTTGAAGCATCTAGTATCCATTTTCTCAATTTAGTGGGGCCGACGTTATCATGTCGCGGAGTGTTTATATCTTGCTTGCGGTGCCGTCCTTCCAGGTCAGTTTGACGGTCATTTGGACGTGACGCCGTTCCTTCTTCAGCCGACCTATTAGGCGCGGTTGCATGGAGTCGCAAGTATTGCGGTTGCCAATAGCGGCCTTCAGTCAATCGAATTTATTGTGGCCACGAATCCTGCCTGCTTTAATTGGTTCCGGATAGCTGGTATCGGATTGCCAATCTCGCGCGCGAACTTGCAATGGGTAGTCGCTCGCTAAACGCACCCATTTCGACGAATTGGCTCCGAATGCCCCAGCTTCCGCTCTCCGCCTTCATTATCTGCCTGAATGAGGAAGCCTATCTCGGTAATTGCATCGAGAGCCTGGAAAGCTGCGCCGAGATCGTCATCGTCGATTCGGGATCGACCGACGGTACGGCGGCGCTGGTGCAATCCTATATCGACAAGGGCTGGCCGATCCGGTTCCTGTTCGAGCCCTGGCGCGGTTATGCTGGCCAGAAGCAGTTTGCGCTCGACCAGTGCCGAGAGCCCTGGTGCCTGAATATCGATTCCGACGAGCGGCTGGATGAGCCGCTTCAAGCCTTGCTGCCGTCGCTGCTCGAGGCTCCCGCAGATATCGTTGGCTGGCGCATTGCCCGCCGGCCTTATCTGATCGGCTACGGCTATACGCCCGACACGGTGCGCGAGCGCAAGAACCTGCGTCTGATCCGCAAGGGCAGGGGCGCTTACGACCTTTCCCAGAAGGTCCACGAAGGCATTGTGCCGGATGGTAAAGTGGGAGCGGCGGCATCCGGTAGTCTGTTGCATTACCGGCCGCTTGTGCTGGATGAGCAGATCCTCAAGGAAAACAAGTATTCTACCCTGAAGGCCGATCAGCAGTTTGCCGCTGGCAAGCCGCCACGGCCCTACAAGATGCTGTTCAGCCCGCCGCTTTATTTTCTGCGGCTTTATTTTCGCAACGGCCTGTGGCGGTGTGGCTTTCCGGGCTTTATCGAAGCTGCGACCGGTGCCGTCTACGCCTTCCTGACCGCGGCCAAGATCTATCAGCGGTATGCGTTGCAGCGGAAGCCGAATTTCGACGACATGGAACGCGCGCGCCGCGGCAAATGAGGACGTCATGAAGGTTATGCACTATCACTTCGGCAAGGACGGCGGTGCCGAGCGCTTCTTTGTCAACCTGGTCAATGCCCTTCACGACCGGGGCGTCGAACAGCGCATGCTGATCCGCCCGGATCGCAGTTGGCGCAAGGATCTGGAAGCCTGCGGGACTGTCTATGAGGGCGTTTTCCGGCGTATCTCGCTATCGCGCTTTCTCCTGCAGGCCAGAATGAAGAGCGTGCTGCGCGAGTTTCAGCCTGATGTCATCATGGCGTGGCAGTTGCGGGCGAGCCGTTTCATGCCGCGCTGGGAAGACGCATTTCGCCTGTCGCGCCTTGGCGATTATCCGGAACATCTCGACTACTACAAGAATGTCCAGACCCTTGTCTGCATCACGCCCGATATGGCCGACAAGGTTCGCAAGATGGGTTGGACCCGTGACATTGAGGTGATTGCCAATTTCACCCGGTCAAAGCCCGTTGATGCCGTTCAGCGCAGCGAGCTGCAAACGCCAAACGACGCTTTCGTGGTGGCCGGCATGGGCCGTTTTGTCCCTCGTAAGGGTTTTGACTATCTGATCCGCGCGATTGCCAATGCGCCCAATGCCTATCTCTGGCTGCTGGGCGACGGCCCTGAACGCGACAACCTGATTAAGCTGTCCGCCGATCTCGGTGTTTCGGATCGTGTGCGGTTCCCGGGATGGAAAACCAATGCCTATGGGTATCTGGCCGCTGCCGATGCCTTTGCCGTCACCTCGCTGCACGAGCCGCTTGGCAACGTCTGCTTCGAGGGGTGGGGCGCCGGAAAGCCGACCATCGCCTCGCGTGCCGAAGGCCCTTCATGGGTAATGACGGATGAGGTCGATGCGTTGATGGTCGATTGCGCCGATGCGGCGGGTCTCACAAATGCGTTTGAAAGGCTACGCGCAGATCCCGCTCTTCGCCAGCGCCTGAGCGAGGGTGGGCAAGCGACATTGCGCAACCGCTTTTCCGAGGATGCGATCAGCGCTGCCTACATTGATCTCTTCAAGCGCGGATCTGCTTCCCGATGAAGGTTTCGCACTTTCATTTCGGCAAGGACGGCGGGGCGGAGCGCTTCTTCGTCCATCTCGTCAATGCGCTCTCGCGCCGCGGCATCGAGCAAACGGCGGTCATCCGGCCCAATCGCGTCTGGCGGCGGGATATCAACACGGCTGTCGGGGTGACGGAAAGCAATTTCCGCAACCTCTCAATTGACCGGATACTGCTCCCCCGGAAAGTCCTGCGCATGGCGAGGAGCAGCAAGCCGGATGCGCTGATGGCATGGGCGCCGCGGGCAAGCGAGCTGATGCCGGACTACAAGGGTTGTATCAAGATCTCGCGGCTCGGCGACTATCCGACCCGGCTGCACTATTTCAAGAATACCGATGTGATCGTCTGCAATACGCCGGGCATCGCCGATCGTGTGCGCAGTCTCGGCTGGACGCGCGGCGTCAAGGTCATCTCCAATTTCACCAATACCGAGCGCGTCACGCCAGTTGACCGCAGAAGCGTCAACACACCGGAGGATGCGCCGGTCGTCATGTCTATGGGCCGCTTCGTGCCGCGCAAGGGGTTTGCGCTGTTGACCGAAGCGGTGGCCAGGCTGCCTGGCGTCTATCTCTGGATTGCCGGTGACGGCGAGGAGATGGAGAATGTCCGCAAGCTGGCCGTGGATCTGGGTGCTATCGATCGGGTGCGTTTTCTCGGCTGGCAGAAGGATACCCGGCCCTATGTGGCCGCCGCCGATATCTTCGTCATGCCATCGAGCCACGAACCGCTCGGCAACGTCATCCTGGAAGCCTGGGCGCAGGGAAAACCGGTGGTTTCCAGCCGTTCCGAAGGTCCGAGCTGGTTCATGCGCGACGGAGAGAATGGTTTACTCGCCGACATCGGCGATACCGATGGTTTCAGCCGGGCAATTGAACGGTTGATCAACGACTGCCTGTTGGCCGATCGTGTCGCGTTAGGGGGACAAGAGACCCTGGTCGGCCAGTTCTCCGAGGAGGCAGTGGCCAACGCCTATATCGAATTGTTTAAGCGCAAGCCTTAGCGCGCAGGCGCGAGAAGCTTTTCGTAGATTTCGCCGATCTTTTCTGCTTCGCCCTTGATGCTGAAGATGGCTACGGCGCGCGAAAGGCCGCGCTCGCCGGCGAGCCTTGTGCGTTCCGGATCGTCCATCAACGATGCCGCGGCGTCTGTCATGGCGGTCAGTTCGCTGGCCGGTATCAGGATGCCGGTCTCGTCTATTCCTGTGGTCAGAAGTTCGGAAAAAGCGCCGACGTCAGTCGCCACCACCGGCACCTGCGTTGCCATCGCCTCCAGCGGCGTCAGGCCAAAGCCCTCCCAGCGCTGCGGTGCGATGAACAGGTCGAGCGCCCGGTACCAGTCCGGAATGTTGGTGTGTTCGCCGACGAACAGGATGCGCTCGGCAAGACCAGCTGATTTTACCCGTTCCTTCAGTTCCGCCTCGAAGGCCTGATGCGACGGCGTGGCGCGGCCGGCGACGATGGCAACCCAGTCCGGCCGCTGCGGCAGGAGGCTGATCATGCTGTCGACGAAAAGGTCGGTGCCCTTCTGGTGGCGTACCCGGCCGAAACAACCGGCGATTTTCTTGTCTGCCGGCAGGCTAAGGGCTGCCTTTGCTGCCCCCTTGTCGTCCGCCGGAAAGAAGCGCTGCGTGTCGATGCCGTGCATGATCGTCGTGCTCGGCACCTCCAGATAGGCAGCCGTGCGGTTGCTGGTGGCGATCACGGCGTCCATCCGCCGGATGAGGAATTTGGTCCAGCCGGAATGCTTGCGCTGCGAGGCGGAGGTGAAGACGATCTTCAGCTTCATCCGGAGAATATCGCGCAGGAACATGGCCGGCAGCATTTCGATATTGCGGCGGGCATGCCAGACACGCAGCGCCCGGTTTTTCGGGCGGCACCAGAGGCTGAGAAGGGACAAATAGCCGATATGAGGCAGGTTTTCGGGCAGTCCTGGCCCGAGCGCCGCGACCTTCTGGCCAAGCGCACGCTGCACCGGGATCAGTTGAATGATGGTCGACGTGACGCCGGAAAGGCGCTGCTTGAAGTTCGGCGCAATGATCTCGACATCACTGATATTTTCCACGCTTGCCGCCTTTGTTCGTCATCTCACAGAAAAGCCCGGAGGCAGCTTGCGCGCCGTCCGGGCTTCAGAATGCACAGTCCGGCGGGGATCAACCCCAGTTGATCGCGAGAATCTCGTAGGCCTTCGAGCCGCCAGGGGCCACGACTTCGATCGAATCGCCGACTTCCTTGCCGATCAGCGCGCGGGCGATCGGCGAGGAGATCGAGATGCGGCCCTGCTTCACGTCGGCTTCCTGGTCGCCGACGATCTGGTAGGTCTTGTTTTCTTCGGTGTCTTCGTCGATCAGCTTGACGGTGGCGCCGAACTTGATCTTCGAACCGGACATCTTCGACAGGTCGATGACTTCGGCGCGGGCGACGTAGTCCTCGACTTCGCCGATGCGGCCTTCATTGTGGCTCTGGGCTTCCTTGGCCGCATGATATTCGGCGTTTTCCGAGAGGTCGCCATGGGCGCGCGCTTCGGAAATCGCTTCGATGATCCGCGGGCGCTCTTCCTGCTGACGCCAGCGCAGTTCTTCCTGCAACTTGGCGAATCCGCTTTGAGTCATCGGTACTTTTTCGACCATTTCACTGTCCTTCATAGTCCATGCAACGCCCGCTCAGGCAGGCATCAGCACAAAAGAAAACGGTCACCGGAGCGTTAACTCCGGAACCGTCCGAAACATTTGAACGACACTTATAGCAGAAGGCGCGGTGAAAAAGCCAGATTATTCGGAGGCTGACATTGGCCGGAAAAGGTGCATCGCCTCGCAGAAAAGCGTCGACGGAACAATCCGCACGTCTGTTCGTTGCGTCTCCAGCACAAGGAAAACCAATGCCTGATCCATCACCACAACAGTTTGAAGGCCGGCTCAATGCACATCGAAAGCTCCTCGTCGCGCTGACTGCGTTTATCGCCGGAGGCGATGAGGGCAGGGCTTTCCTGGAGCGTACGTTACGCGATTACGAAACCGTTGCCGATCATCAGGAAGATCCGGGAATGGAGCCTGACGGCAGTTTTGCCATTCAGCAGATTGCCGATGATGAAATGCTGTCAATCGTCTCGGCTTCTTTGTCGCGGGTGCAGGCGGCCGAAAGCGCACAGGTAGCTCGAAATGAGGAATATCGTGGTAGCGGCGTCAGGCCGGAAAGCGAGGATCAATGATCCAGGAAAAGGCTCCCTTGAAAGAAACATTGAAGCTCTATCGGCTTGTTCCTGTCGCAGGTGCGGGCGACCCCAATTGGGGCAGCGCCGAAAATCAAGGGGAAGTCATCGTTCGTGCCTTTTCCGCGGCCGACGCTCGCATCACTGCCGCACAGGCCGAACTTGATTTCACCGAGATTGATGCGGCTCCCGCTGAGGGCAACTCGACGCGTGATGCCAGCGCCTTTCGTAATGAAAGGCTTTACGCCGTGGCCGAAATGCTGGAGCGGCCCGATCTGACAGCAGCAGGTCCGCGGGGTGTCGTCCGCGGTACCGTTTCGGTGGGCACGATTAAGCCGACCCAGGTTTCGTGAAGATAAAATGGGAGAAGGATCATGGCCACAGGGCTCAACCCAGCCGCCCGAACCGCGCGAAAGCAGCGCGATATTCAGGAGGAAGTTGCTCAGGCAGACGCCAGGGGCAAGCCGGAAAAATCGTCGAAACCGAAAGCGATGCAGGCTGGAGCGCGGCTCTATCCGGTCCCGCCATTTCCCAAACAGCACCAGCCGAAGCCGGGTGCCGAACACAAGCTTGACCCGGCCCCGTTTTATGAAGCGCCTTACTACAAAGGGTCCGGCAAGCTTGATGGAAAGGTTGCATTGATCACCGGCGGCGACAGCGGCATCGGCCGTGCGGTCGCGGTTCTTTTTGCCCGGGAGGGCGCCGATGTCGCGATCCTTCATCTTGCCGAAGGCAAGGATGCCGACGACACAGTGAAGGCGATCGAGGCGGAAGGACGGAAAGCCATGACCTTTCCCGGCGACGTGAAAGACCGGGCATTCTGCCGGAAGGCTGTCGCCGCCGTGGTCGAAGTCTTTGGGCGCCTGGATGTACTCGTCAACAACGCCGCCTTCCAGGTCCATTCCGCCGATGTGCTCGACCTTTCGGAGGAGCATTTCGACGAAACGCTGAAGACCAATCTCTACGGTTATTTTTTCATGGCACAGGCCGCGGTGCCGCACATGAAGGAGGGCAGCGCCATCGTCAACACGGGTTCGGTTACCGGCATCGAGGGCAGCAAGCAGCTGGTCGACTATTCCATGACCAAGGGCGGCATTCATGCCTTCACGAAGGCATTGTCCGGTCAGCTCATCGAAAAGGGCATCCGCGTCAACGCCGTCGCACCGGGGCCGGTGTGGACGCCGCTCAATCCTTCCGACAAGCAGGCAGAGGATGTTGTCACATTCGGCGCCGACACGCCGATGAAACGTCCAGCGCAACCGGAAGAGATTGCCCCGGCCTACGTCTTTCTCGCATCGTCGCAGTGCTCCAGCTACATCACCGGCGAGGTGCTGCCGATCATCGGCGGTTACTAGGTGTTACGGCCAACCATCGACAGGATGGTCTGATAAAGCTCTTCTTCGGCCTGACCGGCCGTGATGTCGCCGGTCGCGGCGGCATAGGAGAGAGCTTCGGCGGCCCCGAGCATCGCCCAAAGACCGGCGGCTGCGATCGTGCCACCAGAGAAAGGCGCAAGAGCCGCCCGGCATTTTTGGGTGAAGGCCGTCTCGTATTCGCGCTTGATCTTTTCCAGTTCTGGAGAGCCGGCCAGGGCTGCGCTGACGCCGGGGATCTCGCGGCCCTGCTGCAGCACGCAGTCGATATAGGATGATGCAATCACCCGTGCCTTTCCGGCAAGGGTCGGTTCGCTGTCTTCCAGCGCCTTGTCCATCAGTGCCGTCTGGCGGGTATCGTATTGCCGGTAGAGCACGGCCAGCAGTCCTGGCCGCGTATTGAAATGATCGTAGACGACCGGCTTCGTCACGCCTGCCTGCTCGGCGAGGTAACCAAGCGTCAGCGCCTCCGTCCCCTCGGTGCGGACCACCCGCCATGCGACATCCAGCAGCTGACGAAGCCGCTCGTCGCGGGACAGGCGGCGGCGCGTGGAGGGGGATTGATTTGTATTTTCCAGACTTGACATTGCTATATACCAAAAGTAACTTACTAAAAGTATATAAGATGCGGCTTTCACCCGCAACAGCCCCGCAGGAGTTTTTGATATGCACGCGCTTATCGTCGTCGCCCATCCCGACCAGGGGTCTCTCACTCACAGCGTTGCTCGCACTCTGGGGGAAGGGGTCGCCGAGCCGGATGGCGGCCATACCTTCAAAATCGCCGATCTTTCGGCCGAGGGGTTTCAGCCGGAATTTACGGTGATCGACCTTGATGTTCACCGCCGGGAGGTGCCGATCCCCGCGGATATCGTTGCCGAACAGGCACGGATCGATCGTGCCGATGCGCTCGTGCTGGTCTTTCCCGTCCATTGGTGGTCGATGCCGGCTCTGCTCAAAGGATGGGTGGACCGGGTGTTTTCCAACGGCTGGGCTTATGATGAAGGCCCGGATATCAAGTCGGTGAAGCGATTGCGCCATCTCAATGTCCATCTTGTCGGCCTCGGCGGCGCTGGCGCGGCGACGTATGAGCGGCACGGTTATCGTAACGCGATGAAGACCCAGATAGATCACGGCATCTTCGATTATTGCGGTGCCCGCGTGGTGACGTTTGAACTCCTGCTTGGATCGGAAGCCGCAGAGGTTGCCCAGCATTTCGACACCGTGCGTGCGATCGGCCGGGATCTCTTCGACATCAGCGCCAATCCGGTGACCGAGGCAGCTTGATGCCGTCAAAAAACCGGCCGCGGCGAAAAATAGGGCTTTACCTCAACAGCGCTTGAGGTTGTATCAGTCTGGCTCCCTACTGGAGACGGAAGCATGACGACTGACAATATCCCTTACACAGACGAGCCGATCAACAGCGCTCCTCCGGAATTGGCCGGAGGATGGGGTGAGCTGATGCAGCCGCGTTATCTCGTTTCGACGATAACGCTCTGCCTCGGCGTCGCCCTGTTCGCTTTCAATGAGTTCTTCATTTCCACTGCCCTGCCGACGGCCGTCGAGGAACTCGGTGGTGCTTCGCTTCTGTCCTGGGCTTTCACCCTCTATCTGGTCTTTGCGATCATCGGCGGCCTTGTTGCGGCCAATCTCAAGCGGCGGTTCGGTGCCCGTAACACACTGCTTGCCGCTGCAGCCGTTTTCATCGCCGGCACGGTGCTTGCGACAACCGCCGTTGATATGAAGGAAGTCTTGGCCGGCCGGTTGTTGCAGGGAGCGGGCGAAGGCGTTGTCGCCGCCCTTTGCTACGCGCTGATCCCCGAGCTTTTCCCCTCCCGCCTTGTGCCGAAAGTGTTCGGCGCCGAGGCGATCGTCTGGGCGATGGCGGCGTTTTCCGGACCGCTGGTTGCCGGTGGATTGACCGAGCATTTTTCATGGCGGGCGGCCTTCTTCGTCAGCATCCCGGCGGCGGCCATCTTCATCATCCTCGTTCTCGCCATCGTTCCGCGCGGGGTGTCCGGTGCCGGGCAGGTCTCTCCCATTCCGTTTGTGCGCCTCGTTGCAGCGGGAGCCGGCATCCTGATGATCTCGCTGTCCGGCATTGCCGGCGGCACGGTGCAGATGACCGCATTGCTGGCCGGTGCGGCCATGGTTCTGGTAACCGTCGTTCTCTTCGACCGGCGTTCACCCAACCCGATTTTGCCAGGTGCTGCATTCACCACCCGCAAGGCGCTGGGCACCGGACTATGGGTGATCCTGCTGATGCCGCTTTCGCAGGCGGCAGGCTCGGTGTTCCTTGTCTACAGCCTGCAGCACATCTGGCATCTCGGCCCGACTGCAGCCGGTGCACTGAGCGCCGTCATGGCGATTTCATGGAGCCTGAGCGCGATCGGTGTTGCAAGCCTGCGGTCGCTGGCATTGCGCAACCGGATCATGCTGATCGGCCCGGTTCTGCTTCTGGCGGGGCTGACCTTGGTGGTGCTCGCGATCGGCATGGACATGCTCTGGCTCATCCTGCCGGGGCAGGCGATGATCGGCGCAGGCTTCGGCGTCTCCTGGGGCACGCTCAGCCAGATGATGATGGACGTATCCACCGACGATGAACGCGACCGGACTTCGGCCATGCTGCCGACCCTGCAATCGGCAGGTTACGCAATCGGCGCGGCAGTCTTCGGTCTTGTTGCCAATCTCATGGGGTTCGGTGGCACCGCAGCGGTTGAAACGATGCGCCACGCCATGCTGCTGGTTTTCGGTAGCGGCTGCGTGATTGCAGCTGTCGCCGTTACGCTCGGCTTTCGAACCGTGCGCCTTGCGCGCGCCGAGGTATCAATCTGAAGTTCGGCAAAAGGGACGTGGCGCCCTGTTTGGGCGCCCGTCAGCGTGAGGCTTTCTCAGGCCGCTTCGTCAAGTGTCTTTGGCGAGAGATGCTGGCGGGCATCAAGCACTTCCATGCCGACGATATGGCCGTGCGCGTCATAGTCCAGAACAATGCCGGACGAGATTTCTTCGCTTTCCAGAATGGTCTCGCTGGAGAAACGGATATAGGCCGCGTTTGCCGCCGCATCATATTCGATCACGGGTTTCATGCTGGCTTGATCGCTCCACGGTCGAGAAATGCCGATATTATACGGATTTCAAATTCGTCTTCAACGCAAGCGACGCGCATAATTCGTCCGCCGCGTTGGAGGATGATACCAAACCGCCTTTCTACCGCCGGATCTCCCGGATCCGGCGCCGTCCATAGCGGGTCGAGAACGACCGTCTCCACCCACCCGGCATCAAGCCCACGCTCCCGCATGACTGTCAAAGCATGTGCGGAAAAGCGGATGGGCTTGTGCATCTGGCTTCAGAAGTAGCTCTGCAGCGTGCGCACTTCCAGGCTTCCGGCCTTCAAGGCCTTGATCGCCCGGGCAGCTGCTTCGGCACCCGCCATCGTCGTGTAATACGGCACCTTCTGCATCAGCGTCGCACGGCGCAGCGATTTCGAGTCCGAGATCGCCTTGTTTGAGTCCGTCGTGTTGATGACGAGATGGACCTGGCGGTTGCGGATGGCGTCCTCGATATGCGGGCGGCCTTCCTGAACCTTGTTGATCTTGATGGCCGTAATACCGTTTTCCCCGAGGAAGCGGGCGGTGCCGCCGGTTGCCATCACCTTGAAACCAATGTCAGTGAGGATGCGGATGGCGGGCAGGACCCGTTCCTTGTCCTCGTCGCGCACTGAAACAAATACTGTGCCTTCGCGCGGCAGGTCGACGCCGGCGCCGAGCTGGGCCTTGGCAAAGGCCAGCGCAAAATCGGTGTCGAGGCCGATGACTTCGCCGGTCGAGCGCATTTCCGGGCCGAGCAGGATGTCGACGCCGGGGAAACGGGCAAACGGGAAGACCGCTTCCTTGACGGCGATGTGGTTCAGCTTGCGCGGGTCCGGCTTCTTGCCATAGGCGGCAATGGCGTCGTCAAGCTTTTCGCCGGCCATGATGCGGGCAGCGATCTTGGCGATCGGCGCACCGATGGTCTTGGCGACGAACGGCACGGTGCGCGAGGCACGTGGGTTGACTTCGAGCACGTAGATCGTGCCGTCCTTGATGGCGTACTGGACATTCATCAGGCCACCGACCTTGAGGGCCTTGGCCATCGCCTTGGTCTGGCGCTCGAGTTCGTCGACGATCTCGTCGGACAGCGTGTAGACCGGCAGCGAGCAGGCGCTATCGCCGGAGTGAATGCCGGCTTCCTCGATATGCTCCATGATGCCCGAAACGAACACCGTCTCGCCATCGCAAAGCGCATCGACATCGACTTCGACGGCATTGGTCAGGTAGCTGTCGAACAGCAGCGGGTTCTTGCCGAGCAGCGTATTGATCTGGCCGGTCTTGTCGTTCGGGTAACGCTGCTTGATATCTTCAGGCACCAGTTCCGGCACGGTGTCGAGCAGGTAGGTCTGCAGCATTGATTCCGAATGGATGATCTGCATGGCGCGGCCGCCCAGAACATAGGACGGGCGCACGACCAGCGGGAAGCCGATTTCGGATGCGACGAGGCGGGCCTGCTCGACCGAATAGGCGATGCCGTTGTTCGGCTGGTTGAGGTCGAGCTTCATCAGAAGCTTCTGGAACCGGTCGCGGTCTTCGGCGAGATCGATCATATCCGGCGCCGTGCCGAGGATCGGGATGCCGTTCTTTTCGAGCGCTTCGGCGAGCTTCAGCGGCGTCTGGCCACCGAACTGGACGATGACGCCGTGCAACTCGCCGTTTTCCTGTTCGGCGCGCAGGATTTCGATGACGTCTTCGGCGGTCAGCGGCTCGAAATAGAGCCGATCGGATGTGTCATAGTCGGTCGAGACGGTTTCCGGGTTGCAGTTGATCATGATCGCTTCGTAGCCGGCATCTTTCAGCGCGAAGGCGGCGTGGCAGCAGCAATAGTCGAACTCGATGCCCTGGCCGATACGGTTCGGACCACCGCCGAGGATGACGACCTTCTTGCGGTCGGAAATCTGCGCTTCGGAGCGTGCTTTCCCATCAAACGGCGTCTCGTAGGTCGAGTACATGTAGGCGGTCGGCGAGGCGAATTCGGCGGCGCAGGTGTCGATGCGCTTGAAGACCGGGCGCACGTTGAGGCGGTTGCGCCGTTCGGCGACTTCCTTCGGACGGCTCTTGGAGAGCGTGGCGAGGCGGGCGTCGGAAAAGCCCATGGCCTTCAGCATGCGCAGGTTTTCGGCGTCGTCCGGCAGGCCGTGCTCGCGCACGCGGGCTTCCATGTCGACGATCGCCTTGAACTGGGCGATGAACCACGGGTCGATTTTCGAGCCGTCGTGCACATCGGCTTCCGACATGCCCATGCGCAGCGCCTGGGCGACCATGCGCAGGCGGTCCGGCGTCGGCGTGCCGATGGCGGCGCGGATGGCGTTGTGGTTGTCACCACTGTCTTCGAGGCCCGGAATCTCGATCTCGTCGAGACCGGTCAAGCCGGTTTCGAGACCGCGCAGGGCCTTCTGCAGCGATTCGGCAAAGGTGCGGCCGATCGCCATGACTTCGCCGACCGACTTCATCGCCGTCGTCAGCGTCGTGCCAGCGCCGGGGAACTTTTCAAAGGCAAACCGTGGGATCTTGGTGACGACGTAATCGATCGATGGTTCGAACGAGGCCGGCGTCGCGCCGCCGGTAATATCGTTGTCGAGTTCGTCGAGCGTGTAGCCGACAGCGAGCTTGGCGGCGATCTTGGCGATCGGGAAGCCGGTGGCCTTCGAGGCAAGTGCCGACGAGCGCGAAACGCGCGGGTTCATCTCGATGACGACGAGGCGGCCATTTTCCGGATTGACGGCGAACTGCACGTTCGAGCCGCCGGTCTCGACGCCGATCTCGCGCAGAACCGCGATCGAGGCGTTGCGCATGATCTGGTATTCTTTGTCGGTCAGCGTCAGGGCAGGGGCAACCGTGATCGAGTCGCCCGTGTGCACGCCCATCGGGTCGATGTTCTCGATCGAGCAGATGATGATGCAGTTGTCCGCCGTATCGCGGACCACTTCCATCTCGTATTCCTTCCAGCCGAGCACCGATTCTTCGATCAGAACTTCGGTGGTCGGCGAAGCGTCGAGGCCGGAATTGATGATCTCGAAGAATTCCGAACGGTTGTAGGCAATGCCGCCGCCGGTGCCGCCCATGGTGAAGGACGGGCGGATGATGGCCGGCAGACCAATGGTGTCGAGCGCCTGTGCGCCGATCGCCATAGCATGGCTCATGTAGCGCTGCTTGCGGTCGGTCTCGCCGAGGTTCCACTGGTTTTCCAGCTCGTCCAGGGCCTTGTCGAGGTCAGTGCCGCTCAGCTGCGCCTTCAGCTTGTCGCGCTCGGCGACATGGACCTTGCGGTCGGCGTCCTTGATTTCGGTGGCGTTGGCGAGCAGCGATTTCGGGGTTTCCAGCCCGATGCGCTGCATGGCTTCGCGGAACAGGGCGCGGTCTTCGGCCATGTCGATGGCGGCCGGCTTGGCGCCGATCATCTCGACATTGTAGCGGTCGAGCACGCCCATGCGCTTCAGGGAGAGTGCGGTGTTGAGCGCCGTCTGGCCGCCCATTGTCGGCAAAAGCGCGTCCGGGCGTTCCTTGGCGATGATCTTGGCGACGACTTCCGGCGTGATCGGCTCGACATAGGTGGCATCTGCCATGTCCGGGTCGGTCATGATGGTGGCGGGGTTGGAGTTGACCAGGATGACCCGGTAGCCTTCCTCGCGCAGCGCCTTGCAGGCCTGGGTGCCGGAATAATCGAACTCGCAAGCCTGGCCGATGACGATCGGACCCGCGCCGATGATGAGGATCGATTTGATGTCTTGGCGCTTTGGCATGGGTTCTATCCGCTTTTTCCGGCTGCGCAAAAAACCGGCCAGGGTGGGAGATCACCGGTCGGGTTGCGAAGGCTTGGTATTTTCAGGCTAGAAGCGGCTTATAGGGAAATGTGACGCAAAGCGGAACCCCGAAAATGCGGGAATCGACAGGAAAGTTCGCGTGTTTTCCTGTCGCGGCGTCCGTTGCGAAGTTCGGTTTGCCGGGAATTGGCAACCCGGCGGGCGAGCGCTTACGGAATCGCGAAAATGCCGATCTCACCGGTAATTCCACGCAGGGCGACATTGTGCGATGCCGGCGTCACGCCGCGCTGCGTCAATAGGTGCAGGGCACGCTGGTCTTGCAGGACGGAGCCGGTGGCGAAGATTTCGCGCGACGTGGCGAGATGCTGTACCCGCGAGGCGATGTTGACGGTCTGGCCGAAATAATCCTGCCGTTCGTTCAGGCTAACCGCAATGCACGGTCCTTCATGGATGCCGATCTTCAACAGCAGGTCCTCGTTGCCATGCTCTTCGTTGAGTTTGCGCATCGCATCGCGCATCCGCATGGCGGCGGCCACGGCACGGTCCGGCGTTGGGAAGGTGGCCATCACGGCATCGCCGATCGTTTTGACGACGGCGCCTGCCTCGGCACCAACAATCTCGTTCAAGATGCTGAAATGAGTCTTCACTAGGTCGAAGGCGGCGAGGTCGCCAACGCGCTCGTAAAGCTCGGTCGAGCCACGCAAGTCGGTGAAAAGAAAGGTGAGACTAGTGATCTTCAGCCGCTGATCGACGTCGATCGTATCGGTGCGATAGATGTCGCGGAACGTCTGGTTGGTGAGCAGGCGCTTGGCGGTGAGAAACGGGCGGCGGCGTCCGAGCAGATCGTGCAGCGCGTCATTTGCCAGGCACACCGACGGCAATGTCCGGACCCCGGTGTGATTCTCGACCATGATCCGCACCGGCCCCGGCCGCAATTCCAGCGTCTCGCGATGCTGGAAAGACCTGTCGAAGACGAGCGAAAGGTTCGTTCGTTCCCTGGTTGGCTCGCCCTTCACGTCGATGAATTGTGCGGCATGGGTGACCGGCTCAAACACCATCACGAACCCCTCCGGCAACTGCAGCGAGATGACCGCTTTTTCGCCGGGTGGCAGTTCAAGTGCTTCGAGAACGAACTCGTCGACCTTCGCCTCGTAATCGTCTTCCGGCATGTCGATGCCCGAACCCCAGTAGATCTGGCGGAAATATTCCAGCGGCGGCAGTTCGTGGGGATTGTGGGCTTCGATGTGGCGCACGCGCGGATTGACGGTGAAGGTCACCTCGACCATCTCGTCGAGCGTCGGCTCGTAACCGGCGGCACAGAGCGCGCAGATATATTGTTCGCTCTGCACGGTCTTGAGCGAGGTATTGGCATCGAGCACACCGCCGCACCCCGGACAAAGCACGTTCCACGACATCTCGAACAGGCCGAGCCGCGATGCGTGCAGAAACCCGTTGATCGCGTGTTCTTCGTCAAATCCCTCCGCTGCCGCAAAGGCTAGCGCGTTGACGCGGCCAAGCTTGCGGTCCGGCGCGTTGTGGACGAGCCGTTCGATGGCATCGACGATATCGGGCCGTGCCGATTGGCGCAGCGCCGCAAACAGAGGCTGGGTGTCGCTCATCCGTCCAGTCTACACCAAATCCGGCTTGCTGACAGCGGATTGCTGCGCATCGGGCAACCGCGCCGGCGCAAAAAATGCGGCTGGCCCGTCAGGCCGCCTTGATCAGTGGCCTGCGTATCTTTGCTTCAACCGGCTCGGCCCGCGCATCCGCATTCTCTTCCCACCAGTCGCCGAGCGCGTCGATCAACGGTACCAGTGCCAGGCCTGATGCCGTCAGGTCGTAATCGACCCGCAGCGGATAGCCGGAAAAGGCCGTACGCCTGACAATGCCGGCTTTTTCCAGCTTGCGCAGTTCCAGCGCCAGTATTCGGTGCGACAGCGTTGGGTTGTCGCGCTGCAGATCGCTGAACCGCTTGGTGCCGTCCTTTAGATAATAGAGCAGCAATGTCGGCCAGCGGCCGCTCAGCACGCGCATGGTCTCTTCGATCGGGCAGCGTGAGACGACGTCTTTCATCGGGCGATCCTGGTTACAAAAGAGTGCGTAATTTACATGGGGCCGCCAATGGTTAGGGTCAACCATCGCTGCTCAGCGCCATCATCAATATCAGAAAGAGATACCAAAAAAATGGAACCTATTCTCATTCACGGCTTCCCGCTTGGAAGCTCGATGGGGCTTGTCGCTGCGTTTGAAAAAGTGGGCCAACCCTACCGCCTCTGCCGCGTCGACATGCTCAGCGAGATGAAGACCGATGCCTATGCCCGGCTAAACGGCCGCCAGGAAACGCCGGTGCTGATCACCGACAGAGGCGCTGTTCTGACAGAAACCATGGCGATTGCCGGCTGGCTTGCAGCCCGCGATACCCAGCACCGCATCAGTTTTGATCCCCGCTCGCCGCAGGCAGACCGAATGCAGCAGCTGATGGCCTTCATCAATACCGGCTTCACTGGCGCTTTCGGGCCATTGTGGGTCGCGCTTGAGTCTGAAGGCGAGACGCCGGAGACACTGGCGTTTCTGCGTGCGTTCGGCCGCAAATCCGTTGCGGAGCGCCACGAAAAACTCGAGGCGATGATCGGCGATACGCCGTTTCTGGCGGGTGACCGCCTGAGTTTGGCGGATACGACGCTGATCGGTGTCGCCCGCTGGGCCGAATTCCATCAGGCCATCGATCCCAAGGCTTATCCAAAGCTGGCAGCGCTTCGCCGCCGGATCGAAGCCGAACCGGTGGTGCAATATGCCGTCGCGGTCGAGGATGGCGAGACACCGGCAGGCTCCGGCGCCTGCGTCGGCCATGTGCCTCTGGCCGAGGTCATCGCCCGCTTCGCTGCCTGATCCGGCTCCGACCGGCTCATGCGGCCGCAGGGCTTTCTTGTAGAGCCTGCGGCGGCACCGGGCCGGGGTTAGCGCGCCACCACCAGCACCTTGACTTCGCCTGCCGCCGGGGGATTGCGGATCACCTCCGGCGCTTCCTCCAGTGTGATCGTGCGTGAGATCAGCTTTTCCACGTTGATCACCCCGGATGCCACCAGATCGGCAGCGCGGCGGTGGGTGAACGGGTTGATGAACGAGCCGAGCACCTTGAGTTCGCGGAACAGAATGTCGAACGGTTCGACCCGAACCGTCTCGCCTTGTGCCATCACCCCGAGAATGACGACGGTGCCACCGGCCTTGGCCAGCCGGGTGGATTGCTCGACCGTCGCCGCGACACCGGCGCATTCGATCACCACGTCGACCCCGCCGGGGACAAGTCCGCCCGGTCCGGTGACGGCTTCAATGAGGTCGCCGGCCGAGGGATTGATGCTGGCCGTTGCGCCCAGCTCCTCGGCCAGCTTCCGTTTGGCCTCCTGCCGGGTCGAGAGAATGACGGTCGTTGCCCCCGCCAGCCGCGCCAGCTGCACGGTCAGCAGACCGATGACGCCACCGCCGAGCACGACGACCGAGGAGCCTGCCTTGATCTCCGCCATGTCGATGCCGTGCAGGCAGCAGGCGAGGGGCTCGCAAAACGCGCCGTGGGTTGCGGGCATGTCGAGCGGGATCTCGAACGCCTGCTTTTGCGGCACGATGACATAATCGGCAAACCCACCCTCGCGGCTGATGCCGATGGCCTTCAGGTTGCGGCAGAGATTGACCCGGCCTGCCTGGCATTGCGGGCAGCGGCCGCAGGAAATGTTTGGATCACCGGTAATGCGGGCGCCAAGCTTGAAGCCTTTCACATCAGCGCCGATTGCCTCGACGATACCGCAGAATTCATGGCCGAGCGTCACCGGTGGCGTCGATGGAAATTCGCCGTGCAGCAGGTGGCGGTCGGTGCCGCAGATGCCGCAGGCCTCGACCCGGACCAGAAGGTCGTCCGGCCCTGGAACCGGCATCTCGATCTCGCGCACGAAAAGATTGCCGATCGATTCCAGGCGCATGGCTTTCATTGTCGCGTTCCTCCCAAAACAATGGCGGCCATACTGGCATGGCTTTTCACTGGCTGCCAACGGCCGGTTTGAATTTTAGCGACTGAAAAACTTTATCATTTTGGTCTTGTACAAAATCGTGTCTGGCGCGTTATATGGTCCTGAAAAGCTTGATAGCCTTGAGCGGCTAAGACGGGGAGACCAGATCATGGAATGGAAGGGCCGGCGCCAATCGGGCAATGTCGAGGACGAGCGCGGAGCGGGTCCGGTGCGGGGCGGCATGGGCGGAAATCCGTTCGGCCGTGGCGGTGGTTTCCGCCTGCCGACCGGCGGTGGCGGCCGTGGCGGTGGCATGAGCATCGGCACGATCATCTTTCTCGTCGCCATCTATTTCGTCTTGAAGATGATGGGCATCGACATGCTGCAGGTGCTCGACGGTGGCCAGTCGACCGGCCAGTCCGGCTACGAGCAGACCGAGTCGCAATCGCCGCAGGGTTCCGCCGCCGAGGAAGAGACTAAGGCGTTCGTCTCCACCGTTCTGGCCGAGACCGAAGACACCTGGAACGGCATCTTCCAGGCGAGTGGTCAAACCTATGTCGAGCCGAAGCTGGTTCTCTTCCGCGACGGTATCAATTCGGCCTGTGGCACGGCCTCGTCGGCCAGCGGTCCGTTCTATTGCCCGGGTGATCAGAAGGTCTATCTCGACATGGCCTTCTTCGATGAGCTGGCCCAGAAATTTGGCGCAGCCGGCGATTTCGCCGAGGCCTATGTCATTGCCCACGAGGTTGGCCATCACGTGCAGAACCTGCTCGGCATCCTGCCGAAGGTGAACGCGCAGCGCCAGCGCATGAGCGAAGCCGATTCCAATCAGATGTCGGTGCGGGTGGAATTGCAGGCGGATTGCTTCGCCGGCATCTGGGGCAAATATACCGAGCAGAAGGGGCTTCTCGAACAGGGCGACCTTGAGGAGGCGCTCAACGCTGCCAAGCAGATCGGCGACGATACGCTGCAGAAGCGGACCCAGGGCTATGTGGTCCCTGAAAGCTTCAACCACGGGACTTCGGCCCAGCGCTCGACCTGGTTTAAGCGCGGCTTCGACACCGGCAAGCTATCCGCCTGCGATACGTTCAACAGCAATATCTGAGCAAACCGCGGCGCGTCCCTTTGCGGGCGCGCCGTTTTTTTACGATAGGCTTGAAAAAATCCCGTCCGCCGTAGCAGGGGTGATCGCAAAAGCAACGGGATAGCCTATATCTCCTGAATAAGACGGCACCGACGGCAAACCCGGCCGGGTGGTCACTGAAGGAGAATACAGATGCGGAAACTCATACCCCTGACAGTTGCGGCTGCGGCGCTCGTTTTATCGGCCGTGCCGTCTGCCTATGCGACCGAAACAATCGGTACCATCCTGTTCGGCCATCCCATGGAGCCCGGTATAGCCGTTGTCATGGTGAGGTCCGGCGATCGCGGCGGTGATCGCGCCCCGGCGATCTTCCGTGATCCATCCGCAGAGATGCGCGCACGGGCACAGGCGGAAATTGCCTCCAATCCGGTGATCAAGGCGTCCCTGGAACGCCGCAATATCCGGGCGCACAATGTGCTCGCCATCCAAACCGCGCTGGATGGCAGCAAGATCATTTATGCACGATGATATTGGCCTGTTGCGCCTGGCCGCAACCGTTGCCTCCTGAAGGAGAAAGACAGTGAAGAAGATCGTCACGCTTGTCCTTGCCGCCGCCCTTTTGGCTCCCGCCGGTGCTGGTCTTTCGACGGGAGCCGCCTATGCCCAAAGGGCGCCGACGGCCCGCCAGGCCGCCAACACCAATCCCCGCGTCACGGTGATTATCATCCGCGATTATATCGGCCCGGACGATTTCCAGCAGGTGCCGCGCACCTACCGTTATCCGTCGGCGCAAACCTATGCCAAGGGGCAGGAAGAAATCCGCAACACCCCCAACATTCGTGCGGCTCTACAGAAGCGCGGCATTCCGGCGCGCAACGTCAATGGCGTCCAGACCGCCTTCAACGGCGGCAAGATTGTTTACGTGAAGTGATGCGGCGCCGTCCTGTTGCCTGAACATAGCGGCGTGTTCCGGCAACATCGCCGCACATCTGCGAAACGATACCGCGCGCCCGGTTGCTCAATTCCCCGGGGGCGTTCAGTCTGATGTCAGTGAACCCATGCATCTCCATGTCATCAAACTGGAGAACATCACGTGGCAAAGCATTCTATCCGAGGCTATTCCGCCCTTCAGATCACGCTTCACTGGGCTATCGCGATTCTGGTGCTTTTTCAGCTTTTGTTCGGTGAAAGCATGACAGCCGTCGTCGACGCATCCGAAGAGGGAACAGCGGTCTCGGGTCAGGATCAGTTTCTCGGTTCTGCACATTACTGGGTGGGGCTGGGAGTACTTGGCTTGGTTCTGATCCGTCTTGCCCTCAGGGTCGTCAGCGGTGTTCCACAGGCGGCGGGAGCCAGAAGCTGGATGTCTGTCGTCGCAAGTGCAACGCACTGGGCCTTTTACGCTCTTCTTGTCGCCATGCCGGTGACCGGACTTCTAACCTATTTCGACGTCTGGGACCTTGGCGAGGTCCATTCTCTCGGCAAACCCGTCTTCATCATCCTCACCCTCGTCCATGCCGGCGCCGCACTCTTCCACGCCATCTTTCTGCGCGACGGCACACTGCGCCGCATGATCGAGCCGGTGCGATAGGCTGAAAAGGGGGGCATTTCCTCCCTGTCCTCGCCCTGTGGCGGGCTGCAGCCGGTGCAAAAGGCTCCTCCGCCAGAACCGCCGCCTCTCGCTGCCCCGCATCCTCTGCCAAAGCGGCCACAAACCCCTGCTGCCGTGACGGCGTGTCCCGCCGGCGCTCATCAATGTTCCCGAAGCACTCATCACGAACATTGAAATGTTCACGGATTGTTTCCGTCAAAATTTTCCGATACAGACGATTTGCCTGTCATGTTCGCGTTCTGTATCCGCGCGCCTCCGGATGCCCGTTAAGGTTTGTTCGATGATCGATCCGAAGTCAGCGCGGCGTGGCCTGTTCCTGGTCTTTCTCATCCTGTTCCTCGATATCATGGGCATCGCCATCATCGTGCCGGTGCTGCCCGCCTATCTGAAGGAACTGACCGGCGATACGATCAGCGAGGCGGCGGTCGATGGCGGCTGGCTGCTCCTGGTCTATTCCGGCATGCAGTTCATCTTCGCGCCGCTGATCGGCAATCTGTCCGACCGTTTCGGCCGCCGGCCCGTCCTGCTTGCCTCGGTGCTGACGTTCGCGCTCGACAATCTCATTTGCGCGCTGGCAACAACCTACTGGATGCTGTTCGTCGGCCGGGTGCTGGCGGGCATCAGTGGCGCGAGCTTTTCGACGGCGGCCGCCTACATCGCCGATGTCAGCGACGACAGCAACCGTGCCAAGAACTTTGGGCTGATCGGTATCGCCTTTGGCACCGGCTTTGCGCTCGGCCCTGTGCTCGGCGGCCTGCTCGGCGAGTTCGGCCCGCGCGTTCCCTTCTATGGTGCGGCTGCCCTGTCCTTCGTCAATTTCATCGTCGCCTGGTTCCTGCTGCCCGAAACGCTGGAAAGCCATAACCGCCGCCGCTTTGAATGGAAGCGCGCCAATCCACTCGGCGCGATAAAGCAGATGCGCAACTACCCCGGCATCGGCTGGGTGCTGCTGGTGTTCTTCCTGTTCTGGCAGGCGCATGCGGTCTATCCGGCCGTCTGGTCCTTCGTCGCCTCCTATCGTTATGACTGGAGCGAAGGACAGATCGGCCTGTCGCTCGGCATCTTCGGGATCTGCGGGGCTTTGGTGATGGGCTTTGTCCTGCCGAAGGCCATTCCGCTGCTCGGCGAATGGAAGGCGGGAGCCGTCGGGTTGATCTTTACCGGCCTCGGCCTTGCCGGTTACGCGCTGTCGTTCCAGGGCTGGATGATCTATGCGGTCATCCTTGCCACCTGCCTCGAAGCACTCGCCGATCCACCCTTGCGCAGTATTGCTTCGGCCAAGGTGCCACCGTCGGCGCAGGGCGAGTTGCAGGGCGCCCTGTCGAGCATTTCCAGCTTCACGACGATCCTCGGGCCGCTGATGTTCGCGCAAATCTTCAGCGTCTTCACGGCGCCGCAGGCACCCGTCACGTTTGCCGGCGCGCCCTATGTTCTGGGTGCCATCTTCGTTGCGCTGGCTATTGCCGTCTACATCCTGAAGGTGCGGCCGGCGCAGGCGCCAGTCGATGATGGTGGTGCCACCGGGCAGGCGGTTTGACCGGTTTCCCAGCGGTTTGCGCACGAAAAACGATCAAGTTTTGTGATGTTTGGATGAAAAAATAAGCACATTTGCCGTTCTGGCTGGTGCTTTTCAGCCGGTTGTTCTATTTCGAAATCTTCCGTCTTGCGGCCCATACCGGTTGCGACGAAGCCAAAGGCCTATCCTCATCATGCTGACTTCAACCCAGAGCGACACGGGCGTCCGCACCGATAATTCCTGGTCCGCGCATTATCGCGCCACCATTGCCCTTGGCGTGCCCTTCGTCGGCGCCCAGCTGGCGCAGTTTGCCATCCATGCCACCGACGTCCTCATGGTCGGCCGTCTCGGCACGACCGAGCTTGCTGCAATGGTTCTCGCCGCCCAGATGTTCTTCACCATCTTCATTTTCGGCTCCGGCTTTGCCAATGCCGTCGTGCCGATCGTGGCGCAGGCCGAAGGCCGCGGTGATCGCGTTGCCGTGCGCCGGGCCGTGCGCATGGGCATGTGGGCCGTGCTCGGCTACGCCGTCATCATGGCGCCCGTCCTTTGGCAGGCTGAGCATGTGCTGCTGCTGCTGGGACAGAAGCCGGAAGTGGCAGCCCTTGCCGGAAGCTATCTGCACGTTGCGCTCTGGGGCATGTTCCCGGCGCTGCTGTTCATGGTTCTGCGCGGTTTTCTGAGTTCGCTGGAGCGGGCCGGCATCATCCTATACGTGACGATCATCGTGCTGCTTGCCAATGCCGCGCTCTGCTACGTGTTCATCTATGGCCATTTCGGCGCCCCGGCGCTCGGCATCGTCGGTGCCGGTATTTCGGCGCTGATCGTCAACACGCTGAGTTTCGTGCTGCTCTACATCTATATCCAGGCGCAGCCGCAGACCCGGGCCTATGAAATTTTCGTGCGTTTCTGGCGGCCGGACTGGCCGGTGCTGAAGGATGTCGTCAAGCTCGGCCTGCCGATCGCCGTTACCATCCTTGCCGAAGTCAGCCTGTTCACCGTCGCCTCGCTGCTGATGGGCATGATCGGCACCGTCGAACTTGCTGCCCACGGCATTGCGCTGCAGTTTGCCTCCGTCGCCTTCATGGTGCCGCTCGGGCTGGCGCAGGTCGCCACCGTGCGTATCGGCCTTGCCCATGGCCGCCGTGATGCGGAGGGGATCAGGCGCGCGGCGATCGCCGTGTTTGTCATTGGCTGCGGCTTCGCCTTCATCGGCAGCGCCGTCTTTGCGATTTTCTCGCATGAGCTGGCGGCGATGTATCTCGATACCAACCGGCCGGATGCGGCCGAAGTGCTGGCCTATGCCGGTCCGCTGATCGTCATTGCCGGTGCGTTCCAGCTGGTCGATGGCGTCCAGGCGCTCGCTGCCGGCATGCTGCGTGGCCTAAAGGATACGACCGTGCCCATGGTGCTGGCGCTGGTTTCCTACTGGCCGATCGGTTTTGTTGCTGCCTATCTGCTCGCCTTTCATTTCGGTTTCGGTGGCGTCGGCGTCTGGTATGGCTTCGTGCTCGGCCTGGCCGCCGCCAGCGTTTCGCTCACCTGGCGTTTCTTCCTCTTCCTGAAGCGGGAGCGCAAGCTGCTGGCCTTGCCGGCCGGAACTGTTTTGTGAGCCGCGACATGCCGGAAGGCGGCCTGAACCTTCAGCCGGAACTGAACGGAGAAACACTGTTTCTACGTCCGCTGAAGGCCGATGATTTCGACGGGCTCTACGCGGCCGGCAGCGATCCGGCCGTCTGGGCCGGGCACCCGGCCAAGGAACGGTACAAGCCGGAGATCTTCCGCCAGTATTTCGATGCCCTGCTGGCCAGCCGGAGCACGCTGGTCTTCATCGACCGGGCGACGGGCAGACTGATCGGTTGCTCGCGCTATTACGTGGCGCCGGACCAGCCGCAGGCGGTATCGATCGGCTTCACCTTCCTCAACAATGCCTATTGGGGAGGGGCCACCAATTTCGAGATCAAGCGCCTGATGCTCGACCATGCCTTCAACAGCGTTGATGATGTCTGGTTTCACATCGACCCCACCAACATTCGCTCGCAGAAAGCCACCGCCAAGCTCGGCGCCGTGCATGCCTATGATGCGGTGCTCGATATTTCCGGTTCGCCGGTCAACTGGATGTGCTTCCGGTTGACGCGGGATGCATGGGCGAAGGTGAGGTCGGCGCAGCGGCATTGAGCCGGAAGCCGTTTTTCCGCCAGCCGCGCAATGGAGAGCAAATGGAAAAAGGCCGGATCATTTTTCTGAATGGCACATCGAGCAGCGGCAAGACAACGCTGGCGCATGCTCTTCGCGAGGTGCTTGACGAACCATTCTGCTATTATGCGTCGGACCAACTGGCTGACGCTGGATTTCGAACCATCAAGCGCCGCATCCGGCACAACTCAGCGTCAGGGGAGCGGGGAAGATTTTTTGATGGTTTTCACCGGTCCATCGCAGCGTTTGCGCAGGCCGGAAATAACCTGATCGTTGAGCATATCATCGAAGAGCAGAGTTGGGCGGACCAGATGAAGGAGCTGTTTGCCGGTCTCGACGTGTTCTGGATTGGCGTGCATGCGCCAATCGAGGAGGTGGAACGCCGTGAGCGGGATAGAGGTAACCGGCAGATTGGCGAGGCCCGCTATCACCTGAAGACCCACGGTTTCTGCAGCTACGATCTCGACGTCGATACGAGCGAGCCGGCCGCCGATCTGGTCCAGAACATCGTTGCGGCATGGAACCGTCGCCGAACTTAGTGTGCTCTGACACGCATCTTTCTTTCTCAAACCTGGGTTGAAATCTGAACGCCGGTTCTTTTGTTCTTTATTTGTTCTATTTTTTCTGTCATCTTGCGGCGCTCAAAGGGAGGACGAAATGACGGCATATGCAACTGTTGGAACACTGGATCACGCAACCTCGGTGGGGTTCTATGATGCGGTTCTTGCGACCATCGGCTGGAGCGCGCACGCAAACTATCCGGGTTGGCGCGGCTATACCTTGGGCGGCAGCGGGGAGGGATTCCTGCTCTGGGTTTGCGAACCGTTCAACCACGAACCGGCGACCCCCGGCAACGGCACCATGGTCGGCTTCATCGCGAAATCGCATGACGAGGTAGAAGCTTTTTACCACGCAGCACTCGCCAATGGTGGCAGCAGCGAGGGAGAGCCTGGGCCTCGTCCGCAATATGGCCCGAACTGGTATTCCGCCTATATGCGCGATCTGGCCGGCAACAAGCTTGCCATCGTCTTCAACGGTTGAATCGAAAAGCCCCGGTACTCCATTGAGAGACCGGGGCTTTTGGCATTTCAGGATGGTGGATTTCAGCGTTCGGCCAGTGCCGGTTCGCCCTTCTTCTCGCGCACCAGATTGATGAAGCGGCGGAAGAGGTAGTGGCTGTCCTGCGGGCCGGGCGAGGCTTCCGGGTGGTGCTGGACCGAAAATACCGGCTTGCCGGTCAGGCGCAGGCCGCAATTGGTGCCGTCGAACAGCGAAACGTGAGTCTCTTCAACGCCTTCCGGCAAGGACTTCGAATCCACCGCGAAGCCGTGGTTCATCGAGACGATCTCGACCTTGCCGGTCGTGTGATCCTTGACCGGATGGTTTGCGCCGTGATGGCCCTGGTGCATTTTCTCGGTCGTCGCGCCCAGCGCCAGGCCGAGCATCTGGTGGCCAAGGCAGATGCCGAACAGCGGGATGTCGCTCTTGATCAGCTGCTGGATGACGGGAACGGCATATTCGCCGGTTGCGGCCGGGTCGCCCGGGCCGTTGGACAGGAAGATGCCGTCCGGCTTCTGCGCCAGAACGTCTTCGGCCGATGTCGTTGCCGGCATGACGGTAACCTTGCAGCCAAGGCCGGTGAACAGGCGCAGGATGTTGCGCTTCACACCGTAGTCGAGTGCGACGACATGGTGCGTCGTGTCGGCGTCGGCCAGTTCGTCAAAACCCTCGTTCCAAACCCAGGGCTTCTCGCTCCAGCGCGAGGTCTGGCCGGAGGAGGCGACCTTGGCGAGATCGAGACCTTCAAGCCCGCTCCAGGCCTTGGCTTCGGCCTTCAGCGTCTCGATGTCGAAAACGCCGTTCGGGTCATGGGCGATCACCGCGTTCGGCGCGCCGTTCTCGCGGATCCAGGCGGTCAGCGCGCGGGTGTCGATGCCGCACATGCCGATGATGCCGCGGGCCTTCAGCCAGGCGTCGAGATGCTTTGCGGCGCGGTAGCTGGAAGGATCGGTGATGTCGGCCTTGAAGATGACGCCGACCGCGCCGTGGCGTGCTGCCGGCGTCAGGTCTTCGATGTCCTCGTCATTGGCGCCGATATTGCCGATATGCGGGAAGGTGAAGGTAACGATCTGGCCGAGATAGGACGGATCGGTCATGATCTCCTCGTAGCCGGTCAGCGCGGTGTTGAAGACCACTTCGGCCTGTACCTTGCCGGTGGCGCCGATGCCCTTGCCTTCGATGACGGTGCCATCGGCCAGAACGAGCAGGGCGGTTGGTTTTGCGGTGGTCCAGGGGGCTGTCGCGGTCATTGTCTTCATCCCGTTCAGGCGGCGCGTCTCGGACGCTCCCCAAGGGAACGCCGTCCGGCCTTTGTGGTTTGCAGGCGGGCAGATGCGGGCGATGGGCGCGCGCTGTCAGGCCTGGTCACGATGTTGGTGCAGGTGACGGTCAATAACTGCAGTGTCCGGCAAGGTCAATCTTCAAGACGGCAGGATCGGTCTTTTCCTGCGGCTTTTCCTGCGCAAACACGCATTTCGTTTGCTCCCGCTCGTCCGGCTGGTTTATGAAACGCCATCAAACAGGAGAAGATGAAGATGCGCGATCAACTCGCTGCCGCCCTCAAGGATGCGATGAAATCAAAGGACGCCCCGCGCCTTTCCACCATTCGCCTCATCCAGTCCGAGATCAAGACCCGTGATATCGCCAATCGCGGCGCCGGCAAGGGGGATGCGTCCGACGACGAAATCCTGCAGATCATGGCCAAGATGGTCAAGCAGCGCGAGGAATCGGCAAAGATCTACGAAGACAATGCCCGCCCGGAACTGGCCGCCAAGGAGCGCGCCGAGATCGTTGTCGTTCAGGATTTCATGCCCAAGCAATTGAGCGAGGCCGAGATACGCTTGAATATCGCCGCTGCGATCACCGAGGCTGGCGCCGGCGGGATCAAGGACATGGGCAAGGTCATGGCGGTGCTGAAGGAGCGTTATGCCGGCCAGATGGATTTCGCCAAGGCGTCGTCCGTGCTCAAGGAACTGCTGACAGCCGGTTGACGGCGGGGTTGTCTGCCGTTTCTTCCGGCGCGGCCAGCGCATGAAAGGCCGCGTCGATGATCGCGAATTTTTCCGCCTGGTAGGTCCGGTATTCGCGCACGAACCCTTGCGAAAGCCAGAGCATGTTCTTGCCGGCAGCGGTATCATGGCCAAGGCTGCCCATCTCTGCCGCCTTGTCCATCAGCCGCTTCAGGTGGGTTTTCGAAATCCGGTAGCGCTGGCAGATCTCAGCCGATGAGATTGGTCCGATCCGGATGCGCGGTGCGTCTGGATCGAAATCCCTGATCAGGGCAATCAGGCAATCCATCACCACGCCGCCGGAATTGGCCCAGGTAAACAGATTGAACGTCTCGCCGGGATTGCGCACCGCGTGATTTTCCAGAATTCCCTGCGCGATGACGGGCTGCAGCCTTGCAAACAGCGCCGGGTTTTCTGCAAGCGCCACGGCCCTCTTGCCACTGTCCAGCATGTCGAGAATGGCAAGATGCGTGCAGAGCCATTTGACGACGGATTGCACCGCGACATCGGTCGGCTCCAGCGGCCGCATACGATGATCAGGCGGATTGTCGGCCGCACGCGCGAAGCGATAGGCGAGCATTTCCTTGACGAAGGCGCCAGCGGTGTTGCGGCTGGCAATACCGTATTCCACGGCGTTCGCAACAAAACGCCCGGCATAAAGGCCCTTGCCCGGATCGGCGCAGCGGTAGTGCAGCGACAGGCCCAGTTGCCCCATCAGCCAGCGCTGCTGCGAAGCAAAGATCGAGCTCAACCGCGGATTTTCCGCAAACTGCGCCGTCATCTGCCGTGCATTCTCCTGCATGGCGGCAAAAAAGACGCTGTTGGACACAAGATCGCTTGCAACGACGGGCATCGGGCGGTTTCCGGAGGTTGGTCAGCAATTCATTGCCTGTTCTTTATCCGGCATCAACGGCCTATTCTGGGCATTTCTGCCCAGCGATCATGTTTGTCGAAGAATCGGGGCGCCCTCGGTTATCCGTTCTTGCGGTTCTTCTGCTCGGTCATGAAATGCCTGAGCACAGCATTCATCCGCGTCTGATAGCCCTTTCCGCTTTTCTTGAAGAAATCGATGATGTCTTCGTCGAGCCGGATCGAAACCGCCTTTTTCGGGGTCGGGTAGACGATCATCGCCTTCGACCAGTCGACATCCATGAATTCCGCCCAGTCGGGATCGTCCCGCATGGCCGCCATGATGTCCTCGTCGGTCAGGGCTGCGACGCGCGTCCAGTCGGTCAGGCTTTTTTCGCCACGTGCCCGCTTTTCGAGAATTTCATCGAGGGAAACTCTGGTGATAGATTCTTTGCTCATTTTTGTGCGCCGGCCGCGCCGAAATGATCCTGCAGATTTCCCCGCGCATTACGTAGACCACTGTAATGATGCGGTTGGTATCTGGACAAATCGCCAACGTCTGGACTTCTCCGTTTCTGATGGACTGAAATTCGATCCTGGGTTCTTGCAATGCAAGAATGGCATCTTCAAAATCGATGCCATGCTTTTCGATGTTGACGAGGCGCTTTTGGTCATCCCACTCAAAAGCCGTCAACGGTGCCGGGTCCGGCATGGCTATTTTCCAACCGCGCTATCAAGCTCATCGCGACCATACGAATTGTATATACGCTCCGGAAGCCCGTCAACCTGTGAATTGCGGGTATGATGTGCCGCCTCTGTAGCGCGCGGGCGGTTTGCCGCCTATATGAAAGCCAGCCCAGAGGTATCCATGCGATTTTCCAACACCTTCCTTGACGAGATCCGCGACCGCGTTCCCATTTCGGACGTGATCGGCAGGCGTGTCATCTGGGATCGCAAGAAAACCAATGCCTCTCGCGGCGACTATTGGGCCTGCTGCCCGTTCCATGGCGAGAAGTCGCCGAGCTTCCATTGCGAGGACCGCAAGGGCCGCTATCATTGCTTCGGCTGCGGCGTCTCCGGAGATCATTTCCGTTTTCTGACCGATCTCGATGGCATGGCCTTTCCCGAGGCCGTGCAGCAGATTGCCGATCTCGCCGGTGTCGCCATGCCGCAGCCCGATGTCGAAGCCGAAAAGCGCGATCGCCAGCGCATCGGCCTGCAGGACGTCATGGAAGTGGCGACGCAGTTTTTTGAAGCCCAGCTGCAGACGGCAAACGGCGCCAAGGCACGTGCCTATCTGCGTGACCGCGGGCTGACCGGCCGCACCATCGAGACGTTCCGGCTCGGCTATGCGCCGGAAAGCCGCAATGCGCTGAAGGAGTTTCTGGCCGGGAAGGGCATACCGAAGGACCAGATCGAGGCCTGCGGCCTTGTCGTCCACGGCCCCGATATCCCCGTCTCCTACGACCGGTTCCGCGACCGCATCATGTTCCCGATCCTGTCGTCGCGCGAAAAGGTCATCGCCTTTGGCGGCCGTGCCATGTCGCCGGATGCGCCGGCCAAATACCTCAATTCCAACGAGACCGAGTTGTTCCACAAGGGCAACGTTCTCTACAATTTTGCCCGCGCCCGCCGTGCGATGTCCGGTGCCGACGGGGCGGGGACCATCATTGCCGTCGAAGGCTACATGGACGTCATCGCGCTGCATCAGGCCGGGATCGAAAATGTCGTCGCTCCGCTTGGCACGGCACTCACTGAAAACCAGATGGCGCTTCTGTGGAAGCTGACGCAGCAGCCGGTTTTGTGCTTCGACGGCGATGGTGCCGGTATCCGCGCCGCCAACCGCGCCGTCGATCTGGCGCTGCCGCATCTGAAGCCCGGATTCTCCGTGCGCTTCGCCATGCTGCCGGATGGCAAGGACCCCGATGATCTCGTCCGCAATGAAGGCCGGGCGCCATTCGACAAGGTGATGGCATCGGCCCGCTCACTGTCGGAAATGGTCTGGCTGCGCGAAGCCCAGGCCGGCGGGTTCGATACGCCTGAGAGCCGCGCCCAGCTGGAAGCGACGTTGAAACAGGTGGTTTCCGTAATCGCCGATGAAAATGTCCGCCGCCATTATGGCCAGGATGTGCGCGACCGGCTGAACCAGTTTTTTCAGGGCGCCTCGCGCCAGCAGAATGGCCAGCGCAATTTCGACCGCAACCAGCGTCAGGGCGCCAATCGTAATGGCGGTCAGGGACGCGGCGGACAGCAGGGCGCCCGCATGTCGGAACGCTCCGGCATTTCCGACCGGCTCGCACGTTCCTCGCTGGTGAGCGGCCATCAGGCCTTGCCGCCCCTGCGCGAAAGCGTGCTGGCGCTGACCATCGTCAATCATCCGCAGCTGTTGTTCGAGGAATATGACGAAATTTCCGCGATCGAATACGACAATCGCGATCTGCAGCGTTTCTGGTCGTCGGTGCTCAATGCCGCTGCCGCCAAAGGCCCGCGCCTGTCGCGCGAAATCCTCGTCGAGCAGCTGGAGGCTGAAGGTTTTGATGCCCTGTTGAAGTCGCTCGATCAGCAGATCCGCTTTGCGCGGCTATGGACAGCCACCACGGCCGCAGCGCCGGAGGATGCCCGCGAAGGTTACCTGCAGGCGCTCGCTTTGCATCAGCGCACCAAGGCCTTGCTCTGGCAGCGCCGCGAACTGGAAAGCGAACTGGCCTACGCAACGGAAGAGGGCGATGACGACACCGTCAGCCAGATCCTGCGCAATCTGCAGGAGGTCCAGCTCGAAGTGACGCGGCTGGAAAACCAGGAAGCGATCGTTGACGGGTTTGGTGTTCTCTCCGGACGCGTCAAGGGACCGGCGGGCAAGTAGGCACGCCGGTTCTTCACGAGACAGGTTCAGCGAGCCTCTTGCCACCATGCCCGGCAATTGCAAGACTGCTCTCTCGATTGCGCCGCCAGCGATGCCGCTGCGCAGGTCCGGAGGAGGGGAAACCATGACCGAAATCACCTTGCTGGCTTTTGCATTCGTCTCGTTCATCGGTATCGCGACACCCGGACCGACGGTGCTTCTGGCGCTGACAAACGGTTCGCGTTTCGGTGTGCGCCGCGCGCTGATCGGCATGCTTGGCGCCGTCCTGTCCGATTTCGTCCTTATCGGTGCCGTGGCGCTCGGTCTTGGTGCGCTGCTGGCGGCGTCCGAATTCTGGTTTTCGGTCGTCAAATGGATCGGTGCCGGTTATCTCACCTTCCTCGGCATCATGCTCCTGCGCTCGAAAGGCACACTTAATGAGACGCTGCACGGCGCGGAGCAGGCCGGTTCGGGATCGCTGCGCGCGATCTTTCTGAAGAGCTTTCTGGTCGCAGTCACCAATCCCAAGGGTTATCTGTTCTTCTCGGCCTTCCTGCCGCAGTTCATCGTGCCGTCCGAGCCGCAGTTCGCCCAATATGCGGTGCTGGCCCTGATCTTCGCGACCGTCGATTTCCTCGTCATGTTCGGCTACGCAGCCCTTGGTTCGCAGGCTGTCAAGGTCCTGAAAACGTCCGGCGCGCTCTGGCTCGACCGCATCTGCGGCGGTGTTCTGTTGGCACTCGCCGGGTCGCTGGCGTTTTACCGGCGTGCGAGCGCCTGATCACCAGGACGCGGCATATCCGGCGTTCCAGTTGCGGCTAAGTCGCTACAATGCCGCAAAAAGCTGACAGAAAATCTTAATGCAACCTTGGCATGACTGTTTCTCTGTTCATCGCGAGGGTTGTGACAATGGACCGGCGGCGTTCCCGCATTATCGCGGTTGCTGTTTTTCTGGGTTTTCTTGGTGCGGTGATCCCGATCGCCGCGATGGCCTATATGTCGTGGGTTATCACCGTTGAGAGGAAACAGGACCGTCTGGCGATGTTTTCCCGCGTGGCACTTTTGCGGGCGACGAACACGTTCGCCGATGCGAAAGGCGCGCTTGATGCGATCGCTGCAACATCCGGCATACCCTGTTCGCCGGCCCATATCGCACGCATGCGTGCGCTGTCCGTCAACACCCGCTCTATCGAAGAGATGGGATACTTCGAGGACGGTCTGCTCAAATGCACCTCCTGGGGCGTGGCCGCCGGCGAAACCGCCAAGTCGGGTGTCGACTATATCACGCCGGATGGGATCGAAGTGACGATACGGATGCAGCCTCTCGTCAGCGGCGGCAAGCCGATGATGGCCCTGCATTCAGGCCGATACAATGTTCTCGTGGCGCCGTCGCGCCTTGCCGATGTTCTGATCGATGACGGCATGTCCCTTGCCCTGGCGAACGGGCAGGGTGCGATCATCAATACGCTGAACGCACCGGACGAGGGGCTCGTCCGCTCGCTTGTTGCTGCCCCCCGCAAGGGAATGACGGACAGCGACCTGTTTGCGGCGGTGCAGGGCGGCGGCCTGCTTGCGGTCGCAACCGAGCCGCGCTCGAAGATCGCCACAAGCCTCAAAGCCGAGCAGATGCTGCTGTTGCCGGTCGGGGCCTTTATCGCTGCCTTCATCGTCGGCATCGTCACATGGCTGTCGCGCAAGCGGCTCTCGCCGCTGGCCGAGCTTGAGATCGCCGTCCGCAACCACGAATTCATTGTCCATTACCAACCGATCGTCGAGCTAAAAACCGGCATCTGCATCGGTGCCGAAGCGCTGGTGCGCTGGCGGCGGCCGGACGGGTCTCTGATCCGGCCCGATCTTTTCATTCCGCTTGCCGAAGAGAGCGGCCTGATCATGCCGATCACCGATCAGGTCATCGAGGCGGTGATCCGCGACCTGAACGGCGTTCTCGTTGCGGACCGGACGCTGCATATCGCCATCAATCTGTGCGCTGCCGATATCAAGTCCGGCCGCATTCTCGATGTCCTCGAAGCCAAGCTTGCCCATACCGGCATCCGGACCGAGCAGATCTGGCTGGAGGCGACCGAGCGCGGCTTCATGGACATCGACGCGGCGCGGATAACGCTGGAAAAAGCCCGGCAACGCGGCCATTCCGTCGCCATCGACGATTTCGGCACCGGCTACTCCAGCCTGCAATATCTGCAAGGACTGCCGATGGATGCGCTGAAGATCGACAAGTCCTTCATCGATACGATCGGCAAGGATACCGCCACCAGCTCCGTCACCCCGCACATCATCGGCATGGCAAAGGCGCTCAGGCTCTACACCGTGGCCGAAGGCATCGAAGCGGAGGAACAGGCCGATTATCTGAAAGCCCACGGCGTCGATTTCGGCCAGGGCTGGCTCTTCTCCAAGGCGCTGCCCGCGCCCATGTTCATCGGCTATCACCGGCAGACGAAGGAAAAATACGGTGCGGCGCCGGAGGTCATTCAGGCCGCGGAATGAGGCGGCTTCAGGCTCAGCTTGACCGTCGCTGCGTTTGAAGCTATTGCCGGATACAGGTTCAGGCTACCTGCCGCTCGCAGACTTCGGTGAAATCCTGACATTGATGATCTTCTCGCCCTCGAAGCATTTCGTGTGGTGGGCAATGCGAGCTCCCCTCCTTCTGTTCGAAATGCGATATTGAGGAGAGTGAGATGTCTGTGGACACCTCCGGTAACAATGCGTTTCTGACTGCCCCTCTTGGTGCTGTTTTTGCCAGGACGGCGCTTCCCATCATCTTTGTCATGAGCATGAACGGGCTATTGACCATCGTCGATGCGATGATGCTCGGTCTTTACGTCGGGCCCGAGGCCGTCGGTGCCGTCGCCTCGGTGTTTCCGGTCTTCATGCTGCTTGTGGCGCTGTCGACGCTGGTCGGTAGCGGCATGGCAAGTCTTCTGGCCCGCTCTATTGGGGCCGGGAATTTCGCCAACGCGCGCGCTGTCTTTGGCAGCGCCCATGGTCTGGCGCTGGCGATCGGTGCCGGGTTCGTGGCGCTGTTTGTCCTGTTCGGCAAGGCCCTGGTTCTGGCCGTGGCGAACGGTTCGGCATCTCTGGCTGATATGGCCTATACCTATATCGCCATCATCGCCTTGTTCTGCCCGCTGCAACTGCTGCTGTCGGTCAATGCGGATGCCTTGCGCTGTGAAGGGCGGGTGGGATTGATGGCGCTGCTCAGCCTTTTCATCTCACTGGCAAATCTCGGCCTGAACTATGTCTTCATCGCATCGCTGGGGCTTGGCGTTGCGGGCTCGGCCTATGCGACGGTGCTGGCGCAGGGGCTGGCGCTCGGGCTTCTCGTCCTTTTCCGCCTCTCCGGGAAAACCGTCTTGCCGCTTGCGGCAGTGCTGCGAAGCAATCCGTTTTCCGCATGGGGAAGGATCATTGCCCTTGGTGCGCCGCAAAGCCTCGGCTTTATCGGCATGGCTTTGGTGTCTGCCACCATCATTGTCACCTTGCAAAGCGTCGCGGCCGAGACCTATGACACCGTGATCTCGGCCTACGGCATCGTCACCCGTATCATGACCTTCGCATTCCTGCCGCTGTTGGGCATGGGGCAGGCCATGCAGGCGATCGTCGGCAACAACAGGGGCGCGGGTCTGTGGCAACGCTCGGACAAGACCCTGCGTCTCGCCGTCATCGTCTCGTTCCTCTACTGCCTCATCGTCGAAATATCGCTGACCTTTTTCGCCCGACCGATCGGTTCGTTCTTCGTCAGCGACGGAACCATTATTGGGGATGTTGCCCGCATCATGCCACTGATGGTCATGGCTTATTTTCTCTCCGGACCGCTGATGATGGCCGGGAGTTATTTTCAGGTCATCGGCGATGCGAGGCGGGCGGCGATCCTGGGGCTGGCAAAGCCGTATCTGTTCACCATGCCCTTGATCATGCTGCTCGCAAACGCCTTCGGAGAAAGGGGAATCTGGTTCGCTGCCCCGGTTGCGGAGATCCTTCTGCTTACCCTGACGGCCGTTGTTCTCTGGCAGGCAGGGAGGCGCCATTCCCTTTGCTGAGGATGGTTTTCGGGGCGGGTTGGCGCGGTTGCTGCGCCTTCCGCGCTTCCGGCGGGTTTGCCGGAAGCGGTCCTGTTTTAAGTATTAGCGAGTTGAAATATTTGAATAATCTCCCTTGCGTTAAGGGGCCGTTAACCATGATGCGGGTTGTATGGTTGCAACCCGTCCGCCCATGAAGGGCAAATTATCAATTTTAAGATGATTTCATATGACCAGCATTCTCAACAATGCGGGCGCAATTTCCGCGCTCCAGACTTTGCGATCTATTGGCTCAGGCATGGCAGCTGTCCAGGGGCAGGTCAGTTCGGGCCTCAGGATACAGGTCGCGAGTGATAACGCCGCCTATTGGTCGATCTCGACAACGATGCGGTCGGACAATTCGGCGATTACGGCGGTCTCCGATGCGCTCGGCTTTGCAGCGGCGAAAGCCGATACCGCCTATACCGGCCTCAAGGCCGTCATCGACATTCTCGGCGAGTTCAAGGCGAAGCTGGTCTTGGCCAGCGAGCCCGGTGTCGACAAGGCAAAGGTCCAGAAAGAGCTGGCGCAACTCCAGCAGCAGGTGAAGGGGATTGCCAATGCCGCCAGCTTCAGCGGCGAGAACTGGCTGAGCACCGGCATTTCCAACATCTATGATTTTGATCGCAACGCGACTTCCAGTATATCGGCATTTGTGCGCGGCGCCTCGGGGGCTGTGGCCGTACGGGCAATGGACCTGCATCTCTCGGCCGTTTCGCTGTTTAACAGCACAGGGGGAGGGCTATTGCAGGCCGACGCGCGCGACCTCGATACGCTTGGAGGCATTCGCAGCTTCGCGACCGGCACCCTCACTGGCGCCGACTGGACCAAATATGATGGCGTTTACGGATCTGGCTGGATGTATCCGAACGGAGGCGCTGGCGCCGCGGGCAGCTTCGCTCTGGATGATTTTCCTGTCGGGTCGACACTGGACTTCAGCGTGCCTGGCGCGGAGATCAGCTTCGATATCATCCTTGACACGGAGGCGTCGAACCCGGGAGGCCAGACCGGCACGGCCGGCGAATTGCAGGATCTTCCCGGCCCCTATTTTGGGGGATACAGCAAGCCTATCACCATTACCAAGGCGGATGTGGATGCGGTATTTCCAGCCCTTGGTGGCAAGATCACAACCAATACGCAGTTTGCCGCAGTTCTCAACTCCGTGCTGAACGCGGAAGGTGCGTCTGTTTCAGCCAACTATCAGCATTACGACCCGCCCGGCTCGAGCAACTATGTTCATGATCCCGAGAGGATGACCATCACAACGCGCCAAATCCATGGAGACGGCTCCTACGTGGAGATCGCCAATCTCACCAGTGTTGGCGTCGGCACCGGTGGCCTGAAAAATTCGTCGGCATTCGGATCCAGAGGATCCGGCATGGCCATCGCCTTCAAGGAGTTTATCGTCCATGAGGACGGTGACAACATAGACGGCGTCGGGGTCAGCTTTTCCTTTTCGATCAACGGCCAGCCTCCAACCAGCCACTTCTTTGACCGGACCTATGTGAACAAACTGTTCGGCAAGGACAGCGGCAAGGTCGAAACATCGCAGGAAATGGAGACGCTTTTACATTCCCTACTGGATGCGCAATGGCCGGACCTGATCATCGAGGCCAAATCCCCCACCGAAGTCATGTTGAAGCTTGATCCCGCAGCCGACCGTAAATGGGGCGTTGGTACCCAAATGAGTTTCGGCGATGTCCGGGTCAGCATTGAGCCGATCCCGACTATACAATTCATGGATATCGATATCGCCGTCAATCCGGACAAGGTTTCTTCCTATATCGACTATGTCGATATCATCACCGAGCGGGCAATCGATGGGATGACAACGCTCGGCGCGTTTCAGAAACGCATCGACATGCAAGCCGGCTTTACCAGCAAATTACTAGCAACCATCGACAAGGGTGTTGGACGCTTGATCGACGCCAATATGAACGAGGCATCGACGCGGCTGAAGGCCTTGCAGACGCAGGAGCAGCTCGGGATCCAATCGTTGCAGATCGCCAACTCGAATTCCGAAAACATCCTGCAGCTGTTCCGCTGACCGAAATCGCCGGTCCCGCCCTCGCACCCGCCACCCCACCTGTGCCATAGTCCGCTCTTCCCACGAAAGCGATTCCATGCCGCAGACCCAGAACCGTATTGATCCCATCTTTGACACCGACGGTGCCAGAAATCCGTTGTCGGTGCTGAAAACGGTCTACGGCTATCCGGCCTTTCGCGGCAAGCAGGCGGCGGTGGTCGAGCGGGTCGTGTCGGGTGGCGATGCCGTGGTGCTGTTTCCGACCGGTGCCGGAAAGTCGCTCTGTTTCCAGATTCCAGCGCTTTGCAGGGATGGCGTTGGCATCGTCGTCTCGCCGCTGATTGCGCTGATGCGCGATCAGGTGGAAGCCTTGAAGCAGCTTGGGGTCAGGGCCGCGGCGCTGAATTCCTCACTGTCGCGCGAGGAGTTCATCGATGTCCGCCGGGCCATCGCCAATGGCGATCTCGATCTTCTCTATGTGACGCCCGAGCGCATCGTCACGCCGGGCTTCAAGGAGATGATCGGCAACGCGAAGATTTCGCTGTTTGCCATCGACGAAGCGCATTGCGTCTCGCAGTGGGGCCATGATTTTCGCCCGGAATACCGCGAGCTCGGGCAGCTTGCCGAACATTATCCCGGCGTGCCGCGCATGGCGCTGACGGCGACCGCCGATCCGCATACCCGCGAAGACATCATCGACAAGCTGGGTCTGCACTCGGCCGAGGTTTTTACCACCTCGTTCGACCGGCCGAACATCGCCTATGAAATCGTCGAGCGCGACCAGCCGCGACAGCAGCTCCTGCGCTTCCTGTCGCGCCACAAGGGTTCGAGCGGCATCGTCTATTGCCTGTCGCGCGCCAAGGTCGAGGACACCGCCGAATGGCTGAACGGGCAGGGGATTTACGCGCTGGCCTATCATGCCGGCATGGACCGCGCGGTGCGCGATACCAACCAGGATGCGTTCCTCAAGGAGGAGGAGCTTTGCCTTGTGGCGACCGTCGCCTTCGGCATGGGCATCGACAAGCCGAACGTGCGCTACGTCGCCCATCTCGATCTGCCGGGCTCGGTCGAGGCCTATTACCAGGAAACCGGCCGCGCCGGGCGCGACGGCCTGCCGTCGGATGTCTGGATGGCCTATGGCATGGCTGACGTCATCCAGCGCGGCCGGATGATCGATGGCGGCACCTCCGGCGACGATATCAAACGGGTGGAGCGCGCCAAGTTGAATGCGCTGCTGGCGATCTGTGAGACGCCCGGCTGCCGCCGTCAATCGATCCTTGCCCATTTCGGCGAGGCGCATGGCGGCGGGTGCGGCAATTGCGACACCTGCATCAATCCGGTCGAGACCTGGGATGGAACAGACGCCGCGATCAAGGCCCTGGCGGCGATCTACCGCACCGGCGAACGCTTTGGCACCGGTCACCTCATCGATGTGCTCTTGGGTACGGAAAACGAAAAGACCCAGCGCTTCGGCCATGCCGACATGCCGGTCTTCGGGGCCGGCAAGGACATCCCGTCGAAAACCTGGCAGTCGGTCTATCGCCAGCTTTTGGCTGCCGGGCTGATCAGCGTCGATCACGAGGCATTCGGTGCGCTCAAGCTGCAGCCGGAAGCACGGACCGTCTTCAAGCGTGAGCGCGAGGTTCGCTTCCGCAAGGACCGGCCGGTCAGCGGCAAAGGCAAGAATGCCCGGCAATCGGCTTCATCCGGCGCCAAGTCTGCCCTGTCCGGTTCGGATGCGGAGCTGTTCGAGGCTCTGCGCCGGGCGCGCTCCGGCATTGCCAAGGAACTGGGTGTTCCCCCTTACGTCGTCTTCCCGGATACGACCCTGATCGCCTTTGCCACCGCCCGCCCGCATGATCGCGACGCGCTGCTCGGCATTTCCGGCGTCGGCCAGTCGAAGCTGGAGCGGTATGGCGACGCGTTCCTGGAAGTCATCCGGGGATTTGACTGACGGCTGGCTCCCCCTTCTCCCCAACGGGGAGAAGGTGCCCGAAGGGCGGATGAGGGGGCGGTTCGCTCTGAAATCGCGGCCCCCTCATCGCCTCGCATTGCTCGGCACTTCTCCCTCCGGGGAGAAAAGCGAGATCGCCTTCTACCTCGTGCTCCGTAGGGGAACCCCATGGATTTGGAGAACGATGGGGCGCCGGCCCTGTGGGCTGTCCCGGCGGAATGACTTTCGATTGAAGATGATCGGTTCTATGCTGATCCTTTGATAATCGGGAGCGGGGCGATGTCATCGGTGACGGTCGAGTTGCGCAATGTCGAGGGCACGCAGGCTGCCATGGGCTGGGCTGGCGGGCATACGGTTGTGGTTGACCGGCCGGATGGCAAGGCGGGTGGCCAGGGGCTTGGCTTCAACGGCGCACAGCTTCTGGCGTTGGCGCTGGGCGGCTGTTTCTGCAATGACCTTCGCTACACGGCGGATGCAATGCAGGTTGCGCTCGGCAGGATTTCGGTTTCCGTCACCATGGAGTTGGACGGCACGCCTTTGCTGGCCACGGCTGCCGAAATGACTGTGTCCTGCGATATGCTTGACGGTTCGGATCCGCAAGATCTCATCGAACGGGCCAAGGCCAGCTGCATGGTCTCCAATTCGCTGCGGCGCGGCGTGCCGGTGACGATCCGCTCCTGAAGCTGTCCGGCTTCACATCCTGACCGTCATGCCCCCATCCACCGTCAGCACATGCCCGTTGACGAAGGAGGCGGCGTCGCTGGCGAGAAACAGGGCGGCACCGGCAATCTCGTCCGGCCGCCCCCAGCGTTGTGCCGGGATGCGTTGGCGCACGAAGGGCATCAGGCCCTCGTCGGCGGCCATCGCTGCGTTGGTCTCGGTGGCAAACCAGCCGGGCGCAATGGCGTTGCTGGTAATGCCGAAGGGGCCGAATTCGACCGCCATCGACCGCATCAGCCCGGTCAGTCCCTGTTTGGCAAGCGGATAGATGCCATCGCCCGGCATCGCCACCTGGCCATTGATCGACGTGATCGAGATCAGCCGGCCGTGCTCATGCCGCTTCATCAGCGCTGCGGCGTCGCGCGATAAGGTGGTCGCGGCAATGAGGTCGGTCTGGATCAAGGCCAGAATGGCGTCATCGTCGAATTCGGCCAGCGGCCGCCGGTCGCGGGCGCCGACATTGTTGACGAGAATATCGAGGCGTCCGTGCCGTTTTTCGATACCGGCAAGCGTGTCGCGCTGCGCCTGCCGGTCGGCAATGTCGAAGGCGGCGGCTTCCGCGCTGCCACCAGTCCTGGCGATCGCGGTCACGGCACCGTCAAGCGTCGCCACCGAGCGGCCGGTGATCACGACATGCGCTCCGGCGTCTGCCAGCGCCCGGGCAATTTCCAGCCCCAGCCCGCGACCGCCGCCGGTGACCAGTGCGATCCCGCCTTTCAGGGAAAATCTGTCGAGTATGGTCATGGCGTCCTCATCGCATCAAAAGGCTATCGACAACAAAATGATGGACCCAGTCAACTATTTTCTGGAGCTTCCGCGTTTTTCGCCGGTGAAGCGCGGGCAGGCTCACCGGTGTCGTATCTGGACAGGGCCGCGCGATCAGCCTGTCGCGACAACGCCGCGTCCCGCCGCTGTCTTTCGCTGTTATGCCTGTCGGGATATGATAGGTTTCGATTACAACCAAACCTCAATTCTGGAAGCGCCCTTCATGACCAAAGCTTTCATCGCCCACCTCTCGTCCGAACTCGAAGGTTTGAAATCGTCGGGGCTTTACAAGTCGGAGCGTG
>UCNE01000007.1 GCA_900473685.1 Hyphomicrobiales bacterium
GATATTCGAAATGGTTGGAGACGACACCGACGATCTCGATCGGCAACGCACCGATCTTCCAGCGGTAGAGCAGGTCGTTGAGGCAATGGCCAAAGCGCGACACCATCAAAAGCACCTTCATCCGGTGTTCGGAATCAAGGATATCGGCTTCCATGCCAAAGCGGGTCCTGACCGCCTCGAACCCGGCCTTCAGCTTCTCGAGCGTTGCCCCTTCCTGGCTGATGAAGGTCAGGCGCATGAAGAACAGGCCGGTTTCCATGTCGTCAAACTGCGAGCTGTCGGTGATGTAACAGCCTTCGTCGGCCAGATAGCCGGTGATCGCCGCGACAATGCCACGGGTGGATTTGCACGATACGGTCAGAACGTAGCTCTTCATCGGTCTCAGTCTCTCGTTTGGGTCTTGGCTGGCCCTCCCGGCCCAGCATCGTGGAACGGAAGCTAGCGCGGCGCTGGCCTGCCCGTCCATCCGTTTCGCGACATCGGATAGCAGGAACAGGCCATGCCGTCTCTTCTGATCTTGGAACTTGGCCTGACGCTCAGATATCGAGCGTCGTCTGCCGCTCCCAGTCGGTGAAATGCGAGGCGTAGGCATTCCATTCCTGATGCTTGAGCTTCAGGTAGGCACTGGAGAAACTCTTGCCAAGCGCTGCCTTCAGCTCCTCATCCTTGTCGTATTCCCTCAGCGCATCGAGCAGGTTCAGTGGCAGGAGCGGTGCGCCGGTAACGGTGTGGCCTTCCTTGTACATGTCGATGTCCCAATGGCGGCCCGGATCGGCATTCTTCCGGATACCGTTCAAGCCCGCCGCAATGATGATTGCCTGCAGAAGATACGGATTGACCGCACCATCCGGCAGACGCAATTCGAACCGGCCGGGACCGGGAACGCGGACCATGTGGGTGCGGTTATTACCCGTCCACGTCACCGTATTCGGCGCCCAGGTGGCACCGGAAATGGTGCGCGGCGCGTTGATGCGCTTGTAGGAGTTGACTGTCGGATTGGTCACTGCAGCAAGTGCCGAGGCATGCTTCATGATACCGCCGAGGAAAGTCCTGCCCTGAGCGGACAGGCCAAATGGCATTTCCTTGTCGGCAAAGGCATTGGTCTTGCCGTCCAGATCCCACACGGAGATATGGGCGTGGCAGCCATTGCCGGTCAGGCCCTTGAACGGCTTGGGCATGAAGGTGGCGCGAAGGCCGTGCTTTTCGGCAACCGTCTTGACCATGAACTTGAAGAACGAGTGCTTGTCGGCCGTCTGCAGCGCGTCGTCATATTCCCAGTTCATCTCGAACTGGCCGTTCGCATCCTCATGGTCGTTCTGGTAGGGCTTCCAGCCGAGTTCGAGCATGTAGTCGCAGATTTCGGCAATCACGTCATAACGGCGCATGACTGCCTGCTGGTCGTAGCAGGGCTTTTCGGCCGTATCGAACTCGTCGGAAATCTTGCCGCCATCCGGTGAAATCAGGAAGAATTCCGGCTCGACGCCGGTCTTGACGCGAAGGCCCTCTTTGGCAGCTTCGGCAATCAGCCGTTTCAGCATGACGCGCGGTGCCTGGTCCACCGGCTGGTCTTCCATGACGCAATCGGCGGCAACCCAGGCCACATCCTTCTTCCAGGGAAGCTGAATGACGGACGACGCGTCCGGAAGCGCAAACAGGTCGGGATGGGCGGGGGTGAGGTCGAGCCATGTGGCAAACCCGGCAAAACCCGCACCGTTCTTCTGCATGTCGGCAATCGCCTCGGCCGGGACGAGCTTCGCTCGCTGGCCACCGAACAGGTCGGTATAACTGATCATGAAATATTTGATGCCACGGTCTTTGGCAAAGCTGGCAAGATCGAGTGTCACTGTGTTCCCCTTTGGATTATTCAGACACTTTTTCGTAAAAAGGCCGCTGCCTGACTTTTAAGATCGGGCAACGGCCGAAGGTATGTTTGGGTCAGAAGCCTCCCTTGCCTGGGATCCAGCTGGTGCCGGCCAGCGGCACCTGCGCCATGGCGGAGGCTTCGAGCGTCAGTGCGACAAGATCCTCCGGCTCCAGATTGTGCAGATGGTTCTTGCCGCAGGCCCGCGCGATGGTCTGGGCCTCGAGCGTCATCACCTTGAGGTAATTGGCGAGACGGCGCCCGGCAGCAACCGGATCAAGGCGCTTGGAAAGCTCCGGGTCCTGCGTCGTGATGCCGGCCGGATCCTTGCCTTCGTGCCAGTCGTCATAGGCACCGGCCGTCGTTCCGAGCTTCTGGTATTCCGCCTCCCAGTGTGGATCATTATCGCCGATGGCAACCAGCGCTGCCGTACCGATCGCGACCGCGTCAGCGCCGAGCGCCAAAGCCTTCGCTACATCGGCGCCGGAACGGATACCGCCCGAGACGATCAGTTGAACCTTGCGGTGCATGCCGAGATCCTGCAGCGCCTGAACCGCGGGGCGGATGCAGGCAAGGATTGGCATGCCGACATTCTCGATGAACACGTCCTGCGTAGCCGCCGTGCCGCCCTGCATACCATCAAGCACGACAACGTCGGCACCGGCCTTCACCGCAAGAGCAGTATCGTAATAAGGACGCGCACCACCAACCTTCACATAGATCGGCTTTTCCCAATCGGTGATTTCGCGCAGTTCCATGATCTTGATTTCCAGATCATCCGGGCCGGTCCAGTCCGGATGACGGCAGGCCGAGCGCTGGTCGATGCCCTTGGGCAGGTTGCGCATATTGGCGACGCGGTCTGAAATCTTCTGGCCAAGCAGCATGCCGCCACCACCGGGCTTGGCGCCCTGGCCGACAACGATCTCGATCGCATCCGCGCGGCGCAGGTCCTTCGGATTCATACCGTAGCGCGATGGCAGATACTGGTAGACCAGCGTCTGTGAGTGGCCACGCTCCTCGTCCGTCATGCCGCCGTCACCGGTGGTGGTCGATGTTCCAGCGATCGTCGCCCCGCGGCCGAGCGCCTCCTTGGCATTGCCCGAGAGGGCACCGAAGCTCATGCCGGCAATGGTGATCGGGGTCTTCAGAACGATCGGCTTCTTGGCGTGGCGCGCACCGAGCACGACGGATGTGTCGCATTTCTCGCGGTAGCCTTCGAGCGGATAGCGAGAGATCGAAGCACCGAGGAACAGGAGGTCGTCGAAATGCGGAACCTTGCGCTTGGTACCGGCGCCACGAATATCATAAATGCCGGTTGCTGCCGCGCGGCGGATTTCCGCGAGTGTGTAATCGTCGAAAGTCGCTGACTTGCGTGGCGGGGTATAGGGGTTGTGATAGCTCATGAACGGTTCCCTGCCTTAGTACGCGTCAGCGTTATCGATGTTGAAATTGTAGAGCGTACGGGCCGAGCCATAGCGCTTGAACTCCTGCGGCTTGACATCGGTGATGCCAGCCTTGTCCAGCAATTCTGCAAGCTTCTCGATATGCTCCGGGCGCAACTCCTTCTGGATGCAATCGGCACCGAGGCTCTTCACCTCGCCGCGCACGAACAGCTTGGCCTCATAAAGCGAATCTCCAAGCGCATCACCGGCATTGCCGAGCACCACCAGATGGCCCGACTGGCCCATGAAGGCCGACATATGGCCGATATTGCCTTGAACGACGATATCGATGCCCTTCATCGAGATACCGCAGCGGGAAGCTGCATTGCCCTTGATGACCAGCAGACCGCCGCGGCCTGTCGCCCCGGCATACTGGCTGGCATCGCCCTCGATGACAACCGTTCCCGACATCATGTTCTCAGCGACACCCGGGCCTGCGGAACCATGGACGGTGACAGAACCGCCATCATTCATTCCGGCGCAATAGTAACCGACGCTGCCACGTACCTCGACTGTCACCGGTTGATCGATACCGACGGCGACGGCATGGCTGCCGCGCGGATTGACGACTTCGAAGTTCGTATCATTGGTGCCGGGGGCAATCGCATGCAGGGCGCTATTCAGGTCGCGCAACGGCATTTTGGCAAGGTCGAATACGCGCATCGTGTCCAGACTTTCTCGTTTAACGCTGAGGTCCATGTTTACGCCGCCTTCTCATGATCCCAGAAGTAAACGGTCGCGGGTTCCGGCTCCCAGACACGGGCGTCTTCAATGCCCGGCAGGTTGACGAGCGCCCGGTATTCCGAACCAAAAGCAATATATTGGTCGGTTTCCGCCATCACGGCCGGCTTGCAGGCGATCGGGTCGCGCACCACGCCGAAGCCGGACTTGGTGCCGACCACGAAGGTGAAGAAACCGTCGAGATCGTCGAGCGCACTGGTCAGCGCCTGCCCGAGATCCTTGCCCTTGGCCATTTCCGCTGTCAGGTAGGCCGCAGCGACTTCCGTGTCGTTCTGGGTCTCGAAGGTCATACCTTCGCGCACCAGCTCGCGGCGCAGGTTGTTGTGATTGGAGAGCGAACCGTTATGCACCAGGCACTGATCGGCGCCGGTCGAGAACGGATGGGCGCCGAGCGTCGTGACGGCCGATTCCGTTGCCATGCGGGTATGGCCGATACCGTGCGTTCCACCCATCTGGCGAATGCCGAAGCGGGACACCACGTCCTTTGGCAAGCCAACTTCCTTGTAGATCTCGACGCTGTCGCCCGAGCCCATGACACGAACTCCGGGCCGCTCCTGAGCGAGCAGGTCGCGCACCGCAGCAGCCTTGTCAGCGTTGGTTTCGATGACCGCATGAGTGCTTTTCAGCTCCACGGAGACGCTTGTATCGACGGGTTTCAGCAGCGCATCGAGACCGGCAAAATCCTGCTTCGGGTCAGCCGATTGAACGGTGATTTTGGCGCGGCCTTCGGAGGGGGCGCCGTAGATGGCGATGCCCGCGCTATCAGGCCCGCGGTCCGTCATGATAACAAGCATATCGGACAGCATGGCACCCAATTGCGGTTCCAGGCTCTTGTCCTTCAAAAACAATCCGACAATTCCGCACATGGGGACAATCCTTCGTTTCGTTGATGAAAAGATGGATATCAGCTGCCGTTTTGAATTTCAACTGAGAAGAAAGTTATTTTCTTATCAGGCAATATTTTCGAACATGGAAATCTTAGACATTGCTCCGCGTCTGCGGATAGGAAATGATCGACAGATAGCGGATCGGCAGCTTCACCAGCTCTTCCGGCCCGTGACGCGCATCGGCGTCAAAGAACAGGCTGTCACCAGGCTGCATGGTGAAAAGCCGGTCGCCATGGCGATAGACCACTTCACCAACCAGCATGTAGAGAAACTCCATGCCTTCATGCTGGAAAGCCGGGAACGTATCGGAATCCGCCGTCAGCGTGATCAGATAGGGCTCGACCACCACGCCGGCCGTGTTGTTGTCGATATGGCCGAGCAGATTGTATTGATGCCCCGCCCGCGTACCGCGCCGCTCCAGCTCGACACCTTCGCCGGCCTTGACGAACACCGCGTTGCGCGGCTCCTCATAGCGGCGGAAGAACGCTGTGACTGGAACGCCAAGCGCCCGTGACAGAGATTGCAGCGTCGTCAGCGACGGGGAGATGTTGCCGTTCTCGATCTTCGACAGCATGCCAAGCGAAATGCCGGTGGCGGTGGCGAGGTCGGTCACGGTGATGCCGAGTTTCTTGCGGAAGGCGCGAACCTCGTGGCCGATGGCGATTTCGAGGTTGTTTTCCTTCGGCTCACGCAGCGCGTGCGGATCCTGCAGAAAGGCAGCCTTCAGGGCCGGATGTTCATCGTCTGTGACCCGGCCGATATCAGTGACTGGCTGCTTCTTCGCCATGCGGTTTCGCCCCCTGCTTGCAAGTCAGCCAATCTATCCTGAGAGTGAAATTTTCTCAACCGGGAAGAATATCGTTCAACGGGCTCCGGTATCACCCATTTGCCTCTGGAATCGCGGTGGCTCGCCGAAAGCGGTGCGATAGCTGCGGGAAAAATGACCGGCACTGGAAAAGCCGGTTGCAAAAGCAATTTCCGAGATCGAAAGCGGGCTCTGCTGCAGCAGGCGGCGGGCATGATCGAGCCGCAGCTTTCGGTATTCCAGAAGAAAGGATGATCCCATCTGGCTCGAAAACAACCGGTCGAGATGACGGGGCGACAGGCCCGCCAGCGCCGCCATGGTCTGGCGATCGAGCGGGGCCTCGATTGTCGCTTCCATCTTTTCAAGCACTGTGAGCAAACCCGGGTGATTGACACGGTAGCGCTCGGCCAGCGATGCCCGCTGCGGCGCGCCGGAACTTTCCACATGGGTGTGCAGGTACCAGTCGCTGACCCGGCGGGCGAAATCCGATCCCATACGCTCCGAAATCAGCGCGTGCATCATGTCCAGCGGCGCCACGCCGCCGCCGCAGGTAATGCGGTTACCGTCAAGCACATACCGCGCCTGACGGGGCGCGAGTGCGGGAAATGCCTCCATCAATACGGGGGCATGCTCCCAGTGGATCGTAAAATCCCGATCCTCCAGCAATCCGGCTTCTGCCATAAGGTAGGGGCCGCCGGAAATTCCGCCAATACGCACGCCATCGCGGGCAAGCTGGCGCAGGCAGGCCAGCACCGCTGGCACATCCCAGTCAACCGGCGTGCCGCCGGCGCAGACAAAGACAGTGTGGAAACCCGAACCCCGCGCTGGCAGCCGCAATGCGGGAACCGGAATACCAGAAGACGTCATTCCCGTGTTGCCATCGACGACATGCGCCGAAAGCGCATAAATATCCCGGCCGGCCAAAAGGTTTGCGGCACGCAGCGGTTCCACCGCCGACGCATAGGACATCAGCGCAAATCCCGGAATGAGGATAAAGCCGATCTTCTGGATGTTTTTCAGGTCATCTGATGCCATGTCCCAATTATGGCCGAAAACGTCTCTTTCCTGCAAGTACCCAGATGCAATCCTGTCATGATCGGCGCGGTTCACCGGGATTCATTTGCCATGCGCTACTCTGCCTTTTCCGTTTTTCTGAACGCCCTGCGCGGCAACAAGGGCTGGAAGCCTGCATGGCGCAGTCCGGTTCCGAAGAACCACTATGACGTCATCATCATTGGCGGCGGCGGGCATGGCCTTGCGACGGCCTATTACCTCGCCAAGGAATTCGGCGTCACCAATGTGGCCGTGCTGGAAAAAGGCTATATCGGCTCCGGCAATGTCGGCCGCAACACGACGATCATCCGTTCCAACTACCTGCTGCAGGGCAACAATCCGTTTTACGAGCTGTCGATGAAGCTCTGGGAAGGGCTGGAGCAGGACTTCAATTTCAACGCCATGGTCTCACAGCGCGGCGTGCTCAACCTTTATCATTCCGACGCCCAGCGCGATGCCTACACGCGGCGCGGCAATGCCATGCGGCTGCATGGCGTCGATGCCGATCTGCTGGACCGCAATGCCGTGCGCCAGATGCTGCCGTTCCTCGATTTCGACAATGCCCGCTTCCCGATCCAGGGTGCATTGATGCAAAAACGGGGTGGCACCGTGCGCCATGACGCTGTTGCCTGGGGCTATGCCCGTGGTGCTGATATGCGCGGCGTCGATATCATCCAGAATTGCGAAGTCACCGGCATCCGCCGCGAAAACGGCCGCGTCGTTGGCGTCGAGACCAGCCAGGGCTTTATCGGCTGCGGTAAACTGGCGCTGGCAGCAGCAGGCAATTCCACCACCGTCGCCGACATGGTCGACATGAAGCTACCGATCGAAAGTCATGTGCTGCAGGCCTTCGTCTCGGAGGGGTTGAAGCCGTTCATCGACAATGTCGTCACATTCGGCGCCGGGCATTTCTACGTCTCGCAATCAGACAAAGGCGGCCTCGTGTTCGGCGGCGATATCGATGGCTACAATTCCTATGCGCAACGCGGCAATCTGGCGACGGTCGAACACGTCGCCGAGGCCGGTGTCGCGATGATCCCGGCCCTTTCGCGTGTCAGGGTGCTGCGCTCCTGGGGCGGGGTGATGGACATGAGCATGGACGGATCGCCGATCATCGACCGCACCCATATCGACAATCTCTACCTGAACGCCGGCTGGTGCTATGGCGGCTTCAAGGCCACGCCCGCCTCCGGCTTCTGCTACGCCCATCTGATCGCCAGGAACGAGCAGCATGAAACAGGCCGCGCCTTCCGGCTCGACCGCTTCGCCCGCGGTCGGATGATCGATGAAAAAGGCGTCGGCTCGCAACCCAATCTGCATTGAGGACTTGATATGGCCAGCCTGATCGCCTGCCCCCATTGCGGGCCGCGCCCCAAGGAAGAATTTACCGTTCGCGGCGACGCCGGTATCACCCGCCCGGCACCCGATGCCGGTGAAGACGCCTGGTACGCCTATGTCTACCTGCGCGACAATCCGCGTGGACGCCACAAGGAACATTGGCACCACACCTCCGGCTGCCGCCGCTGGCTTGTGGTCGAGCGAGATACGATGACGCACGCAATCTACAAAGTCACGGATGCCAGCGCTCCGGGAGAGACCGCATGAGTTCCTATCGTCTCTCCAAGGGCGGCCGCATCGACCGCACCAAACCGCTCGACTTCACCTTCGACGGCAAGCCAATGCAGGGTTTTACCGGTGATACGCTCGCCTCCGCGCTGCTGGCCAATGGCCGACAGCTGGTTGGCCGCAGCTTCAAGTATCACCGTCCTCGCGGCATCCTGACGGCGGGTGCCGCCGAGCCGAATGCACTGGTGACGATCGGCGAAGGCGGGCGTACCGAAGCCAATACCCGCGCCACACTGGTTGAACTCTATCGCGGCCTGACGGCGAAAAGCCAGAACCGCTGGCCCTCGGTGGATTTCGACCTCGGCGCCGTCAACAGCCTGCTCTCGCCTTTCCTGGGCGCCGGTTTCTACTACAAGACCTTCATGTGGCCGGCGGCCTTCTGGGAAAAGGTTTATGAGCCGATCATCCGCAAGGCCGCAGGCCTTGGCCGCGCCACCTATCAGCCCGATCCCGATTCCTACGAAAAATGCTGGGCGCATTGCGACCTGCTGGTGATTGGCGCAGGCCCCTCCGGTCTCGCAGCCGCTCTGACGGCAGGCCGGGCTGGTGCCCGCGTCATTCTCGCCGACGAGGGCTTTGAGCCCGGCGGTTCGCTGCTTTCCGAAACGGCGCCGGTCGGCGGAAAATCTGCGGCCGATCTGCTGACAAAGACGCTATCCGAACTGGCGGACCTGCCCAATGTCCGTATCTTCTCCCGCACCACCGTCTTTGGCTGGTACGATGGCAATGTCTTCGGCGCTGTCGAAAGCGTACAGAAGAACACGGCCACAGTGGACCCGAACCGGCCGGTCGAGCGCATCTGGCGTATCGCCGCCAGAGAGGCAATCCTCGCCTCCGGCGCTGAAGAACGCCCCCTGGTTTTCGGCGGCAACGATATTCCCGGCGTCATGATGGCGGGCGCGATGCGCTCCTATCTCAATCGCCAGGCCATCGCACCCGGAAAAAGCACAGTCATCTTCACCAATGACGCCTCCGGTTACGCGACCGCCGCCGATCTGGAAGCCGCCGGCCTGAACATCGCAGCCATTGTCGACAGCCGCCCGGATGCGGCGCGTACGTGGTCCGGCAGGGCACGTATCCTCCCAAGTGCCGTAGTCGTTGATGCCAATGGCGGCAAGAACCTCAAGGGCGTGACCGTCCTCAACGGCGGCCGGACCGAAACCATCGAAGCAGACGCGCTCGGCATGTCCGGCGGCTGGAGCCCGATCATTCACCTCGCCTGCCATCGCGGCGCAAAACCGGTCTGGTCGGATGCAAAGGCCGCCTTCCTCGCGCCGGAAAGACAAGAGGGCTTGACTATCGCCGGTGCTGCTGCAGGCATTGGCAGTGTCGAAGCCTGCCTTGCAGACGGCGCCGGAAAAGCGGTGTCTGTCCTGCAGCCCCTCGGCTTCTCGAATGCAACGGCCGCATTCGCAACGGCAACCGATACGGCAACAGTTTCAAAACCGCTCTGGCGGATCCCTGGATCGAAAGGCAAGGCCTTCGTCGATTATCAGAACGACGTGCACCTCAAGGACCTCGGCCTTGCCGTCAGCGAAGGCTATGGCCATGTCGAGCTTGCCAAGCGCTACACCACCAACGGCATGGCCACCGATCAAGGCAAGCTGTCAAACATCAACGCCATCGGTATTCTCGCCGAAGCGCGCAAGGTTTCTCCAGCGGACGTCGGCACCACAACGTTCCGCCCGTTCTATACGCCGCTTTCGTTCGGTGCGCTGACCGGCGCCTCCAGAGGCAAACACTTCCAGCCGGTGCGCAAATCGCCGTTGCATGACTGGGCCAAGAAGAACGGTGCCGTCTTCGTCGAGACAGGCCTCTGGTACCGTTCCTCCTGGTTCCCGAAGACGGGCGAAACGACCTGGCGGGAAAGTGTCGATCGCGAAGTGCTGAATGTTCGTGAGAATGCCGGCATCTGCGATGTCTCGACGCTCGGCAAGATCGAGATTTTCGGCAAGGACGCCGCAGAATTCCTCAACCGGGTCTATTGCAACGCCTTCCTGAAGCTGCCCATTGGCAAGGCGCGTTACGGCCTGATGCTGCGCGAAGACGGCATGATCTACGACGACGGCACGACGAGCCGTCTCGGCGAAACCCATTTCTTCATGACGACGACCACGGCTTACGCGGCGGGCGTCATGAACCATCTGGAGTTCTGCGCCCAGGCGCTCTGGCCAGATCTCGACGTGCAGTTCTCGTCTTCGACCGACCAATGGGCGCAGATTGCCGTTGCAGGGCCGAAGTCTCGCCTGATCCTGCAGACGCTGGTGGATGAAGACATTTCCGATGCGGCGTTCCCTTTCCTCGGCGCCAAGGAAGTGTCGCTTTGCGGCGGCAAGCTGACCGGCAGGCTGTTCCGCATCTCCTTTTCCGGCGAACTGGCCTACGAACTGGCGGTTCCTGCCGGCTATGGCGAGGCGATTGCCGATGCGATCATGGAGGCAGGCGCGCCGCACGGCATCTGCCCCTATGGGGTCGAGGCGCTCGGCGTCATGCGCATCGAGAAAGGCCATGTCACCCATTCCGAGATCAATGGCACGGTCATCCCGTCAGACCTCGGCTTTGCCAAGATGGTCTCCACCACCAAGCCGGACTTCATCGGCAAGGCGATGCTGTCGCGCGAAGGCATGACCGCGGAGGACCGGCTTTCACTGGTCGGCGTCAAGCCGCTCGATCCTTCAACCACGTTCAAGACCGGTTCGCACATCCTCGCGGATGGCGCCACACCATCGCTCGATAATGACCAAGGTTACGTCTCTTCAAGTTGCTACTCGCCGAATCTCGGCTCGACCATCGGGCTAGCCTTGGTCAAGCACGGTCCGAAGCGCCACGGCGAACATGTGACTGTCTGGAACGATCTGAAAAACGAATACACCAAGGCCGTGCTCTGCAGCCCGGTCTTCTTTGATCCGGAAAACGGAAAACTCCATGGCTGATTTTGCGCTCCTCCACCGCCCCGCCCTCGCCATCGCCAAGTCCGGCTCGTTTGGCGCACCATCAACCGGAAAACGGATCACGCTGACGGCCCTGCCGGAAGGGCATGTCCTGCATGTTCTGGCCGCGCGCGGCGGCGGTGATCTGACGGGCCTCATTCCCCGGATTGGTGACGGTAGCGCGCATGCCGTGCGCCCTTACGGCCCCGGACAATGGTTCGTCATCGGTGACGCCTCTCTTTCGGCCGCGGAGATTTTTGGCAAGACACCGGTCCTGGATGGCAAAGCGTCCATTTCCGATCAAGGCCAGGGCCGCGTCCGGATCGGCATCAGCGGTGCAGCGGTCGAAGCCGTTCTCGCCAAGGGCACGGCGGTCGATCTCGCTTTGTCGAATTTCCCGGTTGGCCATTCGGCAATGACCCTGGTCGGTCATATTTCAGCGCTCATTTCCCGGACGGGAGCGGAAAACTTCGAGCTTCTGGTGCTGCGCGGCTTCGCCGAAAGCCTCTGGGACGAGCTTATCCAGATGGGCCTCGAATTCGGCGTGGACGCAAAAACGGCGCGCTAGAGCAACCATCTTACAAAGCTGCACTTTCCGTCCAATTTTCCGATTGTCTCGGCGCGGCGCATCGTCCATGTTTGCAATGTTCGCGGAGCGAGACGCAGCCGGCCGGTTGCGCATTTCCTTCGTGGATATTCATTTTTGCAGGAGGACCGCACCATGGCCAAGGGACAAGCAAAGAGCAACAAGGAAGTCAGGAAGCCGAAGAAGGACAAGGTTGCGGCCAAGGCAGCCACTCCTTTTGCCGCGACCACCCAGAAGGAAGTTCCCAAGCTCTCCGGCGCAAAGCCGAAGAAGTAAGAAGCGATGAGAAGCGCGGCGCTGGCGATCTGGCGCCGCTCTTTTTTATTTCGGCTGTGACGGCGTGAAATTGGCAACCAACGCATGCCGCTCGCCAGGATAGATCAAGCGCACGTGGGTAATGTGAGCACCGTTGCTCCAGGTGCGCCGTTCAACCATCAGGCACGGCGTGCCTGCTGCAACGCCAAGGGCAGCAGCGACCGGTTCATCCGCCGCTACCGCACGGATCGTATGCTCGGCAGCACTCCAGGGCACCCGGTTCAAAAGCCAAAGGCCGGGCGCTTCCCCGTCAAAACTTTCCTCCGCCGCATCCGGAACCGCCGCCAGATTGATCAGGCGCTGCTCGACGCAAAAGGGGCGATTTCCGGCAAAATGTGTGCAGGTCACATCCAGAACCGGCGTCGCCGCATCGAGCCCCAGCCTGGATTTGTCATCCGCGTTGCTGCGGCGCCGGCTTTTACCCATCAGCTTGTAGCCATAGACAAGACCAAGCGACTGGACTTCCAGCTTGATGTCGCGAATTTCCAGCACGGCCGATTGCGCCCGCGGCTGCGTGACATAGCTGCCGGATTTGCGCCGCCGCTCGATCAAGCCGGTCTTTGCCAGCTGCGTCAGCGCCTTGTTCACGGTCATGCGCGAACATTTGTACTGCTCGGCCAGATCGACTTCGAATGGGATGCGGAAGCCGGGTTGCCATTCACCGGACAGAATTCGGTCCTCGATATCGCCGAGGATACGTTGATGCAGCGACAGGTCGCCCGCACTTTCGGCAAGCGGCCCATCAACGGCCCGATCGATATCCTGCAATTTCACCACGCACTCACCTTCCACACATCCGGTTCGGTACTAGCAGAAACTGTCTATCGCCGCTTGCCTGGAAAGACGTGGTAGCGAACCCCGCCGCTCAGGCCAACAGTTCACGCATAACGGCACGGAATTTCGCCGATATTTCATCCCGTTTGTGGTGTCTTCCACCTTCGACCTGCTTGCGGCCAGCCACCCAGACAGCGTCAGGTTTCGTGCCGTTGGCAAACAGCCAGGAATCGAGAGCTGCATCATCCGTGAGATCGCCATCCGGCGCACGCAGACTGACAAAATCGGCCGGATTTCCGACGGTGATCCCGGTTTTGCTGCCCACGGCAATACCGCCGCCTTCCACCGCACCATCAAACAACGCGCGGCCGGTCGATTGGCCGGGGGCGGCCAGAACGTTGCGGGAGCGGTGTGCGAGACGCTGTGAATATTCCAGCTGGCGCAGTTCGTCCGGCAAGCCGATCAGCACGTTTGAATCCGAACCGATACCAAACTTTCCGCCCGCTTCGCCGAACACGACCGCATTGAAGGTGCCGTCACCGAGATTGGCCTCCGTGATCGGGCAGAGGCCGGCGATCGCCTTGCTCTTGCCCATCCGGCGGGTCTCGCCGTCAGTCATGTGTGTCGCATGGATCAGGCACCAGCGGCCATCAAGCCCGGCATTGTCGAGCAACCATTCGACCGGCCGCGCACCGGACCATGCGATGCAGTCCTCGACTTCCTTGACCTGCTCGGCGACATGAATGTGGATAGGACCATCCTTTGCCATCGCGACAACGGCCGAAAGCTCATCCGGCGTGACCGCCCGCAGCGAGTGTGGCGCGACACCGACGCGCCCGTCCGGCAAATCCCTGACCGCCAAACGGCAACCGTCGAGCAACCGCTCAAAGCTCTCGACCGTGTTGATGAACCGGCGCTGGCCCTCGTTTGGAGCAGCACCGCCAAACGTCGAGTGTGCGTAGAAGACAGGAAGCAGCGTCAGGCCGATCCCCGTCCGCGAAGCTGCCGCCGCGATCCGTTGCGCCATTTCGGAGATGTCGGCATAGGGGCGCCCGTCGATATCGTGGTGCAGATAATGGAACTCGCCGACACGTGAAAAACCCGCTTCCAGCATTTCCATATAAAGCTGACTGGCAACCGCTTCGGCATGATCCGGCGTCATCGTCAGGGCGAAACGATACATCACATTGCGCCAGCTCCAGAAGCTGTCGGCGCCGGGGCCACGCGTTTCAGCGAGGCCCGCCATGCCGCGCTGAAACGCGTGGCTGTGCAGGTTCGGCATGCCCGGCACCAGGATATCATGGCGCTCGTCACCGGCCTGCGCCGTGGCACCCGCATCGATACTGGCGATCCGGCCGCCTTCGACCGTCAGCCGCACATCCTTCTGCCATCCCGCCGGCGTCAGAGCCGATTTCACATGAATGCTGGTCAAGGCCTCATCCCTTCCTGACTGCGTCGCTCAAAAAAATCACTTGCGCTCATTTTCTTTATGTCTATACATAATAGCACGAAAAGGAAAGGCTAGAAAACGATGTCTTCCATAAAATCGGCACCAGACAGCACCCGGCCAACCGCGTGCGACCGCCTGTGGCGCAACGCCCGGCTCGCCACGCTGAATCCTGCTTTGCCGGGCCTTGGCCTTGTCGAAAACGGCGTCATCGCCGTTCAGGACGGACGCATCGTTTACGCCGGTGATGAAGCCGGCCTGCCCTTCGCGATCGAAAATGCTGTCGAGGTCATCGACTGCGGCGGCCGCTGGATCACTCCCGGCCTGATCGACTGCCACACCCATCTGGTCCATGCCGGTGACCGCGCCAACGAATTCGAGATGCGGCTTGCCGGTGCAACGTACGAAGAAGTCGCCCGCGCCGGTGGTGGCATCGTTTCCTCGGTCCGTTCGCTGCGCGAAGCCAGCGAAGACGAGCTTGTGCGCCAGACCCTTCCCCGCCTGGACGCGCTGATGGCCGAGGGCGTCACCACCGTCGAAGTCAAATCTGGTTATGGCCTCGATCTCGAAAACGAAGCCAAGGCACTGCGCGCCGCACGCCGTCTGGGCGAGGAACGCGACGTCACTGTGCGTACCACATTCCTCGGCGCCCACGCGCTGCCGCCGGAATTCAAGGGCGACAAGGCTGGTTATATCGCCAAGGTTGTTGGCGAAATGCTGCCTGCCATTACTGCCGAAGGGCTGGCCGATGCGGTCGATGGTTTCTGCGAAGGCATCGCCTTCTCGATCGACGAAATGCGGCTGGTGTTCGATGCGGCGAAAGCCCATGGCCTGCCGGTCAAGCTGCACGCCGACCAGCTGTCCAACCTGCATGGCGCTGCACTCGCGGCCGAATATGGCGCACTCTCGGCTGATCATCTCGAATATACGGATGAAGCCGGCGCGGAGGCGATGGCAAAGAGTGGCACGGTCGCTGTCATTCTGCCTGGCGCGTACTATTTCATCCGCGAAACAAAGAAGCCGCCAGTTGACCTCTTCCGCAAGGCAGGTGTCGCGATGGCAATCGCCACCGATAACAACCCCGGCACCTCGCCGCTGACCTCGCTACTTTTGACCATGAACATGGCGGCAACATTGTTTGGCATGACCGTCACGGAATGCATCGCCGGTGTGACCCGCGAGGCCGCACGCGCACTCGGCCTCGTCGACGAAGTGGGGACGCTGGAACCCGGAAAATGGGCCGATTTCGCCATCTGGAATATCGAGCGACCGGCCGAACTCGTCTACCGCATGGGCTTCAACTCGCTCCATGCGCGCGTCCGCAACGGACATTGATTTAATGGCACGCGGTTGGGAGACCCGTGCATTGGTGAGGACTTCACATGACCCTTATTCTGCAGCCGGGCTCCGTCTCGCTTTCGACCCTCGAAACCATCTACTGGACCGGCGAACCTGCCCGTCTCGATCCGTCTTTCGACAAGGGCATCGAGAAGGCCGCCGCCCGCATCGCCGAGATCGCCGCTGGCAACGCGCCGGTCTACGGTATCAACACCGGCTTCGGTAAACTCGCATCGATCAAGATCGATGCCGCCGATGTCGCAACCCTGCAGCGCAACCTGATCCTGTCGCATTGCTGCGGCGTCGGGCAGCCACTGGCTGAAAACGTCGTCCGGCTGATCATGGCGCTGAAGCTCGTTTCGCTCGGCCGCGGCGCCTCCGGTGTCCGGCTCGAACTCGTCCGCCTGATCGAAGGCATGCTCGAAAAAGGCGTTATCCCGGTCATCCCGGAAAAGGGCTCTGTCGGCGCTTCCGGCGATCTGGCTCCGCTTGCTCACATGGCAGCGGTGATGATGGGCGAAGGCGAAGCCTTCTTCAACGGCGAACAACTTGGCGGCCGCACCGCCTTGCAGCGTGCCGGCCTGACGCCGGTCGTGCTTGCCGCTAAGGAAGGGCTGGCGCTGATCAACGGCACGCAGACTTCCACGGCTCTTGCACTCGCCGGTCTCTTCCGCGCCCACCGCGCCGCCCAGTCCGCCTTGATCACCGGCGCGCTTTCGACCGATGCCGCCATGGGTTCTTCGGCGCCGTTCCATCCGGATATCCATACGCTGCGCGGCCACAAGGGCCAGATTGATGCCGCTGCTGCCCTGCGCGGCCTGTTGAAAGGCTCGGTCATCCGCGAAAGCCATATCGAAGGCGACGAGCGCGTCCAGGATCCCTATTGCATCCGCTGCCAGCCGCAGGTCGACGGTGCCTGCCTCGATCTCCTGCGCTCGGTTGCCCGTACGCTGGAAATCGAAGCCAACGCCGTCACCGACAATCCGCTGGTTCTCTCCGACAATTCCGTCGTTTCCGGCGGCAACTTCCACGCTGAACCGGTCGCCTTCGCCGCCGACCAGATCGCTCTTGCCATCTGCGAGATCGGCGCCATCTCACAGCGCCGCATCGCCCTTCTGGTCGACCCCGCCCTCTCCTATGGCCTGCCAGCCTTCTTGGCCAAGAAACCAGGCCTCAACTCGGGCCTGATGATTGCCGAAGTCACCTCGGCAGCCCTGATGTCTGAAAACAAGCAGATGTCGCACCCGGCTTCGGTCGATTCGACACCGACCTCGGCAAACCAGGAAGACCATGTCTCCATGGCCTGCCACGGTGCCCGCCGCCTACTGCAGATGACCGACAACCTGTTTTCGATCATCGGCATCGAAGCGCTGACCGCCGCCCAGGGCATCGACTTCCGCGCTCCGCTCGTGACCAGCCCGGAACTGACCAACGCCATCGCGGCAATCCGCAAGGTTGTCCCGACGCTGGACGTCGATCGCTACATGGCAACCGACCTCAAGGCAGCAACCGACCTCATTGCCAACGGCGCGCTGAACACCGCGGTATCGACTGGCATTCTCCCGGTTCTGGAGAGCTGACATGAGCGTTTTTGAAGTCAAGCAAGGCACATCGCCGGTCATTCTCGGCTTTCCGCATACCGGTACCGATGTCCCGCCCGCCATCTGGGAGCGGCTGAACGACACCGGCCGGTTGTTGACCGATACCGACTGGCACATCCATCACCTCTATGATGGCTTGCTGCCGGATGTAACGACGGTGCGCGCCACCTTCCATCGCTACGTCCTTGACGCAAACCGCGATCCGGAGGGCGTCAGCCTCTATCCCGGCCAGAACACCACCGGGCTTATTCCGGAAACCGACTTCGACGGCGTTCCAATCTGGAAGGACGGCGAGGAGCCGACCGAGGCCGATATCGCCGCCCGCCTCGCCGATTTCCATGCGCCCTATCATGCTGCACTCTTGGCCGAAATCGAACGGGTGAAGGCGATCCACGGCATCGCCGTACTCTATGATTGCCATTCGATCCGGTCGGATATCCCGTTCCTGTTTGAAGGCACGTTGCCCGATTTCAACGTCGGCACCGATATGGGCAAGACGTGTGACCCGGCCATTCAGGACGCTACTGTCGATGTCGTTCTGAACGCAGAGGGCTATACCAGCATCCTCAACGGCCGCTTCAAGGGTGGATGGACGACGCGCCATTATAGCGATCAGGAAAACGGCGTTCACACGATCCAGATGGAGTTGGCACAGTCCACGCATCTGAACATCGAAGCCCCGCCCTTCGCCTATGACAAAGCCAAGGCAGCCAAGCTTCGCATTCACCTCAAAGAGATTCTCACGCGCATCGAAACAACGGCGCTGACACTGGCACACACCAAAAGGGGAACAAAATGACCAATCCTCGTCACAACATCCGCGACGTCCGCGCCGCCCGTGGCACCGAACTGACGGCAAAATCCTGGATGACCGAAGCGCCGCTTCGCATGCTGATGAACAATCTCGATCCGGAAGTGGCCGAAAACCCGCATGAACTGGTCGTCTATGGCGGCATCGGCCGCGCCGCCCGCACCTGGGCCGATTTCGACAAGATCGTCGAAACGCTGCGCGATCTCAACGAAGACGAGACGCTGATGGTGCAGTCGGGCAAGCCGGTCGGCGTGTTTCGCACGCACAAGGACGCGCCGCGCGTGCTGATCGCCAACTCCAACCTGGTGCCGCATTGGGCAACCTGGGACCACTTCAACGAGCTGGATAAGAAGGGTCTCGCCATGTACGGCCAGATGACCGCCGGCTCGTGGATCTATATCGGCACGCAGGGCATCGTTCAGGGTACCTACGAAACCTTCGTCGAGGCCGGCCGCCAGCATTACGCCGATAACCTCAAGGGCAAATGGGTGCTGACCGGCGGTCTCGGCGGCATGGGCGGCGCCCAGCCGCTCGCCGCCGTCATGGCTGGTGCCTGCTGCCTTGCTATCGAATGCAACCCGGATTCGATCGATTTCCGCCTGCGCACCCGCTATGTCGACGAAAAAGCCGAAACGCTCGATGAAGCGATGGAAATGATCAATCGTTGGACCGCAGCCGGAGAAGCGAAATCCGTCGGCCTGCTCGGCAACACCGCCGAAATCCTGCCAGAAATGGTCCGCCGCGGCATCCGCCCCGACATGGTCACCGACCAGACCTCGGCCCATGACCCGGTCAACGGCTACTTGCCGAAAGGCTGGACGATGGCGCAGTGGAAGGAAAAGCGCGAAAGCGATCCGAAGGCCGTCGAAAAGGCTGCCCGCGCCTCGATGCGCGAACATGTCGAAGCAATGATCGCTTTCCAGGACATGGGCATCCCGACCTTCGACTACGGCAACAACATCCGCCAGGTCGCCAAGGACGAGGGTCTCGAAAACGCCTTCGCCTTCCCGGGCTTCGTACCGGCCTATATCCGCCCGCTGTTCTGCCGTGGTATCGGTCCCTTCCGCTGGGCAGCCCTGTCGGGCGATCCGGAAGATATCCGCAAGACCGACGCCAAGGTGAAGGAACTCACCCCCGGCAACAAGCACCTCCACAACTGGCTCGACATGGCCGCCGAACGCATCGCCTTCCAGGGCCTGCCAGCACGCATCTGCTGGGTTGGCCTCGGTGACCGCCACCGCCTCGGCCTCGCCTTCAACGAGATGGTCAAGAACGGCGAACTCTCCGCCCCGGTCGTCATCGGCCGCGACCATCTCGATTCAGGCTCCGTTGCCTCGCCGAACCGCGAGACCGAAGCGATGAAGGATGGCTCGGACGCCGTGTCCGACTGGCCACTCTTGAACGCGCTGCTCAACACCGCATCCGGCGCCACTTGGGTGTCGCTCCATCACGGCGGCGGCGTCGGCATGGGCTTCTCGCAGCACTCGGGCGTGGTCATCTGCGCCGACGGCACCGACGATGCGGCCCGCCGTCTGGAGCGCGTGCTCTGGAACGACCCGGCAACCGGCGTCATGCGCCACGCCGATGCGGGCTACGACATCGCTATCGACTGCGCCAAGGAAAAGGGCCTAAGGTTGCCCGGTATTCTTGGAAACTAAAAAAGAGCGCCCCGGACCTTGCCTTCTGCGCGGTCCGGGTTTGCCAGAGAGTGACGGAACCCGCCTTCAAGGATTGTGGCCATGAATGTTCTTCGCTCGGAAAACCATCGCCGCATGCCGTGGAAAAACGGTGGGGGCGAAACGGTGGAGATCGCGGTGTTTCCGCCGCAGGCGGATCTGTCGGCCTTCGGCTGGCGCGTCAGCATGGCAACGGTTGCCAGCGATGGGCCATTCTCGGTGTTTGCCGGGATCGATCGCACCCTGTCGATCCTCGAAGGTGAGGGTATGGAGTTGGATATTGGCGGGAGGGAGCCTGTCGTCTTGACCAGAACATCGCAACCGCTGGCCTTCCCAGCCGATGCGGCGACATCCGCACGGCTGGTATCCGGCACGATCGTCGATCTCAACGTGATGACCCGCCGGGGGCAGTGGACACATCAGGTGGAGCGGCGCGTGTTCGAAGGCGATCACCCTCTTGATGCCGAAGGCGGCGTCACCCTACTTCTGTCGCTCGGCAATCTGCGGATCGACAGCGGTGAGCACGCCGAGGAATTGACCCGGCTCGACTGCGCCATCATCGAAGGCCCTTGCCGCATCAGTTCGGATACGCCGGCTGAGGCCTATCTGATCCGTATCAGCCCCGTCTAACGGCCATTTCTGCGGGCCAGATTGCCCAGCACGTGGCAGATCAACCGGCCGACCACAGTCGCGGTCATTCCGTTGACATCTGCCTTCGGTTGAAACTCGACGATCGAAAAGCCAGCGAGTATCCGGCCCGTCATTGCCGAGGCGATAAGATCGGTGACTTCCTCAAGCCACAGGCCTCCAGGCGACAGTGCGTTGACGCCCGGGCAGATCGACGGGTCGAGCGCATCGACGTCGATATGGATCAGTAGCGCGCCATCCCGCGGAATGGCGTCGGCGATCTCCGCAACACCGTTTGCCCGAACCTGGCGTACCGTAACCAACCGCGATCCCCAGGCCTTTGCCGCCTCGACCTCTTCACGGCGCGCGCTGCCAACACCGCGAATACCGGCTTGCGTCATGGAACGCATGAATGGCAACTCGGACGCGCGGCGCATCGTGCTGGAATAGCCGAGCGTTTCATCGCCGATCCGGTCGCGCCAGTCGATATGCGCGTCGATCTGGAGAATATGCAGGGCATCCACATCTGAGAGACCGCGCATGAAGGGAATGGCGGCGGAATCGTCACCGCCGATCAGCAACGGGATGGCGCCTGCTGCCCGGATGTTTCGCGTGACAGCCTCGATCGCCGTTCGATTGCCGGCATTGTCATCCGGCCGCGTCGCTACATCGCCAAGGTCGACAACATCGAGCACGCCATCGTTTAACAACGGCCCGTCAAAATCGAAGTCCCAGTGGTCAATATGCACGGACGCCTCCGTGATCGCCCGGCGGACGGCATCCGGACCTCTCACGCCGGAAAAGTCGTGAGTGGCATGGGGATAGGCCGTTCCGTGTTCCGCTCCAAAAATCGCAACGGAACCTGGCCGGGGCTCCGTTGCGGTGGGCAGGCCAAGGAAGGTTTCGGCTGCAGGCTCAAGTGTGTAGGTCATGCTCAAGCCGCCCGCGCTGCGAGAAACCGGTTCATTGCCGCAAACGAAAAAGCACCGATCGGCAGATCGGTGCCGCCATCCAGAGCCAGATCAGCCAGAATTTCGCCAACAACACTGGTGAACTTGAACCCGTGGCCGGAGCAGGGCGATGCTACGACGATGCGATTATCGCCCGGCAAGAGGTCGAGCAGAAAATCCTCGCTCGGCAGCATCGTATAGCGGCAGGTGGTGGAGCGCACGCGCAGCCCAGCAGCGGACGGCAGCCGGCGCTTGATGAAGTTGTCGAGCAGATCCGTATCCTTGTCGTTGACGGCCGGATTGGGCTGGTTCGGATCAATCGGTTCGCGGAAATGTGCGTGACGGCCGACCTTGACGCCATCGACGCCGATCGCTGGGAAACCGAAGAAAGAGCCGTTCTCGCCTTCGTCGCGAATGAACACCGGCATGCGCTGCGGCACGGTGACGAAACCATCCGTCGGCTGATACCAGGAAACCACCTGCTTGATCGGCACCGCATGATCGCGCAAAACCGGTACCAGTTCACCGATCCAGGAGCCCGTTGCCACGATCACCTTGCTGGCGGCGTAACGCCCGGTATCAGATACGATGACTACGCCGCCCTCGCCCGGCTCGATCGCTGTCACCTTCTCGCCGAAATGCAACACCGCCCCATCGGCGGCGGCCAGCTTGAGATGGCCCATCACGGCTGCTTCGGGCCGTAGATATCCGCCCTGCGGGTCGAGCAATGCGATCTCGTCAGCATCCAGCGAAAACACCGGAAAACGGCGGCGCATCTCGGTTGGATCAAGCGTTTCCAGCGGCAAGTTGTGCAGCGCGCAGCTCTTCTTCGTGCCGCTGACAATCTTGCTGTCGGGCTTGCCGATCTGCAGGACGCCGGTGATTGTGAGGATATCCTCGCGCAGCCGCGCTTCCAGCGTCCGCCAATTGGCATAGGCGCGCTGCAGCAGCGGCACATAGGATGGATCCTCGAAATAGCCGAGCCGGATCAAACGGCTGTCGCCATGCGAGGAACTGAGCGCATGGGCCGGATAGTAGGCATCGATGCCGATTGCCTTGATGCCGCGCACAGCCAGATGCGCGATGGCGGCACTGCCCATGGCGCCAAGACCGACAACAGCAACGTCGAAATGGGCGGTCATGGCAGTATCCTTCCGGGAATTTCAGATGTGTGGAGGCGGTGACCTGCGCAGGAGATCGCGGGCCTTTTCCAGATCCCAGCCGAGCGGCCGGTCGTCGGCATAGGTTGGCACATCCGCACGGATATGGCGATAGAGCACATCGGTTCCGGCGGCTCGCGACGCAACGCCGGATTTGAAATCCTGCGCCTGTGCGGCCGCGGCAAACTCGATGCCGAATATCTGCTCGGCATTGTCGATGACCGCGAGCAGCTTGTTGGCGGCAGCCGTCGGATGTCCGAGGAAATCCTCCTGCAATGCTGACGTAATGCCGCCATCAAGGCTGGCCGGGGCGCCAAGACGCCGGTTTTCCGCAGCAAGCGCCGCTGCCGTATATTGCGCGATCATGAAGCCGGAACCGGCACCCGGATCGGCGGCAAGAAATGCGGGCAGACCGCTCACCAGCGGATTGACGAGACGGTCAATCCGTCGCTCGCTCATCATCGAAATCTGGGCAATCGCGACAGCGAGGCTATCGAGCGCCTGTCCCAGCGCTGGCGCGACGGCATGGGCTTCGGAGGACACCACCGGTGCTTCCGGCGTGCCCGAGACAGCAGGATTGTCAGTGACGGAAGCCAGTTCCTGATTGACGACGGTGCTCGTAAACTCGAACACATCCCGCCCGGCACCATGGGCATGCGGGACGGAACGTATGCTCAGGGCATCCTGCGTGCGCGCGCCCTTGGCGGCATCGATCAATCCGCTCCCAGCCAGCCGCTCGCGCAAGTTCCTGCCGACTTTCTCGATCCCCGCGGACTTGCGAAGGGCGAGCACGTCCGCCTCAAAGGCTGTCATCTGGCAACCAAGTGCTTCCATCGTCAATGCGGCAATGGCGTCGGCCCAGTCCAGCAGCCGTTCCGCCCGAGCCAAGGCCAAAGCTCCGAGCCCTGTTGAGCAGGCCGTTCCATTGACGAGGCTCAGGCCTTCCTTCGCCTGCAGGACCAGCGACGCGACGCCAAGCGACTTCAGCGCTTCGGCACCGGTCACCGGATTCCCCTTCAACCGAGCCCTGCCCTCGCCAATCAACACCAGCGCGACATGGGCATTGTGGCTGAGATATCCCGCCGACCCCTTCGATGGCACCTCCGGGATGCAGTCTTCGCGCAGAAACGTCTGCAGCAGCTCAACGATTGCTGCGCGCACGCCGGAATGGCCATGAGAAAAATTGGCGATCTGGGCTGCGATGATCGCGCGGACTTCGCGCGCCTCCAGTAACGGCCCGACACCGCAGGCATGGCTGAGGATAATGTTGCGCGAAAGGCGGCTCTGCGACGGGCGATCCACCACGGTATCGGCGAGAGCGCCAACACCCGTGTTGACCCCATAGGCCCGCACGCCGCTTTCGACGATCGCCGAGACGATGCGGCTTGCCGTTTCAACCCGCTGACTGGCAGCATTGGAAAGAGCAAGCGTTGCGCCATCGGCAACCGCCGCCACGGCGCGCCAGTCGAGCGCCGTTTCAAGCACGATGTCCTGCACGATCAGCCTCCGAAATTGCCGATAAACTGGCGGAAACTGGGTGAGCCACCCGAACCGAACAGTTCCTCCGGCGCGCCATCGCTGTCGATCTCGCCGGACTTCATGAAGATCACCCGGTTGGAAACGTTGCGGGCAAAACTCATTTCGTGGGTGACGACCAGCATGGTCATGCCTTCTTCAGCCAGCGAGCGCATGACACGCAGCACTTCGCCGACCAGTTCCGGATCCAGTGCCGAGGTCGGCTCGTCAAACAGCATGACCTTCGGCCGCATCGCCAGCGAACGGGCGATCGCTGCGCGCTGCTGCTGGCCACCGGACAGATGCGCCGGATATGCGTGGCGCTTTTCCGCGATACCGACCTTTTCCAAGAGCGCTTCGGCTTCAGCGATACATTCGGCGCGCGGTCGCTTCAGCACATGCACCGGCCCCTCGATGACATTCTCGAGGATCGTCATGTGGGACCAGAGATTGAACGACTGGAAAACCATGCCGAGTTCGGAACGGATCCGGTCCACCTGCTTGCGGTTCGCCGGCACGTTCTTGCCGCCGCGCTGTTGCATCTGGATCAGTTCGCCATCGACGGAAATCTCGCCGTGATCGGCGATTTCCAACAGATTGATACAGCGCAGGAAGGTCGATTTGCCTGAGCCGCTGGCGCCGAGCAATGAAATGACGTCGCCGTCGCGAGCCTCGAGAGAAATGCCGCGCAACACTTCATGCGTGCCAAAACTCTTACGGATATTGCGGACGGAAAGCCGGGTCGTGCCTGCCATGGTCGTTCCAGTCTGGTTGAGGGTCACGGAGGTCATCGTTGCGGAACCGGGAAAAGCGGCGCGGCGCGGCGATGCGGGGTCAGCTTGTATTCAAGCAGAGCCATGGCCTGCAGGATGATGAAGTTGAGAATGAGATAGATTGCGGCGGCACACAGGAAGACCTCCATCGTGCGGTATGTCTGCGAGATCAGCCGCTGGGCGACGCCGGTCACTTCCCAGACGGTGACAAGGCTGGCGAGCGCCGTCGATTTGACCATCATCACCACTTCGGTCGAGTAAGCTGGCAGGGCGTGGCGGAAGGCGATCGGCGCCAAGATACGTCGTGTCAAAAGGAAGCCCGACATGCCGACGGACCGCGCCGCCTCGATTTCCTTGGCCGGAATGGCGCGCAGGCCGAAGCGGAAGATCTCCGCCGAATAACCGGCCGTGCAGAGCGCCAAGGACAGCACGGCGCAGACGAAGGGCTCGCGCAGCGCCGGCCACAGGAAGCTGTAGCGGATGAAGCCGAACTGCCCCAGGCCGTAGAAGATCAGGAACATCTGGATCAGAAGCGGCGAGCCGCGAAAGATGAAGATGTAGCCCTTGGCGAAGTTGCGGGCTGCGGCATTGCCGCTGACGCGCATCCAGACGATCAGAAGCGCCAGGATGCCGCCGAAGAAGACGGAAAGGGAAAACAGCGCCAGCGTCATCGGCAGAGCGGCCAGCAGCGTTTTCATGGTCTCGAACATGAAGGCGATGTCCATCGCGCGTCTCCTTGATCAGGCCTGGCCGAAACTGGTCGGCATGCTGCGATTGGCGCGCTTTTCAGCACTGTTGAAAATACGGTCGGAGAAGCTGGTCATAATCAGATAGAGGCAGCCGCCGACAATGAAGAACAGGAAATGCTGCCGCGTTGACCCGGCCGCGACCTGACTGGTGCGCATCAGGTCGGCAAGGCCGGTCACCGAAACCAGCGCCGAGTCCTTGAGGCTGAGCTGCCAGACATTGCCGATGCCCGGAATGGCGAACCGGAACACCTGCGGCCCGATGATGCGGCGGAAGCGCAAGCCGCGGTTCATGCCGATCGCCTGCGCCGCCTCCAGCTCCCCCTTGGGGATGGCCAGATACGCACCGCGAAACACCTCGGCCTGATAGGCGCCAGAGATGATGCCGACGGCAAGCGCACCGGCTGCAAAGGACGGAAGGCCGAGAAAGCCCTCGTAACCCATCGCCGTGCCGATGGCGGTGACCGCACTCGATCCGCCGAAATAAACGAGATAAATGATCAGCAGCTCGGGAACACCACGGAAGACGGTGGTGTAGGTTCCGCCGATCACCTTCAGGATCCGGCTGCCCGAGAGCTTCGCCCAGGCAATCAACGAGCCGAGAATAGCCCCGATCACCAATGCGACCCCTGTGACGCACAGCGTCATCAACGCTGCCACGAGCAGCAGTCCGCCCCACCCGGTGGGGCCAAATCCGATCATTTGAAGTAAAGACATGCCGCAGGCGTCCCGTCGTTCCCGGCAAGGCCGGCTTCCCGATCTTCAAGTGGATGTGGAAGGCCGCGCCTCATGTGAGAAAGCGGCCCACCGCAGCAAGTGTGCCCGCCGCCAGCAAAATAGCAAGCGGCAGGAAAACCTGAAATCAGGGAGTAACGTCGGTCTTGAACCACTTCATCGACAAGGTCTTGATCGTGCCGTCAGCAAGTGCGGATTCGATCGCCTTGTTGAACATGTCGCGCAGATCGGTATCGGCCTGACGGATCCCAAGGCCTTCACCGCTGCCGAAGATCGTGCCGCCGATTTCAGGGCCGGTGAAGCCGAGCGTACCGTTGGACTTTTCAAAGGCGGAGATCAGGTAGACCGCATCGTCGAATACCAGGTCGATACGGCCGCTTTCGAGATCGAGATCACGCTCGGCGCCGGTCTTGTATTCGCGCACCGTGGCAACATCGCCGAAGTTGTCATAGACGAACTTGGAATATACGGTCGCGGCCTGGATACCGATGGTCTTGCCGGCAAACGCCGCCTTCATCGCCTCGACTTCCTTGACGCCGGTCGCCCCCGGATCGAGCTTGATGACCGTTCCGGTTCCTGCAGCATTGGCCAGCGGGCTGTCCTTCAAGGTGGCAAAAGCAGCGTGCGTGTGAGCGTAAGGGATGGTGAAGTCGATGATCTTCTTGCGCTCTTCAGTAATCGACAAAGCGTCCATGATGACATCGAACTTGCCGGCATTGAGCGCCGGGATCATGCCGTCCCAATCGGAAGCAACCAGCGTGCACTCGACCTTCATGTGTTCGCAGAGATACTTGGCCAGCTCCGGCTCGAAACCGCCGAGCGTGCCATCCGGATTGGTGAGGTTCCAGGGCGCATAGGCGCCTTCAAGCGTGATGGTAACAGTCTTCCAGTCCTTGGCCTGCGCCATCGGAGCGGAAAGCGTTGCAAATGCGACGGCGCCAGCCATCAGAAATTTTGACAGGTTCATGTTCACGTTCCTCTGAGGTTTATCTTCAACAACGTCCGCCGATCTGCGCCGGCTTCACAATAACTGATGGAGATCGAGCATCCAAAATGCCGCTGAACATCCATGTTGTATATGGTACCATATGCTAATTTTTATGGTATGCAAGTAGGCGGCCGCATTTGAGCGCAAAATTAATTCCGCCCAAGGAATGAGCAAATGAAACGAAGCAACAACCAGAACGCTCCGTTAAAATGGGACACCAGCGACAATGATGGCGCGCCGCTTTACGCGGGCGTCAAGCAGATGATCCTCGACCGCATCCAGAGCGGCGAATGGCCGCCGAAACATCGGGTCCCCTCGGAGAACGAACTGGTTGCGGAACTGGGCGTCAGCAAGATGACGGCCAACCGGGCGCTCCGGGAATTGGCAAACGAAGGCGAACTCGTGCGCATCCAGGGCGTCGGCTCTTTTGTTGCCGAACGCAAGGGTTATTCCGAACTGTTCGAAGTTCGCAACATCGCCGAGGAGATCGACGAACGCGGCCATACGCATCAGGCGTCGGTGATCGTTTTGGCCCAGGAAACGGCCGCACCCGACGTCGCCGACGCGCTTGGCCTGCCGATCGGCGCTTCCGTGTTTCATTCGCTGATCGTACACAGCGAAAACGGCGTTCCGGTCCAGATCGAAGACCGCTTCGTCAACCCGGAGGCAGCACCAGGTTATCTGGAACAGGATTTCACGGTACAGACGCCGAATGCGTATTTGACGGCGGAAGCCCCCTTGAGCGGCTCCGAACATATCGTCGAAGCCGCGATGCCTCAGCCATGGGAATGCAAGCTGCTGGTGATCTTGCGCACAGAACCGTGCCTGCTCATTCGCCGCCGCACGTGGTCGTCGAAACGCGCCGTGTCATTTGCCCGCCTGGTCTATCCCGGCAACCGATATCGACTGGAATCACGCAGTGGAAAGATGACAGATGAATGATCTAGCCATCGAAACACTGACTATGTTGTATATGGAACATAGTTAAGCGCTTGATTCAGTTTTGCACGACGGCATCAGACCAGAACTGCAGCGCCATATCGATGACGCGGTAAAGCGCCGATCGATCCGCACCGGATGCCGCTTGAATAGCGGTTCCCTGCGAGATGGTCATGATATAGCGGGCCAGATCGTAAGGTTCATGCCCGGCAGGCAAATCCCCCTCGCTCGCCGCGCGCTCAAACCGCCGCCCCAGATCCCGCTCGCCACGTTGGCGATTTTCGATCAGGCATTTCTGGATTTCGGCAGCCGCCTCACTGCAGGCGAGCGCACCATTAATGCCAAGACACCCGCTGGGACCGGTTTCCGCGGTCTGGGAATCGGCAAAGCCCCTCAGAATCTTCTCGGCCACGTCGCGCGCCTTCGGTTCCTTCAGCGCTTCATGGAAGAAGTTCATCTTGGTGCGCTCGTAGCGCTCCAGAGCCTTGAGGAAGAGGCCCTCCTTATTGCCGAAAACGCCATAAAGGCTTGGCTTGGTAATGCCCATGCCTTCCGTCAGATCCGTCAGAGACGTGCCTTCGTAGCCCTTTCGCCAGAACAGCTCCATCGCCGTTTCCAGGGCATCATCGACATCGAACTCTCTTGGCCGTCCCATGGGGTGGGCCCTCCCGAATTTTTTTATACCGATCGGTATACAATTCGATTGACATCGATCGGCTTCAGAACTTATTTCTATACCGAACGGTATTGAACGTCAATGCAACCCTCGCCCAAATCCTCCGCCTCCCACGAAGGACAAAAGGCAGCCCTCCTCCGAGGGCAGAAATTCAGGATAACCGCCATGTCATTCGGAACTTTCAGAACCAAGCTTCTTACCACTGGCCTCGTCCTCGCGGTCGCGACCATTGCGCCGACTGTCTATTTCGATCTCCTGGGCAGCCCCGCCGGCAGCGGCAATGCGGCCGATGCCTCCACGGCAGCACCCGTCGCCATCCCCGTCTCCGTCGCGGTGGTCGAAGCAAAGTCCGTGACCCAATGGAGCGAATTCTCTGGCCGCCTCGAAGCGGTCGATCATGTCGAACTGCGCTCCCGCGTCGCCGGCGCCATCCAGTCGGTCCACTTCCAGGAAGGCGCGATCGTTGAGAAGGGTGACCTGCTCGTCACCATCGACCCCGCTCCCTACCAGGCCGAAGTCGCCCGTGCGCAGGCAAGCGTGACGGCGGCTGAAGCGCGGGCTTCGCTTGCCCGCATCGAATTGAAGCGCGGCAACCAACTGCTGGCGTCCAATGCCGTGTCGCAGAGCGAAGTCGATCAGCGTCAGAACGGCCTGGCCAGCGCCGAGGCCGATGTCGGCGCGGCCCGCGCGGTTCTCGAATCCGCAGCTCTCAATCTTGGCTATACCGAAATCCGCGCGCCGATCACCGGCCGGGTTGGCAAGATCGAGATCACCGCCGGCAACCTGATTGCCGCCGGTCCCTCTTCGCCGATTCTCACCCGCCTGGTCTCGTTGAGCCCAATCTATGCCAGCTTCGAAGCTGACGAGCGGATCGTCTCCAGCATTCTCGCCGAACTGCCGGAAGGCGTTAACGCCCGCAATTTCATCGACCGCGTGCCGGTCCGCATGGATGTTGCCGGATCGTCAGACGTCAGCGGCAAGCTGCAACTGGTCGATAACAGCGTCAATCCCGATAGCGGCACGATCCGCGTCCGCGCCGTGTTCGACAACGCCAATGGCGCCTTGATGCCAGGGCAGTTTGCCCGGCTCAGCATGGGCCAGGCAAAGTCCGAAGATGCTGTGCTGATCCATGAACGGGCCATCGGCACCGACCAGAACAAGAAATACGTCATGGTCGTCAAGCCGGACAATACCACGGAATACCGCGAGATCACCGTCGGCATGAAATCCGATGGCCTCCGGGTGGTCACGGCCGGGTTGAAAGCTGAGGAGCGCATCGTCGTCAACGGTTTGCAACGCATCCGTCCCGGCGCGCTCGTGGCACCGGAAATGGTCTCCATGAATCCGGCTGCCGATCCCCAGCAGCAAGCCTCGATAACCAACTAAGCCTTTTTCCGGCATTTTAGCACAAGGGCGGATTTCGCCATGAATATCTCCAGGTTCTTTATCGATCGCCCGGTTTTCGCGGGCGTTCTGTCCTTCATCATCTTTCTGGGCGGCCTGATCGCCATGACGATCCTGCCGATCTCGGAATATCCCGATGTCGTGCCGCCGCAAATCGTCGTGCGCGCCAACTATCCGGGCGCTAACCCGAAAGTCATTGCCGAGACCGTGGCGACGCCGCTCGAGGAATCGATCAATGGCGTCGAGGACATGCTCTATATGAGCAGTCAGGCGACCACTGACGGCTTGATGACGCTTACTGTCACCTTCAAGCTCGGCACCGACCCGGATCAGGCGCAGCAGCTTGTTCAGAACCGCGTCGGCCAGGCCGAGCCGCGCCTGCCGGAAGAAGTGCGCCGCCTCGGCATCACTACCATCAAAAGCTCCCCGGACCTAATGATGGTGGTGCACCTGACCTCGCCCGAAGGCCGCTACGACATGACCTATCTGCGCAACTATGCGCTGATCAACGTCAAGGACAGGCTGGCCCGTATCGACGGCGTCGGCCAGGTCCAGCTGTTCGGCTCCGGCGACTATTCGATGCGCATCTGGCTCGATCCACAGAAGATGGCCCAGCTCGGCCTTTCCGCCTCCGATATCGTCAATGAAATCCGCGCGCAGAACGTCCAGGCTGCTGCCGGCGTCATTGGTTCGTCGCCAAACGCGCAGGGCGTCGATCTGCAATTGTCGGTGAACGCGCAGGGACGCCTGCAAAGCGAGGAAGAGTTCGGCGAAATCATCATCAAGACGAGCCCGACCGGCGCGATCACGCGGCTGCGTGACGTCTCCCGCATCGAGCTTGGCTCAGCCGAATACTCATTGCGCTCGCTGCTCAACAACAAGCAGGCCGTTGCCATCCCGGTTTTCCAGGCTCCCGGTTCGAACGCGATCGAGATCGCCGACCAGGTCCGCACCACCATGGAAGAAATCAAGGCGTCGATGCCGCAGGATGTCGATTACGAGATCGTCTACGACACGACGCAGTTCGTCCGTGCCTCGATCGAGGCCGTCATCCACACGCTGCTTGAGGCCATCGCGCTGGTCGTCATCGTCGTCATCATCTTCCTGCAGACGTGGCGCGCCTCGATCATTCCGTTGATTGCCGTTCCCGTGTCGATCATCGGCACCTTCGCCGTCATGCAGATGCTCGGCTTCTCGATCAACGCGCTCAGTCTCTTTGGCCTCGTTCTGGCCATCGGTATCGTCGTCGATGACGCGATCGTCGTCGTCGAAAACGTCGAGCGTAACATCGAGGACGGGCTTTCACCACGCGAAGCGACCTACAAGGCAATGACCGAAGTCTCCGGCCCGATCATCGCGATCGCGCTGGTGCTGGTCGCCGTCTTCGTACCGCTCGCCTTCATCTCTGGCCTGACCGGCCAGTTCTACAAGCAGTTCGCCCTGACGATCGCCATTTCGACCGTCATCTCGGCCTTCAACTCGCTGACGCTGTCCCCGGCGCTTGCTGCCCTGCTTCTGCGTGGCCATGATGCACCGAAGGACCGGTTGACCCGGGTAATGGACTTCCTGTTCGGCTGGTTCTTCCGGGGCTTCAATGCCGTGTTTTCGCGCGGCTCGCGGGCCTATAGCTCCGGCGTCCGGGGCGTGATTTCGCGCAAGACCCTGATGATGGGCGTCTATCTGCTGCTCGTCGGCGCCACCGTGTTCTTCTTCAAGGCCGTGCCTCCCGGTTTCGTGCCGCCGCAGGATAAGCAGTATCTGGTCGGCTTCACCCAGCTGCCGGATGGTGCTTCGCTCGACCGCACGGAAGAGGTCATCCGCCGCATCAGCGATATCTCGCTCAAGGTTCCCGGCGTCGAAAGCGCCATCGCCTTCCCGGGCCTGTCGATCAACGGCTTCACCAACTCCTCCAATGCCGGCATCGTCTTCCTGTCGCTGAAGCCTTTCGAGGAACGCACGACCCCCGATCTGTCTGCCGGTGCGATTGCCGGACGGCTGAACCAGGAACTCAGCGTCATCCAGGAATCCTTCAGCGCCATCTTCCCGCCGCCGCCTGTTCAGGGTCTCGGTGCCATCGGTGGCTTCAAGCTGCAGCTGGAAGACAAGGCAGGCCTCGGTTACGAAGCGCTCGACGCAGCCGTGAAGGGTTTCATGGCCAAGGCCTACGTAACGCCTGAACTGGTCGGCATGTTCTCCAGCTATCAGGTCAACGTTCCGCAGCTCTATGCCGACGTCGACCGGGCCAAGGCCCGCCAGCTGAATGTTCCGCTGACGGAGATTTTCAACACGCTGCAGATCTATCTCGGTTCGGTCTATGTCAACGACTTCAACAAGTTCGGGAGAACCTACTCCGTGCGTGTCCAAGCCGATGCCAACTACCGCGCTCAGGCGGAAGACATCGGCAAGCTCGAAGTCCGCTCCAGCTCAGGCGAAATGATCCCGCTGTCGGCGGTGCTCAACGTGACATCGAGTGCCGGTCCGGAACGCGCCATGCGCTACAATGGCTTCCTCTCGGCCGACATCAACGGCAATACGGCACCCGGCTATTCATCCGGCCAGGCCCGCGCCGCTGTCGAGCGCATCGCGGCAGAAACGCTGCCCGCGGGCGTGACCTTCGAATGGACGGAACTCACCTACCAGGAGATCATTGCCGGCAATACCGGTATCCTGATCTTCCCGCTGTCGATCCTGCTGGTCTTCCTGGTGCTTGCGGCCCAGTACGAAAGCCTGACGCTGCCGCTGTCGATCATCATGATCATCCCGATGGCACTTCTGGCCGCATTGGGTGGGGTGTGGCTGACCGGAGGCGACAACAACGTCTTCACACAGATCGGTCTGATCGTGCTGGTCGGACTGTCAGCCAAGAACGCCATTCTGATCGTCGAGTTTGCCCGCGAGCTCGAGTTCGAAGGGGCAACGCCGTTCGAAGCTGTCATCAAGGCCAGCCGCCTGCGCCTGCGCCCGATCCTGATGACCTCGATGGCCTTCATCATGGGTGTCGTGCCGCTCGTCATCTCGACCGGTGCCGGTGCGGAAATGCGCCACGCCATGGGTGTTGCGGTGTTCTCCGGCATGATCGGCGTGACGCTGTTCGGTCTGTTCCTGACGCCGGTGTTCTACACGCTGGTGCGTGCGATGACCGGAAACAGGCCATTGAAGAAGAGCGGACATACCGTCCCTCACGAAACGGCCTCGGTAACGCAACTGCACGCCCAGCCGCTCTTACCCGGGCTTGAAGCCGCCGAATAAGCGGCCGGCAATCCAACGATAGACGGCGCCGCGATCAGCGGCGCCGTTTTCATGTCAGCCAAGACCGGCGGACTTAAAACTCTTCCCAGTTTTCCTGCGCAGGCGCCGCACTACCGGAAAAGGCGCGGATCACCTGCCCTGCCATCTTGCGCGCTGGCGAAGCGACCGGCCGGGAATGATGTCCGGCGTCCACTGCCCGTGGTACGCTCACCCGTTGCCCGACCCGGAACTGACCGAGCAACGAGAACAGCGCTTCCGCTTCCCGTGCCAGACTGTGGCTGGCCGCGGTCGACTGCTCGACCATCGCCGCATTCTGCTGCGTGCCCTGATCCATGGTATTGACCGCATGGCTGATCTCTTTCAGACCAGTTGCCTGTTCTCTCGCACCTTCGACGATGGCAACGACGTTGGTGTTGATCTCCTGTACCTGCTTGACGATTTCTTCCAACGCCTTGCCGGTTTCGCCGACCAGCGAAACACCACTTTTCACCTGTTCGCCCGACGTGTTGATCAGCGCCTTGATTTCCTTGGCCGCCTTGGCAGAGCGCTGCGCCAGTTCACGCACCTCCTGGGCCACGACCGCAAACCCCTTGCCGGCATCGCCGGCACGCGCCGCCTCCACGCCGGCATTCAACGCCAGTAGGTTGGTCTGGAAGGCAATATCGTCGATGACGCCGATAATGTTGGAGATTTCGCGCGACGAGTTCTCGATCTCTCCCATCGCTGTGATCGCATTGCGAACCACAGCACCGGATCGCTCCGCATTTGCGCGCGTTGCTGCAACGAGATTGCCGGCCTCTTCCGCCCTACGGCTGGAATCCGCGACGGTGGTGGTGATTTCTTCAAGTGCGGCGGCGGTTTCCTCGACAGAGGCGGCCTGCTGTTCCGTCCGCTTCGACAGGTCGTCGGCTGCCGACCGGATTTCCGTCGAGCCGGCGGCAATGGCCTCCGCATTCGAACCGACCGATTGCATCGCCGAGCAAAGCTTGCCGACGGCATCGTTGAAATCGTAGCGCACTTTTTCCATGGTCGGAACGAAGGGGTTGTCGAGCTTTTGCGTCAGGTCGCCATCCGCCAGGTTTTTCAGAGCCTTGGCCAGCATCCCGACCGCGCCCATGCGTTCGCTCACATCTGTCGCAAGCTTCACGACCTTGTAGACCTTACCCTTGTCATCGACGATCGGGTTATAGGCTGCCTGGATCCAGATTTCCTTGCCGCCCTTGCCGAAACGGAGGAATTCATTGGCGGTAAATTCACCCCGCCCAAGCCGCTCCCAGAACTGCCGATATTCCTCCGTCTGCGCATAGGCAGGATCACAGAACATCCGATGATGGCGGCCTTGAATTTCCCGCAGTTGATATCCCAGTGCACCGCAGAAGTTTTCATTGGCAGTAATAATTTCGCCGGTCGGGGTAAACTCGATCACCGCCTGCGAGCGGGAAACAGCATTAAGTTTGCTGGCATCCTCCATCGCTTTCTGGCGGATTGCGGTGATGTCGGTTGCGAACTTCACCACCTTGTAGGGCTTTCCGCCGCGGGACACCGGATTGTAGGAGGCCTCGATCCAGATTTCCTGTCCACTTTTGGTGATACGCTTGTACTGCTGCCGGTCGAACTCGCCGCGGCCAAGCCGAGCCCAGAATTCGCGGTATTCCACGCTGTTTGCTTCGGCTGGATCGACAAGAATCCGATGATGTTTGCCTTTGATCTCCGCAAGCTCATAGCCCAGCGCCGAACAGAAATTCGGGTTGGCATCGAGAATATTACCGTTGAGATCGAATTCGATAACCGCCTGTGACTTGTGCATCGCAGCCAGAACAGCTGCGGCGTCGCCACCAAAACGTGGGAAAAGCCTACTCATACAACGCCTCCTTCGGCATCTGATTAATTTCCACGCGCCATTTGGGCGCAACAATAGGTGCACGCGCCAGCCGGTCGCGGCCGCGAATGTTCGTGAGCGTTCAAATCTCTTGTGACCGCGAAGCCTGACTCTGGCGATCGCCGGGCATCCAAAGGACGCCGGCGAGCCAGTCAGGCTTCTTGGGAAAAGGTCATGCCGGTCTTCCCGGCCTGTGCATCAGCATCATGCTCGAACATTCTAATGTTCGAATGCACAATGCAACTATTGGTATAATTACTAAAAGAATGATTAATAGTTCGGACAATTTTTAAGCATCTGGCGCGCTTGACGCCGCCAGCGACGGAGACCGGATTCCAAATTTAGCCAAGAAGTAACATACTGATTTATATTGATATTTAATAGAGTGAAAGCCGCCGCCTCCTCCACGCCCTCATTGCATCTCTCATAGGGCGATACTGGCGTGCCAAAAGCTCATTGCAATAATTCCAAAAAATGCAATCTTTAATTGATTTGCATTTCAATCATATTTCCGCACGCAACCGCACTAATTTTTGCAATCATGAGGTAGGAGCGCGTGCAGACACTGCCCGCGCTCCCCGTCTGGATCAGTGTTCCGCGTAAATCCCGTAAAGGATCGGCATCAGACCGACCAGTGCTTCAAAGCGGGCGAAGGACTTTCGCTCCGGCAATGTCCAGCCGGTTTCGGCAAGCGCCGACAGGCGCGGGAAGACCAACCGGTCGAAAACACCGCGATCAGTCATCGGTTCCGACCAGATGCAGCATTGCACACCGGACAGATGCTTCTTCTGTTCGTCATTCCACCCTTCGATGGGATCGAACGTGTAGAGCTTTTCCGGATCCGACCAGCCAGCCCAGCTGGCGCCCGGCTCTGACCACGCCTGGCTATTGGCCATGTCGAGATAATAAACCTGACCGGGGCAGACGACCATATCGTAGCCCTCACCAGCCAAAGCCGCGGACGCCTCGACCGTCCGCCAGCCGAACAGCAGCGACTGACCCTTGTCGATGACGTTGCCATGGGCCGCTTCCTGCCAGCCGCCGGTAATGCAGCCACGCGAGGCGAGGAAAGCCTGCACCCGCGCCAAAAACTCCGCCTGCAAAACAGCAGCACCCGATCCGTCGATCTCGTCAGCACCGTGCGTATTGGTGATGACATTCAGCCGCGCGGCATGCGCGGTCGCCATCACCTCGCCGCTGACATCGCGCAGACGGGCGAGCGCCTCCGGCGAGCCCGACCACGCACCGAGCGGCACTTCGTCGGCGCCGATATGAATGATTTTGGATGGAAACAGCTCGATCAGCTCATCGAAGATCGTTTCGAGCACCCGGTAGGTCTCTTCCCGCGCCGGATTGATGCAATTGTCCGGGAAGCCCTGAACGGAGAAATAGCTACCCTTTTCCTGCGGATCGCGCAGTTCGGGGATCGCTTGCTGCATGGCGTAGCAATGGCCCGGCACATCGATCTCGGGCACTACCTCGATGCCGAGCCCACCGGCCAGCGCTACGATCTGCCGGATGGCCGCCTTGGTATAATAGCCGCCGGTCACCTGCGGGCCGGACCCCAGCAGCGGTGGGATTTTCAAACCATGGCCGCGCCAGGCGCCGACCTCCGTCAACGCCGGATAGGCGTCGATCTCGACACGCCACGCTTCATCGTCGGAGAGATGCCAATGGAAGCGGTTCAGCTTGTTCCAAGCCATGATGCGCAGGAACTGTTCGATTTCCGCTGTGGCATAAAACTGCCGGGCGACATCCAGATGCACCCCGCGCCAGCCAAGCGCCGGTGCATCGATGATCTCGCCGGACGCCGGAAACAGGAAGGTTTCAGGATGAAGCCGCGCCCCGCGCAGAATCTGCCCAAGCGTGATCAGTCCATAGAGAAAGCCGGCGCGTCCAGTCGCCGATAGCGTAACGCCGGATGTGGAGAATTTCAGGCCGTATGCCTCTGGCGCAAACCCATCGGCGGACACGAACGAAATCAGTAAACCGCCTTCCGCGACAGGACGGACGATCCCTTCGACGGGAAACAGGCCGTCCGCGAGCGCCTTGAAAGCCTGTGCTGCAGCAGCAGCCTCGCCGCCTTCAGCCTGCAGCGCAAGCCCGGCAGGCGGCGCCAAACGGCCGGAGACCGAGACGGCGCTTGGCCACGGCACCACGGAAACCGTCACCGGCGCCACCTTTGGAACAGGATAAACAACAGCCCCTCGCGTCAGCGTTGCGTTGTCGCCCTTCGCCCGCGTTGGGGCAACGCTGACCGGCACCGTATTGTTGTCGGCGAGTACGACATAACCGGCATTGGCGCCATCGGTCCAATGCTTGGGATGATAGCTCATGCCATGCGCCTTGATGGTCCAGGTTTCGCCTGGCTTGAGCACAAAACCTTCCAGCGGCGCAAATTCCGAGTGGTTCGACAGCCGCTTCAACAATCTGCCGCCTTCGACGGTCGCTTCCGGATCGATGCGCGCCGGACCGGATACGCAAAGCTTGAAATCGGCAAGCGGCTGATCGGTATTGTTGGTCAAGGTCAGTGTATAGACGGGATTTTCGTCCTGCCCCACCGGCACCCAGAAGGTTTCCAGCTGGTATTTGATCTTGGTCGCAATCGTCATCATGTCCTCCAGGAAACTGTCAATCGGTGCTGTTAAGCAGTCCGGCATAGACGCCGGGCTTTGAATTCGGGATCGGCGTTGCACCCACGGTCCGCTCGTAAAAGGCCGATGGCCCGACATCGCCGATAATGGCGTAGCCGTAACCCATCACTTTCAAATCCAGCAGGCTGGCGAGAAGCAGGGCATGGCCAATGCCTTCGCCGCGCGCCGCCTCATCGACCCCCGTCGGCCCGAAGAACCCGCGGGCGATCGATTCATGGCAGGCAAAGCCGATCAGTTTTTGCGCCCGCGTTGCCAGGAAACAAGCCGGCGGCTGGCGGGCGAAAGACACAGCCGTCTCGCTCGCCCAGCCGGATCCGAATTTTTCCCGGACCCAGCCGGTGACCAGCTCGAATTCCGGCGCAAGCGCCCGGCGGATGGTGACACCGGCACTTTCCATGCGCGCATCGAGCTCGGGGACAGGTTTGACCAGTGAAAGGTTGACCAGATAATCCATAGTGAACCCTGTATCATTAAGTTGGGGGTGGGCCGAACGCGCGGACACAGTTTCTTGCCAATCCATGCGGCCGCCGGTTCGATAAGCTGTGGCAGTATTGCACGAGTGTTTGCGCATTGAATAATGGCGGCACGAAAAGCCATATCAAGGCATCAAAACCTTCCGCTCTCTAAGGCACATCGGCAATGCCGGTGACCCAAGCCTGTCCAGCCGCATCACAACGAACCGCCGCACTTCGATCGCAGCCATGACGAGCGCCTCCCCAGACTTCGTTGATCCGACCATTAAGTCAACATACTGGACTTAAACTAAGGCGAGGGTTGAATATCTGTCAATCATCCGGCTAGCCTGATGATCAAAATCATGGCCACCGCAAAGACCAGCGATCACAACAGGTACGATCGCGTTCCCATGTGCCGGAGAGCCACATTTACCTTAAGTTAAGAAACCCTTAATATCCCTCATTCCGATAGTGACTTACGTCTAACTTTCGCGCAAATTGTACTTAGAGGAGTAACGACACGCAACGAAGAGGAGCGCCGCATCATGTCGAATCTGCTGATCGAAGCGCTGGCTTATGGCGCCGCCGCCCTACTCTATTTGGTGCCGACCTATATCGAGGGTGAAAGGACCGGCGGCCAGTGGTCAGTCCACCGCATAGCCGGCCTAGTTTTCTGCTTCTTCTGGCCATTACTGACCATCGTTCTGATCTGTAAGGCCGCAGTAGCCTCACCCAAACCGACATTCATTTTTGTTGATTACCCAGCTCCCCTAGAATCCAAAACCGCAGGCCCGCCTCGTGACTAAGCCATCGCATAACGGCTGCCATCGATTCAGGATTGACTAACCATATGCGTCACGACCGCGGCAGGCGAAGGCCGTGCCGATTTTCACGAAAATCCACCAAAGATTGCATAAGCTTGGGATTGGCAGCGCCCAATCGGCGATCCATGCTGCCGTGAAGGAACCGCGAAAGCGCGTGAAACTACAGCCGGCAAGAGAAAAGCATCGCCCACTACAATACTTTTAGTTTTAGTAAAAAGCCGAGATTCTTCTTAAATCAATTTTTACCCTGAGACGAAATATCGAAATTCGCCCCTGAATTCCGGCCCAGTTTAACACATCGCGGACGCTTTTCGGGCATTATCAGGCCTCTCAGGGCAAGTCGAGGATTTTGCTGCATGTGTGGATTTGGCGGATACTTCGGAGATGGCGTCGCGCCTCATGACGCGCAGCCGTTGCTGCAGCGCATGGTTGCCGCGATTGCACACCGGGGGCCGGATGAGCAGGATATCTTTACCGCGCCTTCCGTCGGACTTGGCCATGTGCGCCTGTCAATCGTCGGCCTGGGTGACGGGCAGCAGCCGATGACGCATTCCAGCGGCAATTTCACCATCGTTTTCAACGGCGAAATTTTCAACTATGTCGAACTGCGCGAGACGCTGAAGGCGCAGGGCCATGTGTTCCGCACCGGCAGCGATACCGAAGTCATCCTGCACCTTTATGAGCGCATGGGGCTGGATTGCATGTCCTTGCTCAACGGCGATTTTGCCTTCGCGATCTGGGATGCCCCCAGGCAACGGATGGTTATTGCGCGCGACCGCATGGGCGTCCGCCCGCTCTTCTATACAATGGTCGGGAAAACCCTCTATTTCGCCTCGGAAGTAAAGGCCCTGCTGCAGGTTCCGGGCGTTCGGGCTGAAATGGACCCCTTCGGGCTGGATCAGATCTTCACGCTCTGGGCGCCGATTGCACCCCGTACCGCCTTCAGCGACATATTTGAACTTGAACCAGCGCACCTGCTGATTGCGGAGAAAAACGGGATATCGATCAAGCCATACTGGCAGCTGCAATATCCGGATATGGGCGAGCCTGCCGTCTACACGGACGAACGCGCTGCCGCCGAAGAATTGCGCGACCTGCTGACCGATGCGACACGCATCCGGATGCGGGCTGATGTTCCGGTCGGCTCTTACCTCTCCGGCGGCCTTGATTCATCGATCGTCTCGGCGCTGGCAGCCCCCATGGCGTCAGGCGGCCTCTCGACGTTTTCGGTCACCTTCGGCAGCGCGGAACATGACGAAAGCACTTTCCAGCAGCAGATGGCGCAAGCTCTCGGCACCCACCATCACGCAGTCGCCTGCGGCGACGGCGATATCGCCAGCACTTTTCCCGATGTGATCCGCTTTACCGAGCGCCCGATCCTGCGCACAGCGCCTGCGCCGCTCTATCAGCTGTCCGGCCTTGTTCGCGAAAAGGGCCTGAAGGTCGTCCTGACCGGCGAAGGCGCCGACGAGGTGTTTGCCGGCTACGATATCTTCAAGGAGGCTCGCGTCCGCCGCTTCTGCGCCCGCCAGCCCGGTTCACGGATCAGGCCGCATCTGTTTCGCAAGCTCTACGCCTATCTGCCCGGGCTGAAGCAGCAATCCGCCGAATATCTGGCCGCCTTCTTTGGCGCCGGCGCCGACAGCCCTGATGATCCGCTATTTTCGCACCGGCCGCGCCTGCGCGGGACCGCCGCCGCCAAGCTGTTCTTCTCAGGCGATCTGCGCCAGACGCTCGACGGCTATGACGCCGCCGCAGAAATGGTTTCGCGGCTGCCGCAAGACTTTGGCCGCTGGCACCCGTTGCATCAGGCGCAATATCTCGAAAGCCGTTTCCTTCTGCCGGGCTATATTCTGTCAAGCCAGGGTGACCGCATGGCGATGGCGCATGGCATCGAAGGCCGTTTCCCGTTCCTCGACCATCGCCTGGTCGAATTCGCCACCCGCCTGCCGCCCGAGATGAAGCTCAAGGGACTGGTCGAAAAACACATCCTGCGGGAAGCGACAAAAGACCTTCTCCCGGAGACCATCGGGCGCCGGACCAAGCAGCCCTACCGGGCACCGGACAGCCAGTCCTTCGTCGGAGGCAACGAACGGGACTATGTCCGCGACGCCTTCAGCGAGCGCAGCATCGCCGATACCGGCCTTTTCAATCCAAAGGCCGTTTCGAAGCTCTACGAGAAATGCAGCGAGAAGCCGGCCTCCGGCTATCGCGACAATGTCGCCTTCGTCGGCATCCTATCAACCCAACTCTGGCAAAACACATTTTCAGCCACCAAGGCGCTTAGCACCAAGGCGGCCTGATCTTTATCTGAGGAAGAACATATGACCCAGCCTATCAAGGACAGCATCAAGGCCTTCATCATCGAGAACTTTCTGTTCGGCGACGCGTCCTACGACCTTCAGGACGAGGCATCGCTGATCGAAAACGAAGTCATCGATTCCACCGGCGTTCTCGAACTCGTCGCCTTCATCGAGGATCAGTTCGGTTTCGTCATGGCCGACGCGGATATCGTGCCCGCCAATCTCGATTCCGTCGCACGCATCACGGCGTTTGTTGCCAAGCACGCTCAGCAGCCCGCACTCAACAAGATGTCGGCCTGACACGATCGGGCGACGGGAGACAGACGATGCGCGTTGAGGAATTTCTGCAGAACAGTGCCCGCATAAACGGCGCAAAGACGGCTCTGGTGGCCGGCGACAAGCGCTTCACCTATGCGGAATTCGATGCGGCAGCCGGACGGTTGGCTTCGTCGCTTGCCGCGGACGGAATCGTGCGCGGCGACCGTATCCTCGTCTTCATGAACAATTGCTGGGAAGCAGCGGTCTCGCTTTTTGCCATCCTGAAAGCCGGCGCCACCGCCGTGCAGGTCAATCCATCGACCAAGGCCGACAAGCTCGCCTACATGATCGGAAACTGCGAAGCGGCAGGCATTCTGACCCAAGGTAAACTGCTGCCCATCGTCTCTGAAGCGCGGGCGATCGAACCACGGCCATTGTTCGTTGCATCCACGAAATTCAGGGGTGCCGCCCCCGGGGAAGGTATCGCCGATTTCGAAACCTGCCTTGCTGCCATTGAAACCGGCGTGAAACATCACGGTATCGACGTCGATCTGGCGCTCCTGATCTATACGTCAGGCTCGACCGGCCGCCCGAAAGGCGTGATGATGACGCACCGGAACGTCGAGGCGGCGGCAACCTCGATCACCACCTATCTGGAAAATACGGCCGACGATATCATCCTGAACGTCCTGCCACTGGCCTTCGATTATGGCCTCTACCAGCTGCTGATGGCGGTCAAGCTCGGCGCGACCATCGTGCTGGAAGCCTCATTTGCCTTCCCGCAGGCCATCTTCGACCGTATCCGCGAAGAAAACGTCACCGGCTTCCCGCTGGTGCCGACCATGGCGGCGATGATCCTGCAGATGCGCGATCTGGAGCCGGATTTCCTGCCAAGCCTGCGCTACATCACCAATACCGCAGCCGCCCTGCCCCCAGCCCATATCGCCCGCCTGCGCGAACTGTTTCCACGCGCGACGGTCTATTCGATGTACGGCCTGACGGAATGCAAGCGCTGCACCTACCTGCCACCGGCAGAACTCGATCGCCGCCCCGGCTCGGTCGGCATCGCCATCCCCAACACCGAAGCTTTCGTTGTCGATGATAGCGGTGAGCGTGTCGCGCCTGGCGTCCCCGGTGAGCTGGTGATCCGTGGCCCGCACGTGATGCAGGGCTACTGGCGCAATGACGAGGCGACCAACAAGATGCTGCGCCCCGGCCCCAACCCTTGGGAAAAGGTGCTCTACACCGGCGATCTCTTCCGCACCGATGAGGAGGGCTTCCTCTATTTCGTCGGCCGCAAGGACGATATCATCAAGACCCGTGGCGAGAAGGTTGCGCCGAAGGAAGTCGAGACGGTACTCCACGCGCATCCGGGCATCGCCGAAGCGGTCGTCATCGGCCTACCCGATCCGGTCCTTGGCCAGGCGATTGCAGCCATCGTCGTTCTCTCCGATCCGGCGTTGACGGACCGCGAGATCATCAAGCATTGCGCGGCCCATCTGGAAGATTTCATGGTTCCGCGTCTCATCGAATTTCGCGACGAACTCCCCAAGACAGATACCGGCAAGGTCAGCCGCAGGCTCGCCGCAGAAACACTGGAGGCTGCCGAATGAACATGCACAACACCGATACATCCGCCGCATTCTCGGCGGCAACGCTGGCCCTCGACCCGGCCAAAGAAACCGACAGGATCGTCGCAGCGCTACGTGAGCAATTGCGTGGCCCCTTGCGCAAGCGTGGCCTCGTTCTTGGTCTTTCGGGCGGCATCGACAGCAGCGTCTGCGCGGCCCTCGCCGCCCGCGCGGTCGGTGCCAAGAACGTCTATGCGCTGTTCATGCCGGAAAACGATTCCGATCCGGAAAGCTTGCGCCTCGGCCGGAAGATCGCCGAAACCTTTGGCATTGACAGTGTCGTCGAAGATATCGGCCCGTCACTACAGGCTATGGGCTGCTACGATCGTCGCGACGCCTTCATCCGTGAACTGGTTCCGGAATATACCAGCGCCTGGGCCTCGAAGATCGTCATTTCCAGCGCACTCGAAGGCGATGGCTACAACATCTCCTACCTCGTGGTACAGGATCCCGATGGCAAGCAGACAAAGCTGCGGATGACGCCGTCCGTCTATCTCGGTATCGTCGCCGCCACCAACATGAAACAGCGCACTCGCAAGCAGCTCGAATATTTCCACGCCGACCGGCTGAATTTTGCCGTCATCGGCACGCCGAACCGGCTGGAATATGACCAGGGCTTCTTCGTCAAGAACGGCGATGGCGCCGCCGACGTCAAGCCGATCGCCCATCTCTACAAGACCCAGGTCTATCAGCTGGCCGCCTATCTCGGCGTGCCGGAGGAAATCTGCAAGCGTCCGCCAACCACGGACACCTATTCGCTGCAGCAGACGCAGGAAGAGTTCTACTTCTCCCTGCCCTATGATCGGATGGATCTCTGCCTTTACGGCCTCAATAATAATCTACCGGCAGAAATTGTTGCCGCCGCCGCCGGCCTCACCGCCGATCAGATGTCGCGCGTCTGGGCCGATATCACTGCCAAGCGCAAGGCGACGCGTTACCTGCATCTTGCGCCGCAACTGGTCGAACCGGTCAGCGAGATCGCGCCGAAATAATCCGCGACAGGATAAGCGGCGGCGGGCGTGTCAATCGATATCGCCCGCTGCCAGCCGGCTCCAATGTTCGCCGGCCAGCCCGTTGAAAAAACCTTCGCCATTCTGAAAGGCCTGAAGGATTTCGGGATCCTTGGCATGGATGACACTTGAGGCGATATGGGTGAAGGAGATGCGGCGCCCGAGCATGGCTTCAAGAAGCGCCGGCTGGGTGCGGCCGCGCAGCGCCACGAGACCCCGCGCTGCCGCATGTGCGATCAGGCAGTCGATAACCTGGCGTTCCTGGCCGGGGATCGACAGGATCTGCAGAACCCTGCCTATACGCCCTGCATCTCCGTGATAGACGAAAGCTCCGATGACGGCACCGGTCCGCGCTTCGACCTTGCAGAAGTTGGCCTCACCTTCCGCTCTTGCGTGCTTTGTATCCTGTAAAATATAGGCGAGTTGCTCGCTGGAAAAATCAGGCCGCAACAGATACCGCGCGGTCAACCGGACAAACAGTTCGGCAAAATCGTCAGCAGATACATCGCTTGTCTTGAAACTGCCCTGCCCGTTCCAGGTTACCGGAATACCGGACCACCGCAGATCGTCGGCACGCATGCGCCCAAGCAGGACATCATCAGTCTTGCGCGCCAACGGCCGCAGAAAACGGGCAGCGCTGATGCGGCTCATGCCAAGCTCCGTAAAGAAGCCGGCCGGCCGGATGATGCGCAGCCAGTCGAGACTGTATTGCGGCAGGGCCAACCCGCGCAGCTTCATCCACATTGCAGCCGACACCTCGCTCGCCGTTTCGCTGAACGACAGGTCCTGTGGGCCGGCGAGAAACGCCTTGAGCAACCGCGCACCCGCCAGCGGATCGGCGTCCCGCCCCTCGACCATCAGCGAGCCGCAAATCGCCGCCCGCAATTGTCGGCCCTGAAACGTCATCGGCAGACCTGTGGCGCCGACGAAACCGGTCATCTCACCGCCGTCATTGAGATGGACGAGCGACGTAATGCCAATGTCCTGGCCTGGCGCATCGAGATAAAAATGCCGGAGATAGTCTGCCAAACCCTTGCCGGGCGGAGCCTTTGGATCGCGAAAGACGCGTTGGAACATCCCTGCGAGAGCGGGGATATCGGAGCTTTGCAACGCGCGGATTTCACTCATCGGCTTTTCGGGTTCCGGCAGAGGGTTTTGCAGGCAGGCTCAGTGCAGACGCGTCAAGCATCGGACCGTTTCTGAACGAAAGCGACACGCGGAAGACCAGCCGCATCCTCGGCGAAGGCCGCCGGTTCATAACCGCGCGCGCGCGCCAGCAGTGCTGCGGCTTGGCGGTGCTGGCCCTCGCCGAATTCGAAAGCCAGCCAGCCGCCGGGCTTCAGAAAAGCAAGCGCATCACGGACAAGACGCTGATGAATGGAGATACCATACGGCCCTCCATCGAAGGCCTCGCGCGGCTCGTTGTCGAGAAGATGCGCGCTATCGCCTTCGAGGCGCTGGGTGGAAATGTAGGGAGGGTTGCAGACAATCAGATCGATCTTGCCCTCAAGGTCCTCCTCCGAAAGACCACCAAACAGATCACCCTGGACAACCCTGAGGCGATCGGAAACTCCGCAGCGTTCGGCATTTCGCTTCGCAAGGCTTACAGTCTCGTCGGTCAGGTCGCATGCCCAGAGCTGGGCGGAAGCACTGTGTGTGGCAATTGCCAGCGCAAGATTGCCGGAGCCGCAGCACATGTCGATGACCATCGGATTTTCGACCTTTCCGTCGATCAGCCCGATCGATGTGCGGCCCAGAAGCTCCGTTTCTTCCCTTGGAACGAGAACACCAGGAGCCAGTTCGAGATCAACTCCCATGAAACGATGCAGCGGCGCTCCGTTCCGGTCCTCAACGCGTGCCTTGTCCATCACCAGCGCAACTCCAACCTGCAATCCCCAAAACCTTCTGCAATCAATACCGTAGCGAAGTAAACATAAACTGAAATCAATTCAGTAATGGCAAGCGTTAACCTCAATATGAATTCTTGGACGGCTCAGGCGCAAATTCACGGTGAAATTAACGACCTTTGCAGTGAATGAAAGTATTGTTGGACAACCGTAAATCTAATGAAACTGACGCACCTGCAACTTTGACGTCTTCGCTCAATTTGCCGTGGTTGTTACCGCTGCATCCAAACGGAACCTCATTGACTGCAAGAGGAGAACACCAACGGTGACAGCGGACGCTTTTCACGCGCCCAAGCAGCGAACGCTGATGTCGATGGTCATGTCCTACATGGCCTCCGGCGGCAGCCTGATCATGAGTTCGGCTGCCCAGTTGCTCACCTTCGCTATTCTCGCTCGCTCGCTCGGCGTCAACGAGTTCAGCGTCTTCGTCGCCGTTACCGCAGTTTGCAACATTGCCGTCCACCTGTGCGGGCTCGGCGGCATGGAATGCCTGGTCCGGCGGGTCGCCCGCGATCCCGCGATGTATCCGGTCATGCTCGGCCATAACATCATCCTGACGGCCATCAGCGGCGCGGCATTGGTCCTGCTCGGCGTGGCTATCTTGCCGTTCTTCTTCGCACTTTCGCCCGATCCGTCGCTCAACCTCTTCGATATGACGCTGATGTTGATCACCAACATCATTTTCGTACGCATCATTGTTCTGACTGAGCAGATCTTCATCGGCCACTCCAATTTCGTTTCGGCCAACATGACTGTCGTCGGCTTTGCGATTGCGCGCACCGCCGCAGCAGCGCTTGCCTGCCTTGCATTTGGTGTCTCGACCGTTGCCGAATGGGCGGTCTGGCAATTTGCCTGCCACGTTCTGGTGGCAGCCTTCTGCATCCGGGCATTGGCAAAACTCGGCCGGCCCAAATACAAGATCGTTCGGGAAGAACTGCCGCTCGGCATGTATTTCAGCATACCCTTCATTCTGCGCGCCATCCGCCAGAATGCCGATCTCTTGACGCTGAGCCTCGTCACGACGGCAGAAATCGTCGCCAGCTACAGCGTCGCCCGCCGGATTCTCGAAAGCAGCTATCTCTCCGTCGAGGCTTTGAACCGGTTGATGTATCCGGGCTCGGCGCGGGCGGCGGCTAACGGCTTGCACAAGGCGATGGACCGCATCCGCAAGGTGCTTTTTGCTGCCTCTGGCATCAGCCTGGCGGCGGCGGCGACCGTGTTTCTTCTGGCGCCGTTGCTACCCTATCTGTTCGGTCACGAATATTTGACGCTCGTGTCCTTCGTCCGCAATCTCTGCTGGGTCGTCATACCGCTCGGCATGTGGTCAATCGCCGTCGAAGCCCTGGGTGCCGCCGGCTATCATGCCGCGCGCGCCAGTGTCATGGGCCTTGGCAGCATTCTGGGCGCAGCCCTTGCTGCCTGGGCGACATGGTACGCCCCTCCGATGGGAACCGTCGTTTCATTCTATCTGATCGAGATTTCAATGGTGGCCGTCGCCTGGACGGTCTTCTTCCGGTACGCGAAGAAGGATGAGCTAAAAGATACTGCCGGGGCAGCCCTTATATAAATACGCTTTAGGCACATAGAGAATATTGACCGATATCCCGTAAATAAACTGGCGTAATAGAGCCGGATATGAAGAGTGTGACATGACACCCGCTGCGGAAAATGCTTTGAGACATCCCATCGAACTCTCCGCCCCCCCCTCCGGAGAGGGACGATCGAGGCCCAATACTGGCGCAGTCCGCGCAATGGAGCGCTCAGATCTTCCGGCGATCGCCGATCTGTTCACCCGAACCTTCCGCAAGAACAACCAGGCGACAGACAGCCAATTGGCTGGCTATCTCGAAACGGTCTTCTTCAGCAGCCCTCTCTACACGCCGGATGTCGGCAGCCTCGTCCACCTGAACGAGACATCGACGATCGACAGCGCTATCCTGGCAATGCCGGTGGAATTCATCGTTCATGGCCGGCCGGTAACCGCCAGAGTACTGTGTGCCTTCATGGCCGAAGGAAAATCCGGCGCGGCCGGGGCTGCTCGTCTTGCCCGCATGCTGCGCGCAGCACGCCAGGATTTCTGCTTTACCGACAACGCATCGCCAGTCAGCGCCGACCACTGGGTTGCCGGCGGCGGGCTGGTCTTGCCTGTTCAAAGTCTCGAATGGCACCGCACCTTCCGCCCGGCCGCAGCCGCGCTCGACATGGCGCGCCGCAGGGTGAAACTGCTTGCCAAACTACCCCTTCAGGGGCTTGCCCGAATTGCGGACCGCTTCGTGCGCCGCTCGAGAACGTCCTTCGCGGCGGCACCCCAGGATGGCGTCACGAGCACACCGATTTCGCTGCCGCAGCTCATGGAACAGGCCCAGGTGATGATGGAGCGCTTCTCCGTCCATCCGGTCTTTTCCAAACCGGAATTCGACTGGCTGGTCGCCGCCGCGAAACTGAACACCGCTCTTGGCGGGCTTCAATGCCGCAGCATCGCAGATGCACAGGGCAAGACGATCGGCTGCTATCTGTATTTTGGCGCGGATGGCCGCAATGCCGTGGTGATGAACGTCTTCTGCCACGAACGTCAGGAAGCGCTCGTGGTCGCTCAAATTTTCGCTGATCTCGACAATCTGGGATATGCCAGCGCCCAAGGCATGGCGCAGCCGTTCCTGACCCAGGCGGTGCTGCGGCAACGCCATCTCGTCCACAAGCATACCGGCTATTTCTGTCTGGTGACGCGCCACGCAGACCTGAAGGAGGCGGCCATTGGCGATGGGTTCTATGCCGGTGGTCTTGCCTCGGAAAGCTGGAGCCGGCTGCTGCACGATTTCTAGTCTGCACTACTCCGTATGCGAGTGCCCGCGCCCGGCATTTTAACGTCCGGTTTACCATAAGCGGCTATTCATGATGCTCACCTAGAGCACGGCGATAGTCTGTACGGGCTTGAAGCACGCCGCGGAGACAGAACGGATGTATACGCCGAAGGAGCCGGATCTGCGGCAAGCGTTGAAGCGCCCGGAAACGGTTGCACGCTCGCGCCCGCGTCCCGGCTCCCTGCTGGATCTGGTTTCCGACGACGAAGACGATTACCGCCCCGCCCATCACGCTTCTGCGGCAGCCGAGACAGCACGCGCGACATTTTCGCCAAGCCGGCAACAGGCCACGATCGCCGAAACTATCAACATACCGCCAGCGCCCGTCAAAGGGAAGATCATGGGCTATGTCGCGGCCCTTCGCGCTATTGGCCCCGATGACGTTTTCCATTGGCTGAAGGATGGTCTGCTCTGGATCGTCGGCGCAACGGCCCTGTGCGTGGCCGCCGCACTGATCTATGCGATGACGGCCCAGCCGCGCTACACCGTCTACACCGATCTCGTCATCGATCCATCCAACCTTCAGGTGGTCAATGACGACGTATTTGGCTCCAATCCGCAGCGCGACTCGCAATTGCTCGAAGTCGAAAGCAAGCTACGAATCCTCACGTCACGCAATGTCCTGACCCGCGTCATCGACAGCATGAACCTGACGCAAGACCCGGAATTCGTGAAGCCTGGCATCCTTGGAGGCATCAAGGAACTCTTCTCCAGCGCCAGCAAGGACGAAACCCAGCAGGCAAAGATGCTGGGCGCGACCCGTGCTTTGGCAGAACGTGTCGAGGCACGGCGCGAAGAGCGTTCATTCGTCGTTTCTCTTGGCGTCTACACCGACAATCCGGAGAAATCGGTGACACTCTCCGACGCGATCGTCGACGCTTTCGAAAAGGAAATCTTCGAATCCGCCGCGCAAAGTGCCGGCCGGGTTGCAACAACGCTCAATGATCGCCTGGAAGAGCTTCGGCGCAACGTTACCAACGCGGAAGCAAAAGTGGAGGAATTCAAGCGCCAGAAGGGGCTGCAATCCTCGAATGGCGAACTGGTCAGCACACAGCTTGTTGCCGAGTTGAACACGCAGGTCCTGACGGCACAACAGCGCTACATCGAGCTGGAAACACGATACAAGCAGATGCAGGAGGCGATATCGACGGGCCGGACCGGCACGGCATCGGTTTTTGTTTCACCGTCAATGACGTCGCTCCGGCAGGATTACGACCAGGCTCTGCTGCAACTCAACTCGCTGAAACTGACCTACGGTACCCGGCACCCGCGGATCACAGCGGCCAATTCCGATCTGGCGACCTTGAAGGCATCCATCAACAATGAAGCCCGGCGGATTGCCGATGCGGCGTTGGGAGACATGAACCAGGCCAAGTCGGCGCTCGCCGCCCTCCAGGGCAAGGCGAACGAACAGCAGACAACGGTCTACATGGACAACGACTCCCAGGTCGAACTGCGGGACCTGGAGCGCGACGCACGCGCCAAGGCGGCCCTTTACGAAACGCATCTGACCCGCGCTCAGCAGATTACCGAACAGCAGCAGATCAACACCTCCAATATCCGGGTGATTTCGCGCGCAATGCCACCGCAATCGCGCAGCTGGCCACCGCGAACCCTGATTCTGCTTGCCGCCGGTGCCTTTGCCGGTATCGCAATCGGCGTCGGGCTTGCCCTATTGTTCGGCATCCTGCGAGCCTTGCGCCAACACCAGCCGCGCACGGCCTGAGATGAAGACAGCGTCGCCGGACAATCATGCACTGCCGGCTGCGACCGGTATTGCGACTGGCGGCATCAGCGCTGGTCCAGTCCTGTTCATGGCAATCTTCCTGTTCTTCTGGATTTCCACGACGCCGTTTGTCGATCTCACCGGCGAAGGTATTCTCGACCCGTCCGCCGGCAACTCAAACCGTCTGAACCAGATCGTATCGCTCAGCCTATTTGCAGGCACGCTCTGCTACGGTCTGCTTCATCCGTTGCGTCAGACCATCCTCCAGCCCCGCGCGTTGCTGCTGCCGATGTTCGGCTGGTTCCTGTTCGTTTCGCTGATCTCCAACCATCCGGTGCTCGGTATCAAGGCGGTCATCCTGACCGTCATGGCGACCATCAATGCCAGCATCTACCTGCTGATGCCGGCGTCGGAGAAGCAATTCGCCAAGATGCTGGCGATCGGTACTCTGATCATGCTGGCGACCGCCTATTACGGCATCGTCTTCAAACCGGAACTGTCCATCCACCAGCTTTCAGAACTGCGCGAACCGATGAATGCCGGATTGTGGCGCGGTCATTTCCCGCAGAAGAACAGCGCCGCCGCCGCCATGGTGGTCGCCACCTTCTTCGGGCTTTTCGTCATGAATGCCTGGTCACGGCCAGCCGGGATCGCCATCGTCGTGCTCTCCATAGTTTTCCTCGTCCACACCGGCGGAAAGACCTCCAGCGCCATGCTGCCCGGCATTCTGATTCTCGCCTGGTTTTTTGAACGCCTGCGGTTTCTGCGCATTCCCATCGCCGTCGGCGGCGTGGCGTTGTTCAACCTGTTTGCCGTCGGCTCAGCTGTCTTCCGGCCACTCGGCGAGTTCATCACCTCGCTCGGGATCGACGCCACGTTCACAAACCGGGCCGACATCTGGCGCTTCGCCTTCACCGCGATGGCCGAAAATCCGATCACCGGCTACGGCATCAAGGCATTCTGGCAGACACAGGAACTGGTCTATGGCGGTGGCAGTGTCGAAACCTGGGCGGTCACTGCCGCCAACGGGCATAACTCCTATCTCGACATCGCCCTGATGGCCGGCATTCCCGGTCTCTTCCTGACCCTGGTATGGGTTCTCTTCCTGCCATTGCGCGACATCTCGCGCTTGCCTCCGGCTATCGAACATTCCGATCTGACGCGGCTTTTCATCCGGGTCTGGCTCTATGTCATTTTCAACGCCGGCCTCGAAAGCCTGTTCTTCGAGGGCGGCAATCTGCTCTGGTTCACCTTCCTCTATTGCCTGTATGGCCTGCGCTTCCAGTCGTCGGCGACACTGACCGAAGAACGCCTCGTTCCTGCAGAAAGGCCGACGGCCCATGCCTGAGATTTTCAACAGGATCAGCAATATCGCCGACCGGTTGAACAACCGGCTGATCTGGCAGTTCGCCAGGACACGACGGCCGATCCCGATAGAACGACCGATCATTTCCTTCACTTTCGACGACGTTCCCGATACGGCCCTGACCAACGGCGCCGCCATTCTGGAGCGACATGGTGCACGCGGCACGTTCTACATTGCCGGTGGCCTGGAAGGGCGGGTGGAACCAGACCGGCGCCTGATCTCGACAGACGGCTGTCGTGAGCTGTTTGCACGGGGACACGAAATCGGCTGCCATACATTTTCTCACCACAAAGTCAGCACCCTGAGCAGCCGGACGTTTGCCGGTGATCTCGACCGCAACGAAGCCTTCCTGACCGGCGCAGGGATTGCCCGCAGGCCCACCAATTTCGCCTTCCCCTACAATGCCGCATCACCACGGCTTCGGCGCGTTTTGAAAAAACGCTACATGACCTGCCGGGCAGCCGGCGAAGCGATCAACCGGGGGAATGTCGACCCTTTCATGCTGAAAGCCGTCGAAATCCGCCAGCCGGAAGACCATGCTCTTGGCCTGACGCGGTGGATCGACGATGTTGCGGCCAACCCGGGCTGGCTGATCTTCTTCACCCACGATATCGCTGCAACCCCGACGCCCTACGGCTGCCGGCCGGAAACGCTGGAGCGGCTGGTGTCGCACGCCCACGAACGCCAATGCGATATTCTCCCGGTCTGTGAGGCCCTGAAACGCTTCGGCTGGAAGGAGGCTCAGCCTTGACCGTCGCCAACCTGACAATCCGCAAGCCGGCACTGTTGAAGATCAACAACTACTTTTACCGCCGAGGCGGCGCCGAGTCCGTCTTTCTCGACCATATCGCCATGTTCGAAAAGGCAGGCTGGGATGTCGTTCCCTTCGCCATGCAGCATGAATTGAACCCGCCCAGCCCATGGTCCGATTATTTCGTTTCCGAGATCGAATACGGCCATGAAACCGGCACGCTGAACAAGGTCAAGCAGGTCGCCAACATCATCTATTCCTTCGAGGCGCAGCGCAACATCAAGCGGCTGATCGAACGGGTCAATCCAGCGATTGCGCATGCCCATAACGTCTACCATCACCTTTCGCCGGCAATCTTTTCGACGCTGAAAGCGGCTGGCATCCCGACGGTCATGACGGTTCACGACCTCAAGCTTGCCTGTCCCTCCTACAAGATGCTGCGGGATACCAAGGTCTGCGAAGACTGTAAGGGCGGCCGTATCCATAATGTGCTGGTGCATCGCTGCATCAAGGGGTCGGCGGTGCTGAGCGCCGTTGTGCTGGCCGAAACCGCGCTGCACCGCAGCCTCGGGCTGTACCGCAACAATCTCGACCGCCTCGTCGTCCCCAGCCGGTTTTACGTCGACAAGCTTGCCGAGTGGGGCTGGCCGCGGGAGAAGATGGTCTACATTCCGAATTTCGTCGATGCCGAAGCCTTCCAGACGCAGTGGGCCGAGGGCGACTATTTCGCGTTCGCCGGGCGCCTCGCACCGGAAAAAGGGATCGACACGCTGATCCGCGCCGCCGCGCTGTCGAAGCAGAAGGTGGTGATCGCGGGAACCGGGCCGGAGGAAGCCGCGCTGAAAGCGCTGGCCGAGACGCTTGAAGCAGATGTCGTGTTCGCCGGCTATCTGTCCGGAGACGCGTTGCATCGGTTGATCGGCGAAGCCAAGGCGCTGGTTTTGCCGTCCGAATGGTACGAGAACGCCCCCATCAGCGTGCTCGAAGCCTATGCGCTCGAAACGCCGGTCATCGGCGCCAGGATTGGCGGAATTCCCGAAATGATCCTCGAAGGCGAAACCGGTGTGATGGCCATGCCTGGAGATGCCCAGAACCTGGCAGCGGCACTCACCGCCATGAATGCACGTTCGCCAGAAGAGCGGCGCGTGATGGGCCGCAAAGCGCGGCAATGGATCTCCGCCGAATTCTCCTCTGCCGCCTACCTGCGGCGAACGACGGAACTCTATGGCAGCCTCGGCGCGTCTCTCCCGGCCCTTAGTGGCGCGATTGCGCAATCAAATTGATACACTTTTCGGCTCTTCAACTCATAATTTCAGCCGATCCCTACAATTTTAACGGTTATATTTCCGCGATTTCAGCCGTTCGCGCCTAAACCATATCCCGAGGAACCAGGGATTTGGAACGATGAGCAACGAGCCGCGCGCTTCCAGGACGGCATACCAGCAGCCCGGACAGGCCGACGATGAAAGCAGTCTGCGCGATATCAGCGAAGATGTGCTGAACGCGGCTGCGGATGCACGCTCCGAGATATCGCCGGAAACCGTGGGCGGCGCGCAAACCGGGCGCATCACGGTTGTGCCCGCCCCCCCATTGAGCGAAACCTCGCTTTTTGAAACCACCGAAACGTTCGAAAAAGCCGTTGCCCGCCCCCGCGTCATGATGCTGGGCAGCCGGGGTATTCCCAACGTTCAGGGCGGAGTCGAAAAGCATATAGAGATGATCGGCACCGAACTTGTCCATATGGGCTGGGATGTCGATGTCGTCGGCCGGCGGCGATACCTGCAAAGCGCTTCGGAAAGTGTCTGGAACGGTATCCGGGTCATCCCGCTATGGTCGCCGAAGAGAATGGTCCTCGAGGCCATTGGGCACAGCGTTGCAGGCGTTCTCCTTGCCGCACGTCAGAGACCCGATGTCCTGCATATCCATGCCGTCGGTCCGGCGCTGGTCGCGCCGCTGGCCCGTCTTTTCGGCCTCAAAGTCATCATTACCCATCATGGCTACGATTACGAACGCCAGAAATGGGGCTGGTTTGCCAAACGCATGCTGAAGCTGGGTGAAACATTCGGAATGTACGCCTCCAATGGCCGTATCGCGATTTCCCAGGAAATCGTCCGCGCCATGCGGGAGAAATATGGTGTCGCGGTCGATTTCGTGCCGAACGGCGTTTCGGTGCAACCAAAGCTCGATTCCACCGGCACGCTCAAGGCTTTCGGGCTGGAGCCCCGCCGATACATCGTCATGATGGCCCGTCTTGTCCCGGAAAAGCGCCAGCACGATCTGATCCTTGCCTTTGCCAAGGCGAACCGGCCCGAAAAACTGGTGATTGTCGGCGGTGCGGATCATGAAACCGAGTATTCGGCCTATGTGAAGGCTCTGGCGGCGCAAACGCCTTCGGTCGTCATGACGGGTTTTCAGACAGGCGCCGCCCTTGCGGAACTCTACGGCAACGCGGCGCTGTTCGTGCTGCCATCAAGCCACGAAGGCATGCCGATCGCGCTTCTGGAAGCCCTCAGTTATGGCCTGCCGGTTCTTGCCAGCGACATCGTTGCCAATCGCGAACTCAAGCTCGCCCCGACGGATTATTTTCCGATGGGTGATGTCGATGCGCTGGCGACGGCCCTCGACCGCAAACTGTCCACGCCACCCCATGAAGATGGAACGGAGGACCTGATCCGGCAAATCCAGACGGACTACAGCTGGAAGAAGGTAAGTGAGCGAACGGCGCAGGTGTATCACTCCGTGTTGGACCGGGCGAAAAACCACCGGATCCTCGGGCGCAATCAACCGAATTTCAAGTTATCGGACAGTATCGTGAACGGGCACACCACCGGCATATCCACCGTTGCGCCGGTGGTGCCTCGTTCAAACAGGGAAGTCATTATGGGTGTATCCATCATCATAAAGACCCTGAATGAAGAAAAGCGTATCGCGGCGACTATCGAAAGCGCACTGGCCGGGCTCCCGAACGGTCAGGGCGAGGTCATCATTGCCGACAGCGGCTCCACGGATCGAACTGTCGAGGTCGCATCGGGCTATCCGGTCACCGTCGTGCAGATCACCCCGCCGGCGCAACCGAGCTGTGGGATCGGGCCGCAGCTCGGTTTCCAATATTCGGCCTTCGATCACATCTGCCTGCTTGACGGCGACATGATCCTCGATCCGCAATTTCTGCCGGAAGCGCTTCGGTTTCTCGCCGACAATCCGCGTGTCGGGGGCGTCACCGGACATGTGGAGGAAATGCAGACCGCCAATCTCGAATATGCACGCCGCGTGCAGCGCAACGGCCCCGAGAACCGCACCGGCGATATCGACCGGATGAACGGTGGCGGTTTGTATCGGCGTAGCGCCATCGAGGAAGCCGGCTATATCTCAGATCGCAACCTGCATGGCCACGAGGAATTTGACCTTGGGGTGCGGCTACGCAGCCTGAACTGGCAGCTCCACCGCCTCGATAGGCGCTTCGTCAGCCATTTTGGCCACACGTCCAATTCCTACCGGCTCCTGGTCCGGCGCTGGAAAAGCAAATATCTGTTCGGTGTTGGTGAGCTTCTGCGCGCCTCGGTCGGCAAGCCCTATTTCGGACGCCTGCTCGCCGAACTCCCTGAGCTGAAACTCTGGGCCGCAGTTTATAGCTGGTGGGCATTTTCGCTCGCGATGCTGCTGTTCCTTCCTGACAAGGGGCTGGCAATCGGTTTGGTCCTCGCTCTCCTGGCTGGCATCGTAGCGATGATGAGCCTGCGCAAGCGCGGATTGCGCATGGGATTCTACACCGTCGTCACCTGGTTCTTTCATGCCGCAGCGTTGCCTTTGGGTTTCCTGCGGCCGCGGCGCCCGCCTGCCGCCCCCATTGAAAGCCGCATCATTCATAAACCGATGAGAACGGCCGCCTGACGGGCGTAACCGGGCCACAAACCTCTCAGAAAGTTCCTTTCATGATCAACGATACTGTAGAAAAGAATATTTCGCTCTGGGACCGGATCGTTCACTCCTCGTCGGAATATTTCCGTAAGAAGCGCGGCGGCCTGTTCCGCGAAACGGTCCCCAGCTTTACCTCGCTCAAGGTATGCGACGTTGGTGGCTCCCGGCATTTCTGGGAAAAGCTCGACCCTGCCGACGTTCCCAAAGACCTGACGCTGGTCAATATCCGCGATGATGGTCAAGCACGTTCGTTCACCGGTTCATTCGGCGACGTCAAGGTCATCGTCTATGACGGGGACCGCCTGCCCTTCGAGGACAAATCCTTTGACGTGGCGGTGTGCAATTCGGTGATCGAGCACGTGCCGCCGGCCAAACGCGCCAATCTCGTGCGCGAGATCAACCGTGTCTCGAACTATTATTTCATTCAGACGCCAGCCTTCGTATTCCCCATCGAGCCGCACTTCTTCTGCCCTGCACTCCACTGGCTGCCGCGCCCACTCGCCCGCCATGCCGTCAGGATCTCGCCGTGGCGTTTCCTTTCCAAGCCATCTGAAGAGCACATCCGGGAATATTTCGAGGAAATTCAGATCCTGACCCTTAGGGAGTTCCGCGCCTATGCACCGGAGGCAAAACTGATCCGGGAAAAAGCCGCAGGCCTGACCAAATCCTACATTCTGCACGGTCCGTCGCAGTCCTGAAGACGCAACGAGATTATCCAGCGATCGCCGGAAAGGGCGGGCCGGCATGAAGAGACTGCTTGCATCGATGGTCATGGCGCTGGCCGTACCGGGTTCGTCCGCCGCCGCCTCCGGCGAGTGGCTGCCCGTACGCGAGATATCGCTGGAAATCAGCCCCGGCAGCCCGCTCGATTTCTCCACATTTCTCTCCAACCGCGCCATCGGGCAAACCGGCACCACCGGCGCAAGCGGACGATTGATAACGCGGCAGGACGGCCATCTTGCCTTGCCCGATGCGCCCGAGACACCGGCGCGGCTGCTCTGTGCCTCCCTTGCATGGAGCCCCGCGTCAGGTGGCTTTCCCGATCACGCCGATGCCGATCGCTATGCCCTGCAACTCGCGCGCCACGGTTACAATATCGCACGGTTGACCTTCGTCGATGCGTCGTTGATGTCCGGCCGGGCCGAGGATTTCGATTTCGATCCCGATACACTTGACCGCATCCATTATCTGCTGGCCGCGCTGAAGCGGAACGGCATCTACTGGATCATCGACGGCATGACCTCCTGGCGTGGCGCCTATGGCGGCTATGACGACCGCTGGGACCCTTCAAGCGACATCAAGCTTGCTCTCTATTTTGACGGCGAGGCATTCGACCACTGGCTGGAATTCCAGCGGCGGTTCCTGACGCTAGTCAACCCTTATACCGGCACCGCGCCGATCATCGACACGGCGCTGGCGCTGGTCATCCTCGTCAACGAAAACAATATTGAATTCGACAGCATCGTGCGGGAGCGCGAGGGCAAACCGCATTATGACGGACGGTTGAAGCAGCCTTTCAACGGCTGGCTGAAGCAGCGTTACGGCTCGACCGGAGCCCTTTCGAAAGTATGGCCGGACCTTCAACCAGGCGAAAGTTTGGAAGACGCCTCGATCGAACTTCCGAAGTCGCGCTACGAGGATTCTCCCCGCCTCAAGGACCTGCAGGCCTTCTTCGTTTCAGTCGAGACAGCCGCCGCAGCCCGTATGTCGGATGCCCTACGCGGCCTTGGCTACAAGGGCGAGATCAGCAACTTCAACAACTGGCCGACGCTCCAGACGACGCTGAGCCGCGAAGCCCTGCCGGTTATCACGATGAACACCTATCAGGATTGGGTCGGTAGCTATTCACCGGGCGCGACGATGACGCAGAAAAGCTCGATCGACGACGGCGCCAGCTACATGCGCCTGATCGCCGCCGCCCGCTGGCTCGGCAAGCCGTTCGTCGTCAGCGAATACGATCATCTCTTCTGGAACCGGTATCGCTACGAGGCCGGGCTGGTGATGCCAGCCTATGCCGCGCAGCAGGGATGGGACGTGCTCTGCCGCCATGCGCATGGCCCGATCATCCTGAAATACAACGAGCCCTTCCCGCACAAGAAGGCGATGCTGCCCTATGCCATCGCGCTCGACCCGGTCGCACGCGCCGGTGAAACGCTGGCAGCACTGCTGTTCCGGCGCGGAGATGTCGCCACATCAAAACTGACCTTTCCTTTTCTTGTGCGTGGTACCGAGGATCTCAGCGACGATATGCAGGCGCGCGAACCGGAGCGGCTCACCGAGTTGGGCCTTGTCGGAGCGATCGGTGTGGCAAAAACGGCCGGGGGCGACTTGAGTGTCGGCCAGCCGCGATCTGCCGTCGATCCCCAGGCCATCCTCGACGCCGCCAAATCGGCCGGGCTTCTGGCAAAAGATAACCAGACCGACCTGAAGACGGGCCTCTATCAAAGCGATACCGGCGAACTACTGTTGGATCGCCTGTGGGGCCAATTGCGGGTGATGACGCCGAAGACCGAAGCAGTGGCATTTTCGACGCTGCGGGAACCCGTCAATCTGGGCAGCGTCCGTGTCGAGGCATCGGACGGCGATGGTCTGCTGGCGGTATCGGTGCTCGACGATGCCGAGAGCATTGCGCAAAGCCGCAAGCTTCTCGTTATCTACGCCACCGATACGCACAATACGGACATGCAGTTCAGCGACGACGAGGAAAAAGTGATCGCCGATTTCGGCCGCCTGCCGGTTTTGATCCGCAAGGGCTTTGTCGATCTGTCGCTGGCGCTTGCCAAGGGCAAATGGCGGCTGACGCCGGTCACCCTGAACGGCGTTACCTCAACGGCCGCCGGTCAGGATGTATCCCCAAGCGGCTTCCGGCTTTCCAACGACGCAGCATCCGGGCCGACGACATTCTTTCTGCTCGAAAGAAGCTGAACAGAAGAACCCGAAATCCTTCCGGATCAGCCCCGCAGGCCAGGTGCCTCGTGGCCGGTGCGCGCCACGTATTCCGTGTAGCCGCCGCCATATTCGTGGATGCCGTCCGGGGTCAGTTCCAGAACTCGGTTCGACAAAGCGCCGAGGAAGTGCCGGTCGTGGGAGACGAACAGCATCGTGCCCTCATATTCGGACAGTGCCTTGATGAGCATTTCCTTGGTGTCGAGGTCCAGATGGTTGGTTGGTTCGTCGAGCACCAGAAGATTGGGCGGGTCGAACAGCATGATCGCCATGACCAGCCGCGCCTTCTCGCCACCCGACAGAACGCGGCAACGCTTTTCGACGTCATCACCGGAAAAGCCGAAACAGCCGGCCAGCGCCCTGAGCGGACCTTGCCCGGCACGTGGGAACTCATGCTCAAGCGTTTCGAATACCGTGCGCTCGCCATCGAGCAGGTCCATGGCGTGCTGGGCGAAATAACCCATCTTGACGCTGGCACCGAGCGCCACCGTTCCCTTGTCCGGGTCCGTCGAGCCGGTCACCAGTTTCAGCAATGTGGATTTTCCGGCACCGTTGATGCCCATGATGCACCAGCGCTCCTTGCGGCGGACCATGAAGTCCAGCCCTTCATAGATGCTGCGGCTGCCGTAGCTTTTATGGACATTCTTCAGGTTGATGACGTCTTCGCCCGAGCGCGGCGCCGGCAGAAATTCGAAGGCGACAACCTGACGGCGCTTCGGCGGCTCGACCCGTTCGATCTTGTCGAGCTTCTTCACCCGGCTCTGCACCTGGGCTGCATGCGAGGCACGCGCCTTGAAGCGCTCGATGAACTTGATTTCCTTGGCAAGCATCGCCTGCTGCCGCTCGAACTGGGCGAGCTGGTGCTTTTCGTTCAAGGCCCGCTGCTGCTCGTAGAACTCGTAATCGCCGGAATACGTCGTCAAACCACCGCCATCGATCTCGATCAGCTTGGTGACGATGCGGTTCATGAACTCGCGGTCATGCGAGGTCATCAAGAGGGCACCCTCGTAATTCTTGAGGAATTCCTCCAGCCAGATCAGGCTCTCCAGATCCAGATGGTTGCTCGGTTCATCGAGCAGCATGACGTCGGGCCGCATGAGCAAAATGCGGGCAAGCGCCACGCGCATCTTCCAGCCGCCGGACAGCTTACCGACATCGCCGTCCATCATGTCCTGCGTAAAACTCAGGCCCGACAGCACTTCGCGCGCGCGTCCATCCAGCGCATAGCCGTCCAGCTCCTCATAGCGCGCCTGCACTTCGCCGTAGCGTTCGATGATCGCATCCATCTCGTCCAGCCGGTCGGGATCGACCATCGCAGCTTCAAGCTCGCGCAGTTCGGCCGCAACGATGCTGACCGGCCCGGCCCCGTCCATCACCTCGGCAACGGCACTGCGGCCTTCCATCTCGCCGACATCCTGGTTGAAATAACCGATGGTGACGCCCTTCTCGACGGCCACCTGCCCTTCGTCGGGCTGCTCTTCGCCGGTGATCATCCGGAAGACGGTCGTCTTGCCGGCACCATTCGGGCCAACAAGGCCGATCTTCTCGCCCTTGTTGAGCGCGGCGGAAGCCTCGATGAAGAGAATGCGGTGGCTCAGCTGCTTGCTGATATTTTCGATACGGATCATTTGTGCGGTGCCCAAGAAATGTTGCGGCGCCCTTATGCCACGTGTTTTGCGGAATGTCGCAGGTTTTCGACACGGCGGATTACAGCTTTTTGAAGCGGGTTTTTCCCGGAAATGCCTTCACGGCGCAGAGTGTGAAGGCTACAGAAGAGCATCGACGCAGATGGAGTGGAGTGAGCCATGACCGACACCGTTACCGACCGTTTCCTTCGTTACGTCGTGATCGACACCCAGTCGGACGCCAAATCGGCAACGCAGCCCTCAACCGAAAAGCAGAAAAACCTTGGCCGTCTGCTGGTCGAGGAACTGCTGGTGATTGGACTTTCGGACGCGCATCTCGACGAGCACGGCTATATCTATGCGACCATTCCATCCAACGTCGACAAACCGGTACCGGTCATCTGCTTCTGCTCGCACATGGACACGGCCCCGGACTTTACCGGCACCAACGTCAAGCCGCAGCTGATCCGCGCCTACGCCGGTGGCGACATCCAGCTTCCGGGTGATCCGCAGCAGGTCATCCGCGTTGCCGACCATCCGGCCCTGCGCGACCAGATCGGCAATGACATCATCACCACCGATGGCACCACACTACTCGGCGCCGACGACAAGGCCGGCCTTGCCGAAATCATGACGGCTGCGCAGTTCCTTGTCGCCAATCCGGACATCAAACATGGCACCATCAAGCTACTGTTCACCGTCGATGAAGAGATTGGCCGCGGGGTCGACAAGGTCGACCTGAAAAAACTCGGTGCACAATTCGCCTATACGATGGACGGCGAGACGGCGGGCCATATCGAGGACGAGACATTCTCCGCCGATGGTGTCGAGATCACCATCCAGGGCGTCGCCATCCATCCGGGCTTTGCCAAGGGCAGGATGGAGAATGCCATCAAGATCGCCGGCGCGATTATCGACCGCCTGCCGAAGCATCTGGCGCCTGAAACCACTGAGGGCCGCGACGGCTTCGTTCATCCCGTCAGCGTGACGGGGGCGATGGAGAAGGCCAGGATCAGCCTGATCGTCCGCGACTTCAACGACGAGGGCCTCGCCAGCAAGGAGGCGATGATCGAAGCGATCATCAAGGACGTCATGCCGGATTATCCTGGCTCTTCCTATACGTTCGAGGTCAAGCAGCAGTACCGCAACATGAAGGCGATCCTCGATCGCCATCCGGAAATCGTCGACAACGCCGTCGAGGCCATCCGGCGGGCGGGCATGGAGCCGGTGCGCGGCAGCATTCGCGGTGGCACCGACGGTTCGCGCCTGTCGTTCATGGGCCTGCCCTGCCCCAACATCTTTGCCGGCGGCCACGCTTTTCATTCGCCGCTCGAATGGGTGAGCAGGCAGGACATGGAAAAAGCGGTCAAGACAATCGTCGAGCTGGCAAAGGTTTGGGAAGAGCGCGCCTGATTACGCCGAATAGATACGGCCGGGCCTTCCATCCGGGCGCCGTTTTGGTATGACCCGCCTCTTGTCAAAGGAATGAAGATGGCTGCGCGAGATCGCTACTCACGGAAATTGGAATGTTCCCAATGCGGGAATGCAGGCTTTGCCGAGGTGTCGGAAGACGACACACCCAGCCGCAAAACCCGCGGATTTGAAATCGATGCCCTGCCCAGTGGTTTCGAAACCGAATTTGCCTCGAGCAATCCGCGCCGCCACATGATCCGTTGCCGCTGCGGCTACAAATTCAAATTCGAGCAGACCACCGCCTATGCGCCCGGCGGAGAGCCACGGTATTAAGCTTCGTCAAGAACTGGTCCCTGCAGCCCAACCGTATTGCCTCCGTCAGCGTGGCGTTGCGCGCGCCAAATGAACTGTTGACCATGCCCAGCCATGAAACGGAAAAGCCCCATCCTGCAGGTTTGCAGAACGGGGCTTGAAATAGTCGCGGCAGGAACAGGCGTGTTGCAGCTTTCACCGGCAACGCATTGCCGTCTTGGGCCGGCATGCCGCCGCAAGGCAGCCAACCCTCGCTACACAGCCAGGGTTATCGCCGGCCGCTTCGCAACAGGCGACGTTTACTTGTTGGCCATCAGCCACATCTTGCCGGCCATCGTGATGCCGCGCGGATCGACGGCGACGTCATGGTCGAGATGGCTACGCTCGAGAAAGCCGAGTTCCTCGAGTTCGTTGAGGGTCGTCGTCGTCATGAAGCGGATCTTCTGCGGACGCTCCTTGAACCGGTCGGTCTTTGCATAAGTGACCGTTGCATTCTCATGCGTCCATTTTTTGGCCGGCTGCGGGAAGAGGTTTCCTTCCTTGGCGAGTTTCAGCCCCCGGATCTGGACCGGCGTCAATTCGTGCGAAATCATGTTCTGTCCTTGGTAGAAATGGCGAAAAGCCAGCGATATGCGCGCCCGGATTGGATGGGAACGCCCGCCTGCGACTGTCGCCAATGCGTAATGAAAAGGGCCGAACCGGCCCGGATGATCTGTCCCTACCGGAACTTTGCGGCATTTCCCAGACAAAATTGAAAAGACCGCTATTGCGAAACGATTGGCACCATCCGGATGCTTCTGTTATCAGCGTCTGAACTTGTTTTGAGAGATGTCATCCATGAACACGACACTGTGCCGGGGAGCGGCTGCGTGACGGAGCGGGCAGACGCGGCCTTTCTGGCGTCCCATGGCTGGTCCGAATTTTTTTCCTCCCAGATCGAACGGTCCGAGGCCGGCCTCATCCCGATGCGCATCGCCGAGGTCCACCGTGCGCGGCTGAGCGCGCTGTCTACTGCAGGACCGGTCAGGCTCACTCTGGCGCACAAGACCAATACCGGTGACTTTGCCGTCGGCGACTGGATACTGGCCGATCCCCGCACCCATCTGCTTGTCCGCCGGCTGGAGCGCCGGACATTGCTGCAGCGCCGGACCGAAGGCAGGCACGGTCACCAGCTTGCCGCCGCCAATGTCGATACCCTGTTCATCGTCACCTCCTGCAATGCCGATTTCAGTCCGGCACGGCTGGAACGCTATCTGGCTCTGGCCAATCAGGCCGGGACAAACCCGGTCATCGTGCTGACCAAGGCCGATACGATCGACGATGCAAGCCCTTTCGAGCAGGAGGCGAGAGGCCTGCAGCGCGATCTCGACGTCATCGTCGTCAACGGCCGCTCCGCCGATGCCGCGACTGTACTCGCTCCGTGGTGCGGCGCCGGGCAGACTGTCGCACTGGTCGGATCGTCCGGCGTCGGCAAATCGACCCTGGTGAATACATTGGCAGGCCTCAGCCACGAAGCAGCGCAGGAGACCGGGGACATCCGCGAGAGCGATGCCAAGGGACGCCACACCACGACGGCCCGGTCGTTGCACGCCATTGCCGGCGGCGGCTGGGTGATCGACACACCCGGAATGCGCACCCTGCATGTCAGCGACGTATCCGAGGGTATCGACACGCTGTTCTCCGAAATCACCGATCTTGCCCCATCCTGCAAGTTTCGCGACTGCACGCACGATCACGAACCGGGCTGTGCCGTCCAGGCAGCGATCAAGGCAGGCACGCTGCCTGCGGAGCGGCTGGCCCGGTGGCGCAAGCTGCTGGAGGAAAATGTCAGCAACACCCCGGTGCAGACAGGACCGCGCGGCAACAAGGTCATCCAGAAGAAGAAATACTGACAACGAGGGGCTGCGGCCGTCAGAATCGGGCGGTCGGGGCATTTCCCCCGCCGGAAGTGCCTTTCAGCCTGTATCGAGCTGCAAAACCGTATCGACAACCCGATGGCATTGCTGTAACAGAATTGATTAATCGATTAATCACCTGTTGGATCACATGGCCAACCCGCGCACAGGATCGAACCTCAGCCAGATTGCCGCGACACTCGGCGTGTCCGCCGCAACGGTGTCGAATGCGCTATCCGGCAAGGGACGCGTCTCGGCCGAACTTGCTGAAAAGATCCGCGCCACCGCTACCCAACTGGGCTACACCCCGAGCCTGACCGGCCGCGCGCTACGCACCGGCCGCACCGGCGTTCTCGGCCTGGTGCTCCCGAATATCGCCAATCCGCTGTTCCCGCAGATTGCCCAGGCGATCGAGCACGCGGCTAGTACCGCCGGCTATGGCGTCTTGATCGCCGACTCCCGCAGCGACGTCGCCCTGCAGACCGACGCCATCAACCGTCTGATCGAACGCGACGTCGACGGCATCGTCATCGTCCCCCGGCTCGGCACCCGCATCGCCGATATCGGCTGTCCCGTGGCGGTCATCGACAGCCCTTCCACCCCCGGCAATACGGTTTCGGCGGATCACTGGCAGGGTGGCCAGACGGTCATCGAACACCTGGCTTTACTTGGACATCGCAAGTTTCTGCTGATCGGCAACAATCCGGCCTCGAATGTGCAGAACGATCGTATCGGCGGCATGAAATCCCGTCTTCCTGCAGACGCGCATGCCGAGGTCTTCTGGATCGAAAAACACGAACAGACGCACGGCAAGGGAAGCCTTCTCGGTCTGAAGGAACAGGTGGAAAGAGGGTTCACCGCCTTTGCCGCCGTTTCCGATCTGCCAGCACTACGGGCTCTGACCGAATTGCAACGCGCCGGGATCAGCGTGCCCGAGCACGTCAGCGTTACCGGGTTTGACGATCTCGTCTGGTCCTCGGTCGTCACGCCCGGCCTGACAACGGTGCGGATGGATATGGCCGGGATCGCCGACATCGCCATTGCCGCACTCGTCCGTGTCATCGAGGCCGATCCGGCATCAGGCTCCGGCATCGCCCGCACAGTGACGGGAACGGTCGCAGCAGAACGGTCGAGCGTGCCGATGCAGCTGGTGGTCCGGCAGACATCCGCGCCACCGCCGACTATCCACAGTGCATGACCGGTACCACCAGAAGCCCAGACAACATGAGCCAAGAAAACACCAGAAAGAGAACGCAGATGAACAAAATGCTCTTTTCGTCAGCCGCCGCGCTGATGCTCACCATGGGCGCGGCCCATGCCCAGGAAAAGACCCTGACAATTTCCGTCTATGCCTTCGCGCAGGACGAGTTCAAGGAGATCGTCTACGATCCCTTCGAAGCCAAATGCGGCTGCAAGCTGGTGGTCGAAACCGGCAACAGCGTCGAGCGCCTCGCCAAGATCGAAGCCAACAAGGCCAATCCTGTCATCGACATGGCCGTGGTTTCCATGGCTGACGCGCTGTCTGCCGATCGCGACGGCCTGATCGAGAAGATTGACAACACCAAGCTCAGCAATTTCGGCAAGCTCTACGACATCGCCAAGGATCCGAACGGCGACGGCATGAGTGTCGGCTATACGTTCTATGCAACTTCGATGGTCTACCGCACCGACAAGATGAAGATCGAGTCCTGGGCTGACCTCTTGAAGCCGGAATATGCCGGTCACGTCGCCTTCCCGAACATCACCACCAACCAGGGGCCGCCGGCCCTCTACATGCTCGGCAAGGCGCTTGGCACCGATACGCCGGACCTCAAGGGCGCGATTGAAGCGCTCGGCGCCCAGAAAGACGATATCGTCACCTTCTACGTCAAGTCCTCGCAGCTGGTACAGCTGATGCAGCAGGAAGAAATCTGGGCGGCACCGATCGGCCGCTTCTCCTGGGCTCCCTTCACCAAGCTCGACCTGCCACTCGGCTGGGCGACCCCGAAGGAAGGCCAGACCGGCGGCATGAATGTCATGGTCCTGACCAAGGGCTCGAAGAACCAGGAACTGGCACTCGAATTCATGGATTTCTGGCTCTCCACGGACATCCAGACGAAGCTTGCCGAAAAGCTGGTCGATAGCCCGGCCAACAAGGAAGCCAAGGTTTCCGACGAAGTTGCGGGCAACCTGACCTATGGCGAAGAAACGGCCAACAGCCTGAAACTGATCCCGTCCGCCGTGGCACTCGACAACCGCGATGCGTGGCTGTCCGAGTGGAACGCCAAGGTCGGCCAGTAACCGCTCAACACGAATGCCTCCCAAGGCAAGGGGCGCAGCGGGCGAACTCCGGTTCGCGGGCTGCGTCCCGACTGAACTTGTTGCCCACGGTGGGGTGCTGCTGCCACAGCCCCTCACCCTAACCCTCTCCCCGCTTGCGGGGAGAGGGTATGACGGAGTTTGCCGCTTGTCCTTCTCCCCGTTCTACGGGGAAAAGGTGGCCAACAGGCCGGATGAGGGGCAGCCACCGAATATGCGTTTTTGGTAATCACCCGCACCGGGGATTCCATTTGAACTTGCTGGAGACGACAAACCATGTTCCAGAACCGGGCAGAAGCATTGGCGCTCGCCCTGCCGGCCGCGATTTTCGCGGGGCTGGTCTTCCTCGTGCCGGTTATCCTCTTGCTGTCGGAAGGCTTTCGATCGGCGGATAGCTGGAGCCTGTCGGCCTATGCGGATTTCTTCACGCAGCCGCTGAACCGGACGGTCTTTCTACGGACGCTGAAGCTCGGCGCACTCGTCACCGTGGCCGCGGCCGTGATCGGCTATGCAACGGCCTTTGCGATCGTCAGCTTGCCGCCTGGCGCCAAGGGCCGGATGATCGGGCTTGTCGTTCTGCCGCTGATGATTTCACCGGTCGCCCGTACCTATGCCTGGATCGTCATCCTTGGCCGCACGGGCATCGTCAACCAGGCGCTGATGGCTGTCGGCCTCAGCGACGAACCGATCCGTATCCTCTTCAGCGAGACTGCCGTCTTCATCGGCCTGTTGCAGCTGTTCCTGCCCTTGATGGTGATCTCGCTGATCAGCGCGCTGGAAAACCTGCCGAAGGATGTCGTGCCCGCCGCCCGCGTGCTCGGTGCCAACTGGTTCCAGGTGTTCTGGAAAGTTATCCTGCCGCTCACCCGTGAAGGCCTGGTGGTCGGCGGAACGCTTGTCTTCACCGGCTCGATGACTGCCTATATCACGCCTGCCATTCTCGGCGGCTCGAAGGTGCTGATGCTGGAAACGCTGCTGTATCAGCAGGTTACCGTCGCCAACAATTTCGTCTCGGCAAGCGTTATCGCCTTCATCCTGATCGTCATGAGTTTTGCCGCCAATATTCTCCTGAAGCGGATCGCAACGGCGAGGAACAAGCGATGACCCCGAGACTGTTTGCCCCGATCACGCTGCTTCTGGTGCTGATCTTCCTGATCGGCCCGTTCCTGATCATCGTCGCGGCCTCGTTTTCGGCCGGTGATACGCTGGCCTTCCCGCCGCAGGGTTTCTCGTTCAAGTGGATTCTCAAGGTCTTCACCGTCGAGAGCTTTCGCGACAGCTTCGTGATGTCGATGTTCCTTGCGATCGGCGGCACTTTTGCAGCGCTTCTGCTCGGCATTCCCGCCGCCTATGCGATGTCGCGCTACAGGTTGCCGATGTCCGAGACCGTGCGCACCGTCGTGTCGGCACCGATCATCGTGCCGGGCATCATCGTCGGCCTGGCGCTCCTGCGCTATTTCGTCGTGCCAATCGGTGTGTCGATCACGCTGGCGCTGTTCCTTGCCCATACGGCACTGATCCTGCCCTATGCGGTGCGCGTCGTCTCGGCCAGCCTCAACAACCTGCGCTCGGATATCGAGGAGGCCGCCGTTCTGCTCGGATCATCCCGCCTCGGCGCCTTCTTCCGGGTGGTGCTGCCGAACATTCGCGGCGGCATCCTGTCGGCCTTCATCCTCGGCTTCGTCACCAGCTTCAATCAGGTTCCAGTATCGCTGTTCCTGTCCGGGCCGGGTGTGCGCACCCTGCCGATCGACATGCTCGGCTACATGGAGATCGTCTTCGACCCGTCGATCGCCGCCCTGTCTTCGCTGCTCGCTTTCCTGTCCATCGGCATCGTCTTCCTCGCCGAACGTTTTCTGGGGTTCTCCCGCTATGTCTGACACATCCTTCCTCACCCTCGACAAGCTCTCCCTCGCCTATGGCAAATCGATCGCTGTCAAGGATCTCGATCTGGAGATCCGCAAGGGCGAATTGCTCGCGCTGCTCGGCCCCTCCGGCTGCGGCAAGACCACGACGATGCGCTCGATTGCCGGCCTGATGACGCCAGTTGGCGGCCGCATCAGCCTCGATGGCGCCGACATCACCCGGGTTGCCGCCAACAAGCGAGCCGTCGGACTGGTGTTCCAGTCCTATGCGCTGTTCCCGCATCTGACGGTGTTCGAAAACGTCGCCTTCGGCTTGAAGTTGAAGGGCATGACCGGGAAAGAACTTGAGGCGAAAGTGGCAGCCGGCCTCAAATCCGTCGGCCTCTCGGCTTTCGCCAGCCGCAAGACCCCGGAGCTTTCCGGTGGCCAGCAGCAGCGTGTCGCTCTTGCCCGCTCCATGGTCATGGAACCGAAAGTCCTTCTGCTTGACGAGCCACTGTCCAATCTCGATGCGCGCCTGCGGCTGGAAATGCGCACCGAACTGCAGCGCGTCCAGAAGGAAAGCGGCGTGACGATGATCTTCGTCACCCACGATCAGGTCGAAGCCCTGGCGCTCGCCGACCGGATCGTCGTGATGAAGAATGGCGCCATCGAGCAGATCGGCACGCCGGAAGAAATCTACAATCATCCGGTCTCCAGCTTCGTTGCCGATTTCGTCGGCTTCGAAAACATCTTCGCCGTCAAAGGTGGCAAGCTAACCACCGAAAACGGCGCAGTCTCCCTCGCCAAAGAACTGCCGGATGTGGCGGGTCTCGCCTGGCGGCCACGCGCAGTCTCCCTCGGTTCCGGCCCATTGACCGGCACGGTACGCGGCGTCTCCTTTGCGGGCGGCACCCGCGAATATGTGCTGGAAACGCCGCTCGGCATCATCAAGACGGAGGTGGATGCGACCTTGCCCGCCCATACGCTCGGGACCTCCGTTGCTTTCGACCTGCCGGTCGAGGGTGCTGCTCTCCTCAAACGCTTCGGATAAGTCGTCATGGGTGTCTGGATCGATACGGATATGGGCTTTGACGACATCGCCGCCATTCTGGTGGTGATGCATGCGGGCATTGCCATCGACGGTATATCGCTGGTGTTCGGCAATACACCGCTGGATCAGGTCCGGCGTAACACCGCAGGTGCTGCCAAGGCCTTCGGCTGGACGGTCCCGGTTCATGCCGGACGCAGCCAGCCAGTCCTGGGCGTGCTCGAAACCGCGCAGGCGATTCTCGGCGAAACCGGTATTCCCACTGCCGGACGAACGCTTCCGGATGCCGGTGATATGGCGGACAACGATGCTTTCTCTGCACTTTCCCGCTGGCTGGAAAACACCCCGTCCCCGCGCCGCATCCTGGCGCTCGGTCCGCTGACCAATATTGCAGCCCTGGCCCTGGCTCGACCGGATCTCGCTGCCCGGATCGATGAACTCACCTGGATGGGCGGTGGGCTGTCACGTGGCAACCACACGGCATCGGCGGAGTTCAATGCGCTGGCCGACCCGGAGGCCGTCGCCATCGTCCTGTCGCATGACCTGCCGCTGCGCATGGTCGATCTCGACTTTTGCCGCAAGATTTTGGCAGCTCCCGCAGATATCGAACCAGTGCGGCAGGCCGGTGGCACCAACGCGGCGCTGCTGGCCGATATGCTGGCCGGTTACATCGATATCGGTGTCAGTCGAGGCCGGCCGGCGATGGCAATCTACGATCCATCGGCTGCCGCTGCCTTCGTCCGCCCCGACCTCGTCACCTTCCAACCCGCCCGGATCGACATGGAGCTTGCCGGTTCGCTGACACGCGGCCGCACCGTAGTGGAAACCCGCGCCAGCCATGGTGCCTTCAATGCCGAATTCGCCGCCGATTGCGATGCGGAGGCAATCAAGGCGATCGTGCTGGACGCGCTGCGCTGGGAGGCCGGTAAATGACAAAACCTGCAGCACCTCAACCCGCCGACCTCAATGACGTTGGCCTGCGCAGCCGCGCCGTTGCGGCGGCACGCGGCGACGCCCCGTTCGATACTCTGATCGTCAACGGCACTCTGGTTGATATGGTGACCGGCGAGTTGCGAGCGGCCGATATAGGCCTCGTTGGCCCACTGATCTCCAGTGTCCACCCGACAGGAGCGAGGACCGACGCGGCGGAGATCATCGATATCTCCGGCGGTTTTATGTCGCCCGGCCTGATCGACACGCATATGCATGTCGAAAGCTCGATGGTGACGCCCGCGACGTATGCCGCTGCCGTTCTGGCCCGCGGCGTGACAACGATTGTCTGGGATCCGCACGAGTTCGGTAACGTCCACGGCGTTGCCGGGGTGCGTTTCGCCGCCGATGCCGCCAACGCATCGCCGCTACGCATGATCCTGCTTGCCCCATCCTGCGTGCCCTCGGCTCCCGGAATGGAATTGAACGGCGCTGATTTTGACGCCGATGTGATTGCCGATCTGCTGTCCTGGCCGGAAATCGGCGGTATCGCCGAAGTCATGAACATGCGCGGCGTGATCGAGCGTGATCCGCGCATGAGCGCCATCGTCCAGGCAGGCCTTGCCTCGGAAAAACTGATTTGCGGCCACGCGCGTGGCCTGAACGGTGGCGATCTCGCCGCCTTCATGGCCGCCGGCATCAGTTCGGACCACGAGCTGACATCATCGGCTGACCTAATGGAAAAGCTGCGCGCCGGCATGACGATCGAGTTGCGTGGTTCCCACGATCATCTGCTGCCGGAGTTCGTCGAAGCCCTGAGCCAGCTTGGCCATCTGCCGCAGACGCTTACTCTCTGCACCGACGACGTATTTCCCGACGATCTGGCCAACGGCGGAGGCCTTGACGACGTTGTGCGGCGCCTCGTCCGCTACGGCCTGAAACCGGAATGGGCGCTGCGGGCAGCCACCCTTAATGCCGCGCAACGGCTGGGGCGTAGCGATCTTGGCCTGATCGCGGCAGGACGCCGCGCCGATATCGCCGTGTTCGACAATCTTGATGACCTCAAGGCCCGCATTGTCATCGCCAATGGCATTGTTGTTGCCAGGGACGGTGAGATGCTTGCGGATATCACATCCGCCGATACATCGGTGCTCGAGCACTCGATGAAGACCGCGGCCCTGACAGCCGATGATTTTCGTGTTGCTTCCAGCGAGACCAAAGTCCGGATCGCCACCATCGACCAGCCGCGATTTACCCGTTGGGGTGAGGCGCAGGCAGATGTCCGCGATGGTTTTGTCGTGCCGCCTGAGGGCACGACCCTGATTGCGGTGGCGCACCGGCACGGCCGCAGCGACAGCCGGCCGCGCGTCGGTTTCCTGCGCGGCTGGGGCGAATGGCGCGGCGCATTTGCCAATACCGTTTCCCATGACAGCCATAACCTCACGGTGTTCGGCAGCGATCCGGACGACATGGCGCTTGCCGCCAACGCGGTGATCGCCGCTGGCGGCGGCATGGCCGTCGCATCCAACGGAGTGGTCAAGGCCATTCTGCCGCTGCCGCTTTCGGGCCTGGTTTCCGATGCGCCGCTCAACGATGTGGCCCGGGATTTTGCGGATGTCCGCGCCGCCATGGACGATATCGTCGACTGGCAGCCGCCTTATCTGGTCTTCAAGGCCTGTTTTGGAGCGACGCTTGCCTGCAATGCCGGACCGCACCAAACGGACAGGGGCATCGCCGATGTCGAAACCGGCACACTCATGGAAAGCCCGATCCTGTCCAAGGCCTGAGCGCTCGTCTCGCGCCTTCTCAACACCTGGGGTGAACTTGACCGGTCATCCCCGATGACCGGCCAGAACTTTTCGCCGTTTGATGGGATCAGCTGATCCGAACGATATCCTGCCAGGCCGTATAGGCGGACAGGACCAGTTCCATCTGCGCCGTATGGCCCGCGATGAAATCCTCGCCGTAGATGGTTTCATCCGGATATTCGGTGATCAGGGTCATCGGCGCGCTGTGACGTTCATCGACCGAGATGAGGCACGGGAAGCCGTTGATGATGCGGAAACCGGTTTCACCGGCATGGATCTCGTAGAGCGCGATCTGCTTATCGTTATAGGCCAGAAGCCCGGGTATCGCGCCAAGATGCCGCGTCACCCGGTCGAGCAACGTTTCCGACTGGCTTTCCCAACCGGAATGATGACGCACGATGAGAAAAAAGCCCTTGGGCAGGGTCCAGGCGCCAAAACCCCGTGGCACATAACCCGAAAGCGGCCGCGTCCATTCGTGCGCGGGATAGCCATGCAGGTTCACATGCAACTGCGCACCGCTCAAATCCTGTGCTTTGAAGCGGATTTCTTTTTCGTTCACATGCCCGGCCGCATTTTGATATGTGCGGTACTCGAGATCGTCACCGAGCGCGGTGTAACGGGCGGCGTGATGCATGTGGCGCGGGTTGTCGCGGCGCAAACGCTGATGCACCGCATAACCATCCGGATTCTCAAGTGGCGAAATGGTGAAATGCGCGCCCTGGCGCTCCGCAAGCTTGGCCGCGGCACGCAAAGCGCCGACAATACCGGTCGTCTCATTTGGGTGCTGACCGCCGCTGATCATCACCGCCGCATCGCTGCCGGCGATGTAGCGCGCAGAAACCGTGCGGCCTGACCGGGTGCGGGCATCAAACCCCTCCCCGCCGATCGCTTCCAGCTGGACCACCACTTGGCCAGCGGCCAGCGGTTCGTGGGCGGTATCGATCACCTGCGCGGCACCGTCGAGGAAACCGGCCGACAAGGCCCGGGTGGTTATGCTGAGCGTGATGGCACCTTCGGCCTGCACGACTTCCGGCACGATCATGCCGGGCTTCAGACCCCGATCCCCCAGCGGCCGGCCGGACTTCATCTGGAAAAATTCGAGAAGCGAGAAATACAGGTCTTCATGAAGCGCTTCGCGCAGGCTGACCACCTCATCGCCAATCGCAAGCGGCTCGTCATCGGCCGGATGGCCGATATGGATGTTCAGCTCTTCGAAATAGGGTTCGTCCTGGCCCCAGTCGTAATCAGCGATCGCGGAAATGGCAGTTTCGAATACGGCCTCGTAATCCGTCTCCAACCGTTCCCCGGTCGTTTCACCTGCGCGCCGTAGCCACCCGGTCGGTGAGAGATTGGTCTGTCCGGTGCGATCCTGGTGCACCCGGTTCGGCGCAAAAACGGTATGGGATTGTGCAGCGCCAGCGCTCGTCAATGTCACATCATAAAAGAACCCGTCACCGGCGCGCGGTACGAACGTGATGTTTGCTTCGCCCACCAGCGCTGCCAGCGGATAGGTCTCAAGCCGGAAGCGGTTCTCGGATGCTGCGGCATGGACCGGATAGCGGATTTCGATGGCCTCGACGCCGTTTAGATCAACCTCTTCGAGAAAGAAGGCGAGCAACGGCTTGTAGGCGCTGCGGATGCGGGCCGTGATGCCTATTTCCGATAACGCGCGTTCAGCCGCGACGCGGCTCTCGCGGTCGTCGAAGGTCCAGGCCTCGAAACTGTCGCCCGGGACAGCGCGCGCCGCCAACCGATCGAGGGTGCGTTCAAAGGATTTCTGCAAGATCACGGTCATCGGATTACCTCGAAGTTCTGCCGGTCGGGTCAAGGCTGTCACGCAGCCAATCACCGAGAATGTTGAGGCCAAGCACGGTCAGGAGGATCGCAAGGCCCGGGAAGACGCTGACCCACCAGGCGGTCTGGAGATAGGTGCGGCCATCGGCCAGCATGCCGCCCCAGCTCGGAATGGTTGGGTCGACGCCAAGCCCGAGGAAGGTCAGGCTGCTTTCCAGAAGAATGTTGTTGGCGACGTTAAGGGTCATGAGAACGATGACCGGCCCGATCAGGTTCGGCAGCAGGTGCTGAAAGATGATGCGCCAGTCTTTGACGCCGATTGCCTGGGCGGAGAGAATGAATTCCCGCTCGCGCAGCGTCAGCACGGAACCACGCACCACGCGCGCATATTGCACCCATTGCGAAACGATCAGCAGGATGATCGTGTTGGTCAGGCTGCCGCCAACGATGGCGATGAAGGTGATCGCCAGCAGAATGAACGGCATGGCGAGCTGCAGGTCGGCAAAGCGCATTACCAGCATATCCCAGAAGCCGCGATAATAGCCGGCAATCAGGCCCATCAGCACGCCGAAGATCACCGCGCCGATTACCGAGGTGAAGCCGACAAGCAACGAAATCTTGCCGCCAGCGACCACGCGCGCCAGTACATCCCGGCCGAGCGGATCAGTGCCCAGCGGATAGGCGGCCGTGGTGAAGGGCTTGGTGAGGCGTGCGATCAGGTTGATCTTTTCAGCCCCGCCGGGAAACAGCACGTCGGACAAAAGCACGGCTAGGCAGATAATGAGCGTCAGCGACGCGCCGAGGATGAACTCAAGACTGTAGAACCGCGACAGGCGGGAGGATTTGGTAGCCATCGGCGATTACTCCGTACGAATGCGCGGATCAACGAGCCCGTAGGCAATGTCGACCAGGAGATTGACGCCGACGATCATCAGCGACAGGACGGTGATGACGGCCTGCAGGACAGGATAGTCGCGGCCCGAAACCGCGTCGAAGGCAAGCGTGCCCATGCCCGGCCAGTTGAAGACACGCTCAACGACGACGATGCCGCCGAGAAGGCCACCGAACTGCAGGCCGAAATAGGTGATGAGCGGAATGGCACAGTTGCGCAGTGCATGCTTGTAGAGCACCGTCGTTTCGCTGAGCCCCTTGGCGCGCGCCACCATGACATATTGCGATTTCAGGGTTTCCAGCATCGAGGTGCGCACCAGCCGGACATTGGTTGCCGTCAGGATGATGCCCATGGTCAACGCCGGCATGACGTAGCTTGCCCATCCCGACATGCCGCTTGCCGGCAACCAGCCAAGTGTCACCGCAAAAAGCAGCACCAGCATTGTGGCAAGCCAGAAATTCGGAAAGGAAAGGCCGACCAGCGAGAGGATGCGGATCGCCTGGTCAGCGGCCTTGCCCTTGGCCGTCGCCGCCTTGATGCCGAGCGGTATGGACAGCGCGATCGAAACGAACATCGAGATGAACGCGAGCAGCAGCGTGGCCGGCAGCGCATTGCCGATCAGGAGCGAGACAGGGGTTCCTCCGGTAAAGCTGCGCCCGAAATCCAGCGTCACCATTCCCTTGAGGAAATTCAGATATTGCATGATGAACGGCTGATCGGTGCCCAGCGACGCACGGATGCGCATCAGGTCCTCTTCCGTCATGCTGCCACCGCCCTGAAACATCATCAGAGCAGGATCGCCGGTCAGGCGGATGGCAAAAGAGACCACCAGCGTGATGGCAAAGACGACAAAGATCGCCTGCAGCAATCGTTTGATAAGGAAACCGGCCACGTTCGTGATCCTTGAAGGTAAGGGAAAACGTGCCGCCCGCTAGCCGGGCGGCACAGAGGTCTTCAGATTACTCGACGGTGACGCCGGTCAGCTTCAGGCGGTTGTCCGAAGGAGCAACGAAGCCCTTCACCCGCTTGCTGATGCCGTAGATGGCGTTGCTGTTGTAGAGCGGCAGCTCCAGCGCGCGATCGGCGGCATAGCGGCCGACTTCCTTGAGAATCTTTTCCCGCTCCGCACGATCCGTCAGCGGACGCTGCGATTCCAGCAGCTTGTCCAGTGTCTCGTCCTTGTCGTAAGGATTCCACTTTTCGCCGGAGTGATACATCGCATAGGCTGTGTTGTCGTAGTCGAACGTCCAGCCACCCCATTTCTGTTGGAACATCGCGCCGGTCTTGCCCTGCGGAATGATGTCGTTGATCAGAACATTGGTTTCGTAGGGCTTGATCGTCGCGGTGATACCGACCATCTGCAGGTAGCTGGCAACGACCTGCGCCACCTCGTTCATCGTCGAGTCATTGCCGCGGATATCGATCTGCAGGGGGGTGCCCGGCTTGATGCCGGCTTCCGCGAGAAGCGCCTTTGCGCCTTCCGGATCATAGGCAACAGCCTTCAGGTCCGCATCATAGCCGAAGGACAGCGCGCCCTGGAAGCTGACGATCTCGGAAGCCTGGCCAGCAAGAATGGACTGGACGATCGTTGCGCGATCGATGGCCATGATGATCGCTTTACGCACCTTCGGGTCGGCGGTAATGCCGTCGCGCGTGTTGAAGCGCAGCGCATCGACGGTCGGACCCGGAACGCTAACGACAGCAAGGTTCGCATCGCCCTCGATCACCGGAATCATGCCGATCGGAATGGTTGGCGGGATCACCAGATCGACGCGGCCGGCCTGAAGCTCGGCAACGGCCGTCGCGGGTTCGGTGATGAAGCGATATTCCAGTTCGGAAAGCTTCGGCGCGCCGCCCCAGTAATCCGGGTTGGCAGCGAGTTTGATATCGACCTTGGGTGTATAGGACACGAACTTGAATGCGCCTGTGCCGACAGGATTAAGGTTGAAATTGTCCTCGCCCTTTTCCTGAATGTATTTCGGGGGAACGATCATTGCACCATAACCGGCAAGCTTGGTCAGCAGCACCGGATCGGGCGTCTTCAGCTTCATATCGACGGTATAATCATCGATCACGTCAACGCTTTCGATGCTGGTATAGTTGGAGCGCTGCGGTCCCTTGGCACCCTCTTCGCCGAGCAGGCGTTCGAAGGTGAACTTCACGGCCTGGGCATTGAAGGCTTCGCCATCATGGAACTTGACGTTCTGGCGCAGCTTGAAGCGGATACGCTTGCCTTCGTCCAGCTCTTCCCAGGATTCAGCAAGACCCGGCACGAGCTTGAGATCGGGACCACGATAGGTCAGGCCGTCGAAGATGTTGGTCGAGACGGCAGCCCACTGCACCAGGAAGGTGTCGATCGGATCCCAGCTGCCGGGGTCCTGCGGGCTCGAAATCGTCATCTTGCCGGCAGCAAGAGCCGGGCCGGCATAAAAGGCTGTACCCGATAGGGCCAATGCCATGAAGGTGGTTGTCAGCCCCCGTTTGATTGTTTGCATATCGCTGTTCCTCTTCTTTTGCTTGCAGTTTTTTCGCAGGTATCAGGCCACCTTTGCGACGAAATGGCCTGGATCGATTTCCTCGTGAACGAGAATGGCTGGCTCATCGCCGACGCGGTGAACCGGATTGGGTATGTCGCCAGTGATCAGGGTGCGGTTGCGCTCCCGGTTGGGATCGGCGACGGGAACGGCCGAGAGAAGGCGGCGGGTATAATCGTGCTGCGGTGTCTCGAACACTTGCTGGCGGCTGCCCATTTCCATGATCTGGCCAAGATAGAGCACCGCGACGCGATGGCTGATCTCCTCGACCACCGCCATGTCGTGACTGATGAAGAGATAGGCGAGACCGCGCTCGGCTTGCAGATCCATGAACAGATTGATGATCTGCGCCTGGATCGACACGTCGAGCGCCGACAGCGCCTCGTCGGCGATGATCAGCTTGGGCTCGGAGGCCAGCGCACGCGCGATGCAGACGCGCTGGCGCTGTCCGCCGGAAAACTCGTGCGGATAACGATCCGCATGGGCCGATGTCAGACCAACGCGCTCAAGCAGCTCGTCGACACGCCGGCGCACGGCCTTTGTGCCCAGGATCAGGCCATGTGTGTTGATCGGTTCGGCGATCGAGAAACCAACGGTCTTGCGCGGATCGAGCGAGGCGAAGGGGTCCTGGAAGATATACTGGACATCCTGGCGCAGACGAAAACGTTCGGCCTGCGACATCGATGAAAACGGCTTGCCGTTAAACGCGATATCGCCTGCCTTAGCAGTCTGCAGCTGCTGGATCGTCCGGCCAATAGTCGATTTTCCGGAACCGGATTCGCCCACAAGCGCCAGCGTCTCGCCCGGATAGATATCAAAGCCGACTTTGGATACCGCGCTGAGACGGTGGGTTACCTTGCCGAACAGGGACTTGCGGATATCGAAGCTGACAGACAGATCCCTGACCGAAAGCAGCGGCTTTTCGTCATAGCGAGCGGTGTCCTGCACGCGCTCCTCGCCGACAATCACGGGCGCTCCATCGCGCAGCACCGTCACCGGCATGCGCTTGGGAAACGCTTCCCCGGCCATGCTGCCCAGACGCGGTACTGCCGCCAAAAGCGTGCGGGTATAAGGATGCTGCGGATTGGCGAATATCTCGCGAACCAGGCCTTCCTCGACCTTTTTGCCCTTCCACATGACGACGACATCGTCAGCCATCTCGGCGACGACACCCATGTCGTGCGTGATGAAGATCATGCCCATGCCGAGTTCCTGCTGCAGGTCCCGCATGATGTGGAGGATCTGCGCCTGGATCGTCACGTCGAGCGCCGTTGTCGGTTCGTCGGCAATCAACAGCTTCGGCCGGCAGGCCAGCGCCATGGCAATCATCACACGCTGGCGCATGCCACCGGAAAGCTGGTGCGGGTAGCGCTTCAGAAGCTGCCCGGAATCCGGCAGGCGAACCATGTCCAGAAGCCGCCTCGCCTCTTCCATCGCGGCGGACTTGTTCATGGCTTCGTGCAGCAGAAGAACTTCGCAGATCTGCTCACCGATCGTGAAGACCGGGTTCAGCGACGTCATCGGCTCCTGGAAGATCATGGCGATCTCCTTGCCGCGAATGCGCCGCATCGCCTTCTGGGACGTTTGAAGCAGGTCCTTTTCTCCAAACAGGATTCGGCCTGTCGAGAATGTCGCACCCATCATGTCTGCAAGCCGCATGACTGCCAGAGACGTAACGGATTTACCGGAACCGGATTCACCGACGACGGCCACGGTCTTGCCGGGCGCGACGGAGAAGGACAGGTTTTCGACAACACGGTTGGCGCCAAAATTGACCGTCAGGTCTTCGACCGAAATCAGCATTTTGCGATCAGTCATCGGCAGGGTCATGTCAGGGCCTCCGGCTACGCTTGCGCCATTGGGGTAAATGAAGCGGCAGGCTGCCGTGGTGAAACACGCAGGATGACAGCACCGGCGGGCTGGAAAGAACCAACACCCGAAATACCCTCCTCCAAGACGTCGGTGAACGCTACTGAATGTGAACAATCATGTCCAGAGTGTTGAGCAATAAATACATATCGCCCTACAGTTTGAGCACCAATGTTGATTAATCGAAACTTTCGTTTGGCGCACCGGCTCTAGCCGAAGGAATGGACAGGACGAAGAGGCCACCCGCGCGGTAGCGCGGCTGGCGACGGCACGCGTAAAGCCCGTCGAATGTCTCTGAAAATGTAAATCGCCGGCCGCACTACGGAAGAGATGGACACTGCCACGCCCCCGCAAGCTGGATATTTCCACTGAACGGGAACCGCCGATTAAGGCACACGGCATCCCTCACGCCGGAAGACTGCGCTTCGCCGCGTTATCGACCTTGAAATAATCAACCGGAAGCAAAAGCTCAGGCGACCGACAGTTCCTGCTCAACCAGCGTCGTCCAGAACGCAACACCGGGTCCGATCGCCTCATCATTGAAATCATAGGCGGTGTTATGATGCAGGGCACCGTCGACCGCTGGACCGTTGCCGAGCCAGACATAACAGCCTGGAGCTTCACCGGCGAAATAGGCGAAATCGTCACCCGCCGTCGATGGTGGAAAGACGGTTTTGAGTTTATCGCCGAAGACGATACTAGCCGCTTTTAAGGCGCGCGCCGTCGCATCCGCATCGTTGATGACAGGCGGGATGCGGCGCTCGAAACCATAATCAGCCGCAATGCCGTACATCGCTGCAGTACCGCTCGCCAGACGGCCTATTTCGGTTTCCAGTTGATCGCGCACCTCGGGCGAATAGGCCCGCGCAGTCCCGCCGATCTCGACGATATCAGGAATGACATTGAGCGCCTGCGGATTGCCCGCCTGCACCGAACAGGCGCTGACCACGGCTGGCTGCAACGGATCGACGACCCGGCCCACAATCGTCTGGAGAGAAGCAAGAAAGGTCGCCGCAGCGGTGATCGGGTCCTTGCCCAGATGCGGCTTGGCGCCATGCGTGCCGGTGCCGCGGAACGTCACGCGCCAGCTGTCGGAAGAGGCCAGTTGCGGCCCGGCAACCACGGCCATTTCATTGGTATCGAGACCGGGCATGTTGTGCAGGCCATAAACAGCGTCGCAGGGAAACTGCTTGAACAGTCCGTCCTCGACCATGCGCCGGGCGCCGCCACGGCCCTCTTCCGCCGGCTGGAAGATGAAATGCACGGTGCCGGAAAAATTGCGGGTCTCGGCCAGATAGCGTGCCGCGCCCAACAGCAGGGCCGTGTGGCCGTCATGGCCACAGGCGTGCATCTTGCCACTGACAGTGGATTTGTAGGAACGCTCCGCCGTTTCCGGCATTGCCAGCGCATCCATATCGGCACGAAGACCGATGCTGCGGGTACCATTGCCGATCTGCAGCGTCCCAACCACGCCCGTGCCGCCCAGTCCGCGTGTCACGGCGATCCCGGCCTTCTCCAGCAGATCGGCGACGATGGCACTGGTGCGCTCTTCTTCGAAACCAAGCTCGGGATGCGCGTGCAGATCGCGGCGCAGCGCAGTGAGGAAAGGCAGGTCGGCAGTCAGGATTTCGGGCAGGCGCATCGGCAGGCAATTCCTTGGATCGTGGGGTGGTCCACTGTTGTGGGGGTCGACAGACTTCCCCTTGACGTTCTTCCGGTATAGAGCAAAACCACAGAAAACCGAACACCTCCCTCGCAGTTTGACTTGAAGGAAGACGCCATGCAGCCGCATGACTTCTGGCAGGAAATCCATCCCGCAAACACGTTCGATCCAGACAAGACCCACCGGGATTTTTATCCGGCGGCCCTGGCGGATGGACGTCAGATCCGGTTGCCAATCCGGCCTCTGTCCGATGGAGCCCATGCGCTGGCGTCGCTGATCGTCAACCAGGCGAGCTTTGCCGTGCAGGACACGTTGGCCGCCCAGCTTGCCGAAAAGCTCCGGCCATTCCAGCCCGACGTCATCATCGGTCTGCCGACGCTTGGCCTGACGCTTGCCAGCGCGGTAGCACGGGCACTCGGCCACAGCCGTTATGTTCCGCTCGGGACCTCGCCCAAATTCTGGTACCAGGCCGATCTGTCGGTGCCGATGTCGTCGATCACCACGCCAGACCAGACAAAACGGCTCTATATCGATCCGCGCATGCTGCCGCTTCTGGAAAACCGCCGCGTTGTTCTTATCGACGACGTCATTTCCAGCGGCACATCCATCGTCGCCGGCCTCTCCCTCCTTGCAATCGCCGGCATCGAACCGGTGGCCATCGGTGCGGCCATGCTGCAATCACGCCGGTGGGTCGACCGGCTGACCGCTTTGGACAGCCGTTGGCCGGAAAAGACCGCCGGGGTTTTCGCCACGCCGCTGTTGTCGAAGACGCCGGATAGAAGCTGGAGTGCTGACGGCAGTGCTGCGGCATGATCCGGGTTTAACCAGCTCAAAAACACCAGACGGCGTGTGAGAATAAATTCACCTCCCCGAAAGTTGTGAAGATCACGGATGGGATGATGGTTGTCGGCACTATTGTGTTAGGCTGAACGGGAAGAATTCGGAACGATCATCAACGGTGGTGATTCGGGTCTGAGCGAGGCTGCGCGATCGCCGGCGCATCCTTCGGCAAGGATCCATGATCCGTCGGTCCCGCCCAGATAGGGTGGCCCTCTTCGTTGTCAGATTCTGAGCAGTAACAATTATTTGAAGGAACTTTCGAGAGCAAGGAACGTTCATCTCGTTGAGCGAGCCGTTAGGCAGCGATCCCGTCTCAACGAACCGGCCGCGGGAGAGCATGATGCAGAACACCCAGTCCGATGTCTTCGATCTCTTTTCGGAGATTTATACCAGCACCGCGCAGGAGGAGATCAGTCTCCAGGAATATCTGCTCGCGTGCCGCGACGACAAAAGCATGTACGCCACCGCGCAGGAGCGCATGGTCGCCGCCATTGGAGAGCCCAACTTCATTGAAACCAGCGCCGACGAACGCCTCGGCCGCATTTTCTCCAATCGAACCATCAAGATCTATCCAACATTCGCCGATTTTTATGGAATGGAAGACACGATCGAGCGGATCGTCGGTTATTTCCGCTATGCCGCGCAGGGCCTGGAAGAGCGCAAGCAGATCCTCTACCTGCTTGGCCCTGTCGGTGGCGGCAAATCCTCGCTGGCCGAAAGGCTGAAGAAACTGATGGAGCAGCGGCCGATCTACACATTGATGGTCGGCGGCCAGATCAGCCCGGTGTTCGAATCGCCCCTCGGCCTCTTTCATCCCGAAAAGATGGCCGACCTCCTGGAAGACAAATATGGTATCGCCAGACGCCGCCTGACCGGAATGATTTCGCCCTGGGCGACCAAACGGCTCGATGAGGTGGGTGGCGACATCTCCAAATTCAGCGTCGTCAAGCTGATGCCATCGCGCCTGCGCCAGATCGGCATCGCCAAGACCGAACCCGGTGATGAAAACAACCAGGACGTCTCTTCGCTGGTCGGCAAGGTCGATATCCGCCAGCTCGAAAATTTCAGCCAGGCCGACCCCGACGCCTATTCCTACAGCGGCGGCTTGAACCGGACGACACAGGGCCTGCTCGAATTCGTCGAAATGTTCAAGGCACCGATCAAGGTGCTGCATCCGCTGCTGACGGCGACGCAGGAAGGCAATTACAACGGCACGGAAAATTTCGGCGCCTTCCCCTATCAGGGCATCGTCGTTGCCCATTCGAACGAGTCCGAATGGCTGCAGTTCAAGAACAACCGCAACAACGAAGCCTTCCTCGACCGTATCCTGGTGGTCAAGGTGCCCTATTGCCTGCGGGTGACCGAAGAGCGGCAGATCTACGACAAGCTGCTGCGCGAAAGCGAGCTTGCCAAGAACCCCTGCGCGCCGGAAGTCTTGGAAAGCCTCAGCCGCTTTACCGTTTCAACGCGGCTTACCCCGCATGAAAACTCACCGCTTTATACCAAGATGCGGGTCTATGACGGCGAGAACCTGAAGGACGTCGATCCCAAGGCAAAATCGGTGCAGGAATATCGCGATGCTGCCGGTTTCGATGAGGGCATGAACGGCGTTAGTACCCGCTTCGCCTTCAAGGTCCTGTCGGAGACCTTCAACTACGACAGCAAGGAGATCGCTGCTGATCCGGTGCATCTGATGTATGTGATCGAACAGGCGATCAAGCGCGAGCAGTTCCCGAAGGAAACCGAGGCGGCCTATCTCGACTTCATCAAGTCGGAACTGGCCACGCGTTATGCCGAATTCATCGGCCATGAAATCCAGAAGGCCTATCTCGAATCCTACAGCGAATACGGCCAGAACCTGTTCGACCGCTATATCGCCTATGCCGACGCCTGGCTTGAGGACCAGGATTTCAAGGATCCCGACACGGGGCAGATACTCAACCGGACAATCCTCGACAATGAATTGTCGCAGATCGAAAAACCGGCCGGCATCGCCAATCCGAAGGATTTCCGCAATGAGGTTGTCAAGTTCACCTTGCGGGCCCGCGCCAAGAACAATGGCCGCAATCCGTCCTGGATGAGTTATGAGAAGCTGCGTGAAGTGATCGAAAAGAAGATGTTCGGTCAGGTGGAAGATTTGTTGCCGGTCATCAGCTTCGGCTCCAAGAAGGACAGCGCCAGCGAAAAGCAGCATGCCGAATTCGTCCATCGCATGATCGAGCGGGGCTATACCGAGCGGCAGGTGCGCAGGCTGGTGGAATGGTACATGCGCGTCAACAAAGCGGGGTGAAACATATCGATGTCTGGGGGTAGCCAATGCCGAATTTCATCGACCGCCGTCTCAATCCGAAGGACAAGAGCCTCGGGAACCGCCAGCGTTTCCTGAAGCGGGCCCGCGAAGAGCTGAAACGCTTCATCAAGGACCGCGTCAAGACAGACCGGATTGCCGACGTCGATTCGGGGCATGTGGTTCCGATGCCTGCACGCGGCGCCAGCGAGCCGACCTTCCAACCAGCCCGCGGCAGTGGCGACCGGCAATATGTGCTGCCCGGCAACCGCGATTACATGCCAGGAGATCGCATCGACAAGCCGCAGGGCGGCGGCGGGTCGGGCTCGGCAGCCGGAAAAGGCGAGGACGAAGACGACTTCCAGTTCCTGCTGTCACGCGAGGAGGTGCTCGAACTGTTTTTCGAGGATCTTGAACTTCCAGACATGGTCAAGCTCAGCCTGAAGGAAGCCGTCGCCTTCAAACCGCGCCGCGCTGGCTTTGCCACCAGCGGTTCGCCGACCAACATCAATGTCAGCCGCACCATGCGCAACAGCTACGGACGCCGCATCGCTTTGCAGCGCCCCAAACGAAAGACATTGGAAGCTTTGGCGCAGGAGATCGAGGAACTCGCAGCGCAAGCTGATCCCGACCTCGTTCAGCGTCAGCATCTGGCCGCCTTGCGGGCGCAACTCGATCTGCTCGAACGGCGGCGAAGGCGCATCCCCTATGTCGATCCCGTCGATATCCGTTTCAACCGGTTCGAGCGCCAGCCGCTTCCCAATGCCAATGCGGTGATGTTCTGCCTGATGGATGTCTCCAGCTCGATGGGCGAGCGGGAGAAGGACCTCGCCAAACGCTTCTTTGTGCTGCTGCATCTGTTTCTCAAACGCCGCTACGACCGGATCGACATCGTCTTCATCCGCCATACCGACGAGGCCGGCGAAGTCGATGAGGAGACATTCTTCTACAGCACCCAGAGCGGCGGCACGGTGGTCTCCACCGCGCTTGAGGAAATGCAGCGCATCATTCAGCAGCGTTACCCCGCAAAGGAATGGAACATCTATGCCGCGCAGGCCTCCGACGGTGACAATGCTTCCCGCGATTCGGAACGGTGTGCCTCGATTCTCACCTCGGAATTGATGCGGCTTTGCCAGTATTACGCCTATGTCGAGATCATCGACGAGCGCGAAAGCGAAATCTTCGGCTCGACCGACAATGGCACCGCGCTCTGGCGCGCCTATCGCACCGTCGATGGCGAATGGCCGAATTTCCAGATGACCCGGATCGCCCGCCCGTCCGACATCTACCCTGTCTTCCGAAAGCTTTTCGCCAGGCAGCCAACCCTGCAATTTCGCAGCTGAACGGAGCCCGGCATGGCAAAGAATGCAGGCGCAAAACTGCTGTTCCACAGTTCCGACTGGAACTTCAAGACCTTGTCGCGCGCCTATGACGCCATCGAGACGATCGCGCTGGATGAACTGGGGCTCGACGTCTACCCCAACCAGCTCGAGATCATTTCCTCGGAGCAGATGCTCGACGCCTACTCGTCCGTCGGCATGCCGCTAATGTACCAGCACTGGTCGTTCGGAAAGCGCTTCGTCTACGAGGAACACGGCTATCGCAAGGGCCATCACGGCCTGGCCTATGAGCTAGTGATCAACTCCAATCCTTGCATCACTTATCTGATGGAGGAAAACACCATGGCCATGCAGACCCTGGTGACCGCCCATGCGGCCTTCGGCCACAATCATTTCTTCAAGAACAACTACCTGTTCAAGCAATGGACAGATGCCGGCGCCATCCTCGGTTATATGGAGTTTTCCAAGAAATACATCGCCAAATGCGAAGAAAGGCACGGGACGTCCGCGGTCGAGGCCATTCTCGATTCCGCCCATGCGCTGATGGACCAGGGCGTGTTCCGCTACCGCCGGCCGCCGCGTCTATCCTCGAAGAAGGAACAGGAGCGGGCGCGCGAACGGCTTGAGTACGAGGAGCAGACCTATAGCGATCTCTGGCGCACGCTGCCACGCACCACCGAGCGCCCGGATCCGGAGGAAGCCGAACGCGACGCGCTGGAACGCAAGAAGGTGCTCAATCTGCCGGAGGAAAACCTTCTTTATTTCCTCGAAAAGAACAGCCTGATCCTGGAGCCCTGGCAACGCGAACTGCTGCGCATCGTCCGGGTGATCGCCCAGTATTTCTATCCGCAACGCCAGACCAAGGTAATGAACGAGGGATGCGCCACCTTCGTGCATTACACCATCATGAACAGGCTGTTCGACCAGGGCAAGCTCAGCGAAGGCTCGCTGCTGGAAATGCTCCACAGCCATTCCAGCGTGGTCTTCCAGCCGCATTTCGACGATCCGCGCTATTCCGGGATGAACCCTTATGCGCTGGGCTTTGCGATGATGCAGGACATCGAGCGGATCTGTAACCAGCCGACATCCGAGGACCGCGACTGGTTTCCCGGCATAGCGGGCAGCGGCCAATGGCGCGAGACGTTGCTGGATGCCTGGGCCAATCACCGGGATGAATCGTTCATCCTGCAATATCTGAGCCCTGCGCTGATCCGTAAATTCCGGTTGTTCCAGCTGACGGACGAGGCGGACAACCGTTATTGCGAGGTTGCGTCGATCCACAACGAGCGTGGTTATGG